>CAMZEH010000002.1 GCA_947305745.1 uncultured Clostridia bacterium | reverse complement strand
AGTGAAAATTTTATTTCATTTTACTATTGACAACGTGGTAATCATGTATTAGAATAATAGATAATAGATTTTACAGTTATTTAAATATCGCAGAATGGAGCAGTCTGGTAGCTCGTCGGGCTCATAACCCGAAGGTCGGTGGTTCAAATCCACCTTCTGCAACCAAAATATCCCTTGTAGGTTTTTCTACAAGGGCTTTTTATATTCAATTAATTAAGGTATAACTAATTCGCGGTAAGTTTATAAGTAGAAACGCAAATGAAAAATCGATCGCCCAATAATTTCAGGTGATCGATTTGTTTTGGCGGAGAGAGGGGGATTCGAACCCCCGAAGCCGCTTTAACGACTTACACGATTTCCAATCGTGCTCCTTAAGCCAGCTCGGACACCTCTCCACGAGTACTACCTCATTAAAATGTTACCAAAATATACGTGAATTGTCAAGTTACGAGAATAAACTTCATCAACTTATATTATTACTGAGGTCTCAATTTACGTTTTTTGGATAGCCTCAATAAACGCAGTCTATTGTACCTTTGTATTGCGATGAAAGGAACATTACAGAAAATAACTATCGATGAAAACATTACAGCGTAAGGTAGGGGATTGATCAAAAATGAAATTATGCTGTATGCACAGCACACAAGATGATCCCACTCACCTCGGCATGTTTCAATTATGAATTTTTTTATATATAAAGGATCCATTTCGGAAATATTTTTCATTTGTTTTTTTGAAAATCCATTTTTTGCTATGTACTGCGGCAATTTATCTTTCCATTTTTTAATTTTCAGTTTTTTTGTGTAAAAACAGTTTTTGCTTTCCCATTTATGAATTTTATAGATGGGTTTTGATGGCTCGAAAAAAGAAGCATCTGCCCGCAGACAAAAAATCCACACCAGGGCATGCCAAATGAGTATCAAAACTATATTGACAGCCCAAATATATTCCGGTGATTGATTACTTAACACGGGCATTCGCTCCTTGATTGTTTTTAGGTTTATTTAATATTTTTCATAGCTTCTTTGGCTTCACGCATTTTGCCTTCGGCTTCTTTTAATAGGGTTGAGCGCTCTTCGCCGATTGGCTTTGGAACAGCCTTTTTGTACATATCGACGGCGTCCAAATATATATCATAAGCAGCCATCATCCCTTGGTAATGCCCCGAAGCTTCCGACGGGACTCTTGGACCCAGCTGTTTTTTCAATTCATCTACGAATGTTTCGAATTTATTTGCGGTAGATTCGAGTTTTTCGGTTGATTCTTTTGTACCGTTGTATGAGATAACTTGATCCATATATTTGTTCATTAAATCATCGAAATCTTCTTTTTGGAATGTTACTTCTTTAATATACTCGCTTTTCGTGAAAACTCTGTGTGAATTATAAATAAACAAAAACACGCTGCCCGCCACTAAAACAATTATAGCAGAAATTATTAAAGTCCACCATTTTTTGGTAAGTTTAATTTTTTTCAATTAAAACACCATCCTTCAATTTCAATCAGTTCATATAAGGTTTAATATTCCTAGTCTTAAAACTATTATACTTGTTTTTAAGAATTATTCAATACAATAGTTGTTTTTCGTTGTTTTAGGATGTAAAAATATTTTTATTTTTCCTCAAAATTGTGCTTGACCTGTGGTGGTAAACGTGATAGAATGTAGATAAGATATGCGCCCGTAGCTCAGCTGGATAGAGTGTTTGGCTACGAACCAAAAGGTCGGGGGTTCGAATCCCTCCGGGCGTACCACTTTGAAAATTGCTCTTTTGAGAGCAATTTTTTATTTATAAAATTATATATTTGGGAAACCGCACCATGATGTTTATCATGATGCGGTTCTTTGATAAAGTATGACCTTATTTAACTTCGACTTCTGCGCCAAGTTCTTCAAGTTGTTTTTTGATGTCTTCAGCTGCATCTTTTGCAACTTTCTCTTTAATGGTTTTGGGTGCTCCGTCTACCATTTCTTTGGCTTCTTTGAGCCCAAGACCTGTGATGTCTTTTACAGCTTTAACAACTTTGATTTTGTTGTCGCCTGCTGCTTTGAGGATTACGTCAAATTCTGTTTTTTCTTCAGCAGCTGCTGCACCGCCTGCTGCCGGAGCTGCTGCTACTGCCATAGGAGCTGCTGCTGATACTCCGAATTCTTCTTCAAGAGCTTTTACGAGTTCGCTGAGTTCGAGAACTGTTAAGGATTTTACATCTTCGATTAATTTTGTTACTTTTTCTGACATTGTCATTTACCTCCAAAAATTTTTACATTTAATAATTTAATAATTTCAAAATTTAATTTTTTATGCGCTTTGCTTTGCGGCAATCGCGCTGAGTGCTACCACAAGACCTCTAATTGTGCCATTAAGCACATTTGCAAGACCTGAAATAGGTGCGTTGAGTCCTCCCAAAGCCTGTGCGATAAGCATTTCTCTTGAAGGGAGTTTCGCGAGGCTTTTAACCTCTTTTGAATCGATTACTTTACCATCGATGAATCCGGATTTGATTTTAAAGAACTCATGGTCCTTTGCGAATTTACACAAAATTCTTGATGCAGCAACGTAATCATTTTCGCTGATTGCTATAGCCGTGGCGCCTTCGAGTGAAGGTTCCAATCCGGAAATTTCTGCACTTTCCGCCGCTCTCTTAAGGAGTGTATTCTTCGCGACCATATACTCTACGCCCGCTTCACGAAGTTCTTTTCTGAGAGCTGTGTCATCAGTTACGTTTATGCCTTGGTAATTGACCAAAACGCCTGCACACGATGATTTGAGCTTTTCCGAAATCGAAGCTACCACTGCTTTTTTCTGCTCTAAAGCTTTAACACTTGGCAATTTTAATTCACCCCCGTTTTTAAATTGAACATCAACCATAAAAAACTGTCGATTCCCGCATATCGCCGAAGATACGAGGAAACCGACAATTGATAATTAAAATTAATAATCAAAATTCAGATAATCCTCGGTAGGAATTAAGCTCACGCGACCTACTGTCTTCGGAAAATACACTATTTAGATTCTACTACAAACAAAATAATTTGTCAACAGTTAGATTGATTCAAGTTTGCTTGGGTTAATTTTAATTCCCGGACCCATTGTTGATGATATGACGCAAGACTTAATATATTGCCCTTTGCTGCTTTCGGGTTTAGCTTTCACGATCGCCGTCATTAATGCATCAAAGTTTTCAAAAAGTTTTTCGGCTCCGAATGAAGCCTTACCGATAGGGCAGTGAATGATGTTTGTTTTATCCAAACGGTATTCAATCTTACCTGCTTTGGCTTCTTTGATAGCTTTTGCGATATCGGTTGTAACCGTTCCTGCTTTCGGGTTTGGCATTAAGCCTCTCGGGCCAAGCACTTTACCGAGTCTTCCGACAACGCCCATCATGTCGGGGGTTGTGATAAGAACGTCAAAATCCATCCAGTTTTCGCTCTGAATTTTCTGCGCCATTTCTTCGGCACCGATGAAATCCGCTCCTGCTTCTTTAGCGAGTTTTTCGTTCTCGCCTTTACAAATTGCAAGAATTTTTACATTCTTACCGGTTCCGTGGGGGAGAACAAGTGCTCCACGAACCTGCTGATCAGCGTGACGTGAATCAACGCCGAGACGTACGTGTAATTCGACGGTCTCATCGAAAGATGCTTTAGCCGTTTTAACGCAAATGTCAACAGCCTCTTTAGCATCATAAAAGTTAGATTGAGTGTATGCTTTTAAGCTTTCATTATATTTTTTACCGTGTTTCATAATATTCCTCCTGTTAGTGGTAAATCGGATTTTTTCCTCCCACCTTTGAAAGCGTTAGTCAACGACTACTACTCCCATGCTACGGGCTGTTCCGGCTACCATTTTCATAGCTGTTTCAATATTTGCTGCGTTCAAATCGGGCATTTTAAGTGTTGCGATCTCTTCGATCTGTTTCTTTGTAATGTTACCGACTTTGTTTTTGTTCGGCTCACCTGATGCTTTATTGATACCCATAGCTTTTTTAATAAGAACTGCTGCGGGTGGAGTTTTGGTGATGAACGTAAAGGAACGATCTTTGTAAACGGTGATAACAACGGGTATTATCATGCCCATATTATCCTTTGTACGATCATTGAATTCCTTTGTGAACATTGCGATATTTATGCCGTGCGGACCCAGTGCGGAACCTACAGGCGGTGCCGGAGTTGCCTTACCGGCGGGTATTTGTAATTTTACGATTGCGTTGACTTCTTTTTCAGCCAATTTTCGCACCTCCAAAATTTGATATCAATAAATAGTTTTTAATACTTTTTGCTTTTTGCAGTACATACAATTTATATAGCGGGTTCGATTTGCCCAAGCTCCAGCTCTGCCGGAGTCTCGCGTCCAAACATCGAAACTGTAACTTCCACGACTTTATTCTTAGTATCAATTTTAGTAACCGTTCCAACCATATTTGCAAGCGGGCCATCGATAATTTTTACGGATTCACCGACTTTGTAAGAAAGTTTAACTGTCTTGACCTCCACACCGAGCTTCCTGACTTCTTCTTCGGTGAGCGGGATAGGTTTGGTCGACGGACCTACAAAACCCGTACAGCCTCTGACGTTTCTTACGATATACCAAGATCTGTCATTAAGAACCATTTTAACTAAGACATAACCCGGAAAAATTTTTCTCTCAACTTCACGCTCTTTTCCGTCTTTGATCTCAGTTACTGTTTCGGTCGGGACTTTCACTTCTTTTATCATTTCGCCTAAGTTCTGATTTTCTATGGCTTTTTCGAGGTTTGAGGCCACCTTATTTTCATAACCCGAATAAGTATGTACTACATACCATTTTGCTTCTTCAGACATCGTTACGCTCCTTCCGGATAATTACTCGCTATCTTGAAATTGACATTGCAAGTCCGAGTAGCTCTCTGAAGCTGGTATCCAGAATTGCAACAAAAACTCCCATTAAAAAAATCATCATGAGAACAATTCCGGTGTTTTTTAAAACGTTTTTTTGAGTTGGCCAAACAATTT
The DNA here is from genome assembly GCA_947305745.1 of uncultured Clostridia bacterium. Classification (GTDB taxonomy): domain Bacteria; phylum Bacillota; class Clostridia; order Oscillospirales; family Acutalibacteraceae; genus UMGS1491. Next base: position 179,603 of record CAMZEH010000002.1, on the reverse strand, counting down.
TTTTGATTTCATTCTTGCAGTCTACAAAAAAGCCTTTGATCTTTGAGAATACACCTGATTTTTTTTCACTCATTGTTTTGCCTCCAATTCAAATTATTTTGTTTCTTTGTGCAGAGTGTGTTTTCTACAGAAACGACAATGTTTTTTCATCTCAATCCTTTCGGGATTGTTTTTTTTGTTTTTTGTCGTATCGTAATTGCGCTGATTACATTCAGTGCATGCTAACGTTACTTTTACTCTCATTTGCGGCACCTCCCGGTTTTTCGGAATAGTTTATCCTCCCTCCAAGGGCAAAATAAGCATCAAAAAATAAGCCCCATACAGAGGTAAATATAATTCTAACATATAAAGTATACAAAGTCAAGCAAAACTGATATTTTTTATTTTTAAAATTTTTTAATACCGAAAATTTCACGCCATTCGTTTAAATTGCGTAGCATGTCATCTAAGAATGTGGCGATAATATCATTGTCGGTATTCGATTGATAATTTGTGTATTTGTTCTTTAGTTGCTTAATTAGCTTATCTACACAATCTAAGAATTCTGTCGGATTCTTTATTATTTCATTAACTTCTAAACGTTCTTTGAATTCATCTGTAATACAAGCTTTTAGACGGTCTAGTTTGTTTGGTGATGGTTGTGTTTTTTCATAATATCGGTGAAAAAAGGTGTAATATTCAATAAAAGATAAAAAGCTGTGTATATGATTCGCATTAATTTTAGTGACTTCTTTACCATCTTCGCCCTTTGGTATGTACTGCAATAATTTTGCAGAAGATTGTTGCATATCAGAGCCCTCAAATATATTTTCGCAGTTCGGGGCTAATATGTTCCATGCTAATTGATTGCGGTCGAAAAAAACTCTTTCGTACTCTTGATACATATAGTTGTATTTCCCTTCGATACATTCCTGTGTGTCTTCAATATGTAGAATTATTTCTTTAATTTTTTGTTCGCATTGGAGCAAAGGTTGTAAACATTCTTCCGAGTTAATGGTATCTTTGCCACGGTGCCGAGTTTTTGATGTTAATTCTTGATTCTTCCTTTGCAGTTCGTTCGATTGATAGATGAGCCCTCCGGTTAAAGCCGCAATCGTGGAAACATTGAATATGGCGGATAAAATTACCGGCAGCGATTGTGATTCTTTGGGTCTGGATACTGCCCCCACATAAGAAAAATTCATCTGGAACACGGTAGTGCCAGCCAATATGGACGATAGGAGTTTTTTGAATATTTTTGATTTTTTCACTTTGCAAATTCCTCTTTTCCTTATACTCAATGTAATTATATCATTTCTTAACGAGTTTGTAAAGAGCTATTCATTGACTGGTTTTAAAATTTATTTCTCCCGTTTGTCATAGATTCGAATGTAGTTCCATATAAATTTTATGATTATAAAAACAAAACGGGAGGGGATTCGGTTTGAATGAATTTTTGGAAGAAAGAGCAGTGAGGCTCGGAGAATATATAATCGAGAACAGGTCAACCGTCAGAAAGGCTGCGAAAGTTTTTGGAGTATCTAAATCCACGGTACATAAAGATGTTTCCGAAAGGCTCAAAAATATAAATTCAGATCTCTATAATTGCGTAAAAAAGATACTTAACATTAACAAAGCCCAAAGGCATATCAGAGGCGGATACGCAACAAAACACAAATATGAAATGAGAAATAAAAAAGTAAAAAATAAAGCGGATATGTAGATAAATCATTGATCAGCGGTTATAATATTTAAGTATGGGAATAAAAAACAAGGAATGAAAAGATTGAAAATCAAGGATTTTAAAAAATTTTTTAAGTACATAAAAAAAAATAAAATGAAAATGCTTTTAACTTTAGTGTTTATGGTGTTTTCTCAGAGCTGTGCATTCGCCATGCCCGCCATGATGGCGAATATAATTGATATAGGCATAAAACGCTATGGATTTGACGTAGGTGTGGATTTTTCATCGTTTTCAAATGAAATGCTGATTTCAAGCCAAGTTTCATATATGATGAAAGCGGGCGCGCAGATGATTTTGATTACTCTGCTGAGCGTGATGTTTTCGATAATTTCAGCTAGATTTTTATCAAAAATTTCTGCTGATATTTCTTCGGATATGCGCAGCGAGGTATATTTGACGGTTTTAAATATGTCCGTCGGCGATGTGGACAAACTTTCGGTTTCTTCGCTTATAACTCGTGCGACAAATGATATCGAACACGTTAAATCACTTATTTTGATGTCAATCCACCTTCTTATGCCGCCTTTCATGGCTTTAGTCGGTATATATATGGCACTTCGAACATGCGCAAAAATGAGTTGGGTTATAGCTTTTGGAACGGTGGCCTCGGTTGTTGCGGTTTTGGTGTGTTTAAAGCTTACCCTTCCAAAAATAAAAGTTTCGCAGCTTTTAAACGACAGATTTAATATGATAGTCAGGGAACGGCTTTCGGGGATGGTGATAACTCGGATTTTTGGTAATGATGGATACGAGCTCGAAAAATTTAACAAATGCAATGCGGTATTTACGGATATATCGTTTTTTATAAATAAAGTTTTTGCTTTTACTATGCCTGCCCTGAGCACTGTAATGAATTTGATAGGCGTTATTATTATTTGGGTAGGGGCACACGAAATCGCAAACACAAATATGGAAGTTGGGGACGTTATGGCGTTCACACAGTATTCGGTTTTGATCGTAATGTCATTTTTTATGTTTGCGATGATAATCGGCAACATTCCTAGGGCAGTTATATCAGCAAATAGAATTCTAGAAATTTTAAACTGTAAAACTCAAAGTTCAAAAAATAAAATGACGATTTCCAAAAATGTTTCCGGAAATTTAGTTGAATTTAAAGATGTTTATTTCAGATACGGAGAAGCTGAGGAGTTTGCCGTAAAAAATATAAATTTGTCCGTAAAGAGCGGACAAAAAATCGGTATTATAGGTCCTACAGGCTGTGGAAAATCTACTGTGTTTAAACTTCTTTTGGGAGCGTATGCACCTTCGAGCGGGAACGTTTTTATAGATGGAGTGAACATAAAAAATATTTCTCAATCGGATCTTTCGGATTTGATAGGTTACGTTCCGCAAAAACCTATTCTTTTTGAAGGAACGGTTGCTTCGAATTTACGTCTGGGCAGGAATCAAATAGCAGATGAAACGCTTTTTGAAGCTCTTGATATGGTACAAATGACTCACCTTGCGAACGCGCATGGGATATCTGAGCCTGTGCAAATCGGGGGAAGTAATTTTTCGGGTGGCGAGCGGCAGAGACTGACTCTCGCAAGAGCTGTTGTGCTTTCCAAAAAGATATATATTTTGGACGACAGCTTTTCAAAACTCGATTTTGTGACCGATAAAAAGCTGAGGGAACGCCTATTGAAAAAGACTCAAAATTCGATTATATTTATAATTTCTCAGAGGATCGGTACCATAAAAGATTGCGATAAAATTATACTTATGGACGGCGGCAAAATCGTTGCCGAAGGTACGCATGAACAGCTTTTGAAATCGAGCGAGATTTATCACAATATAGCAAGATTGCAACTGGGAGGGGGCATAGAATAGATGAAAAATCGGAATAGTAAAACACGCGTTTTTGGAAGGATTTTAAAATACATAAAAAATTATAGATTGCAAGTCTTTATTCTTGCGATTGCTACTTTGATGGAATCGCTTATTTTTGTCGTAGCCCCCAAAATTTCCGGCTCTGCGATAGATTTGCTCTCTGGGATTTTATCCGATGAGACGGGTGCGATTTTAAATGCGGTTTTTGAAAAGGTGATAATTCTTTTTGCCATATATTCTTTGTATGCTCTTTCAGCCTGCATGGCCAGTTACACGGGGAATATCATAGCTACGGGAATAACGTATAATTTGAGGGAAGATATATCGGCAAAAATCAGCAAAATATCTATGGTTTATATGGATTCTCACTCAAAAGGCGATATACTTTCGCGCACCGTAAACGATGTTGAGACGCTGACGGATATTTTTAGCCACGGATTGAAGCATATTATTTCTTCGCTCGTGATGTCTGTGGGAATACTGGGAATGATGTTTACCATAAGCATAAAACTTACCATGAGTTCGCTTTTTGCACTTGCTATTATAACTTTTATTTCAGTAGTTATTGGACGCTACTCTCGAAGACATTTTAAAAAATATCAAGAAACGCTCGGTAAGATTAACGATTCCATTTCTGAGACTTTTAAAGGCTATGAGCTTATTAAGGCTTTCGGTGCGGAAAATTACATTGCGGAAAAATTTCAATCCGTAAATGAAGAGCTCAAAACCAGCGCTTGGAAATCGCAGTTTATATCGGGAATAATCGGCCCGATCATGGACGCAATAAACAATATAAATTATATTATGATTTGCATTTTAGGGGGGTATCTGGTCGCTAAGAATTCCATGACCATAGGCAATTTGTCCGCTTTTATAGCTTACTCCGGACAAATAAATAGACCTCTCGGGCAGTTTTTCGGATTATTTGGAATGATACAGCAAACGTCTGTTTCGGCGATAAGAATATTCGACTTTCTCGATGCCCCCGAAGAAACGGACAATGCCAAAAAATCCTTACCCAAAACTAGTTTTAATAAATCGATAGAATTTAAAAATATAAACTTCGGATATGGTGAATCTCAGGAGGTTTTGAGTGATTTTTCTTTGGAAATATCAAAAGGGAAAACAGTAGCAATAGTCGGGGAAACAGGTTCAGGGAAAACCACGATAATAAATTTACTTATGAGACTCTACGATGTCCAGGGCGGAAAAATTCTTATTGATGGGGAAAATATAGAAAAAATAGATTTAGAAGATTACAGAAAATTTTTCGGTTTTGTCTCGCAAGATGTTTGGCTTTGCGGCGGAACAATAATGGAAAACATAAGATACGGGAAATTGAGTGCAACTGATGAAGATGTAAAACAAGCGGCTTGTGCCGTTGGTGCAGATCATTTTATAGAATCGCTCCCGAATGGTTATCAAACTGAAATTAACGAGGATACGGACAATATTTCCGAAGGGCAACGTCAACTTATCTCTTTGGCGAGAATGGTGATTTCCAAAGCTCCGATTTTGATCATGGACGAGGCTACCGCATCGATTGACACAGGAGCGGAAGAAAAAATACAAAAATCGCTTCAAAATCTTTTTAATACCAAAACAGTTGTAATCATAGCACACAGGCTCAGTACAATTGAAAACGCGGACGTGGTTATCTTAATTGATCGAGGAAAAATTTTAGAGCAAGGTACTCATAATGAATTAATTGCAAAACGAGGAAAATATTTCAGACTTTACACAAGTCAATTCCCCGATGCCGTTACCGTGTAGTAGAGTGTGTGGAACGATATTTAGAATATATTTTTTGTGTAGTTTGTAAGATAAATATTTGAAATCATACTTACAGATGAAATTTGTGACGAATATTAACGCATTTTGTGTAGCGTAAGTCATGTTATAAACTTTAACATATAATATTTAATTAAAAGCGAGTAATATATTATGTGAAAGGAGAAAATTATGTCTAAAAAACTTCAAATTAGTGCCAGGCCGCCAAAGGGTGAATATGGATATAAAACTTTCTCGATTCGCATTACATCCGATATTGTGGAAAAACTGGACAGACTATCATTTGACACGGGTCGAAGCCGTAATGAGATAATAGGAACAATGCTTAGATTTGCTTTAGAAAACTGCAGTATTTCGCCGCGTGATTTTTGAAGCGAGTGCTTGTGGTATGAAAAAATTTAAAGCCTCTTTGAAAATTAATTCGTAGAGGCTTTTTGTGTTTATTATATTTTATTTCTGTTCTTTTTTTATTCCAAATATTTTTCTTAAAAGAAATCCTAAAACGCCGGGACTTTTTATTACAACTACTTTCACGCTTTTCCCTCCAATGCATCAGAGTCAGCACTTTATGAGTGCTATCGAGAGCGTTATAACGATTATGGAAATAATCACGATAACCAAAGATTCCGGAAATAAAAATGAAAGTGTAAGTCCCAGCCCGAAGGCAAGCGAAATGATGCCTTGTTTTTTATAACCGCACATAAAAGTAATCACCGCCGAAGTGTAGTATTTTGTGGCTGAAACTTAAGTTTTAAAATTCTTTTTTATATACTATATTCGACGATCTTAAAAATGTTATTTTACAGCGTTTTGTCGATATCCGAAAGTGTTATCGCTGTAGCTACTTTTAGCGCAGACGTAATTTTCTTTCTTTCGGATTCATCTATCGGCTCACCGTTGAACATCAGATTTTCTTCGTTTTCGAGATTTTTTATGAAATTAGAAATTACACTGTATATCTCAGATTTTTGTTCGTGCATTTGCGCAGCTTCATCTAAATCTAAAATGTAATCTCCACTTGCGTCCAAGATGCGGCAAATTTTAGATAAAGTATGATTGTCGGGCTCTCGTCTTCCTTGTTCGTACATACCGACGGCAGAAGCGGAGATTTCTAACTTATCGGCGAGCTCTGCTTGTGTGAGTCCTGATTTTTTTCGTAGTTCTTTTAGTTTTCTTGCAAGGTTATGTTTAATTTGTAACACCTCTCTGAATATTGGTTTGTTGTGCCAAGTTGCCATAGAGTATATTACTGCTTTTGTGGTAAAGATTAGTGTATATTGTCCTTAAACTTCAAATTGTATAGTTATTATATCACTGGTGGCAATAATATTCAATAAATGTATAACTAACATATTTTTAAATAATTGTTTTATTTTGTTTGATAATGTTAAAAAAAAGAAATAATTGTTGACTTGTGTATTTTTGTGTGATATCATTCTCTCGTAAGATATTGTAGGCGCAGTGGGGCGAGGATTAAACAGAATATTTTAGGGCTTTATTTTTTTCATTCTAACTACACGATATGTGTATAACGGAGGTATAGCATGAACTATGGACCTTTATCGCAGAAGTATTTTAATGAAGCAAATATTTTAAAAAACCATATAAAATTTTTAAAAAATCAGTACCAGGGCATAAAGATAGATGAGGATTTGCAGTTTAAAGATAGGATATCTACGTTATATAAGATGTATTTGGGACTCGTTCATACCGGAAAATATTTAAAGAGAAAGCAGGAGTTGATAGATAGGTGCAAAAAAAGATTTTATCCTTAGATAAATTTACGGAATCGCTTTTTAGCATGGAAAATTACAGAAAATGCAAATTTGACGGCGAAGATTTAAAACACAAGAAAATGATTTCATCTTTAAAAAATGTAATGAAGGGAGAGCTTACCGAAAAACAGAAAATATGTATCGGAATGTACTACGGCGAAAAAAAGAAAATGCGAGATATAGCAGATGAGCTGGGAATCAGTATTTCTTGCGTGTCACGTCACATAAAAAGAGCCAAAAACAAATTAACTAAGACAATGAATTATTATTTTTGATAACTCATAACAAAATCTGATTAAAATTAATTTGTTTTGATTTAAAGTGAGCATAAGTTTAAAAAAACCGCATAACTTACCACTAAAAAATAAAATAATTTAAAAAGACCTTAAAAAATACAGCGTACTTTGACAATAAATTTCCATTTCCGGGATATAAAATTTAATTGTTGCACTAAATAAATTAATTTTTATAGGAGAGATGGAAGTTGAAAGAAAATACGTTAAAGGCAAAGGACAAAATTTTTGAAGTGGCAAAAAGTTATTCGCTGAAAATTTTATTTTTCAAAGCAGTGTGCTTTATCGCAGGTATATTCGTTTCAAAAGGCAGCGTTTTCGGGCATTATTATCCATTCGGATTATCTTTTTCGGCGTCCGCACCGGGTAAATTTTTCGTTCCCATGACTCTCGGCGCGGCGCTCGGATATCTATTTCCGCTGCGTTTGGCTACGAGTGTGAGATATATCTCATCTTTAGCGGCGATTGTAGCCGTGCGCTGGACCCTAGGCGACTTCAAAAAAATAAAAAACAGTAGTCTTTATGTTCCGCTGATTGTGTTTTTTTCGTCGCTTATCACCGGCATAGCTGTGAACTGTGCGGGGAGCTTTGACAGCAGTATAATTCTGGTAAGCGTTTTGGAATCGCTTATTGCCGCCACGGCATCGTACTTTTTTGATAGAAGTCATAAAATTATTTTAAGCAAAGCCGTACATAAAATTTCTTATAAGGAACTTATATACATTGCGATAAGTATTGGCTTAATTTTATTTTCTGCCGAAAGCGTTCGTTTTGGCAGTGTATCACTCGGTAGAGTTGCCGCGTCAACAGTCATTTTAATCGCCTCATATACATTTGGTGTTGTTGGAGCTCTCATTTTCGGAGCGGTTTTTGGAGCGATATTTGGCCTATCATCGCTTGGGTTTACGCACGTTTCAGGATTATATGCTTTTAGCGGTATGATAAGCGGGCTGTGTTGCGGTCTGGGTCGCATTCCCATAGCGATTACTTTTTTAATAACCCAGGTATTATTTTCGTTTCAGCTTGGCGATGCGACCAAAATAATCATTGGTTTATATGAATCTGTGTTTGCGGTCTTGTTATTTTTGATTATTCCGAAAAATTCACTTAAAAAACTGAGCATGCTTTTGCAGAGAAGTAATTCTAAAAAGAGGAATATAAAAAATAGCATTATCGGAAAACTGGATTTTACGTCAAAATTCCTGTCGGGCGTTCCGAAAATAATAAATAGAGTTTCGGAAAATGCTTTTGAGGGTAGTAGCAAAACCTTAAAGAGCAGCTACGAAGAAGCCGTGATTAATATATGTAAGTCATGCTCTAAACGCGGTTATTGTTATGGAGAGTATAAAGAGGAAACTTCCGAAAATCTTAATTCGGCGGTAAATAATGCTATGTGTGGAGATATTAATAATCTAAATACTTTTTCGGAAAGATTTCGCTCAGTTTGCTTTAGAACCGATGATATTATAAATACTTTAAACGGTCTGTACGAAGAAAACGCAAAAAAAGAATCCGAAAAAATGCATATTTGTGACATTAAAAACGCAGCGGATGGGCAACTTTCTGCGGTGAGTTCGCTTCTGGAGGAGCTTTCAAGCGAGATAAACGAAAGTGAAAATTTTGATGATAATTTCTCGGAAAAAATAAGTAAAAATCTTTATTGCAGTGGTATCGATGTCAAAAATATTATTTGCAGAAAAAACGCTCAAGGGAAGTTATTGCTTGAAATTGAACTCCAAAACAGATTTAAAAATATGATAAATAAAAGGTTTTGCGATATTATATCAGAAACCGCGGAAACTACATTTTGCAAACCGATTGTCGTAGATATGGGAGAAAGTTTTAGAGTTCAGATGTGCGAAAAAACCAAGTATAAAGTTGAGTTTGATGTAACTCAGCATCACTGCGGCGGAAACGATGTGTGCGGCGACAGTATCAGAGCATTTGAAGACGGATTTGGAAATTTTAATGTAATACTCAGCGACGGAATGGGTACAGGTCAGCTCGCTTCTGAAGAAGGCAAAGTATCTTCTGAGCTTATGGAAAATTTCATCAAATCCGGTATGGGACTTGATTCTTCGGCAAAACTTGTCAACTCATCGCTTATAATTAATTCAAAAGAGGAAGCGCTTTCGACTTTGGATGTGTTGTCGCTTAATTTATTCAGCGGGAAAGCAAAATTTATGAAAGCTGGCGCACCGTTTACATATATTCTGCATGGAAGTGAGATAAAAAAGCTTGAATTTTCTTCGCTCCCGATAGGAATTTTCACAGATGTTTCAGCACCCATTCGTGAAATTAATTTGCACGAGGGGGACAAAATTTTAATGCTTTCCGACGGTGCTACGGACATAGGAGAAGAGTGGATAAAGGACATTTTAGAAGGCAGAAATTTTTCATCTGTTTCTGAGATTGCAAGTGCAGTAGTCGATGCTGCTGTTAACATCAGAAAAAGCACGCATGACGATGATATTACAGCGATTGCCGTTCGTATATCTAAAAATTCATAGCACGCTTGACAAAATTTATTTTATTTGCTACAATGAGCATGCAAATATAGTTTTTGTGCGAGGAGTGTATGCAATGAACGAATTAAAAAACAGATTAAACAAAAATAGGATAATTGCTGAAGAAATGATGAAAGATAAAGAGTTTTGTTTTAGCATAGTAAATTGCAAAGATCGCAAAGATGTAAAGGATTTTTTGGCGTCTAAAGGGATAGATGCTGACGATAAGGATATTGATGAACTTGCCAAAAATATTTCTGAGGTCGCGGAGATATGCAAAAAGATCGATGAAGAAGATCTTGATAAGATTGTTGGCGGTTCCGACCCTGATAAAGCTAAAGAATTAGGGGAAAATGGTATTGGTTTGGGTTTAGGCACATCTGCGATTGTTTTAGGAGGCCTTTTGGTTCTTTCGGTAGTTGCCTCGGGAATAAAAAAGTTGGGTGATGAAAAGGGTTGGTGGAACAAAGGCAGAAAGTAGTGGTCTACGTCATTAGCAACAAAAGAATAAGAAATTAAGGCAGACTCTTCATTCAAGAAGAGCCTGTTTGTTTTATTAAAATCTGTTCCAATATTTTCTGTCAAGGCTTCTGTACTGTATTGCCTCGGCGATGTGAGCCGCAGCAACTTCTTTGGAGCCGTCCAAATCTGCAATTGTTCTTGCGATTTTTAAAATTTTGTCGTATCCTCTTGCGGAAAGTTTCATACTGTCAAATGCGATTTTGAGCATTTTTTTGGCCTCGTCAGTTGCCGAGCACGCTTCCGATACAAGGTGAGAGGGAAGATGGGCGTTGCACTTTACCGAAGAATTTTTATATCTCTCAATTTGGATCTCACGCGCTTTATTGACTCTTTTTCGAATTTCCGAAGAAGATTCGGGCTCTATTTTGGACGATAAACTTTCGAAATCAACAGGTGGCACTTCGATATGCAGATCCATTCTGTCGAGAAGTGGGCCTGAAATTTTTCTGAGATACCTCGATATAGTTCCTGCTGAGCATGTGCATGCTTTCGTCGGATGCCCGTAGTATCCGCAAGGACATGGGTTCATTGCGGCGATTAACATTATCGAACAAGGATATGTGAGCGAGCCTTTCACTCTGGAAATGGTTATTTTGCCTTCTTCAAGAGGTTGGCGAAGTGTTTCCAAAGATGATCTTGAGAATTCCAAAAGCTCATCAAGAAATAAAATTCCATTATGTGCGAGCGATATTTCTCCCGGCGTAGGGACGCTTCCACCGCCTGAAAGCCCTGCAGACGATATTGTATGATGGGGCGCTCGATAAGGTCTTTCGGTGATAAGCGGATATTCGTTATCGATTATGCCCGATATCGAGTGAATTTTTGTTGTTTCAATTATTTCGTCAAATGTCATCTCTGGTAGTATGGATGGAAGACGTTTGGCGAGCATACTTTTTCCCGACCCGGGCGAACCTATCAATAAAACGTTGTGATTCCCCGCAGCAGCTATTTCGAGCGCTCTTTTTACATCGTATTGACCTTTTACCTGCGAAAAGTCCAAAAGGGTTTCTTTTGGCTTTTTTTTAATTATAGTTAGCTCCTTTCGTTTGATTTCAAGCTCGCCCTTTATGTAATCAGCCAGTTCACGGACGTTATTTACAGGATAAACATTGATTCCCTCTATTGATGCAGCTTCTGCGGCATTTTTAGCCGGTACGAAAATATTTACAAATCCAAGCTGTTTTGCCTGGATTGTCATAGGCAGTACACCGTTTATCGGTACAATGTTTCCGCTCAGTGAAATTTCCCCCACAAAAACTGAGTTTTCAGGTATTGCTGGTAACTGCCCGCTAGACATCAGTATTGACAGTAAAATAGGCAGGTCATAAGTTGATCCTATCTTACGTACGTCTGCCGGCGCCAAATTTATTGTTATTCTGGCAAGTGGAAATGTAAATCCGCAGCTTTTAATTGCCGAACGCACTCTATTTTTTGCTTCTTTTACCGAAGTGTCAGGCAACCCGACAACATCGCAAGCAGGCATACCTTGTGAAATATCAGACTCAATGTTTACTTGGAATGCCTCGATGCCGTTAATTCCCATACTGTGAATGGTAGAAATCATTATTATATCCGCCTTTTAATGTTAAAAAATAATCTTATTATTATTAATTATACATTATGCAGAAGCAAATTTCAAGTTTATAAACATAAAATTCCGTTTTTAATTTAAATATGATTTTGAAATCTTTTTATATTTTTTCTAAAAAATACTTGACGTTACACACACACATATATATAATGAGCATAATATTTGAGTTATTTCAAGTAAACACATTTTAAAAAGGGGTGCGTAGAAATGAAGGATATGCGAAAGTTTAACGAAACTGTCAAAGGCGCTTTGGTGGGTAGTGACACTAAGGAAGTTGTGAATGCAGCTTCGGAAGGAAATTTGGAAAAATATAAAAACAAATTAAATTCGTATAGCTGGCCACGTACCAGAGATTATACGATGGTGATTTTAATTTTCTCACCGCTCGTTGTGGCAATGCAAGTTATTGATAATATGAAAGAAGATGATGAAAGTGATGAAACGGTTACAAAATTTGAAAAATTAGCACCGCTTGTTGATAATATTTTAACCCGTCAGTATATGCTTGATTTGTGTAAGTATATAGGAGAGGGAAACGGTAATGGGATAAAAGAAACTTTAAAAAAATTCAGCACGTATAAAGATTTGTTAAAAGCGCTCGGCATACAAGATAATGTAATTACAAAACTCATAGAAAGGGCGGGTAAAATTACACGCTGGGTTAGAAATAAAGAATATATAGAAAAGTATGTCACTCCGTTTGTATATAAAGCTTTAGGCTCCAAATTTGCCGCTCAAATTACTAAAGGCATTGTATATACAAATACACTCTATGGCGATCCTGATGACAGGATCGAATATTACTTAACAAATCGGGCTGGGGATTATCTGGTTTGGGACGACCTGGATATAAATTTTCCTCACCAAGATACTGAAGAGTACCAAAGTTTGGACTCAGAACGGCGCATGAAAATGGCGGAGAGAGAATACCTTGTTGGCACCAATCCAAATGTAGGTCCGCTACCTTCACGGATAAAAATAACGCCGGAGCTTAAGACTTTCTTTAATCGTTTCGGAGAAATGACGTTTGGAAGAAAAGTTTTATACATCACGGAGAAACAGTTATATGAGAAATTAGAAAAAATTATTACCACTAAAGTATCTACTTACCAAGATTTAGATGATGTATCCAAAGTTTATGAAAAATATATTGGGTTATATGCTCCTGCCGATACCGGCCGGTTTCTAAATAAAGAAGTGTACCTGAATGATAAAGTTTCAAAAAGACTTTTTATGAAGTATGTTATGGATACTCTAAACTATCCCAAAGATAAAAATGTAAATTTTGGCAGATTTGAAAACATTATTGAATTGCTAATTGATATTGATCCGGCTAAATTAGAACATGCAAACAACCATTTCAAAAAAGTATATAAATGCGGCGATTCGAAGTATTATATGGATAAACTCAAGACGCGAAGCGGCAAAAAGATAGCTAATGAAATTCTTCAGCAAATCAAAGATAATTTCGACTTAGGTACTTATGATATTAGTACATTAGAAAGAATACTGAGGTTTGCAAAACTTAACACAGCAACTCCCTACAAAAAAGCGACTCGCCAAAGAAGAAATTCTATTCCATAAGACATAATTAAAGCCTCGCTCAACTTTTGAGATTGAACGAGGTCTTTTTATCTTCATTTTTAATTTTAATTTAATGCAAATCGCAAGTGCATTCTCCGTGGCAATCATCTTCAAGTTTGCCTACGATCGGAGTGGGATCGATGCCTTTCTTCGTGTAGTAATCCGAAAGCGCCGCTTTAACGGCTTGTTCTGCGAGCACCGAACAATGAACCTTCACGGGCGGTAAGCCGTCGAGAGCTTCCATAACGGCTCTGTTTGTGACTTTTAAAGCATCTTCGATTGTTTTGCCTTTAATAAGTTCTGTTGCCATCGAACTTGTCGCAATTGCCGCGCCACAACCAAAAGTCTTAAATTTTACGTCCGTTATGACGCCTTTGTCTATTTTGAGATACATTTTCATTATATCGCCGCATTTGGGATTTCCTACTTCACCTATTCCGTCGGCATTTTCTATTTCGCCCACATTTCTCGGATTTGCAAAATGATCCATTACTTTTTCACTATATTCCAAATTTTTACCTCCTTAAATTTATTTTTTCATTTTTAATTATTTTCTCCCAGAGAGGGGACATCTCGCGAAGTCTATTCACGATTTTGTTAACTTCTTCGATTACAAAATCAATCTCTTCATAAGTGTTTTCTTCAGCCAAAGATAGTCTTAATGATCCGTGTGCAATTTCGTGCGGAAGCCCGATAGCCAAGAGCACGTGACTTGGGTCGAGAGACCCCGAAGTGCAAGCGGAACCCGAAGACGCACAAATTCCTGCCATATTCAAAAATAAAAGTAGTGATTCGCCTTCGATACCCTCAAAACTTATATTCACATTGCCGGGAAGTCTTTTCGTCGGGTGACCATTGAGCCTTGAATGAGTGATTTTTAAAAGTTCGTTTATTAACTTGTCACGCTTTTCGGAAAGAGCCGTAACTTTATTTTCGATATCAGTACATGCAATTTCGATCGCTTTGCCCATGCCTACGATTCCCGCTGTGTTTTCGGTCCCCGCTCTTTTACGTGACTCTTGAGCTCCGCCTTCCATAAATGTTCCGATCCTGACGCCTTTGCGTATAAATAACGCTCCCGTTCCTTTAGGACCGTTAAATTTATGTGCTGAAAGAGAAAGCATATCGATATTCATTTTTTTGACGTCAATTGGAATGTGTCCCACAGCCTGTACAGCATCGGTGTGGAAAAGTATTCCTTTTTCTCTGCAGATTTTACCGATTTCTTCTATCGGCTGCACGGTCCCGATTTCGTTATTTGCGAACATTATTGAAACCACAGCGGTTTTGCCGGTTATAGCGTTTTTCACATCCTCGGGTGAAACAAGTCCGTATTCATCCACATTGAGATACGTTACGTCAAATCCGTTTTTCTCTAAAAATTGTGCAGTATGCAAAACCGCATGATGTTCTATTTTTGAAGTTATAATGTGGTTTTTGCCCTTTTTTAAACCTTCAAAAGCTGCACCTTTTATCGCCCAGTTGTCGGATTCAGTACCACAAGACGTGAAAAATATCTCTTTTGTGTCTGCGCCTAAAGCGTTTGCAACTTGTTTTCGGGCGTTATCAATTTTTTCTTTTGCCCGTTTGCCTACATTATATATCGTCGATGGGTTACCGAAATTATCCCTAAACATAGGGTACATTTCTTTCAAAACGTCCGCATTTACAGGCGTTGTAGCGGCGTTATCCATATAAATTGTTTTCGTCATATTACGGATTAAAAAATCCTTTTACCACCTTTCGGTTTAGAATCTAATTTTATTTTTAATATAATTTTTAAGCTCGCTTATCTTAATTCTTTCTTGCTCCATCGTGTCCCTATCGCGCACGGTCACGCAGCCGTCATTTTCGCTGTCGAAATCATAGGTAATACAAAGAGGAGTACCGATTTCATCTTGCCTGCGGTAGCGTTTTCCGATTGAACCTGCATCATCGTAATCTACCATAAAATACGATGACAATTCGTCACGAATTTTTTCCGCTTTTTCCCCGAGTTTTTTAGAAAGGGGGAGAACGCATGCTTTAAACGGTGCCAGAGCGGGGTGAAGTTTCATAACTACGCGTGAATCTTTCTCATCGATTTTTTCTTCTGTGTACGCATCGCACAAGAACGCGAGTGCAACTCTGTCAGCTCCGAGCGACGGCTCAATAACGTAGGGGATATATCTTTCATTTGTTTCGGGATCGAAATAATCAAGGTTTTTCCCTGAAAATTCCTGATGTTTGCCAAGGTCAAAGTCGGTTCTGTCGGCAATGCCCCAAAGCTCGCCCCAGCCAAACGGAAACTCATATTCTATGTCAGATGTTGCATTTGAATAATGGCTAAGTTCCTCTTTGGAGTGGTCGCGGAACCTGATGTTTCTCTCCGTCATGCCCAAAGCAAGAAGCCACTTTTTGCAAAATTCTTTCCAGTAATTAAACCATTCTAAATCCGTTCCGGGTTTGCAGAAAAATTCAAGTTCCATCTGTTCGAATTCGCGAGTTCTGAACGTGAAATTTCCCGGCGTGATTTCATTTCTGAATGACTTACCGATTTGCGCAATACCGAACGGAATTTTCTTCCTTGAACTGCGCTGCACGTTTGCGAAATTTACGAAGATACCTTGAGCTGTTTCGGGACGCAGATAAATTTCATTTTTGCTTTCTTCGGTGACGCCTTGAAACGTCTTAAACATAAGGTTAAACTTGCGAATACCCGTAAAATTTTGCTTTCCGCAGCTTGGACAAGCTATATTTTTTTCTTTTATAGTGCTTTCCATTTGTTCGAAAGTCATGCCGTTCGCATCAATTCCGTTATCTTCCAAGAGTTTGTCGGCTCTGTATCTAGTTTTGCATTCTTTGCAGTCCATAAGAGGATCCGAAAATCCTCCGACATGCCCCGAAGCCTCCCAAACTCTGGGATTCATCAGTATTGCGGCGTCTAAACCGACATTATATTTACATTCTTGAACGAATTTTTTACGCCAAGCTTTTTTAATATTGTTTTTGAATTCCACACCAAGAGGACCATAATCCCAAGTATTGGAGAGACCTCCGTATATTTCCGATCCGGGAAATACGAAACCTCTGTTTTTACAAAGATTTACTATATTTTCCATATTTTCCATATTTTTCATATATATCTTCCTTTCCGAAACTATAGACAAAAAACTGAAAATCAGCTGATTTTTACGGCATGCTGATTTTCTGAATTCAAGGTCACACCGAGGACACCATCAAAAACGGAATCTGAATCGGGTATGAACCTACCATATTTAATTATAATATTTTTGAAACGTTTAAGCAACGATACTTTTTGAGAAATTTCTTCCGCATAGTAGCCTGTGTATATCACAAAATCGTCATCGCAGCCGTTTTCCCTGAAGTAGGATACAAGATTTAAAATTTCTTCAAACTGCAGCATTGGCTCAAGACCGCCGATAACCACCGCATGAGTGAGGGGATTTGAAATATATCTTTTAAATACGTCCGAAATAAGAATTTTTTTATTTGGCAGCTTTGCGGTTTTCGAATTCTGACAAATGCTACAATCAAGGCCCCTTTCGACGAGGCATTTAAAATCGCATGTTATAGTTGCAACAAACATAGACGCTTTTTTGTAATCTTGAAAATTCTCATCTACGATTTCTTTTACTGTAATGTAGTTCTCATTATTGGCGTTCATTCAAATCGAACCACTTTCTTTGTTCAAATTCGCGTTTTCTTTCTTTGCTATATGCCGAAACAGGCACTAAGAATCCTACAATTCTCGAGTATGTATCCACGGGTTCTTCGCCGCATCTCGGGCAAGTTTTTGAAAAGAAAGCATGTTCGCTGGAGCAGACAGAAATTTTGCAGTTGTAGGCAAAATATATTACGCCCGACTTTGCGATGTGATTGAGAAGCTCCCAAGCTTGCTCTTCACTTGCGAATTTTCCTGCAAGGTTTATGTGTGAAATTTGTCCGCCGCCGCATTCTTTATCGAGTAGTGCGCCGAGCTTTATTTTCTCATTCAGCGTACATTTTTCCATAAGCGGTATCCACTGATTGGAGTATATGAAATACTGCTCTTTTTCGGGGAATAATATGGCGTCTTTCTGGCTGAGTACGATATTCGCACGCTCTGCCGGAATTGCCTCAACATTTATGCTGTAATCAAAATTATAGGAATCTTTTTTTGCGTTTATTGCATTCAAAATTTCTTTTGCAAATTCAAGACCTTCTTCGGAATAAGACTTATTCCCGAATTTATCGGTATTGATAAGCCCGAACTCGGATATAGCTTCATACATAGCTGTAATTCCGATTGTATTATACTGCTTTTCGATTTCGATAAGTCCGTAAGAATAGTTGGGGAGAAGGCCTTTTTTGATGTTTTGCTTAATGATATCTCTGACAACGTCAAGAACCTTAATGCAGTTTTCAAGACGCGAATTCAAAATTTTCAAAAATTCTTCTTTGCTTCCGTTTGATTCAATAGCTATTCTTCTGAGGTTTATTGTGTTTACTTGAATGCTGCCGATTGAAAGCGACGTCCCTCCGACGGAATTAATAAACGCATCGAGCTTAGATGTATTGGAAATGAGTCTGCAGCAGTTTGATAGGCTCGTTACATCGTTTCCGACGTAGAAATTGCTGTCGTACCACTGCATGTTGTGTCTATTACACCAGCGAGCGAATTCTTCATCGACAAATTTGCCGTTCTGATACAGAAGCGAATATGTAAGCACCGGGAAAGTCATCATGGTTTCTTTTCTGATTTCCGAAACTACTTCCATAAACGCCTTTTGATGTTCGATTATGCCTTCAATATGGTCGATTACATAGTCGCCGTTCGGGAACTGACGCCCTCCGAAAAGTTCTACGAGGTAGTTCCTGTCCATAACGCTTATATTAGAAAAAGCACATTCGGTAACTCTCAAATATGGCTGATTGAGGTCATAGATAAACTTCTGGAAACATTGTTTTCTATAATATTCGGGGTCTTTCAGGCAGAAGTTATTTTTAACATCGTTATACCAGAAATAATATGAATAAAGGAGGTAACTAGGTAAACCTACAGCGCCGCTGCTCCTGTTCGATGCCCAGCTGATAAATTCAAGAACGTGGTCGTTGAAAGTGGTCAGGTGTTTTGGCGCGCCGGTTTTGAATTTATTAATGAAGAAGAGCCCTTTTTCGACGAGTTTTTCAAGGTCATAGGCGTAGCAATAAGGAGTAAATGAAGCCGTTGCGGAGTTATGCAAATAATACTGCCCGTTCCAGTCGCCTTCAAGCCACTGCTCGGCCGCTTCAAGACCATATTTTTTTGTAAGCTCCATAAATATTTTATTATATGAAAGCAGCTTAGTGTGTGGCTTTACCATGTCTGCAAGAAGCGTTCTCACGTCATGAGTGGTGCTGTTTGCGTTAGCATCTATTGTTGTTTCTGCAACCGTTTGTGATGCTATAAAATTATCTATAAAATCCGTGAAATTCAAATTTGAATTTGAAAATCCGTTTATCATTTCAAACTTAGAGTCATATTTTTGTTTTAACTTCTTAAGACATTCGGTAAATGGTTTGAAAAAATTTAGTTTGATTTCCATTTGGTTCTCCTCCATGTAACAATTTATGCTTTTGGTTAACATTTAAAAATTGTAGTGTTTTTTTAAATCACGCTGCAAGCGTTTGCAAAATCATCTGTAATATCGTTTGGAATTACTTTAGGTTCGAGAACTTGTTCGGGTTGACTGTTTACCCAGGTGTTCGCCTCAACGAAACTTAGAAAATCATTATCTACTTTTAAAATCGGGAGTGATTGAAATCCCATGCTCGCGACTTCTGAGACGTTTTCATTTTTAATGTAATTTATATTTTTGGCGGCAAGTTTCGCTTCCATGACTTTACATTTGGGGCATCCGTTACTGTAAAGAGTTATATTTTGATTCATAATTATTTCTTCCTTTCAAAATTAAATCATAAAATTATGCGTTATGTTCAATTGATTATTGAATTTTTTCGCTTAAAACACTACATATAGTAGAATATACACATTATATCCCCTATATATAGTGAAGTCAATGATGAAATATAGTAGATTACCTTAATTTTTGAATAAGATTTTTCCACAAAATTTTGAACATTCCCGGACTATTCGACTTTTCGCCCAGAGCAAACTTCAGGAAATTCTAACGCTACGTGGATTTTGCCGCTTTAATATTTGCTTAATATTTATACGGACCCCTTACTTACTATTATGATTACTTCCGAACCATAATCCAATTGATCGCCTTCTTTACAGTTTTTGTACCCGATTACAGTGCCTTCTGGATATTCATTACTGTATTCCGACGTCTTTGTGGGCGTTAATTTTGCATTTGTTATAAGCTGAGAGGCTTCCGATAAACTTTTACCTTTAACTGAGGGGACTGTTCGCTTTTGTGATCCTTTGCTGATGTTGACCGCTATTGTTGATCCTATATTGGCTTCTTCTCCGGCTGTGGGGATTTGCGATATCACGCATCCTTCGCCCACATTATCGCTAAAATCGTCTGAAAGTAGAACTAGTTTGTAGTTCGATCCTCCTTTTGCGACTTCATCTTGCAGAGTATTATAGTTCCTTCCGACTAAATTTGGAACTGTAAATTTCTGTGTTTGGTGTTCGCTGCTGTCCAAATCGTTCATCTGATAAATCGTGTTGTTTTGATTATCCGAACTTGTATCATTTTGTGAAAGAGATCCCGTATTATTCAGTATATATAGGTAAACTCCCAGTCCGACCAAAAGCAGTGCCAAAGCCGAAATACAAGATATTATGCCCCATTTTGTATTTTCTTTTTTGTCGCTATCATCTTTTTGATCCTCTATGTCAACTTCAAAATTTTCATCGGGTTCTCCCATACCTTTTACTCTCAAAATGGGAGAATTTGAAAGTTCTATTCTGAGCGTTTCAAAAGAAAGCGTGCGATTGCTTGGGGAAACCTTTAACGCATTTGCAAACGAAGAAACCACATTGTCAGGCAGATCTTCCAGTATGTTTTCTGTGATTAAAAGCCTATCGTCTCCGAGCCTTTTCGGCGCAGGAAGAGGATATTCACCCGTTACGGCAAGAAATAGGGAAGACATAAATCCATATATATCGGTTGCTTCTAAAGCTTCGTAGCTTTTGCTATATTGTTCGAGTGCGGAACAGCCATCATAGAGTTGACTTTCTATTTCCGAGTGGGTGCTTCGCAACGCTTTGGTTGCAAATCCGACAAGTTTAATTTTATGGTCTTCAGTCACGAGCATATTTGCAGGACATATTCCTAAGTGCCTTATTCCAAAATTTTCCATTTTGATGAGCGAAGAAAGTAACGGCATAAACATCATTTTAGCTTTGCTCCAAGGCAAGCAACCGCCTGATTTACTGAGGAATTTGTCTAGACTTTCCCCCTCAATCCATTCCATGACTACGTATGCTGTGCCGTTTTCATTGAATATGTCATAAACCGAGGTTACCGAAGGGAGATTGCGAATTTTGGCAACAGACCTGAAGCACTTTAAAAATTCGAGCATTAAATTATCAAAAACTCTGCTTTTTTGATCAAAACGCAAAATTTTAATGTTATCGCTCGATCTTTCACATAGATTTCCGGGGAAAAATTCTCTTATATATATCTTACTGTTTTTCGTTTTGTCGTAGCCTATATATCCCAGTCCTTCGCCGTTGATCTCCAAACCTTTGCCGATAATATATCTCTCTTGCAGGATTGTTTCAAACGGCAAAAAAGGTTTTTCTTGCTCTTCCGATGTTTCATATCCGCAGTAAGGGCATATATCTTTGGACTCGTCAATGTTTTTCATACAATTCATGCACAAATGTTCCATAGTGAATATAACCTCCTAAATATAATTATTTGGGTTGTATATTTTTTTAATCATATCTTTGATTTTATTTTCATTTTTTGAGAAAAAATTGTCAATATCAAAATCTGAATTATCTGTGTTTTTTATGCTGAAATAATGTAGATTTTTTATGTTCAAAAGTTTCAAATTAAGTGCAATTTGTTCGCCTAGGCATGAAGTGTAATCTTTATCTGCGGTCCCCTGAGTGGTTATAACTACTGCATTTTTAGGATTTTTGCCATTTGTTTTTCGGGAATAATAGAAAGGCTGGAGTCTATCTATAATTGACTTCACCGGCGACGGAAATGACGCATTATAAATCGGAGAGGCTAAAATCAAGTGGTCGCACGATATCAAACTATTATAGAGCTCATTTAAATCGTCATATTTGCACGAAAAATTTTTCTTGCAGAATTCGCAGTTTGTGCAAGGTCGGGCGTTTATTTTATATGCATCAAAAAATGATATGCTTTTTTTTTCGGGAATATAATCTAAAAATTTTTCAAGTGCATGGTATGTTGGCCCTCTCTTGTGCGGAGAGCCAAAAATCACGGTTATTTTCATAAACATCACTTTCCGATTAACTATAGTGGTTGAATTTTCTTCTTTTTATTGGGCTATCTTCGTTCAAATATATGTTTTGAATAATTCCCAAAGCAAGATAGAGGCAAGCCGCAGAAGAACCTCCCACGCTGAAAAACGGTAAAGTTACTCCCATTACGGGCATCAGACTGAGGCACATTCCCAGATTAAAAATCGTTTGCGATGCGACTAAACCTATGAAACCGAAACAGATAAGAGCTCCGACCGTATCTTGAGAACGTTTTGCAATATGACCTATTCTAATTATTATCAGAAGTAAAAGAAGTATTATAAGTACGCAGCCTACAAATCCCAATTCTTCGCCTGCGGCGGAAAATATGAAATCACTTTCTTGGATAGGCACCACGTTATTCGCTATCCTCGGACCTTTAAATAGTCCTACACCGAAAATTCCTCCCGAACCAATCGAAAGTTTTCCTTGAATTTGTTGGTAACCCATATTGAGTGGATCGCCTTCGGGGTTGAGCTGACTTAGTATTCGCTTTTTTTGATAGTCCGCCAAGACAAAATTCCACGCAATCGGCGCCAAGACTATCGCCGATAAAGCCGCATAAAGGAAATATTTAATCGGAACTCCTCCGACAAATGCTATAGTCAGTGCAATGCAAAGAAAAATTATCGCTGCACCGTCATCGCCTTGAAGATGTGTAAGAATAACGGGAACAAGTGCATGGGCAAGCAGCAAAATTATATTTTTAGGGTCTTTTATATCGTCATTTTCGAGTATATTCGCCATATGCGATGAAAACGTTATAATAAACGCAATTTTAACTAGTTCCGAAGGTTGAAAAGTAATCCCACCGGGGAGTTTAATCCATGCTCTGGCGTTCACTCCCGAAGCGCCTTCTATCGTTACGCCCATGAAAAGAGTATAAACGATAAGCAAAATTCCAAAAATCCCAATCCAAACCGACGCTTTTGAAATATGCTTGTAATCAACCGCTTGAAACATAACGGCGCCGATTAAACCAATTAAAATCGATAACGATTGCACGAAAAAGTAGTTAAAGCCCTCTCTTGATATACTTGCAACCAAAGTCAAACCATAGACGGCGATAATCAGCGTCAGTGACCACAAAAATTTATCGCTGTATCGTATGCAGTTTATGATAGATTTTAATATATTCATAAATTTCCCTGCTTTTCATACCTAATTCATATTATATGTTCTGTTTACAAAAAATGTCGTAAAAAATATGACCGACGAAATAAGGACAATCGTTGCACCTGGAGATGTTCCGGTGTAAAACGAAATTATGAGTCCGGAGATGCCCGCCGCGAGTGAAAATAGAACTGAAAAGCCATGATAACTTTTTATGCTTTTTGCTATATTTTTTGCCGACGCCGCAGGCAAAACCAAAAGCGAATTGATAATGAGCATTCCGACCCATTTTAGTGAAATCGTTACTATAAATGCGATTAAAATCGTAAATATATTCTTGTAAAACTTCACGCTTATCTGTTTGCTTCGTGCCATATCGCTGTTTAAACTCGCAAGCATAAGTTTATTGAACGAAAAAACCCAGATTAATACAACTATTAAAAGCGCTATAAAAAGCATTCTTATTTCGTTTTTGGAAATTGAGAGTATATCGCCGATTAGGTACCCCGAATATTTTGCAAATCCGCCGTTTATGGAGAGTATTACTATTCCCAAAGCTATCCCCGCCGATGAAAATACACCTATTATGGTATCTGAAGATGAGATTCCCGATTCTATTATTGAAGATATCCCGAGCGCGAAAATGAGTGCAAAACCGAGAACCGAGACTGCGTAATTATCGACTCCCAGCATAATTCCTATTGCGATGCCCGTAAGTGCGCAGTGACCCATGGCGTCCGAGAAAAACGACATTCTGTTGTTTACTATCATTGTCCCGACTAATCCGAAAAGCGGTGCTATCAGTAAGACTGCTATAAATGCGTTTTTCATAAATGTGAACTGCGCCCAGGAGAAGGGAAAGAGGGTTTCTAAAAGTGAGTAGATTATTTCCAAAGCATTTCCTCCTCCGAGCCGAGATTTATTCCAAAAGTAGTTTTGACGTTTTCGCTTTTTAAAAGTTCTTTCGCGTTGCCGGTTTCAATAACTTTATGATTTATAAGCGCGTATGACGTTGCGTACTTATAAACATGGCTGAGGTCATGTGAAACCAAGATTATCGGCATGTGATAATCCTCGCGAAGTGAGTTTATAATGTTATAAAATTTGTTTATTCCGTTTCTATCGACCGCCGAAACAGGCTCGTCCAAAAGAAGTATATCTGGCATTGGATCGAGCGCGAAAGCCAAAAGTACACGCTGAAGTTCCCCACCCGAAAGCTTTCCGATAGGCTTGTCCGCAACCTTTTCCGCACCTACCTTTTTTAGCATTTCAAGTGCCCTTTCTCTGCGTTTTTTTCCGTGGCCTATCCAAACGGGCATCCAAGATGAATTCGCGCAGAAAAGGTCCATAACGGTTATAGGTGCACCGTGGTCGAATGTAAGTCTTTGCGGAACATAACCGATTTTCGGATTTGAAATTTTCTTTCCTTTTGAATTAAAAAACAATATTTCACCGCTTGAATTGGTTTTACTTAGTATCGATTTCAAAAGAGTAGTTTTTCCGGCTCCATTTTTTCCAATTAGAGCCAGAGTTTCTCCGTGATTTGCGGTCAAATTTATGTTTTCGAGTATAGTGTGGCCGCTTTTTTTTACGTATAAATTTTTGATATGAACGCTGCAATGACATTTGTCCATTTAAGCATACCTCATCATTCGCTGAAAGCTATTTTTAAAATTCCCAGATTTTTTTCCATCGTATCTATGTAAGCGTTTTTGTTGTTACCGCCCGTAACGCAGGGGTCAAGCGTATAAATTTCTATGCCTGTTTCTTTCGCGATGGTTTTTGCGGCACTGTCTGTATATTGCGGCTCAGTAAATATCGCTTTTATGCCGTTTTGCTTTACTATGTTTATCGTTTCCAAAATCTCTTTTGCCGAAGTTTCTTCGCCCGGCTCATGGTTGATAACGCCGAGTATATTAATACCGAATTCTTTAGCAAAATACGGGAAAGCGTTATGGAACGTAATTATATTTTTGCTTTTAAACGCATGAAGTTCATCGTGCATTTTAATTTTTAAATCACGTATTTTATTAATATAAATATCTGCATTATGTTGGTATTTTTCGGCATTTCCCGGGTCCACAGACTTCATACCCTCGCAAATATTTTTTATTTGAATCATATAATTCTCGGGTGAAAGCCATATGTGCGGATTAAAGTTACCATGATCATGGCAATCACATTCTTCGTCCTCACAATCATCATGATCGCATTCCTCGCCTATGAGTGATATCCCCTTACTTGAATCTATAATTTTAATTTCCTGATTTTCTTCAGTTATTTTATCAAGAAAATTTTCCATTCCCGCGCCGTTTATTATGAATGCGGAAGATTTCTCTATCTTTCTAAGATCATTCGTTTGAAGCTGAAAGTCATGCAAACAGCCACTATGATTTTCTGACATTTTTTTAATTTCTACTCCGTCAACATCGTTTGCAATGTTCATTGCAATGATATATATGGGATAACACGAAGTTACAAAATTTATAGTATTTTCTTTTTTATTGCAACCCGTAAGCATAAATAATGATACGACCGATAAAATCGGAGCTGCTATTTTACTAAGTAGTTTCATAATGATCAAATCCTCTGTTTAAAAATTTTTAATAAAACTAAACCGTTACATAGTCTTTTATTTTTTCGAATAATTTTTCTCCGATGCCTTTGATGTTCATAATTTCTTCCGTACTTTTGAAACCGCCGTAAGCCTCGCGGTAAGAAACAATCCTGCTTGCTATTTTTTCGCCAACTCCGGGTATGCCGTCGATTAAATCTTTACGTTTTGCCGTGTTTAAGTTTACTTTGCCGTCTGATTTTTCTATTTTGGCGCCTGCGGTTTTTTCATATGATATGTTTCCGCTGTTATAGACTTCGGGTGGTACTTCAGGAATAAAAAAAGCGTTATAAATGAACATAACCCCAAACACGCATGCCGCAAAAACAATTATTATTCTTTCTGCGGGCATTTTCTTTCCCGATATTGTTTCCATACTTTCACCTCTTACTTAATAAAAGTTTTTAAATATTCCGTGACGTCATTTAAATTTTGCTTGTTGTATATTATTTGGGGTTTATTGGGTAGCTTATACTTTGTACCCTTTTTTCCTACCGTTGCCGTAGCTCTGAGGAAAAGATTATCGGGTATTTTGCCGTTTATTATAAGGTCACCTGAAAAAATGGCGCCGCTCAAACTGCTGGTTTCGGAAATACTTCCCGCAATTTCAAATTTTCCGTTAAAGTGTGTCTCTTTACAGGCTTCATTTTCTATTTCGCAATTTCCTCTGAATAAAACATCGCAATCAAATGTTTTGCTTTCAAATGCCTCTCTTTTTATTGATGCGTTTTCGAAAATTAATGTCAGATGTCTGCTGCTGTTTTTAAAATTTTCTATATCTTTTAATATTTCTTCCGCGTTTTCCTTTGTTACGTTGCCAGTTATGACGTGGATTGGATTTTTGTACTTATAGTATGAAAAGGCACCAATTCCTGCGACGACTACTGTGGCAGTTATAGGTACTGAAAATTTAGTGAAAATTTTCAGTGCTGATTTTTGGTTGTCAATTTTTTGTGATGGGGTATTCGCGGAAACGTTCGCTGACAGAGCATGTGCAAAAGTGGCAAACCCGAGCATCAACGCAATTGTTTTTTTCATTTTTGTTTTCATTCCTTTACGCTTGTCCACACTTGATTATACCACAACCATGCTTAACTCACAATCCCGAAAATAAATAGAAGCTTCAAAACCTCAGAGGTTTTGAAGCTACCCTTTAAAGTATTATGCACACGAGCCCATTGCAACCTTCGTTAATAATCCGCTCGATAGTTTCTTTTATTTTTACTCTGGCGTCGGTAGGCATGCGATAAAGTTTATTGTGCAGACCTTCATTTACAAGTTCGTGCAGGGATTTGCCAAAAATATTGGATTCCCAAATTTTAGTGGGATTTTCCTCGAATTCTTTCAGCAGATACATTACAAGTTCTTCGGATTGCTGTTCTGAGCCTACTATCGGTGTGACTTCGGTTTGTATTTGAGTTTTAAGCATATGTATTGATGGGGCGGAGGCCCGTAATCTTATACCGTATTTGCCGTTTTGTTTGATAATTTCCGGCTCGTCGAGTTTTAGCTCCTGCATCGCGGGCATTACTATTCCATATCCCGATTCTTCTACATCTTCATAAGCCGCAGCGATTTTTCCGTATTTTTCTTTAAGTTTTGCGAGATCCATCATGGAGTCCATCATTTCGTATTCATTAGCGATGTTTATCCCCGTTTTTTCGCTCAGAACTTTGAAAAACAGATCGGGATTCAGCGAAACTTTAATATTTGCGGAGCCACTGCCCAAGTCAACGGATACAATTTCGGAGTCTCTGACAAATTCGCACTCGGACATACCAGCGGAAAGATTTTCGAGCTCATTTATTTTTGAAATGTTTTTTGCCGTATTTTTAATGCACCCATAGACTGAACTGCGCAGCCAGTGGTTGGGTTCGAGCGAAGAAATCCAAGCGGGCATATCGATTTTGATTTCATTTATGGGAAATTCAAAAAGCATCTCGGCCAGAATGCGCTTAATTTCATTTTCGGTAAGCTCTGTGCAGTTAATGGGGACTACAGGCACTTCATATTTTTTTGCAAGCGAATTTGCAAGCTTGATGGTTTCGGGATCGTCTTTATCAATGCTGTTGAGTAAGATAACAAAAGGTTTGTTTATTTTTTTAAGTTCGGCAACAGTTTTTTCTTCGGCTTCTTCGTATTCCGCGCGGTCAATATCACTGATTGTACCGTCGGTGGTTACTAGAATCCCTATAGTAGAGTGATCGGTTATAACTTTTTTTGTGCCTATTTCCGCGGCCATACCGAAAGGCACTTCTTCCTCAAACCAAGGCGTCATGACCATTCTGGGATTGTCGTTTTCTATGTAGCCGAGCGCGCTGGGTACGATATAACCAACGCAATCTACCATTCTTGCGTTAAATTTCGCAGAGTCGCCGATTTTGACTTCGACGGCATTTTCGGGTATAAATTTAGGCTCGGTGGTCATAATTGTTTTCCCCGCTGATGATTGAGGCAATTCATCGATTGTGCGTTTTTTTGTGTCCGGGTCTGAGATGTTTGGTATAACCAAAGTATCCATAAATTTTTTAATAAATGTAGATTTGCCTGCTCTGACAGGTCCAACCACGCCGATATAAATGTCGCCGTTTGTCCTTTGGGCCATATCTTGATAAACATTACGTTCTTCCACTTTTTTTCCTCCAAAGATCAGATTATGGTTTTTAAAATCGTTAGTTATCATTTTGTGGGTACCAGTATCATTTGGGATTCTTGCAAAACGTCTGAGGAAATATTGTTTTCCTCTTTTATCGAGTTAACCGATGATCGATACTTTCGAGCGATATTCCAAATTGATTCGCCTTGATTTGCGAAGTACACGGTAACGGAAGGAGAGTCGGAATTTTGCGGCGTGGAAGATTCATCGGCTTCCACTTCTGTTACCATATTAATTGTGTTTGTGATGTATGCTATGATGTTTGTATCCAAATCGGCCGAAAAATTAATTTTATTGCCGCCTTGAGATGATAATTTGATATCGGTAGGGGTTATTTCTGTTTCAAATTGAATATTTTCTCCGATTAGTGTTTCGGATAAATTCTTTTCGAAATCGATAGTTCTTTCGGAGTAAAACGGTGTATCGTCGTAATTGATTCCCAATATGTCAAGCTTTAATACGCCTTTTACAGAAATTTTCTCATCAGAGAGAGATGTTTTTACGTTTGAAACCGAAGCAGCGATGTTTATAACTTCTTTGATTTCGGTATTGGGTAGTTCCACTGAATCCTGTATGCTTAATGTTTCGCTGAAATTTTTCAAAATTTGCTGTGTTGAGAGGGGCATGTAGGTGTTTTGAGTTTCGTATTTTCTTGAATACACATCGGTTACGAGGTTAATTTCTTTTGGGCAAAACGCGAATACGGTTGCCCCGCATTTAATATCCACAGACAACAGATTTTGGTTATTTTCCGAATCATTTGGAATTTGAATTTTGTGTTCTAGGATTTCTATTTTCGTAATGCACTCGCATTCATCCGAAATGCCGGATACGTCTACAATTTGGCTTATGGGGATTTCGTATTCAACTTTTTCGATTGTGCCTGTGTCTATATCCGAAACATATAGTATTTTGACTATCAAATCGCCTTTTACGACTACCTTATTAGCCATGATTTTAGGTTCGCCACTTAAAAATACGACTTCGGAATTTATAATCATTTCGGGAGAAGGTTTGTTTTCGCCCACTTCGAGCGTTTCGCTTACGGTAAATTGTTGTCCGCCCATGCCGATTAAGTTGCTGAGCGGGACTTTAGAAATCTTTTGTTCTATATCTTGACCGTTTACGGAAGATGAGATTTCCGTATTGTTTTTTTCAAACACTCTTGCACAAACCGAGAGCGCACCATGCAGATCGATTTTTCTTGGGCTTACGGCTCGGCAATTGATATATTCCGTTTTGGCAGAAGTAAAGGCCAAAGCGTTTTCCGGATTATTTTTCATATCTAGAGAAGCGGAAAACATCGCGGAATTTTCGCAAGAGCGTATTTGTGGTGACGATGAATCGATATAAATTATTTTAATTTCTGCGTTTCCTTCGATTGAAATCTGACCGCCCGAAATGTTTCTTGAAGTTATGTGAGGTTTAACGCTGCATTTAAGTATTTTTTGAATGTCAGGGCAATAATCGGGTAGCGTAAAATCTATGTCAAGCGGGACTTCTTTACAGCTGTCGAAAGCGATGCTCAGGGTTGATACATTTTCTTTACTGACGTCATAATTCATTTTAAGACTCTCCTTAGTTTGTAAGTTGATACTAATTTTTATTCATGTATACACATTTTTATTACAGCTTTAAAAAAATTAAGTTTTTGCGCATTGCTTACCTTGGGTATCCACGCGGTAATTTTCTTTCATTATTATTTCTGAAATAGGTACGATCTGGTAACCCTCGGATTTAATCTCGTCAATAATTTTCGGGAGAGCTTCGGGAGTATTTTTGGCACCGTTATGCATTAGAATAATCGAACCGGGTTTAATTTTGGATTTAATTCTTTTGACCATATCGTCGGGAGAAGGGTCTTTCCAATCGAGGCTGTCAACGTCCCACTGAATGCAGTGCATGTTTAGCTCATTTGTAGCTTCTACGACTTCGTTGTTGTAATCCCCGTAAGGCGGGCGAAATAGGGTAGGGCGCGGAGCTCCTGCAGCTTCGATTTTTTTGTTGCAGTCGTCAATCTGAGCGGTGATTTTAGATTTTTCGAGCTTAGGCAGATGCGGATGAGTGTCGGAATGGTTACCCACGTCATGACCCGCATCGGCGATTTGCTTAACGGATTCGGGATATTTTTCCGCCCAAAAACCCACTAAAAAGAAAGTAGCCTTAACGCCCTTATTTTTGAGGATATCAAGTAGCGTGGGAGTTTGTTCGTTGCCCCAAGCGGCGTCGAAAGATATGCTCACAACTTTATCGCTTTTGTCTACGCAGTAGATGGGGAGTTTACGCTCATGAGCATGCAGAGCGTTCATGGGGGATAGGGCCAAAGCAAGCGAGGCAATACCAGTAATGAGAATTCCGGCGATAATCATCAAGCGTTTGCGGTTAATAATAAAAACTTTCATATTAAAATTCCTCCTTGCACAATCTATATGCAAAGAGGAACGTGAATATGAGCAATAAGATTTTCGATACTCAATCATATGAGTTGGAATCTCCAAAAAGGTTATCTTTTCCGTTAAAAACTAGTTATATTTTTCAGATTCTAGGGGAGTCATTTTTGGTAAGACATACGGCGTTCCATTTAGTGTGGGATCCTTGTCTTGTGAGACATACGGCGCTTCTTTTGTGCTTTTTTCTTTTTTCTTGTTTGGTTGAGGTTTGTCATCCGGGTCAAAATAATGTCCTGCTGCTATTCCAATAGCTGCTCCCATTGTAATACCTGCACCTATACTGACCCATTTTAGAATTTCTTTTCCTTTTTTGCTGAGTCCGCCTGCAACTGCCTCAATTTCTTTTTCATTAAGTGCTGCCAGTGCTTTTTCGAGATCTGCTCTTTTTTGTTCTACTGACATTTAAATCCCTCCTTAAATTTAGATTACTATTACATTTAAACACTCGATGGGGGGTATATCAAGCTTTTTGTTGATAATTACTTAAAACGTAAATATAAAAACAACCCCCCTGCGCATATTTTTTATGCAAAGAGGGGTGAGTGGCACGTATCAGTGTCAGGTGCCGCCTTTTTCTAATTCTTCTCTTATTCGCTTCGTTCTTCGTATAAGTTCCTCTTGAAATGTTTCAGGTCTTGATTGAGTAGATGATCCAGTTTGTGGTGAAGTATTGGATGGATTCCCCATGGGGTGCAAATATCCAAAGCTACCTTTGCCGGTCCTCCAACCGACTAGGGCAGCGACGCCAACTCCGGTTGCTACTACACCGGCCGCGGTTCCTAATGCTATACCTCCGTATTTTAAAACTTTTTTCTTGGTTTCCTCGCTCATTTTGCCCGCTGCCAGTTCATTGAGTTCTTCTTCTGACAATTCTTGGGCTAGTTTTTCAACCTGTTTTTCATTCATTTTAAACGACTCCTTTACAGATAATGTTGACCTTGAAAATCAAGATTACTATTACATTTAAACACTCGACGGGGGGGATATCAAGCTTTTTTGTAGAAATTATTCTAAAATTTTGATTAATTTTTAATTATGATATTTTAACATAAATTTTTATTTTATGATTTATAAAATATTTTTCTGTTTCAGAGACAATTATCGGCGTCAGCGAAAGGATTGTAACCGTCAGCCACTGGGCAAAATTTAGTGGCGTTGTCTTAAATAGCGTTATGAGCTTTGGCGCCGTTACTACTATTACCTGCATAAAGATACAAAGAACAGTTGAATATATAAGCTTTGCATTCCCGAGTATTCCGGTTTTAGTTAGCGATTTTTTACTCCTGACGTTAAACGCATGTATAATTTGGCTTATTCCAAGCGTCAAAAATGCCATCGTGCGTCCTATGATTGGATTTAGCGGATTAATATCATAAAAAACTTTTCCGATGCTGTATGAGAGTATACCGATTGCCGCAATAAATGTGCCTTCGACGAGTATGTTGTAGCCCATGCCGCCCGCGAACAAACTTTTTTTGGAGTTTTCCGGCGGCTTTTTCATTATGTTGCTTTGCACCGGCTCGCAACCGAGTGCAAGAGCAGGGAAAGCATCTGTAACGAGGTTAAGCCAGAGCAGATGGATAGCAAGCAGTGGTGAGGGAATACCGATTAAAAAAGCCAAGAGCACTACCATAACCTCGCTGATATTGGTAGAAATCAAAAAATGAATAGTTTTTTTGATGTTATCGTATATTCCGCGCCCTTGACGAACTGCTTCCACCACTGCGGTAAAATTATCGTCCGCCAAAATTAAATCTGAAGCAGATTTTGCCGCATCCGTGCCTGATTTGCCCATAGCACACCCGACGTCTGCAGATTTGAGTGCGGGCGCATCATTTATGCCGTCGCCTGTCATCGCGACGACTTCTCCGTTTGCTTGTAATGCTTTTATAATCCTAACTTTATGCTTTGGCGAAACTCTTGCGAATACAGAGCAACTTTTCACTTTTTCTTGTAAATTTTTATCGCTAAGCTTTTCGATTTCGTTTCCCGTTAATGTGGATTTCGCATCAATACCGACGCTTTTTGCGATAGCTTTAGCTGTTTCGGCGTGGTCACCCGTAATCATTACGGTTCGTATTCCTGCGTTTTTACATTCCTCTACGGCGCGCTTTACTTCAGGCCGTGGAGGGTCCATAACGCCTATGATGGCGCAGAAAATCAAATCTTTTTCAGCGTTTTGAATATTGAAATCTTTTTTAGGCGACTCTTTGTATGCTATCGCTATGACCCTTAGGGCTTTTGCGGCCATATTTTTTATGGAATTTTGTATATTCTTTCTTGTGATATCATCAATTACTCTAGTCTTATCGCCTCCGCATCTGTAATGCGTGCATATTTTAAGGAGCACATCCGGCGCGCCTTTGGTGATGACCCGGAAATGCTTGGAATCAAGTTCGTGAACGGTTGTCATAAGTTTACGAGCGGAGTCGAACGGAATTTCAGATATCCTTTTAAAATCACTGTTTATTTTAGCGGTATCGATACCAATTTTGATAGAATGATTAAGGAGCGCAGTTTCGGTAGGCTCACCGATAGCAGTGATTTTTCCGTTTGTTTTTGAAAGAGTAGCATTATTGCAAAGCGCACAGAGAGAAAAAATTTCTTTATTTTCAGAGTTTGAAAATATTCGGTTTGGACAAGCTGTTTTGATTTCAGTTACAGTCATTTTATTGGCGGTAAGAGTTCCCGTTTTGTCCGAGCATATCACGCCCACATGCCCGAGCGTTTCTATCGCGTGCAGTTTCCTGACTATAGTATTTTGTTTTGCCATTTTTCGTACGCCGTTTGCGAGTACTATGGTAACCACTGCAGGCAATCCTTCGGGTATGGCAGCGACGGCAAGACTTATTGAAATCATAAACATTTCAAATATATCCGCGCTTTGCATAACGCCCAAAAAGAATACGATGATACTTATCATCATAATGCATATGCCGAGTTTTTTGCCTGTGGCGGTGAGTTTTTTCTGGAGCGGTGTGAGAGAAGTCTTCTCGCCGCTGACCATCGCCGCTATTGCACCTATTTCGGTATTCATTCCCGTGGCAACAGCAATAGCTTTTGCATTGCCTCTGGTTATAATGCTCCCCGCAAAAAGCATATTTTCTTTTTCGCCGTGTGATAAATTGTTTTTATCGTAATCGTTTGAGGATTTATCGACGGAAAACGCCTCGCCCGTCATTGCTGATTCTTCGGCGGCTAAATTTGAAGATTCGAGTACCCTTGCGTCCGCACATACCAAATCGCCCGTATGGAGCATTAGAATATCTCCGGGCACAACGCTTTTTGAAGGTATTCTTTTAAGACTCCCGTCACGAATGACTTTGCTTAGAGGCGTTGCTATTTTTTTGAGAGATTCGATTTCTTTTTCGGCTTTGCTTTCCTGCAGGACTCCTATAAAAGCATTTATTATCACGATGGAAATTATTATGAGCGAATCCGAATAATTGATATCGCCTCTCAGAAATGACGTCACGAAAGAAATTATAGCTGCAGCTATCAGTGTGATGACCATAAAATCGGAAAATTGAGCGAGTAATTTCTTTAAAAAACTTCTCTTTTTTGCCGGAGAAATAATATTTTCGCCATATTTGAGTAATCTTAAATTAGCCTCGGCGTCAGTTAGACCGGCGGTGGGATTTACCGATTGTTTTGCTAAAATTTCCTTTGCGCTCATTTTATGCCACTGCATTTGTTCATCTCCGATTTTTGTAATCTTTTATAAATATATATGAAAAAATTTTTATATATTCTTGATTGAGGTCTTTAAAAAAACTTTAGTGTATGTTAGAATATAGTCGTTAAAAATTAAATTTAAGATAGGGGAATGAAATCATGGAACATATTAAGACAATCAATACGGCAGATTTCAAAAAGAGTGCTACAGGTACGGGCTGCGGAGAATGTCAAGTTTCTTGTCAGACGGCGTCAAAGGTTGATAATACCGTAATCAATCAAAAATGCGAAAAATCAGCAAAATAGCGGTAAATTAAAATTTAACGTAGAAAAAAGTTATCTTTTGGTTTTTTCCGGAAGATAACGTTTTAATGTAAATCAAAAAATACCGAGGTACATATGATACATAAATATAGATTCAGAAATACTAATTTCGTAATTGACGGAAACAGCGGAGCAATACATATCGTAGACGATATCAGCTATGATATTTTGGATTATTTGGACGGGAACTTTTTCGATTATACCGAGGAGTATATAGTTAAAAAGCTTTCCGATAAATATAGCCGAGAGAAAATAAAAGAGGCATACGGTGAAATTTTTAAGATGTATAAATCAGGCAAACTTTTTTCGGAAGATATACACGAAAGTCTGGCAACGGAAGAAAATTTGAATTCACCGATTAAATCGGTTTGTTTGAATGTGGCTCATGACTGCAATATGCAGTGTAAATACTGCTTTGCTTCAAAAGGCGATTTTGGCTGCGGGCGAGAACTGATGGCCCTTGAAACGGCAAAAAAAGCTGTTGATTTTGTAATTAAAAATTCGGGCGGTATTCATAATCTGGAAATGGATTTTTTCGGCGGAGAACCGCTGATGAATTTCGAAGTCGTAAAAGAAACAGTGAAATACGCAAGAAGCTTAGAGAAAAAGTATAATAAAAATTTTAGATTTACAATAACGACTAACGGAATCCTACTTGACGACGAAAAAATCGATTTTATAAATAGTGAGATGTTCGATGTGGTTCTATCTCTTGACGGGCGCAAAGAAATAAATGATAAATACCGCGTGACTCGTGGGGGAGTGGGAACATACGATATGGTTGTTCCGAAATTTCAAAAACTTGTCGCTGCAAGAGGTGATAAAAGCTATTATGCAAGGGGTACATACACAAAGGATAATATAAATTTTAGCGATGATGTGCTTCACATGTATAGTCTTGGATTTAAACACATTTCGATGGAGCCGGCTCTTTGCGGTGATAAATTTGAAAGCTCGATAAATGAAAAATATTTAGATGGAGTTTTGAAAGAGCAAGAGAATCTGTGTAATAAGCTTATTGATATTAAACTCAGCGGCAAGAATATAGATTTTTTCAACTTCAATATCGATATCAACGAAGGCCCGTGCATTTTAAAGCGCCTTAAAGGCTGCGGGTGCGGGAATGATTATGTAGCAGTTACTCCAAATGGTGATATATATTCTTGCCACCAAGTTGTCGGCGAAGAAAAATTCAAAATGGGTAATATTAATGAGAATACGTTTGATGCAAAGCTTAAAAAGCCGTTTTTGAGTATGACAATATATCACAAAGAAAAATGTCGTGATTGCTGGGCAAAATTTTATTGCAGCGGGGGATGTGCCGCGAAAAATCATTTCAACTGCGGGAATATTATGAATTCATATGATTTAGCTTGCAAAATGCAGAAAAAAAAGATAGAATGTTCAGTAGCATATCAATATTTTGTCTAAATTTAAAAAACTGGGAGTGGATACTGTGGTTAAAGTTAGAAATTTTTTATTTATGCTATTCGTTGTTTTTGTGGGTGCATGTTTTTGCAAAAATTCTGTTTATGCGGTACGCGTTTTCGAGGATGCGGGGTCTTCTTGCGGAAGCAGTAAAATTGTAATGGGATTTGAGACTAAGCATGAGTTGAGTTACTTTTATAGTGCGTTGAATCGTGTTAAAACCATTCTTAAGGAAAGAGGGGAAAAACAACCTAAAAACGTTCAACAAATAAATTCTTATGATTTTACGGTTTCAGATTTTGCGGAGCTATTCCGTATACATCTTTCAGGGTGTTTGCGAGGCAGCGGCGACGCATCTATAATGGAGATTTGCAAGGCTTTTTCTAGAATTGTTTTGAAGGATTCTCAAAGTGTGCCCGGTACCAATTTTGCAGTAATATATTTGAAATATGATTTGTTTTTGGAAAATTTTGAAAAAACTATACTTAATTGTGTCAGAGAATCGTTGGGGGAAAATCAATTTTTTCCGGTGGAATTTGTCTTAGACTTGCCGGTGAATCAACTCTCTCCCGTTAGGGAATAGTTTTGCGGGAATAAATGAAGGGCTTTGGCAGGATATAATTTTGAGCCGAGAGCATTTGCTGTGGCGCAGAGATTGAAACGGCAAAGTGAGCGGCATGAAATGTAATGCCAGGAACAATATGATATGACATAACAATTTTTGGGAACGTATAAAAACGAAAGCCGCTGCTAAGATAAATTAGCAGTGGCTTTTTGTTTTAAATCAGCGATTTATTTATTATTTGCTTTCATCAGAGCCGGGATCCAAACATGATTATAATTTATTTTGAGTATGGAATCAAATAGGCTTTCCGCTTCATTATATGCTTTTTGTTTGGATTCATTATTTTGTGATTCTTTTAAATCCCTACAAGCTCCCAAGAAATTACGGAATAGATTTTTTACGGCCGCAATCAAAGATTGCTTTTGAGTATCATTCTCATCACTTTTTTTGCTCAGGTTTTTAATAATAAGCGAATACATTCCTTGTAGCTCATATTTTGCATTTGAACCATCGTCGTTTATGTTGATAAATAGGTCTTCGATTGAGTTTTTTTGACTGGTTTTAAACTTTTCCCAAAAACCGCTTATGCCTGTTGAATTTTTACCGGCTTCACATACGTTAAATTTATTTACAATAAATATTAGACTATTGCTTCCGATTTTGGAAGAAGCTTTTCCGCATTCGGAAAATGCCTTTACCTTGTTTTTACCTACGCCAACTTTAAGATCTGCTTTTTTGCTGTCTATTCTTTTCGTGAGTTTCAATATCATTTGATCTTTATCCTTTTTAATTAACTCGCAGTCGGGCAAAGCGATGAATTCGTCCGATTTTTCGGTTTTCGGAATGTTAGTAAGGAAAAAGTTTAGATGCATATAGTCTTTTACCGATAAAACCATTGGGATCGATTTGACTTTTTCCACCGCATAGCTCGATAGGACGTTATCAAATTGTTTGCTCACAAGATCAAATGAATTTGCAAGTATCACCGAAGAAAATCCGTTATTTTGCAGAGATTTTTTTATAAATTTTTTAAGATTTTCCTTAAGATCTTCTGCACCGTAAATCTTTCCGTTTATCATCGGTAGTTGAGTGTTAATGGTTACGCCACGCGAGTTTTCGGTATAAAGAGGGCTTTGTGTGTCGGAATATGTAACGCTTAAATTTGTGGCTCCTACGAGAGGGATGTCTATTGTGGCTTGACCGGTTATGGAAGATGTGTCCGATTTCCTGGACGTATTAAAACCATAGGTCGATGACGGGAATGTTTTATTGGTGAATTTTTGGAGTAATGAAAGATGTTTTACTTCGGTATAAAGTGATGAAAATAAATTTTTTTCCTCCTCGGATTGTGCTAGGCTTCTTAGGTATGCGCCGGTCGAGATTGCTGTTTTAAGCATGGATTCTCTGCTTAGTTTGTTTTTATGTTTGATACCTTTTCCGACCCAATCTTGTTCTATGCTTTTCTTAACGTCATGCGCCTGTGTTTTGATTTTCTCGCTTGTTTCTCTATCCGCCATAATTGCCAGTACGGAATTATACCTTCTTATATCACTGGTTAAATTCGATACAATCGCCGAGAATTTTTGAGTTCTGTTCTCTTTTCCAAATTCTTTGTCAGCAAAATTTTGTATTTCTTTATATTTTTTGTTATTTGATATTTTTAAATATTTTACAAGGTCGCTTACATCTTCGCAGTATTCTGTCGGTAGAAAATCTTCATCTATTAAATCGAGATACGGATGGGTAATGGTGATTTTATTTATAGTTCTGTCGGTAGACACATCCATTCCGATCGATGCAAGGCAATCGGCAGCCGCCGATGCACGCGATTTAATGTTAAATCCGTGGCTTTTTTCAGATGTGGTGAAATCTGTCGGTTCCGGCCACTTAAACGTAAGCTTTTGAGGAACAATATTTGCGGATTTTAAGAATGGCCCTATCGATGTTTCTATTTTTGATAAGACTTCGTCTTCGGCATTTTGCATGGATTTCCTCGAAGAAACAACTTTTTTTACTTCCTCATCTTTTATCTTTAATAAAGATATATTTCCGTCTGACATTTCTGTATCTAAAAATTCTTCCAACGAGTAAAAGATCAGCGAATTGGTTATCGCAAAAGCACATTCTACGTTTGCCGAAAGGTAATCATAAAGTCCTGCACCCAAACCTATTCCCAGTCCGCCAGAGTTATCAATCTTGTAGAAGGTCGTTTCGGTGGATGATTGTTTTGTCCCGATATTGGTCGAAATATCAATATTGAATCCGCTCTGTGGTATGCTAGATGAAATCTCTCCTCCGGCGGTGTAGGTATCGGAACCTATTTTAGACTCAATTTTTTCCCTTTCCCTTTCCAAAATTTCTTTTGCTGTTGAACGTGAAATTACCATCTGATATGCGGATTTCATTCCGGATATAAATTTTAAAGCCACATTGTCGCCGGGTATATTTTCGTCGTTTTTTATCATGCATTCAATTGTATGAAGTCTTTTAAAGATTTCCAAATTCTTATCATTATCGTTTTCTTTTTTCGTTTTTATGTAATCTATAGTACTATGTATGCTTTCGTTAATGAGCCCATTTTTTACAATTCCTCCTACAATTAAATCTTTGTCATTTATGTAAGGTGAGGAATCGTCATTTACAATGAATTCAAGTCCACGCATTAATGCTGTGTTTAGATTGTCATCCTCAAACAAATCTAACTTGAAATTGCTTGTGTCGGTATTGAACTGGATTTTTTCACCGTTAAAAGTGAAATCTGTAAATTTTAGTGTTTCACCAAAATTTCTAGTGTTTTTGTCGATTTTGTCGCTTGGCTCGGATTTTTCCGCAAATGCTCCCGAGCCGCAAATTGACGTAGTAAAAGTTGCTGCGCTTAGGATAGAAGCTAACGATTTTTTGAGTTTCATAATATTACCTCCATTTTATACTTATAATATTTGGGGATGCCACGGGAATATTGTATATTATGCATAAAAAAATGTCAAGTATTTTTTGACAAAAATATAAATATTTTATATTTATGCTTGACATTTAATATTTTTTGTCATAACATTATATAAAATATTATTTTTTAGGGAGGTTTTTACTATGAAAAATTCAAATGAGATGGTGACTGAGAAGAAACCATCAAAAAATGTTCTAGGAATTTTATCTGTTGTCTTTGCAGGCATTTCTCTTATCGGAAGCTGGATTCCACTTCTTAACATTACGTCAATAGTTTTGGGATTTGCAGCAATGGTAATGGGGATAATTTCTCTGGTTTTTGTAATACTAAAGAAAACCACTCTTTTGTCACTGCCAATAATAGGGATGTCTGTCAGCTTGATTTCGTTGATACTTGCCTTCGGTATAAATGCAATTGTTTTTAGCGCGGTAAATAACGGAAGTTTTGGCAGTGCTTCTCAGAGTGCCGGTGTCAGTAGCATAATCTCGGGTAATGATAATAAAGAATATAAAGTAGGGGAAACCGTCATGGTAAATAATCACGCGCTGACGGTCACAAATGTACAAAGGAATTACAGTACCGGAAACAAATACATGGCACCCGGTTCGGGAAACGAATTTATAAAGGTAACTTTAAAGCTTGAAAATAAGTCAAGTGGAAATATAAATGTAAATTCATATGATTTCAAAGTTCAGGACGGTAACGGTTCTGCTAGCTATCCAAAAAGTCCGACTTATGCTCTAGACGATAAATTTGATAGTGCTCAGCTTGCACCTAATGGAAGCAAAACAGGCTCTTTGGTATTTGAGGTACCGAAAAGCGACCAAAATTTAAAACTTATTTATAAGCTCAGTTCCGTAGCAAATAAGCAGATTGAAATTAGACTTTAGGAGTATTATTACATACTTAATCCTCGCCAAACATTTGGCGAGGAGTTTTATTTTATAATTTTAGAATTGATTCCCGATAAACCATTTTATTTTTTTAGAATATTATAGTGTATATAATTACGGGGGAATTAAGATGATAAACAATAGCGGTAAAAACTTTTTATGTGGCAGTTATATTTACGGTATTCAAAAAATTTTAAATGATATGTTTTTGGATCTGAAGGTTTTAAAAAGCACTTGCAGTATATCTGAGGATTTTATAAATCAATTCTTAATTTTTCAGAGAGTAGCCGAAAAAATTTCTAAAACCACAGCGATATGTACTAATTTCAGACCTGTTTTCAGTAGTGCTTCGGAGATTTCAGAAAAGAGATGCGAAATTATTAGGGACGTTCAAAAGATAGAAAAATTTTGTGGTAGTTTCAAAAATTGTCCTGCGGGGATTACAAATTACAAAAGCAGATTCGGGAGAATATGTGAAGATTACGGTGCTATCTTTAAAAAAAATATGGGAATATATCGTAATGTGAATATATTTTTTCTGAAATTTATGACTGAGTACAATAATTTTTGCGTTTCGTTAAATCAAAACGTGTTAAGATACAGGCTTTGCCCGCAGCTTAGGCTTATTGTGGAATATTCGGTTTTGATCGCCAGAAAAGAAAACATAAAAATGAAAGGTATTTTGGATTCTATAAAATAAAAAACTCCTGAGATAATTTATCTCAGGGCAGATGTATTTTTATGCCGGGTGGCTTAAATATTCTTTGATCATAGCCTTCAAAAGTTCGTCACGATCGAGTTTTTGCGCCGCTTTTCGCGCGTCGTTATGCGTGGTGATATATGTTGGGTCTTCTGAAACTATGTATCCGGCGATCTGATTAACGGGGTCATAACCTTTTTGCGCAAGCGAATTATAAATGTGCGAAAGTATAGTTTTCATTTTTACACTTTTGTCTTCTCCACTCAGAGAAAAAGTCATCGTCTTTTCGCTCATTCTGTCTTTCATTCCGTCGCTCATTGTAATCACCTCATAATTATTAATACATTACATTATATAATTTTATAAAGGTATTTTCAATCTGCCATTATATCAGTTCTTTTATTGCTCTCAGAGCCAAAAAATAGCTATTTTTGCCAAAACCCGATATATATCCCGCACATACTTCCGAAATTACGCTGTGTCTCCTGAATTCTTCACGGCTGGAAATATTTGTCATGTGCGCTTCGACAAACGGCATTCTCGAAAAAGAAATTGCATCTCTGAGCGCATAGCTGTAATGTGCAAGCGCACCGGCGTTTATTATGGCTCCGTCGTAGCTGTCTTTGCCTTCATGAATTTTATCGATAAGCGCACCTTCCCAATTGGATTGAAATACTTCACACTCAAGACCAAGTTCTTCCCCAAGAGTAATGATCTGTTCTTTTATGCTCTCGGCGGTTTCTTCGCCGTACATGCTTTTTTCACGTACTCCCATAAGATTTAAGTTTGGACCTAATAGTATAAGAATATTTTTCTTTTTCATTTTAATTCCTCACTTTCTCGCTGTCGTAAAAATTTGTTTTTAGTAGTCGTTTTCGTATAGGTTTTTCAATTAATCTTTTTATTTTCAGCGTCAAAGTTTTGCTTTTGCTTCTCGGCTCGACCAAGATTGACCTTATTCCGTACAAATTTGCACCGAGAACGTCGGTAAAAAGTTGGTCGCCCAGTATAACGGCTTCACGTTTTTGCGTACCAGTTTTGCGAAGTGCCCAGAAAAAACCTATCGGCAATGGTTTACAGCTGAAATATACAAACGGTAGAGAAACTTTATCTGCGAATTTCTGAACTCTTTTTTTAAAATTATTCGAAACCAGTATAATTTTTATGCCGCTTGATGTTATTAAATTTATCCAATCGGTTATTTTTTTGTCTATGCTTGGCGAACCGTGAGCCGTCAAGGTGTCGTCTATATCAATAAAAATAGATTTTATATTATTTTTTTTAAGGATTTCGGGTGTAATTTCCAAAACGGAACTTACGAAATAGCTGGGGCTGAAAATTGCCATGAATATCCTCCACATATAATATCAAAACCCCTCGAAATGTATACGAGGGGAAGAAACTATCAGAATTAATAACGATTTCCGAATTTGTTGCCAATTTTCTTTTTCCTTCGCGCTTCCTTGGATTTCTTTTTGCGTTTAACGGAGGGCGAATCATAGGCTTCTCTTTTTCTTACTTCAGAAATTATTCCTGCGCTTTTTCGTTTGAAGACTCTCAAAGCTTTTTCGAGATTTTCGATTTTTCTCGGTTCATGAGTTTCGCTGTTTTCACGCACTTCCGAGTTGTTTTTTTCGGTCACTGCTTCAGAAACAGCATTTTCTTCTAATTTTATTTCTTCGGCCACTTGTTTCCCTCCAATCTTTTTATTTATATATTATGTTTATATATTATGTACTGAATGCTCAAAATCAAATCAAAGCAAAATTAATATATATAAAAATTACACTCAATTCTTTTTGAACTTACAAATACATACAAGACATTATATATCACATTTAAAATTATTGTCAAGATATTTTTTTATATTTTTTTGAATTTTCATATCGAAATTTGAAATTTTGATTTTAGCTTGAGTTCAATTTGGTAGATTTTACATTTATAATGTGTAATAATACTATAAGCTGAAAAAACAATTTTTAATATTTTGAATTTTTGGAGATAGATATGGAAAATAAGCAAGTTTCGGTGATAATACCGATTTTAAACGAGGCAAGATATATAAAAAAATGTTTGGATTCTCTGCTTAAGCAAGATTATCCCAAAGAAAATCTAGAAATACTCCTTGTTGATGGTGATTCAAGCGATGGCACACAAGAAATTATAAAGGAATATGTAGAAAAATACAAATATATAAAAATTATTGAAAATCCGAAAAAGACTGTGCAGTATGCAATGAATACCGGGGTAAAAAACGCGAGCGGATATTATATTGTGAGAATGGACGCGCACGCTGAGTATGCGGAAGATTATATTTCAAAATGCGTGGAATATTCCGAAAAAACAGATGCAGAAAACGTCGGAGGAACGACTGTGGTGCGTGGCAAAAGCAAAATTCAAAAAATCATAGCCGCATCGTATCATTCGCCGTTTGCGCTGGGCGGAAGCAAGCATTACGACGAAAATTACGAAGGTTATGCGGATACTGTGGCTTGGGGTACGTACAAAAAAGAAACGCTTTTAAAGCTTGGAATGTATGACGAAAGATTGCCACG
The DNA here is from genome assembly GCA_947305745.1 of uncultured Clostridia bacterium. Classification (GTDB taxonomy): domain Bacteria; phylum Bacillota; class Clostridia; order Oscillospirales; family Acutalibacteraceae; genus UMGS1491. The sequence continues at coordinate 135,627 of CAMZEH010000002.1, read as the reverse complement.
CAGTGAGGACGATGATTTGAATTTCAGAATTACCGAAAGCGGCGGGAAAATATTTGTTACGCCGAAAATTAGGAGTATATATTATCCGAGAGATAGTTTTAGAAAGCTTTTTGAGCAATATTTTGAGTACGGAAAGTGGAAAGTAGCTGTGGTTAAAAAGCATAAAAAGCCTTCGAGAATAGCTCACCTTGTGCCGATGATGTTTGTTGCTTTTATTATAATTTTTGGCGTTTTATCACTTATGACGCCGATTGTCGCGGGAATATTTCTAAGCGTGATGGCGCTTTATCTCCTGCTTAATGCCTATTTTTCATTCAGGTCAAAGCACGTACGAGGATTTTTAAATAAACTCGGGCTAATGTACGCACATCTGATTTTGCATATTTCGTATGGACTGGGTTTTTGGGCAGGAATATTCAAATTTTGGAATTATAAGTGGTGATAAAATTATGAATTCTAATCACGATGAGATTTTAAAATTAAGCGACGAGCAGCTGCGCAAATTGCAACTTAAAGGGCTTGAAATTTTTGAATATTTCAAAGAATTTTGTAATGAACACGGCTTGCTCTGCTATTTTTGCGGTGGCTGCTGTATTGGGGCGATTAGGCATAAAGGGTTTATCCCGTGGGACGATGATGTAGATGTATTTATGCCGCGAGAAGATTACGAAAAGCTGCCAAAACTTTGGGAAAAGTACGCAGATAAAAAAAGATATTCCTGTAATCGAACCACAAAAGACAAATTTATGGGCAACATCATGACGACGATAACCGATAATAATACAACGCTTATACGTCCGTGGCAAAAAGGTAAAGACGGCGCAAAAGGCGTAATGATAGATATAATACCGCTCGACGGCTGCGCGCCCAACGGTATCAAACGCAAATTACAAATGCTATGGAGTATGATTTTTTCGCTTTACTGTTCGAAAATGGTACCGGTAAACCACGGAAAATTTATGGCACTTGTCTGCAAAATAATGCTTGCGCTTGTCCCGGGCGACAAACTAAAATACAAAATTTGGAAATTTGCCGAAAAACAGATGACTAAATATAAAATTTCCGAAAGCGAATATATAACAGAGCTCTGTTCGGGACCGCACTACATGAAAAATAAATATCCAAAGCATATCTTTGAAAGCGCTGTGTATAAAGAGTTCGAAGGGCGAGCGGAGCCTTTGCCTATGGGATACGATGAATATTTAAGGATAGCGTTCGGAGATTATATGAAACTGCCGCCGAAGGTGAAACAAATTCCGCATCATGATATAATGTATATCGATTTGGAAAAAGGCGAAAAAGACTAACAATAACGGAGGAATATAAAATGATATTTGGAGCGATAGTAGCGGGCGGAGTAGGAAATAGGATGAATCTTTCGGGTCTTCCGAAACAGTTTTTACCGCTCGGAGAAAGCAAAAAACCCATAATTATTCACACGCTTGAAAAGTTTTTGATGTGCGATAAATTTGATTATATATATCTGGGAGTGCATAAAGATTGGACGCAGTATGCCGAAGAACTTATAGAAAAATATGGACTAAAAAATGAAAAAATAGTGATTACACCGGGCGGAGCGGACAGAAATTCTACGATATTTAACATAATAAGTGCCATTGAAAAACGCGGCGAAGTACGTGACGGGGATATAATTGTAACGCATGATGCGGTAAGACCGTTCTTGACACTCAGGATGATAAACGAAAACATAGAAGCGGCAAAGAACTGCGGTGCGTGCGATACCGTAATACCCGCAGTTGATACGATAGTGGAATCAAAAGACGGAAAGTTAATAACAGCCGTACCGAATAGGAAATATCTTTATCAAGGACAAACTCCGCAAAGTTTTGATATTAAAAAATTAAAAAAATTATATCTTGATTTGAGCGAAGAAGAAAAATCACAGATGACGGACGCATGTGGAGTTTTTGTGGCGAGAAACGAACCTGTGGAACTTGTTATGGGAGACACTTTCAACATAAAAATTACAACCGTGAGCGATTATAAAATAGCGGAAGCTATTCTTGGGGGTATGCCTGAGTGATTAACTACGTCTATCAGCTGGTGAGACCGGGAATTATCTCGATAAAATATGAAGATGTACACCTTGAAGACGAAGTAATAGTCAAACCGACGTACATGGCGATTTGTCATGCGGATCAGCGGTATTACTTCGGCAAAAGAGATTTTAATAAGATGAGCAGTAAACTTCCCATGGCGCTTATTCATGAGTGCGTCGGGGAGGTAGTGCATGACCCGACCGGAACATATCCGACAGGGCAGAAAGTAGTTATGATACCGAATATTCCGCCAAAGGAGCCAAATGATACGATATACGAGAACTATGCAAAAGGCTCAGGATTTCGTTCGAGTGGATATGACGGATTTATGAGAGAGTTTGTTAATTTGCCCGTGGATAGAGTAGTACCCTATAAATCCACTAAAGACAGTCATATGGCGATAACGGAATTTGTAAGCGTTGCCGTACACGCTGTAAAAAGATTTACCGAAATGGCGCATAATATAAGAAATTCGATAGGAATATGGGGCGACGGTAGTCTTGCTTACGCTTTGGCTTGTATAATTAAAAATGCATTCCCGAAAATTAAATTATCGGTAATTGGGAAGGACGCTTATAAACTCTCGCAATTTACGTTTGCAGATAATACTTTTTTTGCAGGCGAATTGCCAAAAGATTTTAATGTCGACCATGCTTTTGAATGTGCGGGAGGCGAGGGCAGTTATTATGCGATAGATGACATAATAAGATATATTAATCCTCAAGGAAGTGTAATGCTTTTGGGCGTCAGCGAGAATAAAGTCGGGATAAATACTCGTGATATCTTGGAAAAAGGTTTAACTTTTGTGGGCTGTAGCCGTTCCGGAAGAGTAGATTTTGAAAACGCTGTGAAACATATGGAGGATGAAACTTTCGCAAAAAGAATAAATAGGATTATTTATGAAGATTCGCCTGTAAACACTATCGACGACATACACAGAGTATTCCGAAGTGATTTAAATACGCCGTTTAAGACGGTTTTTAAGTGGAATTTATAGCCTTCAAATTAGGGAGTTTTTGAATGAAAAAAATTTGTTTTATAGGTTTCGGCTTGTTTACGATAGGCGGTTGCCAGAGAGTAACGATATCTCTTGCAAACAGCCTTTGCGAGAAGTACGAAACGCATCTTTTGTCGCTTTGTGAAGTGCCGAAAAATCATAGCTACAATGTGGACGAAAAAGTTAAAGTCCATAGTTTTGGTATGCCTCTTAATATGCGTGCGAGAAAATCTTTTACGCTTTTTCCGAAGCTCATAAAATTTTTGCGTAAAAATCATATAGATGTTTTGTTTATCGCAGGTTCCTTGCCTATTCCACTTGTGAGCATGGTAAAACCGTTTGTAAAAGCAAAAATAGTTTTCTGCGATCATGAAAATCTTGCAGGTCGTGACAAAAAATCGGTTTTGTTCAGAAAATTGGCATGTATGATAAGCGATAAGGTAGTTGTGCTGACAAAACAGACGCTGAGCGATTATAAAAAATCTCTCGGCATAAAAAATGATAAAATAGAGCAAATATACAATTCTGTAGATTATGTGCCTGAATTTAAAAGTGACGTATCCGAAAAAAGAATAATTTCGGTGGGTAGAATTAGCTTCGAAAAAGGGTTCGATATGGCTGTGGACGTTGCTGAAACGGTCTTTGAGAAGCACCCCGACTGGGCGTGGGATATCTACGGCGACGGACCTGATTTTGAAAAGATAAAATCTAAAATAAACGAAAAAAATCTTCAAAATCATCTTTTTTTAAAGGGGGCGGACCCTAATGTTCGCAGCAAATATAGAGATTATAGTATATGTGTTTTGCCGTCATATAGAGAGGGCTTTGCGGTAGTGCTTTTGGAAGCTAAGATTAGCGGTTTGCCTGTTGTAAGTTTCGATTGCAATGCGGGTCCTGGTGAGATTATTAACGATGGTGTGGACGGATATTTAATTCCATGCTATAATACTAAAGCTATGGCTGAAAAGATATGCTGCTTAATCGAAAGCGATGAGCTTAGAAAGAGCTTTTCCGCGCATTCATGCGACAATATAGAAAAATTCAGCAGCAAAAATGTGGTTGCAAAATGGTGTAATCTTATAGACGGAATGTAAAATTTTTAAGGAAGTGAAAAGCTGATGACCGCACTTATCGGTAAGATTCCGATTGAAAAGTTTCGCAGTGTTTATTTAACTGCGCTTCTTATTTGTCTGTGCGTTAGAAATATAGGCGTGTATGCTTTTGTGCCGCCTGTTATTGATATGGCTGTTTTTTCGGGATTGGCGGCTGTCGGTTTTTGCTTATTTTTTTTGGAGATTATAAGAAAAGATATAGATTTTCGTTTGGCGGATAATTTGCTTCTGGCTTTGTTTCTTTTTACTTTGATTTTAAGCGCTGCGATAAATTTCAGATATGGAATTTTTCAAAACGCGAAAGATCTTATATGGACTATAATTTCATTTTTCGTAGTTGGATTTTGTTATCGCGGCGAAAATAATTTTTCTATTATGCGTAAGGCTCTGAGACTGCAGAATATAATTATACTTTTTTGGTTTGTGATGTCGCTGCTGTCGATATTCACAGCCATACTGCAAATCGGGCATGTTTTTCACGTTAAAGAAAATTCCTGGGTTGGAGTGGGGATAACAGAAAACAGGCTTTTTGGAGTATTTGTAAACCCAAATAGTGCTTCTATCGTTGCTGTTACTTCGGTTTTATTTTCAATTTTTCAGATTTTTTATAACCCAAAAGGTTCGCTAAATAAAAATTTTAATATAGCAAATATAGCAGTTCAAATTGTATACATTTCGCTTTCTGAGTCTCGCGGGAGCTATATGGTTTGCTTACTTTTGGGCTTTGTTTTGGCGTTTTTGTTTAGCTGCAACTTTTTCAAATTTGAAGGATTTCGTAAAATTCTGGTATCGTTTTGCGTAGCGGCAGTATTTGCTCTGGTTATATTCTTTACAATGGATTTAATCACAAAACTTTTCTCGGTTATACCGTCACTTAGCAAAGATATTGAGGTTTTAAGCCGTTATGGTTCTGCTTCGCGCATAGGTAAGCGTTCGGATTACGTAAATAATAACGACGTTTCAAATTTAAGATTCAAAATATGGGTCAGTGCTTGGGAAATTTTCAAAAAGAATTGGCTTTTTGGTGTGACTCCCGGGAACATAACGGACTACGCAAAAAGCGCCATGCCGGAGACGTTTATGGCCGTAAGAGGTTACAAGCGTGCGCATAGCGTATGGTTTGGGATTCCACTTTATACCGGAATTCTTGGCAGCGTTTGTATGTTTGGATTTTTTATAAAGAAAATTGTAGATTTTTATGAGAATTATAAAAGAATCGGACTAAGAAGAAGTGCGCCGATTTTGAATCTTTGCGTACTTGTTTTTGTCTCTGTTTTGGTTTATGGTTTAGTTGAATCTGAAATTTTGTTTGTAAATTCGGTTTGCTCGTTTATATTTTGGTTTTTCGTGGGTATATCCGCGAATTACATGAATTACGGTATGAAAGGCGCAAAAAGCTAAATTTTTTGTGTGTGGATGTCTATGAGAACAAGAAATTCTTTTATTAATATAATTGTAAGTTTCCTTTCTTACGGAATAATAATGGTCAGCTCGTTCGTAACGAGGCGTATTTTCGCGAGCGTTTTGGGGCTTGAAATCGTCGGTATTGAAAGCGGATTTTTAAACGTCGTTTCCATGCTCGCGATTGTGGAGCTGGGGCTTGGCGTTGGCATAGTTTATAAACTTTACCGCCCGATAGCCGGAAAAAACTGGGAACAAGTTGCCGTTATACTTTGTTTTTTACGCAAATGCTACTACGTAATTGCCGCGGTGATAATGCTTTTGGGCGCGGTATCTTCATATTTTGTCGCAATGCCCATAAAAGAAGATTTTTCCAAAATTTGGCTAATGCAGATTTTCATGCTCTACGTTATCGACGTAGTTGCATCGTACCTGTATTCACACAAAAGAGCAATGTTTATAGCCGACCAGAAAAATTACGTCAACAATACCATTCATATAGTAATTCAGGTAATGCTTTTTGCATCTCAGATAGCAATATTAAAAATTTTCGGCTCGTTTGAGGTGTATCTTATTGCCAAGATAGTTTTCAGAGTGGCCGAAAATACAATTATTTCTTATAGGTTCGATAAAAAGTATAGTTATATAAATTTAAAAACGAAGAAACTTATGCCCGAAATCGAGAAAAAAGATTTATTTAAAAATATGAAAGCGCTTCTTTGCCATAAAGTTTCGGGTTTTGGCGCAACTACCGTTTCGAGCCTTATAATAATGTATTTTATAAGCCTTAGAGAAAACGGAATTTACGGAAATTACATGCTTGTCGTTATGGGTCTCAATACGATTACAAACGAAGTGTTTAACGGTATTTTGGCGAGTTTCGGTAATTTGCTAAATACTGAAAGCAGGGAGAAAGTCTATAAAAACTTTAATATTTTGTATTTTATAAACTTTTTGATGTATTCATTTATAGTAAGTGCGTTTTTGTGTCTTTCTGCGCCGTTCGTCACTATTTGGACGGGCGAAGGCTCTGCGCTAGGTTTGGCCACGACGGCTTCGATAGCTGCATATCTCTATATATACGGCATACGGCAGTCGATTACCATGGCTAAAGTTGTCGCGGGTATATACGACCCCGACAAATATATGGCTATACTCGGCGCGGTTGTGACGTTTATTGTATCTTTAATTTTGGCAAAGCCGCTTGGCATAATAGGGGTTATGATCGGAAACGTAATCGGAATAATGTCGATTTCGTATTGGGTTCAGGCTTATCTCGTTTACGACGGCGTATTCAAAAAGAACGTAAAACCATATCACACAAAATTTGTTTTGTATACTGTTTTGACGTCACTTTATGCCGCTTTTTCATATTTAGCCTGTGAATTTTTCAAAAATAACACTTCGGTTTTACAAAATCTGTCGGGATTTGTTAGCAAAATCGGAGTTCCCGTTTCGGCATCATTCCGCGTTTCGGAGATACTCTTTTATTTGATTTTATGCATGATTATTCCGAACGCGCTGAATATAATTCTATTCTGCAGAACGTGGGAGTTTAAAGAGATTACCAAAGTTATGAAATCATTAATGAGGAAATTTGCCCGATAATTTGGGAGGCGATTTTATGAAAACGATGTTTTCTTTGCTTTTGTATTCCATACAGCTAATACTGCCGTTTATGGCGATTTTAATCGCATACTGCTGCTTTAGGACGCTTTTTAAAAGTCTTAAACCGATGCGCCCGCTCGTAGTACTCCTGAACCGTGCAACGGGCGAAAAAATCCCTATTATGTATTGGGAAAATTCCATCGGGCGCGACAGACACTGCGATATCGTACTTAATATGCCGTCAATTTCCCGAGATCATGCGGTTTTTTATAGGCGTAAAGGTGGCTGGTTTATATCCGATACCAATTCCAAAGTGGGAGTTTTGCTCAACGGCAAAAAAATCGAAAGTGATGAAAAAATATTCATAGGCGACGTGATAAACATAGGCGGAGTGGCGCTTGAACTTTGCCGCGCTGATGTGCTTTCTTTGAAAAATCGCGAAAGCGAAGATGCCGATTTTGATTACGATACATATTCGGGCGGCGGACTTCTTGTTCTTGTAACGATATTTCAGGTTTTATCGACTCTCAGCGTATGTTTTGGTTCGGGTAAATTTGACTACAAACCTGCAGTTCTCAGCGGAATTATGCTTCTTTTCGAATGGCTTGTTTTCGTTGTTACTAAATTTGGCTTTAAGCGAGATAATTTTGAAATTGAAGCGATAGCTATGTTCCTGAGCGGAATAGGGGTAGTCAATTTATGCGGAGTTGACATAAACGACGCTTTTACTCAGCTTATAGCAATGGCGCTCGGAATAATACTTTTTGAAATCATCGTTTTGCTCATAAAACATGCAGATTTTTGCATGAAATTGAGGCCGTACGTAGCTTTTTTTGCGCTCGCGCTTTTGGCTGTGAATTTAGTTTTCGGAAAGGTTAAAAACGGTTCGCAAAACTGGATAATGATAGGTGGGTATTCTATTCAGCCGTCCGAGTTTGTAAAAGTTGCGTTTATTTTTCTGGGAGCTTCCACGCTAAAGGGCATACAAACTACGAAAAATTTAACATGGTTTATACTTTTCTCCGCAGCATGCATGGGTGCGCTCTTTTTGATGGGAGATTTCGGCACGGCATGTATATTTTTCGTGACGTTCATACTCATCGCATTTATGCGTTCGGGTAGCATTCGTACAGTTGTTCTGACGTGCGCAACAGCGGCTCTGGGGGTGGCGTTTATACTCAATTTCAAGCCGTACATAATGACGCGTTTTTCGGCTTGGCGGCACGTCTGGGAGCACCCCAACGATATAGGATATCAGCAGACGCGCGTTCTTACATACAGCGCGAGCGGCGGACTTTTGGGTTTGGGTGTAGGCAAAGGCTGCTTAAAATACGTTTTTGCCGCACCGAGCGATTTGGTTTTTGGAATGCTCTGCGAAGAGTGGGGCATGATACTCGGAATAATAGTGCTTTTGATGATAGTCCTGTTGGCAATTTACGTAAGGCACGCCGGCGTTAGGTCGAGATCTGCGTTTTACACGATTTCTTCTTGCTGCGCCGCGGGAATGATGACGTTTCAAATGATTATGAATGTTTTCGGCGTAACGGACATGCTGCCGCTCACGGGTGTAACGCTTCCATTTGTGAGTTTGGGCGGTTCCAGTTTGGTTTCGGTCTGGGCGCTTATGGCTTTTATAAAAGCGTCTGATGAACGTACGTATTCAAGAGGGTAGGAGGCGGAAATATGAGAAATATGAAATTTCGGTCGTTGATTCTTTATTTTGTGATATTTGCTTTTTTCGCGGGGCTCGGCTATTACATATTTGAATTCACTCGCGAGTCGCGAGATTGGGCTTTTTCGCCCGTTAACAGGCACCTATCAAACGGCTCACTTTCGGGCGGAAAAATTTTCGATACAAATGGTGAAATTTTGGCGCAGACGGTGAGCGGAAAGAGGGTATATCACGAGAATGAAGACATCAGAAAAGCTGTGCTCCATACTGTCGGCGACGGCTCCACGCTTATCTCGACGTCCGTTCAGAGCAGATACAACGCAGGACTCTTTGGATACAATTTTGTTACGGGTTTTGGCGCGCCGGATTACTTCAGTTCAAATCAGGATATAACTCTTACTTTAGACTCTAAAATTTGCGCTTCGGTTTCAAAAAAATTTGGCGACAAAAAGGGTACCGCGCTTGCTTATAATTATAAAACGGGCGAAGTGATTTGTATGGTCAGCTTGCCGACGTATGACGTAAATAATCGCCCGGATTTTAGCAAAGATACTGACGGAAAATATGACGGCGTATATTTAAATCGTGCTTTATCGGCTGCGTATACTCCCGGCTCGGTATTCAAAATCTTTACTGCAATGGCAGGAATTGAAAATTTATCCGATGCCGAAACCCGAAAATACGAATGCGAAAAAGTTAAAATTATAGACGGCGAAAAAGTAACATGCATGCAAAATCACGGAAAACTTGATTTAAAGACTGCACTTTCTAAATCTTGCGATATTGCTTTTTGCGATATTGCCATAGAGCTTGGGAAAGAAAAGATGACCCGAGCACTCGAAAAATTCGGGTTTAATTCGTCGCAATATTTTGAGGGCATTGAGCTTACGAAAAGCGTTTACGATGTAAATTTGGCATCAAAAGCCGATCTTGGCTGGTCGGGAATAGGGCAATATACCGATACGCTTAACCCGATGCATATGCTGAAAATTATGGGCACTCTTGCAAATGAAGGAAATCTTGTCGAACCGTTTGTCGTAAAATCTTTTTCTGTCTCGGGTGCTAAAGAAAATCAAAAACTTACCAAAACATCGGAAAAATCGGTTATTTCAAAAATCACGGCGGGTAAAATGAAAGAAATGATGCGTTTTACGATGAAAAACCAGTATAACGATTCGCTTTTCGGAGGCATTCCGATGTGCGCCAAGACTGGTACGGCCGAGGTCGGCGAAGATAAACTCCCGCACGGCTGGATGGTAGGTTTTTCTTATGATGAAAAGTTTCCGATTGCTTTTGTGGTAGTTGTCGAAAACGGCGATTTCGGCATAAAATCCGCGGGGCCGATTGCGGGTGCAATGGTGAAAGAAATGCATGGGATTTTTGCAAAAAGCAAATAAATTAAAAGTGTTTAATGTGTATTGACTTATTTTTAAAATCGGTATATTATTAAGTTTGCATTTGAAAATTAAACTGGAGGAGGAGTTTCTATGACAGAATATGTATTGGAAACAAAAGATTTAACCAAAAAATATTCCAAAAAAGCCGTTGTAGACAGCGTAAACATTAAAATTCGCAAAGGCGATATATATGGGCTGATCGGAAAAAACGGCGCCGGAAAAACGACAACGATAAGAATGATTTCAGGTCTTGCAAGCCCGACTTCGGGTGAGATGACGCTTTTTGGGAGTGATAATCTTGCAGATGGGCGCAGCAAAACGGGAACAATTATTGAAAATCCGGCTATATATCCATACATGAGTGCACGTCAGAACGTAGAAGTTCAGCGTATACTCAAAGGTATAAGCGACAAAGAAATTACCGATCAAATCCTGGACATAGTAGGCCTTAGCGGTGTAGGAAATAAGAAAGCCAAGAAATTTTCCTTGGGTATGAAGCAAAGACTCGCTATAGCAATTGCTCTTGTGGATAATCCCCAATTTTTGATTTTGGACGAACCTATAAATGGTCTTGATCCGAGCGGTATAAGAGATGTGAGAAATTTAATTTTGAAACTTAGCCAAGAGGCCGGCATTACCGTTCTTATTTCGAGCCATATTTTGGGTGAGCTTATGAAAATTGCAAATTGCTACGGAATTATAAAAGACGGCAAGCTCGTTAAACAAATAACAACGGAAGAAATGAGAGAGGCCATTAAACCTCAAGCAGAGTTTATTGTGAATCACCCCGATAAAGCAAAAGCGGTTTTTAAGGAGCTTTTTGGAATAACCGATATGGAAGTTCAAGGTAATTGGATACGCATTAACGAAGCTGTTGACAAATATGAAGAAATAAAAAAATGCCTTGAAGAAAATGATATAATCATAACCTCAATGACGAAGATAAATGATGATTATGAAGAATACCTCATTAAACTTATGGAAGAAGGCGAAGAATAATGTTAAGACTTATTAAATCCGATTTTTACAAACTTTTTAGAATGAAATCATTCTACATATGCGGCATACTCGCAGCGATATTTGCGGGGCTTGGAATTTTTTCGCTCAATACTCTTGACAAGGCACAGTATGCGCTGTACGGTCTTGAAGATATGTTTGTTTCGCAGTACACCGGAATATATTCTATAACAATAGGTATCAGCTCAGCCACGTTGTTTATAACCATATTAGTTTCAATGTTTGTGGCCAGTGAGTTTAAATTCGGAACTATTAAGAACATTGTTTCTAGAGGCATTGGCAGAGCGGAAATATACTTTTCAAAATATATAATTACAGTTTTTGTTTCAGCTGTTTATACTCTTCTTTGCGCTTCGGCATCATTCGTAGTGGGCTGCTGCATTGCAGGTGTTGGAGATTTTAACAGAACTGTTTTCCTAGATATGCTGGAAATTTTCGGCCTTTTTCTTTTGGCAGAAATTGCAATTCAAAGCATTTTTCAAATGTTTGGCTTCATCATTCGCAGCACAGGTTGGACTATTGGAACAAATATTGCGATTTTCGCATTTTTACCAACTATGGTACTTAATTTGATTGATATGGCGGTAAACAACTGGCTTGCACCTGCTGTCGCTTCGATAGATTGGCTCAGTAGCTGGCTAAAAATTGAGAATTTCTCGTCAAATAATTATTGGCCTTATCCGTATCTTTCGGAATTCACTGACGTAGATATTCTGCACATGGACTTCTTCCAACCGATACTCACGAGAGGATTAATTGTCTGCGTGGTATACATAGTCTTGGCGACTGCGGTCGGAGTATTTACGTTCCAAAAGAGAGACATCGATTAAAAGAGTTAAAATATAAACTTCCCCCTTCGGTTCATCAGAACCGGGGGGTTTATAAATTATAAAAAGTATTTTCAAAAAACTGTTGACAACGTAATATATATGTTATCATTACTACAGGATCCGAAATAGGGGTCCAAAAATTTAATGGGAGGTTGGTATTTATGGCAAATATCACAGAAAAGCTCAAAGCACTGTTTAGCGATGAGAATAAGATGAAAGAATTCGTAAAAGACGAGGAATTTATCGGCAAAGTGTCTGGAGGTACGGTAACGGAACGGGATTATATCAATAAGTTTAAGGAATTCGATGTTGATCTTAGCGCCAAAGAAGCAAACGAGGTTATGAATGCGACGTATAAAATTTTATCCGTGCCCGCAGAAAAACTTAGCGATGAAGCCATAGCAAATATTGTTGGGGGTAAAGATGCCGGAGTGATAGTTGGGGGTTCAGTAGCGCTGGCCAGTTTGGCTGCATCTGCCGGTACATTTGTAGCTTCCGCGGTTTATATGCACAAAGGAACACAAGAAATAGCTAAAGGTAATGACATGAAAGCAAAATATTATAAAAAATACGCATCGGATTTACACGCCGCCTCAGCATCTTTATTGGTAGGTGCGCCCTTTGCCGGAGTGATTGCCGGTGGTGCCGTCGATTTGATTAGTGGTGCAATCAAGGATGAACTCTAACATTGTACGATAAAAAACACAGACATTTTTATGCGTCTGTGTTTTTTGTTTTATTAAATATATTTTTGCGGGTTGTCTTGCTTACCATTTACTCTGATTTCAAAATGCAAGTGCGGGCCTGTGGAATCTCCGGTGCTTCCGACTTTTGCGATTACTTGACCTTTTGTAACTTTTTGCCCCGCGCTTACGCAAAGCTCTTTGCAGTGACCGTATAGCGTTGAATATGCACCTGCGTGTTTGATAACTACATGGTTACCATAACCCGTTGACCCATGAGCTGCTTTTTCGACAACTCCGCCTTCCGATGCAATTATATCGGTTCCAAGAACTCCTGCAGCTGCTATATCGATTCCTCTGTGTATGGTCCCCCAGCGCGGTCCATATGGACTTGTTATATTATGTGTATAGGGTACAGGCCATAAAAATCCTTCAGGTTCTTCTTTTGTACCTTTTTCAATTATCTTATTTATAGGCTCTGAAACAACCGCATGGCTCAGTTCGGTTTTGCTCAGTTCTCTGCCATGTACGTCATATTTAACTTCATAGGTGAAAGTCTCTTTACCGTTTTCTCCTTCCCTGACTACCTTAGACCAAGATTTATACTGTGAATTATTTGCTCTTTCTTCGGTTTCAAACGAAATTTCTACTTCTTCTTCTATGGTCTGAGAAATCTCAAAGTGAAGTATAGAGTCTTTAAACATTATCATAATAATGTCGTGTGGCATAACTTTATCGCCTGCGATGTCATTTTTCTCTCTTATCACTTCTTCAGAAACGTCAAATTTTTCAGCAATGCTTGAAACGGTTTCATTTTCTGAAGTAATGTACTTTAGTTCTTTTTCCGTTTCATTAAACAGGTAATTTTTGAGATCAACATTGCTTTCAACGTCGTCGGGATCGAAAAAGCCCGTCTTAAACTCAATATTTTCCATAATATCTATATTTTTATCTGGGTTTAATTGTTTCTGTTCCTCGATCGCTTCATTTACCATTTTTCTGAGCGATTCTTCGTTTTCGCCGACGCCGATTAACTTATCGTCTGCATATATTCCGCATGCTTCCACAAATATATCCTGTGAATTTTCAATTATCTTATTTTTAATTTCGCTCGGCGATTCGCAGCAATCTGCACTATTCACCGGTACTAGCTTAATCTGAGAATATTTACTTTCAACTTTTGATTTTCCGTCCGCTGTAAGCTGATCCATAATCATATGGTTCGCTTTTTCATATACTTCTTCGTGCGAAACTGTTGCGATTTGCTCGCCATTATATTCAAGTGCAAGACCGTAATTTTGACTATTTAGATAACAAACTGTTCCTAAAAATAATGTAAAAGAAAGGACAGGTAAAATACTATTTTTAACAATTTTTTTAAGTTTCTTATTGTCTGAATTCATTAACTGAAGCTCCTCCTTGTTTAACCATTAACTTAAAAGTGCGTTAATGATAACTTCATTTAAAAGACCTTTCTTAAATTATTATAACAAAAAATTACAAAAAATCAACATTTTGGGGCTATGTTTGGATACATAAATGTAATTTTCACTTAACATATTCTTTTTATGTTCATTTTGCACATTTAAAATTTGTCGATTTTTTGTATATGGAAATCAATTGAAAGATAACTTGGGTTTATGGTATAATCTCCCTTGTATGTTTATTTTTATACTTTAATAGGAAGGAATTTTGTTTTATGTTTATGGAAAACGAGTATAGAAGTTGCAATTGCGGTCATGTTACCGAAGAATTTATCGGAAAGAATATAAGAGTTTCAGGCTGGGTCGAGAATATCCGCGATCACGGCGGAATAACATTTTTAGACGTGCGTGATCATTATGGGAACGTGCAGGTTGTGCTTAACGATGACGCGCTTTTAAATAATATTTCAAAAGAAACGATAATCTCGGCCTACGGCGAGGTCGTTGCCAGGACGCCCGAAAACATAAACCCAAAACTTAAAACGGGTAATATAGAAATAAAGTGCAGCGAGCTTAAGATTTTAAGTAAGCCAAAAGAACTTTTGCCGTTTGAGGTAACGAGCTCGACCGACACAAAAGAGGAGCTCAGACTTAAATACAGATTTTTAGACCTCAGAAATAAAGATGTCCACAGCAGGATAGAACTGCGCTCACAAATTCTTCACTTTTTGAGAAACAAAATGCACGAACTGGGTTTTACGGAAATACAAACGCCGATTTTATCGGCATCGTCGCCTGAGGGCGCAAGAGATTATTTGATTCCGAGCAGAAAGCATCAGGGGAAATTCTATGCACTTCCGCAAGCGCCGCAAATTTTCAAGCAGCTGTTAATGGTCTCGGGATTTGATAGGTACTATCAGATAGCGCCGTGCTTCAGAGATGAAGATTCAAGAGCCGACCGTTCGCCGGGAGAGTTTTACCAGCTTGACTATGAGATGTCATTTGCGACTCAGGAAGATGTATTGAAGGTAACTGAAGATGTAATTTACGAAACGTTTAGCAAATTCTCCAAGAAAGAAGTTTCACCGAAGCCTTTCAGACGCATTCCTTATGAAGAAGCGATGCTTACGTATGGTTCGGATAAGCCGGACCTCAGAAATCCGCTTAAAATTATTGATGTCAGTGATATATTTAAAGGTTCGGGATTTGGTGCCTTTGATGGCAAGACCGTTCGATCGATAACAGTACCGAAATGTGCGGGTCAGCCGAGAAAATTCTTCGATAAGATGAATGATTATGCGCTTGAAATCGGTATGAAAGGCCTTGGATACATCAAAGTAACCGAAGGCGGAGAATTTAACGGACCGATAAATAAATTCATACCTGATGACAAAAGAGAAGAACTCATAAACAGAACAAATTTAGTACCCGAAAGCGTAATTTTCTTCATTGCCGATAGTGCAAAAGCAGCTCCAAAATTTGCAGGACAGATTCGCACAGAGCTTGCAAATAGACTCGATTTAATAGATAAGAGTAAATTTGAATTTTGCTTCATAGTTGATTTTCCGATGTATGAAGAAGATGAGGAAACAGGCAAAATTATATTTACGCACAACCCATTTTCTATGCCTCAAGGTGGGCTTGATGCACTCAAGAATAAAAATCCGCTTGATATACTTGCGTATCAATACGATTTGGTATGTAACGGAATCGAGCTTTCGTCGGGCGCGGTGCGTAACCATGACCCCGAAATAATGCTTAAAGCGTTTGAGATTGTAGGCTACGGCGAAGAAACAATAAAGGAAAAATTCGGAGCGCTCTATAATGCATTCAGATTCGGCGCACCGCCGCACGCAGGAATGGCTCCGGGAGTAGACAGAATGATAATGCTGCTTACGGACGAGGAAAACATAAGAGAAATCATAGCATTTCCGATGAACAGCAATGCACAAGATGTAATGCTCGGCTCACCGAACGAAGTCAGCGAACAGCAACTCAGAGAAGTCCACATAAAAATCAGAGGTCAAAAGGAGGCCGCATTATGATAAGTAGGGAAGAAGTTTTAAACATAGCAAATCTTTCTAAACTTTATCTTGATGAATCGGAAATCGAGGGTGCTCAAAAAGAAATGGACGGAATGATAAGTTTTGCCGATGAAATCAATAAAATCAAAGCCGACTGCGAGAATTTACCCGAACTAGGCGGCATAAACAATGCTTTTCACGACGATGAGATAAAGAAATCTTGTCCGCAGAGCAAAATTTTAGAAAACGTAGACGGCGGAAAAGACGGATATTTTTACATCAAAAAATTCAATTAGGGGGCCGATTTGATGAGCGCACAAAAACGAGGAATTATTAAACGCGTGAACAGTATGCTTGCGAAAAAAGAAATTTCGTGCAAGGAATTGACGCAGAAATATCTTGATGAAATCAAGAAAAGTGAGTTGAATGCATATATAAGCTTGTCGGAAGACGAGGCAATGGCGAGCGCGGAGAATGTCGATAAGAAAATAAGTTCGGGCGAAGAGGTCGATGTGCTTGCGGGCATACCCATGACTCTTAAAGATAATATTTCGACATCAGGCATCGAAACAACATGCGCATCAAAGATATTAAGAGGATACAGACCGATTTACGACGCAAGCGCGTGGAAAACGCTCAAAGATAAAGGCGCAGTTCTTTTGGGCAAGACGAACATGGACGAATTTGCGATGGGTTCATCATGCGAAAATTCGTGCATTGGCGGAGCGAAAAATCCGCATAATACGGGTTACGTCACGGGAGGAAGTTCGGGCGGCGGAGCTTCAGCGGTCGCAGGAAATATTGCAGCTTATGCGCTCGGATCGGATACAGGCGGGTCTATACGTCAACCGGCGAGTTTTTGCGGCATTGTGGGATTAAAACCGACATACGGAAGTGTTTCGCGTTACGGACTTATAGCATATGGCTCGGGATTTGACCAGATAGGGCCTCTTACGCAAACTGCCGAAGATGCGTCTATCATATTTGATGCAATTGCAGGATACGACCCGATGGATTCAACTTCCAACCCAAATTACGAACCAAATTCGTATGAGAGTTTAAATAATGATATAAAAGGACTCAAAATAGGCATACCTAAAGAGTATTACGACGGCGTTGACGAAGAAGTCAGAAAACCTATTGAAGAGGCAATGAAGGTATATGAAAGTTTGGGAGCTAAAATTGAACACTTTAGTTTGCCCGAAGTAAAATATACGCTCCCCGTGTACTATATTTTGGTGTGTGCGGAGGCTGCGTCAAACTTGGCGAGATTTGACGGCGTGCGATATGGCTACCGCACAGAGCATTACAAAGATATAAATGAAATGATGTGCAAAACACGTAGCGAGGGCTTCGGCGCCGAAGTTAAGAGAAGAATTCTGCTCGGTAACTACGTTCTCAGCTCAGGCTATTATGACGCATACTATAAAAAGGCACAAAATTTAAGAAAAGTTATAATGTCGGCATTTTATGAAGCGTTTAAGAAATATGATGTTCTTCTTACGCCTGTTTCGCCGACGACCGCTTTCCCCGCGAACAAAAGTTACAGTAATCCCCAAGAGATATACCTTGCAGATATTTGCACCGTACCGGTGAACACGGTAGGGATACCTGGAATATCCGTTCCGTGCGGATTTGATTCAAAAGGCTTGCCGATCGGTATGCAGATTTTGGGCGATAAATTCAGCGAGAGTAAGATTTTGAATGTTGCCCATAAATATGAAATTGCAACGGATTACGTGAATAATAAGTGTTTGGATATGGGGGTAAGACTATGAAATATGATTTGGTGGTAGGACTCGAGACACACGTTGAACTAAATACAAAAACTAAAATTTTTTGTAACTGTGCAAATAAATTCGGCTCTGAGCCGAACACGAATTGTTGCCCAATTTGCATAGGACTTCCGGGTACGCTTCCAAAACTCAATAGACAAGTAGTAAATTTTGCGATAAAAGCGGCGCTCGCACTAAACTGTGAGGTTAGCTTGGTTTCCAAAATGGATAGAAAAAATTATGTGTACCCCGATTTGCCTAAAGCGTATCAAATATCGCAGTTTTATGAGCCTATATGCAAAAATGGATATATTGAACTTGATAGCGGTAAGAAAATTCGTATAAATCACATTCATATGGAAGAAGATGCGGCAAAACTTGTTTACAAAAGCGGAGATACTTATGTGGATTATAACCGAGGGGGAGTACCGCTTTTGGAGGTAGTTACCGAGCCTGATATAAGTTCTTCGGAAGAAGCCGCAGAGTATCTTGAAAAGTTACAGATGATAATGCGCTATATAGGCGTTTCTGATTGCAGAATGCAAGAAGGTTCAATCAAATGTGACGTAAACGTATCGGTAAAGCCTGAAGGTTCGGAAAAACTCGGAACTCGCACAGAAATAAAAAATATGAACTCAATAACTTTTATGGTGAAGGCTATAGATTATGAGCGTGAGCGTCATATAGAGCTTATTGAAAACGGCGGAAAAGTTGAGCAGCAAACTCTAAGATATTTGCCGGAAACTAATTCGACCGAAAGCATGCGTAGCAAGGAAGATGCACAAGATTATAGATATTTTCGTGACCCGGATCTTGTTGATATAGTTCTTAGGAAAGATCAAATTGAAGAAATTAGAAACACTTTGCCCGAACTACCTGATGTGCGATTGAAAAAATATGTGAATGAATTTGGAATAGCCGAAAAAGAGGCAATGCTTTTGGTAAAATACAAAAATGTTTCCGATTATTTTGAAAAATCAATTAAAGGACTTAAGAACGCCAAGACGGTTTCTAATTTCATAATCGGACAAATTTTCAGAAGTTTGGAAACAGAGGCCGAAAAAGAAGAGTTTAAGATTTTAACAACCCCGAGCCAAATGAATGAATTAGTTAAGCTCATAGAATCTGGCAAACTCAATATGAATTTGGCAAAGAAAGCACTTATAAAAATGCTTGAAAGCGGAAAACCTGTTACGGAATTTGTTTCTGAAAGCGATATGCAAGGAATTTCGCCCGAAGAGATGAAAAAACTATGCGAAGAGGCTATCAAATCCAACGAAAACGCAGTAAAAGATTACCTCAGCGGTAAAGAAAAGGCTTTGAAAGCATTGCTTGGATGTGTTATGAAACAGACCCGTGGCAGAGGAAACGCTCAAGAAATAGAATCAATGCTAAAAGGGTTAATAAGATAAATATTGTATAAAATAATTTAATTTAAATTTTTAGTTGATAAAAAATATATTTAGTATATAATTATATACAAGTTATGTAATGTGGCTTGTATATTTTTATAAATGGGGTGTGATATTCATGGCACTAAGACCCTTAAAAGAATCTGAGATCAAAATTCAACCAATATTTAAATTGGCAACGAGCAAAACAAAAGAATTAGTGATTGCGGGCATTAACGGTGATGATGATTTTCCCGAATTGCTGAGCGAGTACAAATGGAGCGGCACTTTGGATTATAATATGGCCCTTATAATTGTTGCTTTTTGTACCTATTGCTTGAAATCCGAAAATAACGTTCTTAAGACTTTTGTGCTGACTGTAGCAAGGCAGGGGAGCTTTTTGGATAAGTTGTTTGAAGAGCTTAAAAAAGGTAATGGAAACCAGGTAAAATATTATTTCATGGAGGCATACTTTGATCAGGCGATGGATATTGTTTTGAAATGCTATCTTCCGAATGATGAAAACAAAGTAAAAAGAACGATAATTATAAATAATTTTAAGAATCGAGTAGCAAAAATAACTCCTTGGCGCAAGAATAAAGAAGCTGTAGTAAAACTAATAGATGATTTCCGCTACAATGGGCTTAGTGAATTCCAAAGAAAAAATCAGAAGGAATTAGACGAGCAAAGAAAGCAAGAATTAGATGGGTTTAAACGTACGCTTGCTGCTAAGGAAGCTGCTGCCAAAGGCGTAGAATTTGCGATAAAAAGGCAGAAGAAGGCGGAGGCGGAACGAAAACAAAAAGAGCAGAAAGAAAAAGAACGAAAACAAAAAGAGCAGGAAGAAAGATACAAGAAGTGGGAAACGACGCCTTTGGAAGGGTATGGAAAAAATGATGAAATCGAAAATCAATCAACAAATGATCTAAAATATCCTACCACGAAGGAGATAGAATTAGAAGACGTTTCACAATGGGAATACAAAGAGGGTAATAGCGGATTATTTAATTCAGAATCTGAGCCCAAGCCACAATCTGAACAGCAGCCGCCGTCCGAAGAAATACAAGTATCTCGGGAGGGCTCTGTACACGTTGAACTCAAAAATGAAGGGGAAGAAGCTAATAAAAGTAAATTATCATCAGCCGAGGTAGGGGAGACAGAGGGAGGCGCAAGAGTGGAGCCCAACCCGGAATCTGAAACGAGATCCCAAACCAAAAAAATAGAAGAAAAGGCGGATGCAGAGAAGAAAGAGCCTGAAAAAGATTCTAAATCTGAAGCACCTTCTTTTAGCGAACAAGATGTTGATAGGTATATAGAAGCCGGGGTAAAGAATTATGGCGTGATGAGAGATTCTAATTTATATGATTGGCTCACAATAACTTATGGAACTTTGTTCGCATTCGTCAAAGATGCTACTTCAAAGGCAACAAATGATTTGTGCGCGAAATTTAAAGATATGTTGATGAAAAAATATTCTGAGGATAAACAAAAGATAGAACTACTATTCAAAAATATTATAGAGGTATCATTTGAAAAAAAATCTGAAAATCCTCTTTTTGGATATACACATAACGGAACTAAAGAAACAATAAAGATGGAAAAACGTGTAATAAAATTTACTGAATTGATCGGTAGCGAATTAAATGATCTGTCTATTGTTATAAGTTTTAATGTGTCAGACAAAGATAGTGCTGTTGAAATTATTAAACAGCTATTTGATGGGCCTGATATAGTTTTACAATTAATTAACAAAAAATTTTATGATAATAATGAAAAACGTTTCTGTATCGATTTTAAATCTGAAAAAGGTCAGAAAAAAATCGATGATCTTTTGAAAACAGCTGCAAAGTTTGAAACCAGATCTTTTACTATAAATAAAAAAGTTGATGCGAAAATCTTACAATATAAAGCAGACATATTAGAAGGTATAAATGAACTTAAAATAACATTGCCCATGCTGGAAGTTATGTCAAATTTAAATGTTGAGTATGGTCAAGCGGATTCTTTTTATGAAGAGGTTAATTGATTAAAAAATCTATAAAAGGTCGACCAAGTGAAGGTTGGCCTTTTATGTGCATTTGGTCCAGAAATATAATTTAACGTTGAAACAGAATTAAAAATTGCCTTATTTTTTTGTTGCATAATTTTTCTTTATGATATATAATTGAAAAGGTTTATAGTATCCTTATTACGATCGGAAGTTTTAACCGAATATTGTATCCTAATTTTTGTCAGGAGGAATTTTATGATATCAGCGGGAGATTTTAGAAATGGAACGACTTTTGAACTGGACGGAAACGTAGTTTCAATCGTTGAATTCCAGCATGTTAAGCCGGGAAAAGGTGCGGCATTCGTGAGAACGAAAGTTAAAAACGTTATTACGGGGGCAGTTACCGAAAAAACATTTAATCCGAGCGATAAATATCAAGAAGCATTCATAGAACGCCGAGAGATGCAGTATCTTTATAATGATGGCGATCTTTACTACTTTATGGATAACGAAACATACGAGCAAATTCCTATTAATTCATCGGTTTTGGGTGATAATTTTAAATTTGTTAAAGAAAATATGGTCTGCAAGGTGCTTTCATATAAAGGAAGCGTATTCGGAGTTGAACCGCCGCTCTTTGTTGAGCTTCTTATAACTCAAACCGACGCAGGGTTCAAGGGAGATACTGCAACAAATGCCACGAAACCCGCAACTCTCGAAACAGGAGCAGAAATCAAAGTCCCGCTTTTTGTTGAAGAGGGCGATAAGATAAAGATTGACACCAGGACAGGCGAATATCTTGAAAGAGCGTAGTGAATACTATAGAAAAATACACTAAAATTACGGAGGAAATTTAAAATGACAGTTAAGGAAAAAGCGGCTTACGTTAAAGGTCTAATCGAAGGTTTGGATCTTGACGAAGGCGAAAAAGAAACAAAAGCTATAAACGCAATTCTCGATTGGATGGACAGTATTTCATCATCTTTCGGAAATCTTGAAGAGGATGTTGATGATATCTGCGAGCAACTCAGCATTATTGATGAAGATCTTTGTGATGTCGAGAAAGAAGTTTTCGGTGACGATGAGTGCGGAGATTGTGATTGCTGCGGCTGTGATGATGACGAAGAATTCTATGAAGTGAAGTGTCCTTCTTGCGGCGAAGTTTCGTGTTTCGATGAAGATACGCTTTGTGATGGGCAAATCGATTGCCCAAATTGTGGTGAGCTTTTGGAGTTTGATTTGAGCGACTTGGGCAAGTGTGATTGTGAATGCGATTGCAATCCTGAGTGTGATTGCGATGAACACTGTGAGTGCGGTTGCCACTGTAGCGAAGAAGAATAAATTATGTAGTTTAATGTATAAGGCTTTCGTTGGTTAGTGCTTATGCCGTAATTTATATTGTGTGCAACTCAAAAAAAGTAGTTGCACAATTTTTTTAATAGGTATAAATTATTATGTGTGAAAGGAATAATAAAATGAAAGCGTTTATAAATTTTTTAAAAACTAGTATAATTTTTTCTATTGTTTTGCTATGTCTTTCCGGTTGCACAAAAGATAAAGATAACGAAAAACCTGTACTCAAAGTCGGCATGGAATGTTCTTATGCGCCTTTTAACTGGATACAGCCGAATGATCATTATGGGGCGGTTAAAGTTGCTCCGGGCTGGTATGCGGGAGGTTATGACGTCTATATGGCGAAACTTGTCGCTGAAAATATGGGAAGAACGCTCAAGATTGTCAAGATCGACTGGGACGGCTTGTTGCCTGCGCTTACTTCAGGGAAAATCGATGCAATAATTGCAGGTATGTCTGCAACCGAAGACAGAAAGCGCAGTATGGATTTTACCGATAATTATTATGACAGTGATATAGTAATCGTGGTGAAAAAAGAAGGAAAATACGCAAATGCGAAATCGCTTGAAGATTTTGGCGGTGCGAAGATAACCGGTCAGCTTAGTACTGTTCATTATGATTTGTTTATAGATCAAATACCGGGAGTTGAAAAACAAGTTGCAATGGAAGATTTTTCTGCGATGGTTTCGGCTGTTAATGCAGGTAAGGTTGACGGATACGTGAGCGAAAAACCGTCTGCAATGGTCGCCGCTTATACTAACCCGAATTTAAAGTACATAGAATTTGAAAAGGGAAAAGGTTTTAATTTCTCGCAAGATGAAGTTTCGATTGCTATTGGCGTAAAGAAAGGTAATTCAATAAGAGAAGAAATGAATGCGGCGCTTTCTATGATCAATGGCGAAACAAGAACGCATCTGATGGAAACAGCGGTAGAACATCAGCCGGCATCGGCAATAGATTAGACTATGGAGGTATATTAAAATAATGGTAGAAAAGTCATTTTTCGAGTGGATTTCCTATATACTTCAGCATTATGGCAAGTGGTTTTTACAAGGTACCGCCAATACATTAATGATAGCTTTAGTGGGTACAGTGGCAGGTTTTGTGATCGGCCTCGGCCTTGGCTCGGTGAAAAAAATTCCCCCTTCTCGGAGTAAGTTTAACAGAGTGATTATGTCTGTTGTTAACTTTTTGATAACCTGCTACGTTGAAATTTTCCGTGGCACTCCGATGATGGTTCAGGCCATAGTTTTATATTTTGGTATGCAAGAGTTTCTAGGTGTAAACTTCAAACCAACCATAGCCGGTATAATTATAGTTTCGATTAATACGGGTGCTTATATGGTTGAGGTTGTACGCGGAGGAATAGAAAGCGTGGATTCCGGACAAATGGAGGCTGCAAAAGCTATCGGAATGACGCACGGCCAGGCTATGTGGAATGTAATTTTGCCGCAAACGATAAGAAATATACTTCCCGCAACCGGAAATGAGTTCATAATTAATATAAAAGATACGTCTGTGCTTAATGTTATATCGGTTACGGAACTCTTTTTTGTGACGAAAACGATTAAAGGTGCAATATTCAGAACGTACGAAACTTTTATAGTTGCCGCGGTTATTTATTTCGTTTTAACCCTAACGGTTACAAGGCTCCTCAAGCTTTTGGAAAAGCATATGGACGGCCCTCAAGAATTCGTTCACGTTTCATCTACAATGCCGATAGTATTTGCTAAGAAACCGGAGGATAAAAATAATGGATAGCAATAATATTATAACCATAAAAAACCTTCATAAATCTTTTGGCGGAAATAATGTTCTCAACGGAATAGATTTTAGCGTAAACAAAGGCGATGTTTCTTGCATTATCGGCCCGTCGGGATCCGGAAAATCTACTTTTTTGAGATGTATTAATCTCCTCGATTATCCCACGCAAGGCGAAATTATATATAAAGGCAAGAACGTTCTCGAAGATAAATACGATGTTGATTTGTATCGTTCAAAAGTTGGAATGGTTTTTCAGCAGTTTAACCTTTTTAATAATTTAAATGTTCTCCAAAACTGTATGGTCGGACAAATGAAAGTTTTGAAAAGAAAAGAATCAGAAGCTAGAGAAAATGCACTTAAATTTTTGGACAAGGTCCAGATGTCTAAGTTCATAGATGCAAAACCGAAACAGCTTTCCGGCGGTCAAAAGCAGAGAGTGGCAATAGCAAGAGCTCTTGCAATGGATCCCGAAGTCTTGCTTTTTGATGAGCCTACATCTGCCCTTGACCCTGAAACAGTCGGAGAAGTCCTTAAAGTTATGCGTGATTTAGTTGAACTTCAAATGACTATGATAATAGTTACGCACGAAATGGCGTTTGCAAAAGAAGTTTCAAATAGGATTGTATTTATGGACGACGGCATGATCTGTGAAGAAGGTACACCCGAAGAAATTCTCGTCAATCCGCAAAACGAAAGAACAAAAAATTTCTTATTCAGATTTATAGTTGGTGAATCAAGTTAATATAACTTAATACTTTTAAACTGCCCCAATGTTTGTCATCTAGATTTTTGTTTTAAAATAGTTTTGGAGAAAATGTAATAAATAATTCTAAATAAATGTATTGTAGTGATATATATTTAGATTAATAATAATTATTATAATCAATAATTTATATAATTATTTTAGTTTACAAAATTTCCAGTACTATTATAATTTTAGATATTTAGTTATGATCAAAAATTTTAGTTTTTGGGAGTTGGTAAACTATGTTAAAAAGCAAATTCAAAAAAATTTTTTCCGCAGCCTTATCTTTAATTATTACATGCAGTTTATGTTGCTACAATCAAGTGAGATCAGTCACAACGTGTAGTAATGTCTTGCGGCAGGCAAGAGATGGTAATCCAAGTTTCGGTAATTCGAAAATCTACGATATTGGATTGCTCGGCTCACATGATGCACTTAGCGATAAAATTAATGAGGACTCTCCGTATACTTCCACTACAAGTGTGCCTCAAATGTGCGGTTTGGAAGATACGGCATTAGTAAAAACAATTTCCGTCAATTATGCAAGAGCTCAGTCAAAATCTCTCGATGAGCAGCTGCTCAGAGGAGTGCGATATGTTGATGCCAGAATTGCACAGTTGGACGGTGTTTATCGTACGGTACATAGTCTGTTCGGCGGCAAACTTGAAGACTACTTAAAAGAATTGCTTGAATTT
This sequence comes from uncultured Clostridia bacterium, assembly GCA_947305745.1. Classification (GTDB taxonomy): domain Bacteria; phylum Bacillota; class Clostridia; order Oscillospirales; family Acutalibacteraceae; genus UMGS1491. Next base: position 109,689 of record CAMZEH010000002.1, on the reverse strand, counting down.
TTGATCAATAATCCAGGAGAATTTGTTGTATTTGATATTGCAAGCTTTGGCGGAGATGCTACTGATTTGGCAAATTTTATGGGAAGCATCAAAGTTAACAAAAATGGTAAAGATTATAATATTTATGATTTTATACATTACGATACATCTAAAAATTTTGCTGATATAACCTATAATGACGTGACCAAAAACGGTGATTGTGCCGGATTGGTAATCGTTGCCAATAGTATTCACAAAGCACCGGATAAAGAAATTCCAATATCCAACGCAAGTTTGCGTGACTATTTTAAATACAAAAATAAATATACGTATTGGTATAATGATCCATCATCATCAAGTTTAATCTCAAAAATCGATGATATCGTTAAATCGTTTGATCGTGAGGATTGCGTCGGATTTAAGTGCAATCAGGTAAATACAACTCCATGCGCGTCATCAATAGCCCTGGAGTTAGCCACCGGATCGCTGATTAAAAGTGCGCAAAAACACAATATAACCGTTTTAGATGATCCCCGTTTTGAGTATTGGCTTTCTGTGATGCCGTGTGTGTGGTTTGATGATGTTACCACAGATTATGGAGATTTCAACAATAAAGTCAATCAAAAGATACTTGATTATAATTTAAAATTAAACGCACGCAAAGAGCCGAAGATTATTTGTGAAAAACTTACCTCAAGCTCACAGCTTTCAAATAAGATAAAGATTCTAATAAAATCGCCGTCTTCTTGTGACGCCTTTTTTGGCGACAGCCTAAACTGCAGAAACGCAGGAAACTATGAATCCGGCAAATTTGTCATCAGTGACGATGTGAAAGATTTTTGGACTTTGGTAAAATCAGCAGACGGCTGGAAAATAATGCTTTCGAACGGCTCTTATCTCAAACGCGTTTCGGGAAATTTGAAAACTACACCTACAAACGGCTCTGCAACGTCGTTCAGATTTGATATTTCCGATAATGGAATTGCTAAAATATATGAGCCCGCAACCATAAAAAGAAATTTGTATCTTGATGGCAGCAAACTTGATCTTTCAGTCATCAAAAGCGCGAAGTTTGAAGTTTATAAAGTACAATAATCAGAAAAATTAAAACTTACTATTGATAATTTGAAATTTTTGTGGTATAATCTATACTCATGCAGGTATGCTGTGAATTCAATCAGGTTCAAGAGGTGAAAAAAGTGAGAAAAGATATACATCCTGAGTATACGGACACAAAATTCAAATGTTCATGCGGTAATGTCATAGAATCAAAATCAACTTCCGGTGAAGCAGAAGTTTCAGTTGAAGTATGTTCAAAATGCCACCCATTCTTTACGGGTCAACAAAGATTTGTCGATACAGGCGGAAGAATCGGAAAATTCAAAAAGCGTTGGAATCAGGAATAGTGAAACGATTTTCAAATCCCAAATTTTGATTAATTTAGCTTTATCATTTAGGCGACGCATTCATGGTGCGTTGCCTGTTGTCGGTATGGTGAGTTTATGAATGATTTTTTTACTATATCTGAGGAATCGGTTTTTGAAGAGACGGAAAAGCGTTCCAAATTCATATCATATAGCTTTAGAGTAAGTGGCGCCGAAGATGTTAAGGCTAAACTGGATACGGTAAAATCAAAGCATTGGGACGCGAAACATCACGTTTATGCCTACGTTTTGAATGAAAACTCAGCTGTTAAATTTTCTGATGACGGCGAACCGGGCGGGACGGCAGGATTGCCCGTTTTAAATGCTATTCAGAGCGAAAATTTAGCTAATACTCTCGTGGTTGTCGTTAGATATTTTGGCGGAATACTCCTCGGCACTTCAGGATTACGTTCTATGTACTATTCCGGAGCAAAAAATGTTTTAAAAATATCAGGGAAAACTCATTTTACGCTTTGCAAAAAAGCCGGATTGGAAGTATCATATAGTAAATACGGTGCGGTTTTAAAGATTATAGAAAGTTTTGGCTCAAAAGTTTTGAAAACGGATTTCGAAGATAATATAAAAATTTCAGTCGCGATTCCAGAAATAAATTTTAAAAGTTTTGAAGATAAAATGTTTCAAATTTCCGAATGCAGTATTAATGATAAATCGGGCGATGAATACATAGCTATTTAGTGATTTAAAATTTGTTGATGCGCAGGTGAGTGTAATGCTAAGCATAAGAGAACAAACCGAAAAACTCGAATCTGAGATTTTGTCTCCGTATGCAGCGCTTTCAAAGGATTCTAAAGGCAGAGCTGTATACGAAGAACCATGTAATATCAGGACGGAATTCCAGAGAGATAGAGATAGAATTGTGCACTGCAAGTCTTTTAGAAGGCTTAAGCATAAAACGCAGGTCTTTATATCGCCGAAGGGCGACCATTACCGCACGAGGCTTACTCATACGCTCGAAGTTTCGCAAATTTCCAGAACCGTTGCCAGAGCGCTGAGGCTTAACGAAGACCTAACCGAAGCAATTGCTCTTGGACATGATTTGGGACATACTCCTTTCGGGCACGCGGGCGAGAGTGCGCTTAATAGTCTTTGCCCCGATGGTTTTAAACACTATTTGCAGAGTGTAAGGCTTGTTTCTTATCTTGAAAAAGACGGGCAAGGGCTTAATCTAACTCAGGAAGTAATAAACGGTATACGTTGCCACACAAAAGGCGATGAGGCCTTTACTGCAGAGGGCAAAATCGTTAGACTTTGCGACAAAGTTGCGTACATAAACCACGACATCGAAGACGCGCTCAGAGCGGGAGTCATAGAGTTCTCGGATATACCCGAAGAATTTATAGAAAATTTTGGAGAACGTTTTTCGCAGAGAGTTAATTCTATGGTAACTTCGATAGTCGAAAGCAGTAAAAACGGAAATATAAATATGTCGGACGAGATGCAAAATATTTTTATCAAAATGCATGACTTTATGTATACTTCGGTATACCTCAATAAGCAAGCATTTTCTGAAGACCACAAAGTGCCATTCATTATTTCTTCGCTTTATGAGCATTTTAAAAATAACTATAAAGAAATGCCCGAGTACCTCCAAAAAATAGCGCATGACGAAACCCTCGAAAGAGCGGTATGCGACTATATAGCAGGCATGACTGATCAATATGCTACGGCACTTTTTAAAAAGATTTTTATTCCGAAATCACTCACGGCATTTTAAGAAACATAGGTGGTGAATACCATGGTGTTTTCCGAAGATTTTATTTCAGAGCTTAAGGAAAGAAACAACATCGAAGAAATAATATCCGAATACGTAAATATAAGCCGTAAAGGCAAGAATTTGCTTGGCCTTTGTCCATTTCACGCTGAGCGGACGCCTTCGTTTTGCGTTTATCCCAATAACGGTTCATTTTATTGTTTTGGCTGCGGGGTAGGGGGAGACGTAATTACTTTTTTGCGCCTTGCCGAACATTTTGATTATGTTGAAGCTGTTAAATATCTTGCGGAGCGAGTCGGAATGAACGTCATGGTAAGCGACGAAGAAAACGAGATACATAAGCAAAAAGCGCTTGTGTATAAAGTGAATAGAGATGCCGCGAAATTTTTTCATAACTCTTTGATGAGCGATAAAGGCGCCGAGGCTATAAATTACTTGAAAAGTAGGCACATACTCCCAAAAACTGTCAAGCATTTCGGGCTTGGATATGCTCCTTCATCGGGATATGCCTTAACGGATTATCTGAAAGGGCTTGGATACTCTGAAGATGTTATAATCCTTGCAAATTTGGGCATGAAAACCAGATATTCAAAATGCAGAGACCGTTTTAAAGATAGGCTCATGTTTCCGATTATAGATGTTCGCGGCAATGTTATAGCTTTTGGCGGAAGAACGCTTAAAAACGAGATGCCGAAATACGTTAATACTTCCGATACGCCTGTATTTAAGAAAAGCTCGAATTTGTTTGCATTAAATTTCGCTAAGAATTCGGGTCAAAATAAGTTGATACTCACGGAAGGCTACATGGACGCAGTATCGCTCCACCAATCGGGTTTTTCAAATACCGTTGCAGGGCTCGGTACAGCTCTTACGCTCGGACAAGTTAAGCTCTTGGGAAGATATGCGGACGAAGTTGTGCTTTCGTATGATGCCGATGAAGCAGGGCAAAAGGCCGCGAAAAAAGCGATGGATATGCTTCGTGAAAACGGAATAAATGTTAAAGTTTTGTCAATTCCAAAGGCAAAAGACCCCGATGAATACATACGTTCAAACGGCAAGGATGGCGCAATAAAATTCAAAAATTTAGTAGATAAGTCCAAAAGTGATACCGAGTTCAAACTTGAAAGTTTGAAATCCAAGTTTGATGTATCATCATCTGAAGGTAAAATAAAATACCTCACAGAAGCAGCAAAAGTGCTTTCAAGTTGCGAAAACCCCATAGAACGTGATATATTTTCATCAAAACTTTGCGAAGAAACCGGTATAAATAAATCTGCAGTGTCGCTTCAGATAGAAAAATATCGGAAAATGAATTTAAAAAAACACAAAAAGAATGAATTTAAAAATATTTCCAAAGTAACCGCCGCCGTAAATGACAAAATAAATAAAGAAAAGCGAGAAAATCTGAGGGCTGCATGCGCCGAAGAATCAATACTTTCTTGTATTATAAATAATCCCGATATTGCAAATAATATATTTTCACGGATTAATGAAGATGCGTTTGTGACCGAACTTAATAAGCGGATTTATAAGGCTGTAAAGAGGCAGATCGAGCAGAATAAAAGTTTTGATGTAAGTTTGCTTTCGCAAGATGAATTTTCTTTGGAGGAAATCGGCAGGATAACTAAGATTATGTGTCTCTATAAGCCCAATATGGGGACTAGCGAGTCGATAAATGAATATATAAATACTCTTTTGGAAGAAAAACGTAAAAAAAGTATAGATAAAAGTGAAATTTCTGAATCGGAAATCAAAAAATATATAGAAACCCTGAAAGAAAGTAAAAAATAATTTTAGAAAATCTATGAATTATAAAGAGGAGGCAAAATTATGAGTGATATTATGCCCGGCACGAAAACAGTTGATTCTGTAATCAAAGATTTGGTAAATCATGGTAAATCGTCAGGTCATATCAGTACAAACGAAATACTTGAAGCGATGGGTGAGGTGGATTTTGATCCTGATCAAATAGAATCTATTTATGATTCTATGGAATCTATGGGCGTTGAGATCGTCGACGGTATGGACGAGCATTCACACGATGATGGAGATGAATCAAAATCTCATGACCAGGCTATGCCGCTTGTCGGTGAAGCTTCCACAACAGATGATCCTGTAAAAGTTTATTTGAAAGAGATAGGTTCCGTTCCGCTTCTGAGCGCAGAAGAAGAAATGGAGCTTGCAAAACGCACGGCCGAAGGCGACGAAAACGCTAAAAAAAGGCTTTCCGAGGCGAATCTCAGGCTAGTGGTAAGCATTGCAAAGAGGTATCTCGGACGCGGGATGCACTTTTTGGATTTGATCCAAGAGGGAAATATGGGACTTATAAAAGCGGTTGAAAAATTCGACTATTCAAAAGGATTTAAGTTTTCGACCTACGCAACGTGGTGGATAAGGCAAGCTATTACAAGAGCCATAGCTGATCAGGCAAGGACAATAAGAATTCCTGTTCACATGGTTGAAACAATGAATAAAGTCAAACGTGTTTCGGGCCAATTACTTCACAATAACGGCCAGGAACCTACTCCCGAAGAAATCGCACAAGAGCTTAAGATTACTCCCGAAAAAGTTCGTGAAATTATGAAAGCGTCTCAGGACCCAGTTTCCCTGGAAACGCCGATAGGCGAGGAGGATGACAGCCATTTGGGGGATTTTATACCCGACGGCGATGCCCCCGCACCCGTTGAAGAAGCATCTAACGCGCTTTTGAAAGAGCAGCTTTTGGAGGTTTTGGATACTCTTACCCCTCGTGAAAAGAAAGTCCTGCAAATGCGTTTTGGTATCGGAAACGGTAAGCCAAAAACTTTGGAAGAAGTCGGCAAAGAGTTTGATGTTACGCGTGAAAGAATCAGGCAAATCGAGGCAAAAGCACTGAGAAAACTTCGCCATCCGAGCAGAAGCAAAAAACTCAAAGATTATCTAGATTAAAAAACAGTTGAAATCTTGACTGTTTTGCGGTACAATCTAATTAGTGCATGTGTGTTTGCGCAAATAAAATAAAATTGGAGAGAAATATTAGATGCAAGAATTTTTTCAAGGGCAAATCGGCCAAACAGTTATGCAATTGATGATGTTTGTGGGATTTTTCGGACTTATGTATTTAGTGATGATCAGGCCCCAACAAAAGCGCAAAAAGCAAGAAGACGAGCTTCGCAGATCAATTGCAATCGGAGATGAAGTAATTACAATAGGCGGAATCATCGGACGTGTTGTGAGCATTAAAGACGATACCGATTCGATTGTTATCGAAACAGCTTCCGATAAAATTAAAGTTAAAAAATGGGCAATTGCAAGTTGCAATAAAAACGAACAGAAATGATTTCGGCTCCGTTACCGCGATTGGTACCGGAGCTTTTGGAATTTAATAAGCCGCGACTCTTTATTAATCGGGGTTTGGCAGTGACGTTAACAATAAATAACAAAATTCTTGACTTTAAAGAAAAAACGTGATAGAATAATTAAGCCGCATACTGCAGGCCATAAAAGACTTATATCTGCCTGGGACAGTAGCGAGATAATAAAAAGGTAGGTGCGTAAAAGAATGTACGCAATTATTGAAACCGGTGGCAAGCAATACAAAGTCAGCGTCGGAGATGTTATTTACGTTGAAAAGCTCGATGAACTCGAAGAATCAAACGTTGAATTCAAAGCTATTGCAGGTCAAGACGAAAAAGGTTTTCACTTTGGGACTCCCGATTTAGCTTCTGCTAAAGTTGTCGGAAAGGTACTCAAAAATGGTAAAGCCAAGAAAGTGACCGTCTTTACATATAAGCCGAAGAAGAGCTGTAAGCGTAAGATCGGGCACAGACAGTGGTACACAAAAGTACAAATCGAATCTATTAATTTTTAAGTAATCGAGATAGTTTATGATCAAAGCTGAAATTTATGTTTCCGAGTCGGGAAGCATAGTAGGATTTAGCATTTCGGGGCATTCGGATTTTTCGCAGTCGGGTACGGATATAGTTTGTGCAGCGGTTTCTTCCGCAGCTTATATGACGGTTAACACTTTGACGGATGTGATTAGAGCCGATGTAGACGTGAATGTAGACGACAAACTCGGCATTATGCGAGCTTTCGTGTCCGAGAAAGATGTTTCAAGGTGTTCCGATATTTTAAATGGCTTTAAGATGCATTTGATTTTACTCGAAGAAATGTATTCGAAAAATATTAAAGTGAATTATGTGGAGGTGTAGATTATTATGTTGATGATTAATATCCAGCTTTTCGCTCATAAAAAAGGTCAAGGCTCGACTTCCAACGGACGTGATTCGGAATCGAAACGCTTAGGAGTTAAGCGCGCGGACGGACAATTTGTTTTGGCGGGGAATATCTTAGTTAAACAGCGTGGTACTAAAATTCATCCGGGCGAAAACGTGGGCAGAGGCTCTGACGATACGCTTTTCGCGATGACAGATGGAAGAGTTAAGTTTGAGCGTGTTGGACGTGACCGCAAGCGTGTCAGCGTATATGCCGTTGAAGCTTAGTTGTATAGAAATTTAAATATACATTTTGTTATGCGGGTCATTCGCTTGATGATCCGCAATTTGTTTTATAATTAATAAAAAGAAGGTGTAAAAATGTTTGTAGATACCGCTCGGATAAAAATCAAAGCGGGCAAAGGCGGAGACGGAGCGATTTCGTTTCACCGCGATAAATACACTATGACAGGCGGCCCCGACGGCGGTAACGGGGGGCGAGGCGGTTCTGTTATTTTCAAAGCCGATAGTAATTTGTCAACGCTTTCCGAGTTTAGATATAAGAAAAAGTTTTTTGCCAAGTGCGGTCAGAATGGCTCATCAGGTAAAAAATCGGGTAAAAAAGGCGAGGATCTTGTTATTCGTGTTCCGTTTGGCACGCTTATAAAAGATGCCGAAAGCGATAAATTGATAGCCGATGTTTCGGAGGACAAGCCGTATGTTGTTGCGCCCGGAGGCAGAGGCGGAGCGGGGAATATGAATTTTGCCGGCCCTGTTAAACAGTCGCCACGTTTTGCGAAACCGGGTGAAGATACTCCCGAACTTCTTGTCAAATTGGAATTAAAACTTCTTGCAGATGTCGGATTGGTGGGATATCCCAACGTTGGGAAATCGACTATAATTTCAAGTGTGAGCGAGGCCAAACCGCAAATTGCAAACTATCATTTTACGACAATTTCACCAATTCTCGGCGTTGTGAAATATGACGATGAAACTTCATTCGTAATGGCAGATATACCGGGGCTTATCGAAGGTGCATGGAAAGGCGTGGGGCTCGGACATAAATTTTTAAGGCATGTTGAGCGCTGCAGGATGTTTTTGCATGTTGTTGACGTTTCCGGTAGCGAGGGGAGAAACCCTTGCGACGATTTTGATATAATCAATTCGGAACTCGAAAAATTCAGCAGTGAACTTGCCAAAAGGCCTACGCTCGTGATTGGAAATAAGTCCGAAATGGCCACGAAAGAGCAGATAGATAAGCTTAAAAATTACGTAAAGCAAAAAGGCTATGAATTTATAGCTATTTCTGCGATAAACCAAAAAGGAATTAAAGAAATGCTCGATAAAGTGGCCGAAATGCTCAGTAAATTGCCGAGCGCGAGCCTCTTCACTCCGAACGCAGGCAATTATTTGGCGCAAATTAATGAAGACGAACCGCTCACAATAAAAAATGTGAACGGGGTCTATGTGGCGAGTGCGGGCTGGCTCAAGAAACTTATGAATTCGGTGAATTTCAACGATTACGATTCTATGGAATACTTCCAAAACTATATAGTTAAGGCTGGGCTTATGGATGCTTTAAAGGCTAAAGGCGCGAAACCCGGCGATACGATAAAAATAGACGATATGGAATTTGAATTTTTTGAATAAAAGCGGTGTGACTATGTTTTTAGATACTGTATATCCTGAAAAAGAAGCGTTTTTACTCAGCTCTGAAAAACTTGCGTTTGTTGGTGATGCTGTTTTTGAGCTTCTGATTCGAGAAAATATTTCTTGTAAACATGGCATGAATATCGGAGAAATTAATAAGCTAAAAGTAAACGCGGTGTGCTGTGAGGCGCAGGCTGAGTTCTTTCACACGATTGAAACTGTGTTGAATGATAGAGAAATCACAGTTTATAAACGTGGTAGGAATGCGCATATCGGCAATGTGCCTAAGAAATCTTCTCCGCAAGTTTATCACACTGCAACTGGTTTAGAGGCTGTTTTCGGGTATTTATATCTTAGCGGACAGTTTGAACGTATTGCAGAGCTTACCAAATATCTGAATTTATGAAAAATTTATTAAAAGTTTAATTATTCTCTCAAAAATTATTCTTTTGCGATTATTGAAATTCATTTTGCTGTTTGCTACAATTATACTGCATTTGCCCTAATGATTTTTAAGTTGGGAGGTCAGGGATTTATGCAGTTTATAGGTGCTATTTGTTCATTTTGTGCTTTGATAAAAGGTACAGATGGATTGATGACAGACGGCATGAACGTTATAAAGTTAGTTTTAAAATATTTCAAATAAAGTTAGGAGAGAATATTAAATGTCTAAACCATTGGAAATTACTAAAGAAATTTGGGACGGAACAGTCAAAGTGGCCAAGCTTGTAGTTGCTGTTTGTGGGTATCCCATGCTTGCAATTACATTTTTAAATAACTGTGGCGCGCATATTGATTCGGTCAAGGACCCATCAAGATATAATTATAACCGCTGTTAACGTTTTGATAGGATGGCAGATATTAGTTTATCTGCTGTTTTATTTACCTTTTTATAGTCCATTGCCGATATATATATTTCTTCTATTTTGTCGTGGTTTTCTAGAGCCAGGGACAAGTTTTCAGTAGTTTGGTTCATGAGTTCTGCCGAAATTTTTTCGTAAAGCCCTAGTAGATTTTTATGAGATTTTAGTGCTGCAAGGTTTAAAAATTTTGTAGTGTTAATTTTTTTGACGTTTTTCAAATTACTAAATAAATGTGGTTCGGTTTTTGGATTTTTTGCAACGAACAAGGCCGAAATTTCTGGTAAATAAACAGCTCGTAAGTGAGTTTCGGCGAATAAGGCAGAGAGCAAAGAGATGATTTCCATATTATTTTTTAATGCTTCCGAACGTATTTTTTGCAAGATTTGATTTGAAATTATTTCATATTTGTCTTCAATCACGTAGGCTGTTTTTGCTCCATAGTTTTTTATGGATTTTTCAAAAACCATATGTCCTTCAGGTGTGATGGCGTCTATGGACCTGAGTTTTTCGGTCGGAGTTTTTTCATATTTTAAATTTCCGAATACGGAAGATACAAATTTATCGGTGAATTCCTCAAGTTTTTCAGCTTCCAGGGCGTTTTCGAATATAAATTTTTGAGATTTTTTAATTCCCCCCAAAGCTTTTAAAGATGCCGTAGCTTTTTTATGGAAGCTCTCGTTTTCTTCGAATAATTTAATTAAAGTTTCCGAATTTTTTCGGAGCTTTTTTTCGTTCCAAAAATCGCCCAAATTGATTATTTTTTCAGCCACTCCCGGATATTTTGGTTCGATTACATGGGGAGCAGTACCGTCAGCGACGCAGGTTTTAAGCTCCGGTAATACTACCGCATCAAGCGATTTCGGGTCTGATGAACAGTGAATCAGCTCGGTTTCAATACGCATTTTTTCTGCTTTTTCTGCGATTTTTTTCATCAGTGTTGATTTTCCTGTACCCGGCCCGCCTTTTAAAACGTAGCAAAACCAGCCCTCTTTTGGATAATAAAGATGATCAAAAACAGAAAAAAATCCATCACAAGTTTTAGTCGCCAAGAAAAAATCCTTTGTAAAAGCATTAGACATGATTAAATCCACTCCTTCTAAGGTATAGTATGAATTTAATCATGTCCGTGTTCTTCAGTCGTACGTAGATGTGCAGATTTCTTCGATTTTTTGCTTCAGATTTAAAAAATCTTCTTCCACCAATGCTTTTTGTTTTGGGTTTCGCAGCACTGCTGCAGGGTGTATCGTGGGCATAAAAAGTATGTTTTTCTTTTTATAAAATTTGCCGTGATCCTTTGTTATTTTGATGTTCTCATCAATTATTTTCATAGCGGCAATTCGCCCGACAGCCACGATTATTTTTGGCTTTAAAAGCGCGGTTTGATTCCTCAGCCAATCGATGCACATTTCTTGTTCTTCGGGTAGAGGGTCGCGGTTTTTAGGCGGCCTGCATTTTACGATATTTGCTATGTATATGTTTTCTTCACGGCTGAGCCCGATTTCCGCAAGCATTTTGTCGAGAAGCTTTCCTGAGCGCCCGACAAACGGTTTGCCCTGTAAATCTTCTTGTTCGCCGGGCCCCTCGCCGATGAACATTATCTCCGAAAGCGGATTTCCGTATCCGAAAACGACGTTCATTCTCGTTTCGCAAAGCCTGCATTTTGTGCATTTTAAGCATTCTTTCTTGAGTGTTTCCCATTCTTCGTACATTAAATTTTACTCCAGTCTAAACATTAAATCTAAAAAGTACTACATCGCCGTCATTCATAACGTAGTCTTTGCCTTCGGAGCGTACAAGACCCTTTTCTTTTGCCGCGGCAAGCGAGCCGCAGTCTATTAGTTTGTCAAATGATATTACTTCTGCACGGATAAAACCTCTTTCGAAATCAGAATGTATTTTTCCTGCAGCTTGTGGTGCTTTGGTGCCTTTTTTTATCGTCCAAGCTCTGACTTCGGGTTTACCTGCGGTTAAGTACGAAATCAGCCCCAAAAGCTTGTAGCAAGCGGAGATTAACCTGTCCAGCCCCGATTCCTTAAGTCCGATGTCTTTAAGAAAATCTAATTTTTCGCTTTCTTCCATTTCCGAGATTTGAGATTCAAGCTCGGCGCAAATGGGCAATACGGCCGAATTTTCACTTTCAGCGATTTCTTTAACTATGTTATAATTTTTGTTTTTTGATATATCCTCGGCGAAATCGTCTTCCGACACGTTTGCAACATATATAACGGGCTTTAACGTCAAAAGGTCAATTTTTTCGATTATTTCCCGTTCTTCTGTAGAGTAATCTATCGCCTTTGCCATTTTGCCCGATTGTAGATTTTCCAAGACTTTTTGGCAAAGCTCTATTTCAACTTCATATTTTTTATCTGCCTTGAGAAGCTTTTGAAGTTTTGCGATTCTTTTCTCAATCATTTCTATGTCAGAGAAGATGAGTTCCAGATTAATAATTTCAATATCTTTCTTTGGGTCGACCTTACCGTTGACGTGAATGATGTCGTTGTTTTCAAAGCATCTGACGACGTGCGCAACCGCATCGACTTCACGGATATTTCCAAGAAATTTATTTCCGAGTCCTTCTCCTTTTGATGCGCCTTCAACGAGCCCTGCGATATCCACAAATTCAATGGTTGCGGGCGTTACTTTTTCGGGATCATACATTTCGGTGAGTTTTTTCAGACGTCTGTCAGGCACGGAAACCACGCCTATATTGGGCTCCACCGTACAAAAAGGATAATTCGCCGACATCGCTCCGGCATTTGTTATTGCGTTAAAAAGTGTACTTTTACCAACATTTGGTAAACCCACGATACCTATTTTCATAATTTTCCTCCGATGATTTATACCTACCTTATTAATGATATACTTTTAAATATCATTTATCAATATGTTTGTTTTGTTTAGATGAATACGATGATTTTTCGGTGTATAAAATTAATAAACTCAATATTTTTATAAAAACTGTTTACTTCCAACAAAAATATGTTATAATATTATACATCATAAGTATAAACTAATATTTTATATTTTATGTGTTTGATTTATTCTAAAGTAAAGGGGGGAGTTTATAATTATACTTTAGTTTTTTGAAAGGGGAGGTAATGATGCTTGGAAGGATAATTATTAAAAAGCTAATGCCGTCGGTTTTATGCTTAGGTGTTTTTTCTCTTTTTATTGCCGGTGCGTTCAATGATGCTGCTCACAAATACGTTACAAAAACAAGTTTTGAAGCCTTTAGCAAGATGAATTGCGATGACAATATTCGTGAAAATTATCCTGATTTGGCTCAGGCTTCGGAGCTTTTTAAAAAAGATGAGAAAGAATACAAAGATCTTTTTATTACATATAGTACCCAACCGGATATAGATGAAACTCAGGGGATATACAAATATCATTTTTACAATCCAATAACGGAAACAAATTTTATGAACGAAAAAGAATCAGCTCTCAAGCGCTCTAAAGAACATTTTGAAAATGCCGTAGACAATTATAAAAAGGGCGAAAAAAATATCGCTTATCAAGAGCTGGGAAGATCGGTGCATTTTATGGAGGATATGAATACTCCCGTGCATACCGCATATGAATTGCCTTCTGATTCTGTCAAAAAATTGCAGATGCATGTTGACTTTGAAAAAGCGTGTGATAGCTTGTGTTCGGAGTGTACTTTGGAGCTTGTTCCGCCGTCGTTAAAGTATTATGAACTAAACACTTTCGATACAATTGCAAGGTTTGCTGCAACGCTTTCAGCGGATAATTTTTATTATCTTGAAAATAAAAAAATAGATAAAGAGAAACTCGCAAAGTACGCAGTTTCAAACGCTCAAAAAAATGTTTCGGGTGTTATGTACAGATTTGTTAAAGAAATTTCAAAATATTAAGTTTGTAAGGCAGGTGGAATTTGAATATGAAACGAAAATTATTTTTGAGAACCCTCGTCTGTTTTCTTTTCGGAGTTGCCTTTGCCTTTGCGATGACGCTTTATCACTGTGTATCCGCCAAGCCCACGCGCTGCGAAAAAATTTCTTGCGGTAAAATTTTGTTTGACGGTGAGATCCAAATGTTTGAAACTCTTGAATGCGGTGAAGAACAAGAGTTTATTGAGAACGACAATGATATTAAAGTATATAGTAAAAAGGTAAGCCTTACGAAGCAGTTTAAAAAGCGCGTAAAAGAAAACATTTATGATGTCAAAGCGGAAATACGTCAAGAATTTACTTTTGTATACGACAAGGTGGATAGAGCTGAGATTTCGCCTGAAAATATTTCAAGCGAGGTTACCATTACAAATTGGAAAATAAGCCCACTTACAGCGATATCGATTGATGATGGAATATGTTCGGTTTCTAACCAGTACCGAGTGTATGATAAAAATTTTATTGGAAATTTTCAGTATATGTGCGACGGATACTTTGAAATATTTTGTGACTCTAACGGTGAAATAGGTATAAGCTCCGACGTGCGATGATAAAGATAAGGAGGGAGAGTTATGAAAAATATTATTAAAATTACTTTTGGAATTATTCTTGTTTTTTCGGTGATGTCTTTTAGGGCGATTTGCATCGACACGGGCAAGGCTGTTTCAAGTGAAGAGGAAACAGCCAACAAAAAAATCACGGCTACTTTGGATCGAGAGGAGCATAGGCGTGTAGTCAGATACGAATACGATGGGAAACTGAGTTCAAATCCTTTTAAGTATATAAGTGTGAAGAACGTAGTTTCTTACATAAATAAAATTACGCGTGACGTCTTGTCTGAATTTACTATTGTGATGAAATTCAAATATAACGAAAAGTCCAAACAGGCTCAGTGCTTGAGTACGTCATACGGTAGCATAGCCAAAGATGGCGATTATGCAGTCAATATTTCTACAAGAAAAGCCAATAACACCACCGGAAAAGGTGCGGGAATTGCTGATACGGAATTTAAATACAGAGGCGAAACTCAAGACAAATTCAGCAGGCAAATAAGCTGTGATTATTTGGGCAATATTGATATTTCAGATTGCTAAGTAAGTGTTAAGTGTGTGTATAAATGGAATAAAAAACAATTGAAAGTCACATCCAAAAATGATATAATAATCACGTGAATGATTATTATATGGATGTGGATTTTAACGTGAAGTTAAATATAAAACGTAACACTGCAATTTTTATGTCTGCTTTGATGCTTTTTCAAAATGGTGGGTGTTTCGGCGCAAAGGCAATAAAAAATGATAGATCAGGTGCCGATATTTCTTTTGGGCAAAAAATTAAATGCGGTTTTGAGGTTTTCAAAAATAAAATAGTTGGCAATCCGAAAAAATCAGCAAAAATAGGGGTAGGTGTAGGGCTCGGGGTGCTCCTACTTTTTCTTTTAGGTGTGGTAATGCACAAAAATACGAGTTCTGACCATGAAAAAAGAGCAGATAACTTGGCTTTAGATGATAAGGATGAAGTTTCTTCGAACGAGAAACGTATCGCCGAACTTACTTACGAGCAAAACGGCGGTAATAACGTTTGCTCGATGAGTTCTGAGCAGGGCAAAAATTCTATGCCCACGCCTGAAAAAAATGCTGTTTCGGAGGATTATTCATATTTTGGTGGTGTAAGAGAGCTTTTTGAAGGGCATTATAATATTGACGATACTTCTGATGTTGGAACTTTGACCCCAAAAATCTTTCCCACTCCAAGGACTCCCTCCCCAAAACCAGGAGAAGAACTCAAATTAAACGAAGAACTGCAAATAGAAATTTCATTTTCGGTTTCTGAGGAGATAAATAAATTTTGTAAAAAATCTAAACCATATAACACAGTGCAGAATGAGAGAGATCCGGAGCAATTAAAGCTTTTGGTTGAATTTTTATCCAAAATTGAAAATAATTGTCATAAAAATGAAAATTTAACTTCGCTTTTGGAGGCAAACGCAACACGTTGTTGGCAAAATTCAATCGGTTTGTCGGGTTCACAGCGAGTTATTAAAAACGATGTTTTGGATCTGTTTGAGAAATTAGCTAAAAATTGCCAATTTGAAAACGGCGTCATAAACAGGAAAAAGACCAAAGGTACAATCGACTGGGATATATTTAAAACGCTCCTTCTACGCAGAATTGGATTTGCGTCGAGCCCGAGTGGACCCAACACAAAAATATTGTGTTTAAGACAATAAAATTTCATAAATTTATTAATCAAAAAATAATAAAAAACTATTGCATTTAATTTTCGGCTGTGCTATACTAAGCCTTGTTAGGACGTTTAGCTCAGCTGGTAGAGCATTCGCTTGACGTGCGAAGGGTCAGCGGTTCGAGTCCGTTAACGTCCACCAGACTTTTGCCTCCTTTATAGGGGGCTGTTATTATTTTTGGCTGTTGTTATTTTATGGGAGATTTTTTATGACGTTTTTTATTTTGACATTTGGTTGTAAAGTGAATCAGTGTGAATCGGAAAATATCGCGAAATCAATGGAAAAAAACGGCTTTCGGATTTGCGGTAGCTATGAGCAAGCCGATATTGTTTTGCTTAATTCGTGCGCGGTTACAGGCGAAAGCGTCAGGAAGCTCAGACAGTCTATACACAAAATAAAACATAAAAATCCAAATTGTATTTTGGCCGTTACAGGCTGCGTAGCGCAGGCTGAATCCGATGAGATTTCCAAAGTGTCCGGTGTTGATATAGTCATAGGTAATTCAAATAAAATTGATATACCTGATATAATCAGAAAATATCTGCAAAACAAAAAGCCGACCTTAAAGGTCGACCCGATTTTTAATTTGAAATCATTTCCAAATGAAACTATAAATTACGCGCCTCACCGTTCGAGGGCATTTCTTAAAATCGAAGACGGCTGCAATCGTTTTTGCAGTTACTGCATAATTCCGTACGCACGAGGTAGGGTGAGGTCAAAGAATATAAGCGACATAGAAAACGATGTAAAAATCCTTGCAAAAAACGGATATAAAGAAGTTGTACTGGTTGGAATAAATCTTTCGTCTTACGGAATGGATATAGGTAAAAATTTAGCCGATGCGGTGGAGGCTGTCTGCGCTGTAGGCGGCATAGAACGCGTTCGGCTCAGCTCTCTGGAGCCTGACCTTATGACGGACGATATTTTATTAAAGCTTTCAAAAGAGCCAAAACTTTGCCATCAGTTTCACTTGGCGCTCCAGAGCGGTTCGGATGAAATTTTAAAAAGTATGCGGCGTAGATATACACGCGAAGAATATATTTCGGTTGTGGACAAAATAAAAGAAATTTTCCCGAGTGCAACTTTCACGACGGATTTAATGGTCGGATTTCCGGGAGAAAATGAGGAGAATTTTAAAGATTCGCTGGATTTAATAGAAAAAGTCGGATTTTTAAAAGTTCATGTATTTCCGTATTCTGTGCGCCCTGGTACGTTGGCGGAAAATTTTAGCGGGCAAATTCCGAAACCTGTTAAAACACAAAGAGTTCATGAAGTCATGGAAAAATCATCAGAAACTTGCCAAAAGGTTTTAGAGTCGTTTGTAGGGAAAACATGTGAAGTACTTTACGAAACGATTGACGAAGACGGATTATATGAAGGCTATACAAAAGAATATATACCTGTGAAAACCAAGAGTGATAAGGATTTGAGAGGTAAAGTTTTGCCCACAAAAATGGGTACGATAAAAGATAATTATATCTTGTGCGAGTATATTTGAATTAATTTCTAATACTTGTTAATATATATTGGTTGATAAAATTTATGAAAAGGGGTCATTGATATGGGAATAATCGCAAACAGAAAAGATGAGTTTGATATCGGTAATTTTGATGAAGAACTAAAATCATACGCCATGCCAGTTATAGTAGATTTCTACGCTTCGTGGTGCGGACCGTGTAAGATGCTTGCGCCTATAATCGAGAGCGTAATGGAAGAGTACGAAGGAATGGTAAGATTTGTAAAAGTCGATATTGATTTGTATCCGGATTTAGCGGAAAAATACGAAATTCAATCTGTGCCTACTTTACTATTTTTCAACGGAAAAGAACTCGTCAGACGTGAGAGCGGATTTATGCCTGCAAGTGAGATAATTAACATAATAGAAACTGAATTTTCATCTGTAAAAACAGAAAAGTAATAGCTAAAGGAAGTATTAAAATGGTAGATTTGGCGGTAATCGGCGCAGGCCCCGCGGGCATAACAGCAGCGATTTATGCTCTTAGAGCAGGGCTTAGCGTGGCTGTTTGTGAAAAAAATGTCTACGGCGGTCAGACGTCGATAATAGAGAATATCGAAAACTATCCGGGAATAGAAAAAATTTCTGGATTCGATTTTGCTGAAATTCTTTTTAACCAAGCAAAAAATTTTGGCGCGAAATTTATTTTTGATGAAGTAAACAAAGTAGATTTAAAATCTGAAATTAAAAAGATTAGTTTTAAAAATCGTGAACCACTGGAAACCAAAACGGTCGTAATTGCAAACGGACTTAAACGTAGGTTACTCGGCTGCAAAGGCGAAAAAGAATTTGCGGGTCGTGGAGTTTCATACTGCGCGACGTGTGACGGGGCTTTTTTCAAAGACAAAAAAGTAGCTGTAGTGGGCGGCGGAAATACTGCGCTCGAAGATGCTCTTTATCTTGCAAATATTTGCAGTGAAGTAACGCTAATAGTGCGCAAAGACCATTTTAGGGCTGAAAATTTTTTGGTAAATACTGTAAAAAATAAAGAAAACATAAACATTTGTTTTGAGAGCCGAATTGAAGAAATAATCGGGGATAAAAAAGTCGAAAAAATCAGGGTAGCTTCGCAAGACAGCCCAGAAACCAAAGATATAGACGGCGTTTTTATAGCGATAGGATACGAGCCCGATAACGAAATTTACAGAGGTCAAATAGAAATGACCGAAAGCGGATATTTTGTGGCAGATGAAAGCTGTAAGACGTCGGCCGAAGGAGTTTACGTTGCGGGCGACTGCAGGATAAAACCTTTCAGACAAATTGCAACAGCTGTTTCAGACGGAGCTGTTGCGGGAAGCAATGCGTCATCATTTGTAATTTCAGGTAGCGTAAAATAAAAAATTTTTTGTATGTGAATTAAAACTTTGCACTGTGTGAAAATAATCATATGAGTGCAAAGTTTTTTATTTTAAAAAATTTAAAAATAGGGTTGAAAAACATCAAATTAAATTATATACTTGTTCATAAGAAATATAATTTATAAAAAAGATCTAAAATATTAGCATCGGTTTAAAAAAATAGCAGAACGGAATGGTGATATTATGAATATTTCAAGAAGATACACAGAATTTTGGAATAAATTTAAGGGAGTAAGCAGTAGATATTTTAAAATATTGCTTATAACCGTTGGTATTGTCGGTGCGCTTTTTGTTGGACATAAATTGGATGCCGATGCGGCCGATGCTCCTACTGAGGACACACAGACGTATGGAACTGTCGTTACAGAAGGATTTGGACCGGCTGCAAATCAGTATATTTACTTACACGTCTATGGAGAAATTCCCAGTGGCTTAAATTATTATTATAAAGAAGATATAGTGGGGGGTACTGTGTCAGGTTCAGTGGCCGGTATTTATGATCAAAATAACCACTGGGTAAAACTCCCGGCAGATAAATTGGTTTTTATTTTTGGAACGCCAAACACGCCATATACCGTAACACTGGTACGCAATGCAACAGACGAAGTAATCAGCACAGAAGTAACGCCGGATGCGGCTTACTGGACTATGCATGACGGTAAAGGTGTCATAGAGACTTTGAAAGATGCTGCAAGGGAAAATAAACCTTACGATTCCATCTATTTTGGCACCGGCGGCGATAAAACAGTGGAAATTTCTCCAGATGTTTTATTAAACTGTACTTTGAGTGAAGCGCAGACCAATTGCACCATTAAGCGCGTAGGTCACGGCAAAGAAACTGCCGTAAGCACATTGGAAAACGTGGGATGGAGCGAGAAATGTTATCATGACGCAACGACGAAGTATGTGATTACCACAGCAGAGAATTCGAGAATTGGAGTCTACAAACCTATCGATGTGCCCGGTCAAAGCACGTTGAATTCAGAAGTAATGACTGATTTTACAGTTGACACATCTTCGTCAACACCGAATTATAAAATACCTTGTATGGCCAAAGGTATTAAAATCACATTGACAGATACGGCCGGTAATGCTTTGGAAGGGGCCACGAAGTTTACAAATTCGTATTATTTTAATAATAGCGACAGCAATGACTATAAAAATCCTCGTAAGTATAAAACAGGTACGGACACATACACTTGGGGATTTGAAAAGCTTATAGAATTTTACACTAAGACAAATGTTAACTATTTGCCCGTGCAGCAGGAACAATTAAATACCTCGACGTCTGGCTGTTCATGCACATATTCTCCGGAAAATAAAATTTTATCTGTCCGCTGTATTTCAGATGCTACAGTGGCATTTAACGCCTACACAAAAGCACTTTATTTTGGGTCGATCACGCATGGACAGGAAGACAATCCTTGGCAAAACGAAGCGTTCAAAAACGGCTATATTTTAAAATACGGCACGGGTACGGGCGAAACAACGGTATCGCCGTCGGATGATTATTCGAAAGGTGCTTGGAAGATAGTTTATAACGATACATTTAGCCAGCAAACTTTTAACATAACACCAAACTTGGGCTATGAATTTGATACTTCTACGGCTTACACTCTCAGTGCAACAGGATGCACTGCAACAAAAGGGGCGCTTACCGGAAATAAAATGACGTTTACAGCATCTGCTGATGCTAATTCTCCAGCAGAAGCATTCGTAAAAGTAGGAAATCAGAAATATACCGAATTTAAAACTACGTTTAAGTATGAAAACACCAGTTATAAATTGACAGATTTATGTGCCGCTGTAATGCCCTATTATATTCTTTTTGTAGGTGATCCGATACCAAAAGACGAAGTACAAGGCATTTTTATCCAAACGTGGACCATTGCCAGCAATATTTCTTCAGATCCCGAAAAATATGCAGGATTGTTTCTGGTCAAAAAGAATCAAGGTTATATGATAGATGACGATGTTACGGTTAAACTTAACGGAACTGCTCTTCCAAAGGTGGAAAGCTTTGACGAGGATTTGGAAGATGAATATGAAAATGGGTTTTATTGGCTACAAAAATTGGAAGAGAGCGAAACCGGGACTGAAGAGACATTTTTGGCAATTTTCTGTACTACGCCCTTGCAAGATAATCAAATAACTATAGATAATATTAAATGGCACTATGATGTGGAATTTAATCCCCAGAACGATTCCGTAAGAAATGACGTGAATGTAAACAATGACCCCAATAACTGGGGCAAGAGCATTACCGCTGATTTGGCTCACGACGAAAGCTTTACCGTAAATCTTGATTTGGTTAATGAGCGCAAGATTTTTAAAAGCGCAGATGAAGTGTGTTCGGCCATTAAACGCGTGAATACAGGTCTCGACGATATGCGGTGCTTACGTAACAGCGATACTTCGGTTACTTTGACGATACCGCACAGCACTTCGCAGCGTGATATCACGATTCCTTCGGATTTATTTAATTGGAAGATATCAAGTGCTGATTTCTCGGTGGATTTCAGTTTTGTTGATGAATCCTATGAAGACGAAGCATTCCAAAGTATCAAACTTCACAAAGGAAACGGTGAACAAGGCGAATTAATAGAACTCAAAAAAGGTAATCACTCGGATATTGTCAACGTTTCCACAGTTTCTGACGTTTTATACAATGATTTAATCTATACTTTGAGTTGTGACGGTAGATATGTTGATTTATCGCAAGCGACCGTAAGTATTGACGGCGGAGTTGAAGGTGAGGCATCTGTAGTAGGTACGCCTTCTAACAAAAAATTTGTATTCAGACTCAACCCCGACTGCGAAGGAGCTCCTTATCGTACAAGAATTAAATTTAAAGTAGATAACTTAAAAAGTTCTCTTAAAAATATACCGATAGTTCTTTGTCCAAAAGCTATTTTATATCTTGAAAAGAGCGACGGAACACTGCAGCATATAGCAACCGCTCCGAACGATTTTGGACGCGAGGTTACCTTGGGCGTCCCCGCTGAAGGTGGAGCAAACTATGTTATTATGTACCCCGATTATTCCAAAATTTTTGATTTAACCTGTGTTGAGGGCAAAGGCGTCGAAGATCTTGTTCTCGAAAACTTTAACCGAGTCAAATTCCATGTAAATCCAAGTAAATTTGATGACGGTGACAAAATTGTGTGTAATGACCCTTCTGAATCTGCTCCGCCCGTGAAATTCACACCGGTTGAGGGATTTAAATATTATAACGTCAAAGATGATAAGACGATTGATATGGATTCTTCCATTCAAGGAACGATAAGCATACCCTACGGCCAAGAATTTTCATTTGCAGTAAAGTGTAACGAGGGCTACGATGATTCTACTTTAGAAATGAGGGCAAACGGCACAGAGTTTACCGAAGACAGTGAAAAATTTAAAAAGAAGAGGTCCGAAGATGGTTATTATGTTCTTACCATAGCTGGATCTGAAGCAAAGTATCCGATAACCATTACGGGCAACGTTCACGCTACTCAGAAAAAAATAACATTTAATAAAAGTTTGGGTGGAGATTTCGGGAATTGTGATTATATTTATAATGGCGCGAGTGTAAACCAAGATATTATGGTTCTTTACGGTCAAGGAATAGCTTTTGAGGTTACTCTCCCTGAAAACTGTAATCAATCCGATATAAAAGTTAAATTTAACGATACTGAGCTTTCCAAGGTTAATGGGAGATATATACTCAATAATATCACTTCGGACGGAACCATTACAGTCAGCAACGTTTCGTTAAATAAATACCCGGTAACATTTGCCTCAAACCCGAGAGCAACGTATAAAAATAAAGATGGTAGCGCACTTTCGGGGACAATCGACGTTTCTCATGGAGATAGCTTTGAATTCAGAGTTCAGCCAAATTCTGGATATACCATGGGCGATGATTCGGTTGTGTATCTTAGATATGCAAACGGTCAAACCACTACTTTGCAGCCGAGTAATGATGTATATAAGATAAGTAATCTTACTCAGTCCTGCACCGTAAGTGTCGAAAACGTGGAAGACATAGTGTATACAATTACGCTTGTCCCGGTGGATGGTGTGACTTATCTCAATGATGTCGATAATGTCATAAGAGATTATGTGAAAATAAAACACGGACGCAATTTTGAGTTTTCGATTTCGCTCAGTGATGAATATGACGATTCACTCGGCGGAATTAACATAATTGTGAACGACGGAAGAAGCACTCAAAGTTACGCGCAAAAACTTGCATCGGGAAGATATGTGGTGCCAAACGTTTCCGAAGATATGACTATAAAAGTGGGGAACGTAAGGAAAAATACGTATACCGTTACTTTGGTGGGTGCAGAGGGAATAGATTATTATAATTCCTCCGGGAAAATTATCACAGGCGATAATCAAGCCGAACATTATTCCGACTTTTCGTTCAAAGTTCAGCTTTATCCAGCGTATGTGGGATCAGATATAACAGTCATGCTTGGTGATACTCCTATGAGCGTCGATAAAAACGGTTTTTATACCATTTCCAAAATATCCGAAAGCAAGACCGTAACAGTCGTGGGAATTGAGCAAAATGATGAGAGTTTGCTTGTTAATAAAATCAATAACCTTCCGGATACTTTAAATAGTCTTGGGGATGTGGATAATGTTATAGAGGCAACAAAAGCTTATGAAGCATTATCGGACAGTCAAAAAGCACTTATAGGAAATGCGGATAAGCTTAAAGCACTTCAAGAACAGGTAAAACAGTTTCATCATGTCAGCAATGACGTCAGAATCAGTGGAATCGACTGGTATATTAAGCTTTATGCTATCCCCATAACCGATGATACCGATGCTTGCGGAAGGATTTATAAAAAGCTCGGTTCGGAATACATTCTTTCTCTTTACAATGTTTATTTATGGAACACATTGACCGATACTCGCTATACTTTGCCCGAAGGTCAAAGCGCAGTTATTACACTTCCTACGCCTGATATGACTTATTTTGAAAAACCGACCGCGATTCATGAAAAAGAAAGTGGAAGAATTGATTTCATAACGCCTTCTATAAGTGGTAGTACAACCACATTCCAAACTGATTCATTCAGCCCGATGGGAATAATTGCAAGTCGTAGCTCAACTCCAGGACGCTCCTCGCTTTTAGACGCTGCTGATGCAAATTTAGGTGCGATATCTAATTTTGCAGCTTCGGTCTTTGGTAATAACACAAACAGAGTTACTCGATCGGGTTCCGGAAACGGTGATTATAATGATCTAAGTCCCGATTCGGAAAATGACGAATTATCGGGGAACATTGATGAAAAATTCAGGAGCAGAAATAATAAAGTTACTGCAGTCGGCAGTGCTCTGAGATTAATACTTGTTTTAATGATCTTAATTCTTATAGGCCTTATGATATACTTCTTTGTAAAGCGCAGGAAAGATCGTGAAAATGCCGAGGAGGAATAAATTTATCGAAAACGAGTTGAATTTTTCTTCAAATAATGTTATGATGTTTTAAAATACGCAGGAGGTACACGGTTATTATTTCTGATGCAATAAAGAAAATGAGAATAAAAATGGGATATACACAAAAACATGTGGCCGATTTACTCGGAGTAGATCGGTCCACTTATTGCTATTATGAGCTTGGAAAGATTAAACCTGATGTAACCACCGTTATGAAGTTATCTCGCATATTTGGAGTTCATTATTCAACCATTTTGGAATCTGAATACGGTGTGCAAAACTGCGGAGATTTAAGGGTGAGTGAAACCGATCGTGAAATTTCAGAGTTTAATGACCTTGATCAAAACGAGAAATGCTTGTTAATTGCTTACAGATTGCTATCGAGTACATCCCGAAATGAAGTTTTGCAACTGATTTTAAATAAATTTAAAGACGAAAAGAATTAGAAAATTAATTTTTACCGCGCTAATCTTTACAGAAATATTATCCCTCTTCGAAAATTTTCGTGAGGGATATTTTTATAGCTATTTTTTGTTATCAAACGAAGGGTTAAACGCGTAGAAATTTTTACTATTTAGCTTATCTGTACAAATACGCAGACCTTCGCCGAATCTCTGATAGTGTACTACTTCTCTTGCCCTTAAAAATCTTATTGCATCTTTTACGTCAGGGTCGTCGCAAAATCTGAGTATATTGTCATACGTAGTGCGAGCTTTTTGCTCTGCTGCAACTTTGTAAGTGCGAAATTTAAAAATTCCAATGCACTTCTATCGGAACTTCTTTTGAGCCTGCAATTTTCTTTCCAACGCAAATATGGTCAATAAGTTTTTGAACTATTTCTCGGCTTAATTTACTGGTGTTCGTATATTCCTCGATTATTTTATGCCGATTATCATCACTATTTATTCGCTCAGTTATTTTTTCTATATCTTCTTTTAGCTCGAGGAGTATATTTTCAGCTTGTTTTTTCTTTTCTGCAAATTCTTTGGAAAACTCTATATACTCAGCTTCCGTGATTATCCCTTTGACTTTATCGAAATATAGCTCTTTTATCGCTTTCGAATACCCGGCTATTTTTTTATTATGCAGCAAAATTTCCTTTTCTAAATTCTCTTTTTGCTTTTTTAATGTATCGCAAAGAATAACGCCTTTTTCCAAATTTTCTTTATCGAGAAACTCATCTGACATCTTTTTAAGCTCATTTAAGACCACATTTTCAAGTTTTTCCACCGAAATGAAAGAGCCTATGCAAGCGTTTTTTGAAATGTGTTTGCTTGAACATTTAAGATAATACTTATCGTGTGATTTTGACGACCTCATAGTATATCCGCAGTGCATGCACTTTACTTTACCCGCAAACAGCCCGATAGTTCCCGATTTAAACGGCTTGGAGCGGTTTTTTATCATATCTTGGACTTTATCCCAAAGCTCTTTATCGATAATAGCTTCGTGAGTTCCTTTCACGATGAACCACTCGTCTTTTGGGCGAGGTTTATTTTGTTTGGTTTTGTAGGAAATGCTCCCATATTTGCCCTGAACCATATTGCCTATGTAAATTTCGTTTGTGAGCATACTCGAAATTGCAAAATACTTCCAAAGCGTGCTGTTTTTTCTTGTAGGCTGCTTATACCTGAGTCCTTTTAAACGTTTGTATTCTGTGGGATTTGGTACACCTCTTTCGTTTAAAATCCTCGCAATTGCAGTTTTACCATAGCCTTTTGAAAATAGAGTAAATACTTCTCTTACCACGTTTGCTGCTTCTTCATCGATAATCAAATGCCCTTTTCGATTAGGGTCTTTTTTATACCCATAAAGTGCAAAAGCTCCAATGTGGATGCCATTTTTTCTCTTGTTTGTAAGTACGCTTTTGATGTTCTCGGACATATCCTCAAGATACCACTCGTTCACAAGACCATTAATTTGCCGTGATTTTTTGTTGCCTTTGTTTGCCGTGTCGGCATTATCCACGATACTTACAAATCTTATGTTCCAAATAGGAAAAAGTCCGTGAATATATTTCTCAACAAGCTCAAGCTCTCTTGTAAACCTCGATTGCGTTTTGCAAAGCACTATATCAAACTTTTTATCTTTGGCGTCTTCAAGAAGTTTATTAAACTGAGGACGTTTTCTATCCGCTCCAGCGTAGTCGTCATCGCTGTAAATATTATATATCTCCCAGCCTTTTTCTAATGCGTATTCACATAGCATTTTCTTTTGGTTTTGTATACTTTCGCTATCAATATTTTCGCATTTTTTATCTTTATCCTCCTCTGATAGTCTGCAGTATATCGCGACTTTTGGCATGCTTTTATCTTCCTCCCGGATAAGAAGTGATAAAAACAAACTAGCCCTACAATCTGATTTTAGCATCAATAGAGCCAATTTGTAAATTCTATTTTTGAAATATCAATTTGTTTTTTTCGCATTCATTTATAAGTTCAATCCATCTTTTGTTAAACTGCTCTTTTAGCTTTTTTCTTTCGGTATTTTTAAAAAAATTCTTGCAAGTAATTTTTCCATTTGCCAATTTATCACCTCGAAGCTTTTTCTAAATAAATATGAATTATCAACGTTGCAATATTATTCGTTTTATTTTTGCAGTAAAAATAGCCCTCTTTCGAGAGCGTACAATCTTACATTTTATATTTTACTGCATAAAAGGTATACACAAAGGGACAAATATAAATTTTTATAAATCATGGTTGCTTAGCAACATAAAACGGTTTGTCAAAGTAATTCTTATAAATATTTTACATTCGGAAGTTTGCCTCGCACTTTATCAAAAGTCTCTGCTGTACAACGCATATTTACGATTCTAATTTTATCGTTTGAATATATGTTTTACTTGTTTAATCACTTTTGCGGCGAGCTTTTCATCGTTTTGATACGATGAAAGCTCGGTATTTTTTTACTTAAAATTATTTTTATAAAGCAAGCAGAAGTCTTGCTCAAATTTTTCAGTATTTTCCTGGAGTTGTTTTTAATTTTGAAAAAATTTTGAGCGATAGTGTTGTTATTATTATTTATTATTAGTATGTATTCTCTCTATATATTCTTTCTTTAAGGTTTATATAGGGAGGGTGCTATATATTTATACGGAGGTAATTTGCATGTATGTTAAGGGGGTATCCTCATTTGTGTTAATGGCAAGGTCTTTATTTACTTTTAAAATTCTACTTTCAACTCGTTTGGTATTCGGTTTAAAATTGATGGTTGATTGCAAATAGCCAAGTCGTACAAGTTTATTAATCATATGCGAGGCACTTTCTTTTGTGATTTTTAATCTTTCAGAAAAATGTGCATTATTTGCTATACATTCCATTTTGTTTGAAAGTGCTAAAATGTCTGAGATTAAAACTTTTTCTGTCCAACTTAATTTTTCGAAATCGGCAACTTTTTTGGGTATCCAAATTCCTTTAAATGTTTCAGCCATTGTTTAGATTTCTCCTTTGTTTGCTAGATAAGAATGGGTGTTTTCCCTCTTTTTTAAATATCTATAAAGACGTTTTCTAAGGCTAGCTGCTTTGTTACCGCCTCCGATTTTAAAAGCAGTTTTTTGCCAACTAAAATTATTTATGTATTTGTACTTTAAAATCATACTAACAATTGGATCATCAACGTTTTCAATATAATTCATTATTTCAGCATAATCGTTTGAAATTTTATCTTTTGTGTCATAAAGTTTTTCTGCCAAATATCCGTTTTTAGCAGAAATACTTTTCGGTAAAGCTTTGAGCTCAGTTATCTTTTCTTCATACATCTTAATTTCTGCTTTGAGATTTTTAAGATTTGCAAGTTGCTTTGTTGTCATAAATTTTCACCCTTTAAATCAATTATTTACCGATATATAGTTTTTTATATTCGTTATTTTTTTATATTTGCAAACACAAATATCATGTTTAAATTGTAACAGTTAAACTCGTTATACTCCTATAACAAATTTTATTGTATTGGTAATTTTTTATATCTGAAAATTGGCTTTAAACCAAAAAATAAGTCTCCTAAGAAGGAAACTTATCTTTGTAAACCACAAAATCATTTCATTAATTTCTAAAACATTAAGCCATATAAACTTATATTTTCATATAGCATTTTTCTTTTATAAATGTCCTTATTTTTTCGTTATCTTTTCCCTCATAAAATGGTATGAGTAAACTTTTAAATTCTTCGGTTTTATCTGCAGGAATAACAATTATTCCCTTCCCTTTGGAAATAAGGTAGTGATTACTGAATATTACGGCAGTCCTTTTATTTCCATCAATAAATATTTGTTTTTTCATGGTGTAAAGTAAATATTCTATTGCTTTATCAACCTCATCTGCTCCCATACCGGAAATTCTATTTAAATCTTCTTTTATAACTGATTCAATCGGCAAATCGGGCTGCCATTTGGTACCTCCAATACTTACGGGAATGTCTCGTACTTTCCCGGCGGTGTAATAAAAGCCTTCCTCTACCATTTTGTTGATCTCACAAAGCAGTGCAAAATCAGTATCCGATGATATGACATTTTTATTTAATATAAATTCCCAAGCATGTTTTAAATTTACTATTTTCATTATATCTTCGGAGGTCATATTATTGACTTTTCCGCCCTCAATAATGCTTTCGGTATCAGCAAAAGTTGTGGCAACACCTTCTAATATCGCTTGTTTATAAATTGTTTGGACTAGATGCCTTTTTGCGAAATCTATATTAATTTCCACATCGCTATGTAGTTCGTTTTCAGTATAATTAAGTTTTTTAAGCTCTTTATTTATACTTCTGATTTGCTTTTTTAATTTCTTGGCCTTTATGTTGTTATTTAAAATAAGATTATATAGATCGTCTGAATACTGATCTACGTATTTTGTAAGAGAAACGCCGTCTTCCCTATAATGAACGTAAATGTACTTATTTGATCCTCTTTCTCTTATTTCAACCGAACCATACGTAAGCAACTCGAGCTGATGCTCAAGCAATTGTTTATCCTGAAGAAGTGCTATAATCTCAGATTTATTATCCATGATGTTCTCTCCTCAATGTGAAACATTTTAAGTTATTTTCTTGGTTTTTGTTTCGCATAATTATTATATCATAGAAAATATAAAATGTGAAACATTTTTTGAAAATATTTATATTTTGTTTCACATTACTGTTCTTTAATCGTTTCGAAAAAACTCATTTGATTTACATTTTTCGACTATTATCGATACGTGATAGAAAAAACAATAATATTTTGGTATAATATTCCAAGTGAATATACAAAATTCGACATTTTTCAATTGACTTAATTCAACGAATTAAAAATAGGAAGGAATATTTAAAATATGGCTAAGAAAAAACTACCGAAAAAGCATTAAATATAGATAACATTTTATTCAACTGCAGAAATATCTTACGTGCGGCTAAAAATTCAGGTTCATTTTTTGAAAAAAGAGATATGATGCTCACACTTGTGTTTTTGCGTTTTATCGGAGAAAAATACGAAGACGGAATCGAAAAGCTTCGTCAAAATTTAATTGCTCAGGGACTTGACCCGGAAGATGAAAATATAAAGGCAGCGTTTTTTGATGATGCTACTTTTACTGACGGTACTTATAATTTGCCACTTAGTGCCAGGTGATCAAAAATTATCAACACGCCTGCACCGGAGCTTAATGTAGCATTGGATACCGCTCTTCATGATATTGCAACAGAATCTAAAGATTTAAAAGGCTGTTTTATAGAGGGCACATTTACGACACGCAATCTTGCACCCAATGACATTAAAAAACTTGTAGACGAAGTAAACAAAATCAGTCATAAGGCGTTCGGGGAAGAAAAAGACCTCATCGGACATGTGTACGAATATTTTCTTAAGGAGTTTGCAGTAAACGCAACTAAAGAAGAAGGGGAGTTTTACACTCCGCATGACGTAGTTCAATTAATTGCTGCAATGGTTGAACCATATAATGGAACTTTATATGATATAATCACTTTGAAATTGATACAAATAAACAGGCTTGAAATGGCTTGTTATTAGGGCTTTTCACTCGTATCCGTGAGTGGGAGGCCTTTTTATTTTGCCTTTTTCTGCCTTGGGGAGTTCAACCGATTTTCAGGGGGTGTGAGGGGTGTGTAGGGGGTGTAACGGTTGCCAAAGTTCTCGGCTCACATTCATAATGCTATGCTTAACTTTGACACAGATACAAACAGTAACCACTAGCTTGCTACCAGCCTTTCGTTACCCAAAATCTAATCAAATTGACTACTGTGTACTATATTCCATTCCCAAAAACCTCATGTGAAATAATTTGATGTAGAATATCGAAACGGTAACTCTTTAATTTCATTGTGGAATTTTATTGTTCGTGATATGATTATATTGTAAAAGAGAGGAGGCCAAAAATGAGAACGATTGATATTCTTCTAGAAAATTTAAGAAGGTATTATGGAGTAGATTCACTTCGAAATATAGCTAAGAAGATTGAAATGTCAGGTAATGTTCTGCTGAATTGGTCTTCAGGAAGAAGCTCCCCCAAATTAGATCAACTTGATAAAATTGCGTATCTCATTAATGTAGAGGTTTCTAAGCTGTTGATTCAGGATATCGAGATAAGTATAACTTCCCCAATTTGGAGGGATAATGTTGAAAGAAACTTTATCGAGAATCTTGGGCGTTATACTCAAGAAAAGGGTATTCACAAATCATGGTTTGATGAAAAGCGGTGCGGAGTAAGCTATGGGGCCTTCCGCTACTATATCAATGGGAATAATAAGACTGTAAATTTAAACACGATAGATAAACTGGCAAAAATTTTAGGCATACAAACATATCAATTATTAGAAAGTAGGGTAAACAGATGAAGAAGAAAATTGAAACACAAGGGACTCGAAACAAGGTCAATCACGCATTAGCAGATGCAAAAAACTTGGTTCCTCGGTTGGTAAAAGAAACGTACACCTTCAAGGGTCGTAAATCACCTGAGCTTCTGGAACGTGTAATATTGGCTTTGACTGGTAGTGATTCCATTATATTAGATCCATTTTTGGGTAGCGGAATGACTTTAATCGCATCGCAAAACGCTCAACGCAAGTTCTTCGGAATTGAATTAGATAACTACACATACTCCGTGGATAAGACTCTGTTTGAAAAAGTAGATTCTAAGGAATTGAAGAAGCTTTTTAAACAAATAGAAGATTCTGTCAAAGACCGAGTGATGTCTTTATATGAGACAGAATGCGATGGTGAAACAAATTATATTAAGAAGGTATTGTTTGATCGTAAAAATGGGAAGGATGGTTACTTTCATCCTGAGGAAAACCGAGAAATTAAAAACGGGCGCAATGTTATCTTGATGAAGAAATCTTCCAAAGGCAATAGTTCTAAGAGATTTGATGAAGTGGATTGGAATAAACTTCAAGAAGTTGAGAAAATGGATGCTAGCGGTTTCCCTGATGATACATATTATGAAAACAGTCGTATTAATATCACAAAATCGACTGGTGCCGATAAGTATGGAGAAATTTTCTCGCACCGAAATAAAGTTGCACTATTAATGATTCAGAGTGAAATTTCAAAATTACCAACTTCGAAAGAAAAAGAATTTTTACAACAAGTTTTAGTTGCATCACTCAGTCTTGCCCGTATTGCCATGTATGGTAGCTCTACGGATATTCTATATCATGTTGTTCATGAAAAGGCGCAAGACATGAATGTTTGGTTTTTATTTGAGTCACGTTATAAAAAGTTTGTTACGTTTCAAACGGAATACAAAAGCATTTTAACAGATCATTTCGATAAAGGTAGCACTTATAAAGTTGTTAATGCCGACTATTATGAGTACTTGAAGAATCACGAAGGCTTGATGTTTGATGCAATCGTTACTGACTTCCCATATACTGACCAGGTGCCGTATTTGGAAAGAAATCAAATGTTTAGAATCTGGCTGAATCATTTTGATGATGACCGTGAGCATTTTATGCTGACAGAGAAGATGTTGGAAAGTGAAATGGTGGTAACTAATGCAGTTGCTAGAAAAGAGAAAGATTTAGACCATTATTATCATGACATTGATAAGATGTTTAAGACTTTTTCTGAACACTTGAAAGTTGGATCACCAGTGGTAATTTTTACGAAATTAGGAAAGATGAAGTATTTTAACGTTTTTGCCCGTGTTGTTGATTATGCACGAAAAAACGGTTTTGAATATACTTTCCGTGTGGGTGTAGAGAAGAGCGATCCTACATTGCGCAAACAATCTGCATATAAAAATACTCTCATCAATGAGGTAGTCATTGGTTTTGAGAAACTTCCAGAATCCAAGCGCTATTTGTACATTGGCGACGAAAACTATGAAAGCAAATTAGTTGATGATATATATCGGGCGTTGAAGAAAGTTAAGGATGCCCCTTATACCATGACTGCAGCGGTTTCTAATGCAAAAAAAGAGCTAACCCAAAAAGGTGTGCATTTTGATGATACAATTCAACATCTGATAGTTGAAGTAATCAAGAATAATTTTTACGTAGATGGCCAGGATATTCAATTGGATAAGACGAGACTCTATTTGGACCAAGAAGATGAAGATACCTTATTCAAAAAATTATACGACTTAGTCCCTTTTTACGTTGATAAATTACTGAAACAAAAAGGGAAATTCGTTCTGGAAGACCTGTATGTTGAGTTGATAGATGAGTTATCTGATGGTAATAACCGGACTTTATATGATTTGCTAAATGATGATGATAATATTGAAGGAATCAATAGGTTGGTTAGAGACAAGACTGATAAAAGTCCTGACGGTAAATACTACGTTAAAAAGCAACTTCCAAAAGATTTTAATGCTGATGCAATTGATGTGGCGACAATGGATGCTTATGACTTCGAAGATCTTTGTAAGTCATTGTTGGAACACGAAAACTATGCTGATGTTCATCGAAAAGGCGGTAGCGGAGATATGGGTGTGGACATCGTTGCGAAATGGTTTAACGGTAATACAAGTGAGATATGGCTTGTGCAGTGTAAGCGGTGGGTAAACAAAGTTGATGCAACCCCAATCCAACGCTTAGTTTCAGAGCGTGAACGTCTTGGTGCTAACAAGATTGCTTGCTATACTACATCTGATTACACTAAGGATGCGAAGAAAGTGGCAAAACTCCAAAATGTAGAGCTTGTAGACGGCAAAGAGCTGTTGATTAAGTTGAATCGATATTTCCCTGGCAAGTACTACAACTCCAATTTGAAATAAAATAAAAAATGGCGCCTTCTAAGCTTGAAGGTGCCATTTTGCTGAGTCTTTTTTCCAAATGAAATGTTCTTCGAAAATTTCAACTAGGGATTTATATTTTTTAGATAGTTGCTCTAGCCAACCGTTTTCAATCAGCATTTCCATGATGCCCAAGTCATAGAGTTCCGGTGTGCTTAAATCTCCGTGTTTTTCGAGAAGTTTTTTTGCTAACATAACTACTGAATCTTTAATATCTTCAACGGAGGTGGTAGTAATCGGTTTGGGAAGCGCTTGACGAGTATTTTCAAAGAAAAGTACAGCATCACCACTTAGCGATTTTTTAGGGCTTAGGATGTTTTTAACCGTCTTAGACTTCTTAATGTGTTCTTGGGAAATGAACTTAAATCCGTTGCTTTCAAGAATCTGTAGGAGCTTTACCCATACATCAAGGTTACTATCATGAAAGAAAAGACACATAATATTGTTTTCCTTCAATTTCCTTTTACACATCTCAAATACTTCATATAAAAGGGTGAAGTACTCATCTTTACCTTTGTTTCTTTCCGGGGCGGAAGATACAATGATTTCATCATGTAAGTTAAAACCAACACCAATAAAAGGTTTGTAAAGTTGCATATATTCAGAGTAGAGCACTTGGTCCATATATGGTGGATCAGTAATTATTAAGGAAACTGAATCATCTGGGATATCATCATTTGTAATGTACTGACTTCCTTTGGTTAATACCAAAGCATCATTCGCGTTAAGTTCTGAGTAATTCGAAGCCAATTTACCCTTTGCATAGTGTTGAGTAATATATTTTTTAGCTTGTACCAAATTCTTAATACGACGCCGCAATAAATCTATGATATTTTTTTCTACACAATTGCTTTTCGGAATCCATAGTGGCCATTGCGAATTAGAATGAGTATCAGTGATTTTTGCAAGATGCAGCATAGACATAAGCAGATAGTTTAATACATTTCTATCCTCGTCCCTATCAGTAGCCTGAATATATTCCACAATTTCGTTTAACACAGAGAAATTTCGTGGAGTAAAAATATCGCTAATTCTATCGGAAGCTCCGACAGCAATTTTACTATTCTGTATCAGTTGAACATTTGGAACAAATCGATCGTTTTCAACGGTGCTGAATTTAGAATAATCATCTTCATCAGGTTCTTTAACTCTTTTTTTGCAATTCGGGCAAGTGTAAGAGATAGCTTTTATGGAAAAACTATTTGTCGTTCGTTCTGGTTTGTCAAATACAACTTTTGAAGTAATTCCAATTCCGCCACAGTTGTCACATTTGGTTTCGTAGTAATGCGATAAATCATTTAGTTTATTCTCTAGATTTGAAAATAATTGATTTAAATCTGAATGAGGTATATCAGTTAGAATATTACTTGTGATGAATTTTGACATCTCATTTACATCACACCCTATTCCAATTCGATTCATGTTGCCCTGCACCGCTTCTAGTACTGTTACGCCAGAACCCATAAATGGATCGAAAACTATATCGTTTTCAGATGAAAGATGGCTTATTAAAGAGTCGATTACATTAAAAGACTTTTGCGACCAATATAAATGGGTATTGTATACCGGATTCTTTGAGGTGGGGGTGAGACTCTTGATTTCATTTTTTAATTCAATCAAGTCATATTGTGATTTATGAACCTCTTGTCCGCAAAGTATTAAGTACTCAAATACTTCTTTAGCTGAGCTATTTCTATTGTTCGCGTGCTGATAGTCTTTAAGCTCAATTTGCACTCTCTTATTGCCGAATACACGTTTCGCAATATCTACCAATTCCTCAATAGAAACAGTATATCTATCGGTCTTTTGGTTTGATTCATCTTTAGGATAAGCATAACTTAAAGCGAGCACTACGCCGTTTTCGTGACAATAATTAAACAGTTCTTCCAAACGTCCTTTTGCGGTACTTTTTTTACTCAAGTCAGATTGATTACGCCCCTCGGTGTAAAGTCCTTTAGTAAACTTACCTCTCGAGATAGTTGGCTCCGGGTAATCATATTTAGCAGCGACATTTAACAGATGGTAGTACCTAGAATACTGCATGTCAGTATATGGAGGGTCAGCATATATTAACTTGATTCGTTGTTGGTTAAACTCTGAGTTTTTGAGGAGAGCGGACATGTCTTGATTAAATACTTTGCTTTTTTCAATAGGTTCAGACTCAGGGCTTTTTTTAATGAACTCATCTAATTTAGATTCAAAGTACGCAATAACATTTCTTTTTCTTTGCTTAAGATGACGAGTGCTATTTTTTTCGATGTTCAACGGCTGTGCCATATGGCCATCTTTTGAAAAAACTGTTTCGTTCATAGCATAAAACAAGCAGCTCAGTAATACATTCTGAGTTTCGACACTGTCCACTTCATGAATCGTTTTTATAATAGAATCAATTTGAACAGACTGTTCGATCCCAAAATAACTACCCGAGTAATAATACAAGAACAAATTGTATTGATTATCTTTACCAAGCTGTTTATAATTAATCAGTTCATCTAATCCGTTCCATATTGTTGGGAAACTCTCGTATAAAGAAATTAACCCATTTGTAGAATCGGATACAAGAAGATTTCTTTCCTTTGCAACAGCCTCTTCATGACTTGAAAGTAACATTCGGAAATTTGTTTTATATCCTTTAAAAAAAGCTTCCTTAGCATTTAGTAGTGAACTGGTTGAAGGTGTGTTTAACAAAGAAGAAGAGATGATAGATGAGTATAACTCAGCATCATTTGCAACTACAGAGTAGCTGCCTTTAAGGTAGGCGCCAACGCTCCCTGAACCAGCAAATAAATCGCATATATTTTCTCCAGGAGAAATGTACTTGCGAATATTTTCACTGATAAAGGGCATCAATGAAGCTTTATTTCCCTGGTAATTCAGTATTTTAATTAATTCCATAACATGCCTCCTGACCATTAATTATAACAAATGGCGCCTTATTTTTCAAGTTCAAATAGATTTCTCATGAAAATATTAACGCATCGTCTTTTTGTTGCATTCCAGTTTTTCTCAAGATATAAAATAAGACATAGGCTCGCTTTCGTGGCTAGCCTATGTCCTATATTTGTACTAAAATCCGAAAGTGCAAAAGCATTTTAGAAAATTAGTTAAGAGGGCTTAGAACACTTTCAATTAAAGTGTCCAATATTTTGCAATTAGATGGTACTATCCAATCCCATCATCTATCCTCACGGTTTCCAGTATATCCTCAATGTCACAATCAAGTGCATCACAGATTCTGAGTAAAACATCGGTCGTGATGTTTTTTCCTTTGCCCAGTTTTGCAATCGAGGCTGGGCTGATATTGGCATGCTTACCCAGCTCAGATTTCGTCCACCCCTTATCAATTAGGAGCTTCCACAATTTGTTGTAGCTAATTGTTCTAGCCAATTATTTTTCCTCGCTTTCTTCATTCCAAGATTTACCAAACAACTCACCACCGCCAGGATATAGGCGAAGTACAGTAGATGTCTTAAGCATCGTTTGTGTTGTGGGTGTAAATGACTCCTCCTTGTCCAGAGAAATGAATACCTGTTTGGGCTGCGTTGAATAAAATCGAATAATTCCCTCAAGCGATTCATCTTGAATTTGTTTCAGCAAGATTGAATTACGAAACTGTACACGAAACATATGCTTTAACAAGGTTAATATACTTCGTAATGTCCGGTAAAACTAGCACTTCAAATACTAAAAGTATAAACTTACGTAAATTTGTAAGTAAGGGTTTGGCGGTAAATTGTGAAGAACGTTTTCAATCTGTAGATGAAATGGCAAATGCTGTAAAAGACTTATAAAAAAGTAAAAATATATGCTATATATGGGTAAAAACTATTTATGGTAGAAAAACAAAGATATATACATAAGAAACGTACGTTTCGTTTTCAAGAGTACATTAAAATTTTAAATAGTATAATTAAATTAATAAATACGGAACGATTTGCAGAGGAGATTAACTATGTCAACATCTAAAGAATATAAAGATTTTATACTTGAGCAGCTAAATTTACTTGATGATATAACTTGCAGAGCAATGATGGGTGAATATTTGCTTTACTATCAAGGAGTTTTATTTGGCGGAATTTACGATGATAGATTACTTGTAAAAATAGTTTCCAATAATGAAAAATACGGCATGGAAAAGCAGTTTCCTTACGAAGGGGCAAAACCTATGTACTTTGTAGAGGATGTTGATAACAAAGAACTTCTAAAAGAAATTGTTGCCGAAACTTGCAAAGGACTTCAAAAAAGCAAAAAGTAAAAGTCGGAGTGAAGTATGAATAAAAAATTATTTTTCGAAGCTATGATGAAATTTTTTCTCGGAGTATTAATCACTGGGCTTTTGATATTCATTCCTGCAGGTTCGCTTGATTACCCAAACGGCCGGCTACTTATGGCAATTTTATTTATTCCGATGTTTATTGCCGGAATTATTTTAATAGTGAAAAATCCGAAATTATTAAAAGAAAGACTGGATTTCAAAGAAAAACAGTCAGATCAAAAATGGGTTGTGGTACTTAGTGGAGTAATGTTTTTGCTGGGTTTTATTGCTGCGGGTTTGGATTATAGGTATAATTGGAGTAAAATTCCAAACTCAGCAGTAATTATATCTTCGGCTTTGTTTCTTTTGGGATATGCACTTTATGGCGAAGTTTTAAGAGAAAACGCATATCTTTCTCGGACTATCAAAGTAGAAGAAGGCCAAAAAGTAATAGACACAGGGCTTTATGGAATAGTTAGGCACCCAATGTATGCAGCGAGCGTTTTAATGTTTTTGAGTATTCCGCTGATTTTAGGCTCGTTTGTTTCTTTTTTCATATTCTTACCTTATCCTATCTTGATTGCAAAAAGAATTAAAAACGAAGAAATGGTACTTGAAAAAAATTTAGAGGGTTATATGGAGTATAAGAAAAAAGTCAGATATAA
Organism: uncultured Clostridia bacterium; assembly: GCA_947305745.1. GTDB lineage: Bacteria > Bacillota > Clostridia > Oscillospirales > Acutalibacteraceae > UMGS1491. The sequence continues at coordinate 71,226 of CAMZEH010000002.1, read as the reverse complement.
ATTAATTCCTTTTGTATGGTAACTAAATTTTGGAGGTATAAATGCTTAAAATTTTAGATAAACTATTTGAGCTTCAAGATAAAAAATACGCTGATTTTCACGGTAAGTTAATTCCGCATATTCCGAGAGAAAAAATAATCGGAGTTAGAGTCCCAAAAATGCGAAAGCTTGCAAAAGAGTGCTTTAAAAGTGAAGAATCAAAGCTGTTTTTAAGTAGTTTACCGCATAAATACTACGATGAAAATTTGCTTCACGGAATGCTTATTTCTGAGATTAAAGATTATAACGAGTGCATAAACGAGCTTGAAAAATTTCTCCCGTTTATTGATAACTGGGCTGTGTGTGATACGATTTCACCTAAAGTATTTAAAAATAATAAGGAAAAACTTATCGAAAAAATCAAAATTTGGATTTCGTCTAAAGAAACTTACGTTTGCAGATTTGGAATATTAATGCTTATGAAACACTTTTTAGATGATGATTTTAAACCTGAATATTTAGAAATAGTGGCAAATATAAAATCCGATGAATACTACGTAAATATGATGATATCTTGGTTTTTTGCAACCGCTTTATCTAAGCATTGGGAAGAAACAATAATATATCTTGAAAATAAAAAGTTGGATACCCCGATTCACAACAAAACAATTCAAAAAGCAAGAGAAAGTTATAGAATAACCGCTCGGCAAAAAGAATATTTAAGAAGTTTGAAAATATAAACTATAAGATATGCTGATTTTGGTATCTAAGAGCTCTGCAAGAACGTGGCAAAAGCTTAGTGCTTATCGCTTGAACTTATGTTTTTTAAATTCCAAAATTTCTAAAGCTCTGCGAAAAGTGCGTAAATACCGGTTTTAATAATTAATTTAAATAGTAAAAAAGTAAAGCTTCGATATTTTGAGTCTGTTTTTGCTCATTATACTGAAGCTTTTTAGAGCGTGTTTTAAAGATTTCCACCTAGATTATCGCTGCGTAACTTTTAAATTTTCAGCTACTTAATCCGCTGGGTTTAATGTAAATTATCCCCCTATCTTAGCTTTGTGATTAACTTGTGTTTTGGTTACTTATATTTACCTAAAAACAAGCATTATATTTAAAAATACATGCAAGTATTGATAATAACAGTTCATTTAGTCAATTTTTCAAAGGATTTTGAATTGAGTATTGTGTTTGATATAAATTCGCCTTTATAAAAATTTGCCCAATTGTTGAATACGCAAGGCACTTCTTTCGCTTTTTCAAGCGAATCTATTTTTATAAAATTAATTTTTACATTATTTTTTTCTACGTAATTTGATAATTCGTCAACTTGATGTTCGACAAACGGGCAGCTTGGACTATAATAAATTGTAAATTCTTTGTTTTCTATTTTCATTAATCTGGCATTTTCATTGAACTTGGGAGTACTTTTGCCACTAAAATCAAGTGCTAAGAGGTAATAATCTTTTATCTCGTCAACAATTTTAAACTCAAAATGCTCGAAAAACTTTTTTTCGCTGAGAAATGGTTTTTTCTTCTTGGAAGATAAAACGCAAATACCATTCATTCCTTTTTCTTTTGAGTCGTTTATTGCATATTCAAGCAATTCTTTGGCAATTCCTTTACCTTTAAATTTGCCTGAAACCCATAGACAATATATGTACATGTAATTATCGCCGCTAATTGGTGCCCAGGCATTGTTTAGTGGTTCATATTCAATGAACACTTTGCCTCTTTCATTTAATTTTCTGAAAACATGTCCGTCTTTTAGTTTGGATTTAATCCATTCTTTCTTGCAAAAAACACCTTTTTGATGTTTTGGGTCGCCAATAGCACAGCAAATATGCTCTTTATCAATGTTATTCATGGTTAGATTAATATAATCATTCATTTTTTACGCTCCCCTTATTTTAAAATTTGTTTTCTTACAAAATATACTAATCCAAAACACGATTATTTTCAAATAAATTAAAATTAAATATTTTTAGTAGGACTAATTATTTTATCACTTGCTTTAAAATTATTTATTTTTTAAATGTAGTTCTTATGTGGTTGCAGCTTCTGCTGCCAAATCCTCATGCAAATCGGTTATCGGGTCGCCTTTAACCTGCATGCTGGCTGCCGTATATGGCTGGCCGCTCGCGGAGGTCGGATATATGCCCGTTGTATGATCAACAAAATAATCTTCAAAACCTGCTTTTTTAATTTCTTCAGGTGTGAGATTTTTTGTGAGCTGATACACGATAGAACCTATCATTTCAAGATGGCCGAGTTCTTCCGTGCCGATATCTGTCAAAATAGCTTTCAGTTCGGGATAAGGCATTGAAAATCTTTGGCTCAGATACCTTAGTGATGCGCCAAGTTCGCCATCAGGTCCCCCGAATTCCTAAAAAGATATACCTAACAAACAAAAACCACTATATATAATAGTATATTTGAAGGCTATTGTCACTTCTGTTAAATGTGATCTTATGTATTAATGCTTTTAAGATTACGTTCTTTTCGCACTCGCTTAATTTTGTGGATTCAAGTTTTTCCAACACATTTTTAAGCTGCATTTTTAATTTGCTTTTTGCTTTTATGCTGTTATCAACAGATTTTGAAATTTCTCTATTCAAACCTTTGATTCTTTTTAGTATTTTTTCTTTATTTATTTTATATTCATCTGCTGAATCTATGCCATTTTCGTATGCCAGTTTTACTCTTTCCAATCTTCGATATTCTTTTCTCAGTAGTATTTTTGAAATGTTTTTTGTGCTGTTATTATTTGCATTTTTGAGAGTGATGTCTAACATTCCTCCGGTTATATCTGTTTGCAGTTTCATCAAAATCGCTTTATTTATTTTGGTTATAGATATACTATGGCTTCTGTCACACTGGCCTTTGGCGTATTTATTACACTGTAGTGATTTACCACGAGCTGATTGTGTTAATGTGGCGCCGCAATTTCCGCAGCGCACAAGCCCCTTAAGCATAAAGCCTTTAAAAGTTCTTTTGGTATCCGATCTATGACGTTTTTTTATACCTAAGAGCATATTTTGTGCCGATTCAAAAGTTTTGGTATCTATTATGGGCGTATGTTTGCCATTGACAAAAGCAATATCTTTTCCGGTACGATATCTGTCGCGTTTATCGAATCCGTTCATATTACGCCTTAATTTTCCGATATATACAGGGTTCAAAAGAATATATTCTACAGTTCGGTTTTCAAATTTATTGCCGCGTTTCGAGCTTATACCCATGTTGTTTAGTTTGACTGCTATTTCTCTTGTGGACATACCGTTTGTAAAATCATCAAAGATCATTTTTACGACTTGAGAATTTCTCTCATCCGGTTCAAAATTGTTTCTACCCATTTTGTATCCAAACGGGGGGGAACTGACGACTCCGCCCCTCGAAAATTTTTCATTCATTCCTCTCCTTACTTCTTGAGCTAGGTTGATGGAGTAGTATTCATCCATTGCTTCTAAAAGAGCTTCGATTAACATAGACGTGGGGTCCTTTGATAATTGCTCTGTTATGGATATCACATCAATATTAAAATCTTTTCTGAGCATTGATTTGTAAACTATGCTGTCTTGTCGGTTGCGTGCAAATCTTGAAAATTTCCACACTAATATCAAGTCAAACGGTTTTGGTTTTGTTTTTGCGGCCGATATCATTTTCATGAATTCGGGACGTTTTGTTGCATATTTCCCACTGATGCCTTCATCTACAAATATAAATTTTTTAGGCAGAACGATATTATTGTGAACGGCGTATTCTTGAATTTTTTTAATTTGGCTGTCGGGTGAAAATTCTGTTTGATCTTCCGTGGATACTCTTATGTATGCAGCGGCCGTTTTCATTATTTTACCTCACAAAATCCGTATTAGTTTGAGACTTAATACTTTTATTTTTTAGTTTATTAAACTTATTATTTTTTTTGGATTTTTATGAGCTGTGCGGGCGTTTGTACCTATGAACATCTACATATTCTAGTATGAATTTTGCGAACGAGATAATTTTTGGCGAGAGTGTTTAAAACTTAATGGACACGATTGCAAAATATAATAAGCCCTAAACTCTAAATTTAATTGCATAATTTGAGATGATTTTATAAAATAACATTGAAATCTTTGTTGAACTATATGGTTCAATGTCGATTTAATTAATATTATTTATAAAGCGAGGTTTAATATAATGGATAGGAAAATTTTTAAAAAATTATCCGGTGTTTTTTTGATGATTTGTCTTACCAGTAGCATTTTTAGCGCTTATGAATGTGGGGCCACAACTTTGAAGCCTTCACCGGAAAATGGCACATATCGAATAAAAAGCGTATTGCGCGGAAAAGAAGCAGCGGATATTTATCATTCAAAAAAAGAAAACAAAACTAAGGCAAAGTCTAACATCCACAGCTTGGGGGACGCCGATAAGTTTAATTTTTTATACGACGGGGCCGGCTACTATACGATTCAATCGAAATATTCAGGTAAGATGTTGGAATCACTGTATAGCACTAAAAAAGCGGATAATTTAGTATGCGAACGCACTGATAACGGCAAAGATGCTCAAAAATGGGCAGTTGAGAAAAACGATGACGGTACCTACGGGATAATTTCGAAATCCAACGGATTATATATGACGGTGACGAACTTCAGCGAAGCAAATGGTGGAGATATAAAGTGTCTGCGAAAGAACAGTGGTAAAGCACAAAAATTCAAACTTGCGAAATGCTCAAAAAATTTGGGCAAATTCAGAAAAATTGATAATTTGTTCTGCGGAAATATGGAGAATTTTATATCAAAAAATACTAAAGAGAATACCGTACTGCTTTTTGAGCCGAATAATTATCATCACGAGTGTTTGCCGGGTTACGCGAAGTATTTTCTGGATTTGGGCTACAATGTCGATGTACTCATATTGGACGAAGGGGTTGACAGTTTTTGCGCTTTCGATAAAACCGATAAGTTAGAAATTTATGGTTATAAAAGTAACAAAGAAATATTTAATAATAAACTGATACTGCGTTCGATACTGCGTAAATATAAATATGTATTTTTAAATACTATTAATTCCGGCGCAAAGAGAGCGTTTAGGTGTTTGAATATATTCCAATTGCCCAACTCTATAGTGGTTGACCATGCGACCGATACGCCAAAAGACAGTGGTTTTGATGATTTGCTCCGAAGGAAGCGAGTGGTTACTTTGGGCGAGGTTAGCCATGGTACATACATAAATCCGCATTATTTCGGTCAAATTCCAATAACTTCAAAAAATAAGAAAACGAATTTCGTTGTTGTGGGCAACACATGGGCAAAATGCAGGAATTACAGTCAGTTGCTAGGTGCTGTGCAAGAGCTGTCCAAAAAAAAATTAGATTTTAAAATTACAGTCTTCGGAAGAAACGCAAGTTTAGATATTCCCGAAAGCATAAAAGAATATTTTGATTTCAAAGGCAGGGTCAGTTACAAACAAATGTACGATGAAGTCAAAAACGCGGATTTTATTTTAATGCTTCTCGATCCGGAATCTGAAGATCATTTGCGCTATAAAACCACTCGGGTAACGGGTAATGCTCAGTTAGTCTATGGGTTTAATACACCGCCCGTTATTAATAAAGAATTCGCAGATTTTTACCATTTTAATTCTGAAAATGCTATTATAGACGATAATAATCTCGGGTACGCAATGGAAAAAGCCATAAACTGCCCTCAAGACGAATATGGCACCTTGCAAGACAATTTAAAAATCACTTCGAATGAAATATTTAAAAAGTCCTTGGAAAATTTGAGATCAATCACCCAGGACAATCATTAAAATCAACATCTAAAAAACCAAAATAAACCGTTCAAACAAGTAGTTTGAGCGGTTTATTTTGCTATTATAAAAACTAATATTAAAATTAAAAGCAATAATTTTTATGGTCTTGAGGATATAGAGCAATCATATATTTAATAAAAAAGTAGGTGTGAGATAAAATGAAAAGCAAAAATAATCTAATACTGCTGCCATCGAAGGTGATTCTACCGGATGGCACTGTAATCTCGATTGATGAACTTGACGAAAACGAGAGAAAAAAAATGATGTCCTCTATATGCAAAAATTTAAGTAAACAAATTTCAAATTACTATTCATCGCAGCAAGATGAGTGGAAAAATTTTTTATCGCCGATGACCTAATTATTATATCCTTTCGGTGTTTGGACCACCATATTGAGTGATTATCATTTTTGCAAGTTTTGGATTGGTATTTTTAATTTTTACAGGATATTGCAATTTTTTTTCATAAACCCACATTATCTTTCATCTCCTTCACAGTTATTCCAAGGCCATGGGTCTGAAATCCAGCCCCATTGATTTTTTTCCTGATTATCCAGCGTTAAGGGTCCATATAAAGATTCATATTCGCTTCTGAGATCGGCGCTTTTCTCGCGGTACATATTTAATTTTTCATTTATTTCAACATCATCTGGATGAGTATCCATGTAAAGGTTTAGCTCAACTACAGCAAAATCAATTGCCGCAATACGCTTTAAAAGTAGCTCACGCTTTGACATCATCTTTCATCTCCTTCAGGCATAAAAGGCTTGTGTAAATCCGGGAACATAGTGCCTGCACACATACCTCTTTCGGGATTATATATATTTTCTGCCCCGTCGATTTGATACGGGATATAAGCCATTGTGACTTGCGGGTCATCGGGGAAAGGTGTTATCCCGTATTCCGCAGCTTTCATAGCAAAAATTTTACTGTTCATATTCTTTCTCCTTTTTGATTTGAATTTGTTCCGATACCATATTATGAATATCTTTTAACTAAGGTGAATGACAAATAGAAACGGGAAATTATGTAAAAATAAAAAACGCCCGAAATTTAAATTCGAACATTTTGCATTAGTATATTTGAAATAATACCACTATATAAAACAAACAAGGCAGTTTCCGTCGGTAAGCCTGCACGTTATGTTCAGTAGACCGCTGTTTGTTTCTTCCATCGAAGATTCAATGCTTATAACTTGTTCCGGTTTTAATTTTTGAATTTTATCTACGTTTCCGTAGATAAACGTTCCCTCCGAACATGGTTCACACAGCAATTTAAGTACAGAAAGTTTTTGCGCGGGTGTCAGATCCTTTTTGTTGATAAGTGAAAATATTTTATACTTCCAATTCGCACACGGCACCGGTATCTGATCGGGCATAATACTACATCCGATAAGTTTTTCCGCTTTTTTTGAAAGTGGTCTTGCAAATTGACATTCGCTTTGATGTCGAGCAAGTGATTTACGAGAGGATTTTTTTAATTCATCTGTCGGATTTGCCCCCAAACCTTGTGCGAAAAATTGACGTTCGCTTTGGCGACGAGAAAGTTTTTTACCGCATTCCGATTCTTGAAATGGTACTATCATTATGGTCAGACGCTTTGAGCTGTCGTACTCTTGGGGACGTTTGGAAAATATATCGGCAAAATCTTTTCTTATTATTTCTATTTGATGCAAGCAATCGTCCGGCAATGTCACTTTGCTTACACCCGCACCTGCATGAGCTTGATAATTTATTGAAAAAAATGTTGATATGGCAATCGCAATTATATATTTTTTAAGGTCTTTCAATTCTAATTCCTCCGATTTTATTTTTTGGCAGCCTGAATATTGTATCACGTATAAAATCTAATTACAAGCATTAATAATTTTTAAAAAGATTTTTTTAAAATTCCAAGCGCTTTTTTTTCGATTCTCGAAACGTAAGAGCGTGATATGCCGAGTTTTTTGGCTACTTGCCTTTGTTTAAGAGGTTTAAAACCGCAAATTCCGTAGCGCATACATATAATTATTCTTTCTCTCGGTGATAAATTCTTTACGAGATATTTATTTAATTTCTGAACATTTATTTTGGTATCTATCGTTTCTAAGATTGTATCGCTTGTGGATATGGTATCCATAAGCGTCAAAGTGTTGCCGTTTTTGTCTGTTTCGATGGGTTCATTCATAGAGATGTCAAGCGATGACTTTTTACCTGCGCGAAAATACATCAAAATCTCATTTTCGATGCATCTTGAGGCATAGCTTGACAGCTTAATATTTTTTGAAGGCTTGAATGTGTTTACGGCCTTTATCAGACCTATGGTTCCGATAGAAATCAGGTCATCAAATTCAGTTTTTTCAGAATAATACTTTTTGGCGATATGCGCAACTAGACGCAGATTGTGCTTGATAAGTTTGCTTTTCGCATTTTGGTCGTCATTTTGAAGCTTCTCGATATATTTATTTTCTTCTTCTCTTGAAAGTGGTTTCGGGAATGAATTCGCACTTGTTAAGTGGAGCGCGAGAAATGGTACGCTCGCCAGAATACTAAATAAGCTCAGAAACAAAAAAATCACCTTCTCGGAGATATTTTATCGTTATAACTTTATTTTATGATTGGGCGCCATGTTTGGTGCCAGTACAAAAACTCAAAAAAACTCTTGCAAACAGCAAAAAAATATGTTATATTGGTTAAGTTGAATACACACATCGGCGAGAAATACAAATACACAGGTGCCCAAAAAGGGTTATCCGCCGGTGGAGGAAAAAACCAAGGAGGAATTGTATATGTCAGTAGTATCAATGAAACAACTTTTGGAGGCGGGTGTTCATTTCGGACATCAAACACGCAGATGGAACCCGAAAATGGCGGAGTATATATTTACTCAGCGCAACGGAATTTATATCATCGACCTTCAAAAAACATCCAGAAAGTTGGATGAAGCTTACAAATTCGTCAAAGAATTGACGGAAGAAGGGAAATCGATTTTGTTCGTAGGAACAAAAAAGCAAGCTCAAGAGTCGGTTAAAGCGGAAGCTTTAAAATCAGGTTCTTACTTCGTCAACGCGAGATGGCTTGGCGGAATGCTTACAAACTTCTCAACAATACGCAAAAGAGTCAGCAGACTCAACCAGCTCAAAGCTATGGAAGAAGACGGCACATTCGAACTTTTGCCGAAAAAAGAAGTTGTAAAACTTCGTCTGGAAATTGAAAAATTAGAAAAATTCTTGGGCGGAGTAAAAGATATGAAAGAACTCCCGGGAGCTCTTTTTGTCGTTGACCCCAAGAAAGAGAGGATAGCGGTAGCGGAAGCCAGAAAGCTTGATATACCGGTAATTTCTATAGTAGACACCAACTGCGACCCCGATGTCGTTGATTATGTAATCCCTGCAAACGACGACGCTATCAGAGCCGTTAAACTTATTTGCGAAACGATTTCGCAAGCAATTATAGAAGGAAAAGAAGGCACAGTGCCGGAAGTAGAGTCTTTGGAAGCAGAAGAAATTATTGTTGAAGAAGAATCTGAAGAGGTCGCCGAATAATTATATATAAAATTTGAATCATTTGGGAGGACATTTATAAATGAGTTTTACAGCTAAAGATGTTAAAGATTTGCGCGAAAAAACAGGCTGCGGCATGATGGACTGCAAAAAAGCTTTGGCGGCATCCGACGGAAATATGGAAGCCGCAATTGATTTCTTGCGTGAAAAAGGTTTGGCTGCGGCCACAAAAAAATCTTCTAGAGTAGCAGCTGAAGGCCTTGCTATGGCTTATACAAATGATGATGCCACTATTGGTGTTGCGATTGAAGTCAATTCAGAAACCGATTTTGTTGCAAAAAATGCAGAGTTCCGATCATTTGTCAAACTTTGTGCAGACTTGGTAATGGAGAAAAATCCCGAAACAGTCGAGGATTTGCTGAAGATAACTTTAGATGACGGAAAAACCGTTGAATCTTTGCTTCAGGAAAAAATTCTCACAATCGGCGAAAACATTAAAATTCGTCGCTTTAAACGTTTTGAAGGCGCCGTCGCGTCTTATGTCCACGCAGCAGGCAAAATCGGCGTTCTCGTTAAATTCGACGTAGAAAATAAAGATATAATTTCAACCGAAGCTTTCAAAAACTGCGCAAAAGACGTAGCGATGCAGATTGCCGCAGTAAATCCGCTTTATGTAAACCCTGATGAGATTCCGGCGGAAGTTATCGACCACGAAAGAAAAATTTTAAAAGAGCAAATCGTCAATGACGGCAAGCCCGACAACATCGCAGAGAAAATCGTCGAAGGCCGAATTGGAAAATACTATAAAGAAGTCTGCCTTAATAATCAGATTTTCGTTAAAGATAGCAATATGAGCGTTTCGCAATATGTTGAAAGCGTTGCCAAGAAACTTTCTAGTAAGATAAAAATAGATTCTTTTGTGAGATTTGAAAAAGGCGAAGGCATCGAAAAAAAGAGCGATGATTTTGCCAGTGAAGTCGCAGGTATGATTAAATAAATTTTGTGTAATAGATCATGCTTTAGCATTAATAAGCTTTAGCATGATTTAATTATTATTAATTGTTCACAAAAGGTGATTTTATGTTTTCGGTCGATTTTAGATTTGCTGAGAAATTTCTTGGCACCACAAATATAGAAAATATATATGGGGAAATTCTTCAGGCGCACAGAAAACTTCATGAGTATAATACTTTTGAATCCACGGCGGGATGGCTTGATTTGCCTCGCAATTACGACGAAGATACAGTTGAAGAAATCGTGAATGAGGCACAAAACATAAGAAAAAAGTGCGATGTTTTTGTAGTCATAGGTATAGGTGGTTCTTATTTGGGAGCACGTGCGGCGATAGAGTTTTTACATTCGAACAATTATAATCTTTTAGAAAATACTCCCAAGATTTTTTTTGTCGGAAATAGCATAAGTAGTGATGAGTTTTATGAAATTATGCAAATTTGTCAAAATAGTGATGTTTGCATTAATGTTATTTCTAAGTCGGGGACGACAACCGAGCCGGCTATTGCGTTCAGATTGTTTAGAGATTTTATGGAAAATAAATACGGAAAAGACGGCGCGCGGGAGCGAATTTATTGCACCACAGATTCCGATAGCAATTTACAAAAGTTAGCTGATGAGATGGGCTATAAATCGTTTAGCATCCCTAAAAATATAGGCGGTCGTTACTCTGTTTTAACTGCGGTAGGCCTGTTACCGATTGCAGTCAGCGGGATTGACATCAAAAAAATTCTCAAAGGCGCTTTAAGTGCGCTAAATGTGTATAGTAGTTGTGATCAAAATTTAAACGATTGTTATAAATACGCGGCTATTAGAAATCTATTTTATAGGCAGGGCAAAACTACTGAAATTATGGTTGGTTATCACCCGAAAATGCGATATTTTGCGGAGTGGTGGAAGCAGCTTTTTGGTGAGAGCGAAGGCAAAGATGGAAAAGGAATTTTCCCTGCATCTGCGGTATTTTCTACGGATTTGCATTCTCTTGGTCAATATATACAGCAAGGCCCGAAGAACTTATTTGAGACGGTCATAAATGTGGCATCACCAAAAAAAGATTTAAAAATAAGTAGTAGCGAAAACGATGCCGATAATTTAAATTATCTAAGTGGAAAAACCGTAAATTTCGTTAATCAAAAAGCTTTAGAGGCCACACTTTTGGCGCATACTAATGGTGGAGTTCCGAATATAGTTTTGAATTTAGATTCGTTTTCCGAAGAAGATTTTGGACATTTGGTATATTTCTTTGAAAAGGCGTGTGCAATATCGGCGTGTGTTTTGGGCGTAAATCCATTCGACCAGCCCGGTGTAGAAAACTATAAAAATGAGATGTTTAAGTTGTTGGGGAAACCAAATTTTTAATAGTAGAGGTAACAAATTATGGGATTTAGAAATTCAGATGACTGTAAAAGAGAAGTAAACGGAATCACTTATTATGTTAGGAAAAATGTTAAAGTTCAGGACTGTGAATTTGAGCGTTTTGCTATTCAAACCCACTTCATCGAGCAGGGCGAATCTTACCTGGATGTGGTTGCCAAGTATGTTGCGCCTCTTTATGAAGACGGAGATATTTTGTCGATTAGTGAGAAAATAATTTCGATGTGCCAGAATAATACCGTTAATAAAAGCGACGTCAAACTTGGCTTTTGGGCGAAATTTCTTTCAAAATTTGCATCTTCCAATAATCATGGTATTGCTATGGACGAGCCGTACAAACTGCAGTTGGCGATAAATTTGGCAGGATTGCCGAGAATTTTGTTTGCATGTTTTTGTTCGGCCGTTACAAAACTTTTTGGAATTAAAGGTGTATTTTATAAGATAGCAGGCCACGAAATTGACGGTATTGATGGATTTTATATGAATTCTTCATTCGATTTGTATCATAATTTAGCGCTGCTAAACCCGAAAAATCCTTCAAAGGTTTGTAATGAGATAAGCGACGCTTTCAAAATAAACTCTATGATAGTTGACGCCAATGATTTCGAGGTCAATATTTTAGGGAGAAACGATAATTTGAAAGGAATTTCCGAGGAGTTTTTGAAGCTGCTCATAAAAGATAACCCTGCAGGTCAATCTGATGAGTTAACGCCACTTATACTCATAAAAAATGTGGCCAAAATTTCAGAAAAATAAAATTATTGTGTTGACAAATTTATTGCATTAATGTATAATGAATATACCGATGTGGTACGTAGTATTTGTTTTTATATAAGAGGAGGTGCCGAGTAATGGCAATTGTACCAAAGAGAAAACATTCGAAAGCAAGAAGAGACAAAAGACGTTCTAATGTGTGGAAATTGGAAGCTCCGGCTCTAAGCAGATGTGAAAAATGTGGAGCATTCAAGCTTATTCATAGAGTTTGCGGTTCTTGCGGTTACTATAAAGGCAGAGAAGTTGTTAAGAAAGAAGCTTAATATCGATATTTGACTTTATATATTGAAAGTGATTAGAGGAGGAGCAATCCTTCTCTATTTTCAAGTTTTTAATTTGTTGAGGAAGTGATAATATGAAACCTGTAGTAGCGCTTGTCGGACGTCCGAATGTAGGAAAATCCACACTTTTTAATAAACTTGTCGGTAAGCGAATTTCTATAGTTGATGATACTCCGGGTGTGACAAGAGATAGGATTTATGGTGAATGTGAGTGGCTCGGCCGTAAAATTTCTGTGATTGATACGGGCGGAATTGAGTTTGGCAAAAACGGAGATTCGATGGCGAGCGAGATAAGAAAACAAGCTGAAATAGCCGTAGATTTGGCAAATGCTATTATTTTTGTTGTAGACTTGAAATCGGGTTTGGTCGCATCAGACATCGAGATTGCACACATGCTTAAAAAATCGGGCAAACCTGTTATTTTATGCGTGAATAAAGCCGATACCATCGGAAGTGACGATTTTAATTTTTATGAGTTTTATAATCTGGGTCTGGGCGAACCGATAAAAGTTTCGTCGGTTCATGGTCATGGTACGGGCGATTTGCTTGATGCCGTTTTTAAAAACTTACCTGAATGCGATTTTGAAGATGAAGAAAATGCGGTTTCGGTTGCGATTATAGGGAAGCCGAACGTTGGTAAATCATCGCTTGTAAATTATATTTCCGGATTTGAAAGAAGTATAGTTTCAGACGTCGCGGGGACGACGAGGGATACGGTTGATACTAAGATTTCAAATAGTTTTGGGAATTATAATTTTATTGATACGGCGGGGATACGTAGACGCAGTAAGATTACCGAAAATATTGAAAAGTATAGTGTAATTCGTGCAAAATTGGCGGTCGAAAGAGCCGATGTTTGTATCATAATGATTGACGCTCAGCAAGGTGCGACTGAGCAGGATACGAAAATTGCAGGTCTTGCGCACGAAGCGGGAAAAGCGAGTATAATCGTCGTGAATAAGTGGGACACAATCGAAAAAGACACGCACACCATGGACGAATTCAAAAATAAAATAAAAGAAACGTTTTTATTTATGTCCTACGCGCCGGTACTTTTTATTTCGGCCAAAACAGGGCAAAGGGTGAATGAACTTTATGAGTGCATCAATAACGTTAAAAATGCAAATTCCATGCGTATTTCAACGGGTATTTTAAACGATGTCTTGGCGGAGGCGATAACAAGGACACCCACGCCTACACATAAAGGTAAAAAGCTTAAAATATACTATATGACACAAGTTAGTGTAAGTCCGCCGACGTTTGTGTTTTTTGTAAATAAAGCGGAACTCTTTCATTTTTCATATCAGCACTATATTGAAAACAATATCAGAAAAGTATTCGGGTTTTCTGGTACGCCGATTAGATTTATAGTAAGAGAGAAAACCGAAAAAAATTTTGAAACAAAATTTTAGTGTAATCGAGGAATAGATTTATATGTATGTTGCTTTGATAATGGTTGTAATAGCGGTATTTTCATATTTGATAGGTTGCGTGAATGCTTCGATAATAGTAACAAAGCTGTTCGACTCGGGTAATGATATAAGAGATGTTGGCAGTGGTAATGCGGGGTTTACAAATGTTCTGCGTACGAAAGGCAAAAAACTTGCGATTTATACTTTTTTAATTGATTTTGCAAAAGGCGTTGCTGCTGTATATTTCGCGCATTTGCTACTGACATTTTGTCTGAGCCTTGATGCAGGTTCATTAACTTTTTGTTTTGGAGAATATTTAGCGTGTTTTGCATGTGTTTTAGGCCATGTTTATCCGTGTTTTTTTGGTTTTAAAGGTGGTAAAGCGATACTTACAACTTGGGCGGCGACGCTTCTTATAGATTGGCGAATTTTTCTTGTTTTGATAAGTGTTTTCCTCATAGTTTTGGTTTTAACCAAAATAGTTTCGTTGGCCTCGGTTTGCGCGGCTTTTTCGTTTCCTGCGGCGGTCGCGATTTTGTACTTCGTTGTAGACGCCAATATTGATTCTGGTGTTATGGCACTTGTGTTTTCACTTTTGATTTCTACGCTTGTGGTTTATAAGCATAGGGAAAACATACAAAGAATTTTAAACGGTAAAGAAAGCAAGATAACCGTACATAAATAAAAAAGGGGGATAATTATGCAGTCTTATGTAGTTCATTTTGTCAGGCATGGCTTGACGAAAGCGAATATTAACGGTAAATTTGCCGGTTCGGGCGATTTGCCGCTTTGCGATGAGGGTATAGAAAAACTTAAAAAATTAGCCGAAAATTTTGAATATCCTCGCACGCATGAATACTATTCGAGTCCGATGAAACGTTGCACGGAAACGTGTAAAATTTTGTATCCCGAAGCTGAGCCCAAGATTGTGGACGGTTTCAGAGAATGCATTTTCAGCGGTACAGACGGGTTGCGTGATGATCCGAATGGTGAGGCAAAAGTAGAAACGTGGCAAGAGATACAAAAAAGAGTTACCACAACTTTTGATACGGTTGTGGAGTCGATGATGAGAAGGGGA
Organism: uncultured Clostridia bacterium; assembly: GCA_947305745.1. Taxonomy (GTDB): domain Bacteria; phylum Bacillota; class Clostridia; order Oscillospirales; family Acutalibacteraceae; genus UMGS1491. The sequence continues at coordinate 56,032 of CAMZEH010000002.1, read as the reverse complement.
GTAACTTCAGCGACTATTTTCACTCACGGTGGAGTTATTATGACGCTTCTTTACTGTTACGGACTTCCCAAGGCTGAATTTCTTGATTGGATGGTAGATAACGGATGTGGGTATTCCGTGAGGATTACGCCGGGACTGTGGATGCGAGATAAAGTTTTTGAAGTTTACGATAAAATTCCAAGAGGTGCGGATGTAAGTTTGAGTCGACAGATTAGGAATTTGATAAACGATATAAATAATGACGGTAGAAAGGAAGAGAAAAATGAGTGAATGTAACGAACTTAGAAATATAGCAATAATAGCGCACGTTGACCACGGGAAAACAACGCTTGTTGACCAAATGCTGAAACAAAGCGGAATTTTTAGGTCAAATGAGGCCGTGGCGGATAGAGTAATGGACTCGGGCGATTTAGAGCGCGAGAGAGGAATAACGATTTTATCCAAAAATACGGCAGTCATGTACGGAAACACCAAAATTAATATAGTTGATACGCCTGGACACGCTGATTTTGGTGGAGAAGTTGAGCGTATTCTTTTAATGGTCGACGGAGTTTTACTTCTTGTCGATGCTTTCGAAGGCTGTATGCCACAGACGAGATTTGTACTTAAAAAAGCGCTTAAACTCGGTAAAAAGCCTGTTGTTGTTGTTAATAAAATAGATAGACCCGGTGCAAGACCTGAAGAAGTTATCGATGAGGTTTTGGACTTATTTATCGAGCTTGGGGCAGACGATGAGCAAATTGAATTTCCTGTTGTTTATGCCTCTGCCAAAAACGGTTACGCTTATACGGATGAGAATAAAGAAAGCAATAATTTAAAACCTCTTTTTGAAACTATAATAAAAGAAATCCCCGCACCAAAAGGCGATAAAGATGGGCCGTTGCAGCTTCTTATTTCCAATATAGACTACGATGATTATATCGGAAGAATCGGCGTTGGGCGTGTGGAAAGAGGTACTGCAAAGTATGGGCAAAATGTAGTCCTGTGTTCTCCGGACGGTAAAGAGAAGAACGTTAAAATTGGCAAACTTTATAAGTATGAGGGCTTAAAAAGAGTGGAGACCGAAAGTGCGGGACTTGGAGAAATAGTTTCAGTTTCGGGTATTGCGGATTTAAATATAGGCGAAACGTTGTGTGCGCCCGAAAATATTGAGCCGCTTCCTTTCGTTAAGATTGACGAGCCGACTGTTTCGATGAATTTCATGGTCAATAATAGCCCGTTTGCGGGTAGAGAGGGCAAGTTTGTAACATCGAGAAATATTCGTGATCGACTTTTTAAAGAGGTTGAAACAAACGTTTCGATGCGTGTTGAAGAAACTGATTCTGCCGATACTTTCAAAGTTTCGGGCAGAGGAGAATTGCACCTTTCGATTTTGATAGAAACTATGCGCCGTGAAGGGTATGAATTTCAAGTTTCGCGCCCACAAGTTATTATGAAAGAAATCGACGGAAAACTTTGTGAACCGATTGAACTTTTGAGCGTGGAAGTACCGGAAGAATACGTTGGAACTGTTATCGAGAAAGTAAGCTCGAGAAAGGCCGATATGATAAATATGTGCCCGAAAGACGGCGGTATGACTTCGCTTGAATTCAGAGTCCCGTCAAGGGGAATAATAGGGTATAGGTCGGAATTTTTAACGGATACAAACGGTAAAGGAATACTTAATCAAATGTTTGACTGCTATGAGCCTTATAAAGGTGAAATAGTTCAAAGACATCATGGCTCTCTGGTTGCGCATGAAACAGGCGTTTCAACGGGTTATGGTTTGTTTGCCGCGCAAGATAGAGGTCGGCTTTTCATAGGTCCGGGCGTGGAAGTTTACGAAGGTATGGTTGTAGGCTCGACTCCCAAAGCTGAAGATATCACCGTAAACGTATGCAAAAAGAAGCACGTTACCAATATGCGTGCGTCCGGGTCGGACGAAGCTCTGAAACTCACGCCGCACAGCGTTCTCAGCTTGGAACAATCGATAGAATTTATAGACGATGATGAACTTTTGGAAGTCACACCGAAAAGCCTCAGAATACGCAAAAAAATTCTTGATAAAACAATGCGGCTTCGCAGCAAAGTCCAAAAATAAACATAAAATCGCCCCAAGATTTATTTCTTGGGGTAAAATCATGTTTATTGTAAAAAGTCGTTATAGTCATCGTCGTATATACGTCTGACCAAACTTTTGCTGTCTGGCACTCCGATATTAATTGATGAAAAATTATTTAAATCAGATATTTTCCTTTCTATTTTTCGAGAATCTATTTTTTTAGAACAAAAATCACTAAATATTTCGCGGATTGACGAAATTTTGCTGGCAATTTTGGAGAGATCTCCTCCTACATCATTACCTGAAAGCCGCCTTATATTTTCGTTTTTTAACTCCTCGTTTAAAAGGTCACGCGATATCGTTCTTATTTTATCGGAGCCGGTATAATCCCTTTTGTTTTGATCGTTTATATATTCACATTTTGAAACGATTGCATCTATGGTCTGATTTGAGGACGAATCCAGCTTTTTGTATGCGGTGCAGACGTTAATTAGCGTTCTTATTACGGCTATGAAACAAGATTCATTTGTAATTTTTTTCTGATCCCCATTTTCTGAAGCTCTGCCGAGGAAGTCGTAATAATCAGCTTTCACAAACGCGTAGAACTCTTTATTTTCTCCGTTTTTATCTTTTCCCTCTACTTTATGACCGGCTAAATAGCTTGTCGTAGCTTTACGGAGATCATCAGCGTGTAAATTGTTAATAACATTTTGGAGGGTTTCGCTCAGTTTCTCGTTTTGGCTTAAGTAATTTTTCGCCCACTGCAAATGCGATTTCCATTCGCTTACCAAAGAATCTACTTCCAAAATATAGGATAGCGATTTATCATCATCTTTGGTTTCAAGCTGTGAAATTAATGGACCGTGGCGGCTACTACTTCCGGTAATGTCAGCCCTTAGCTGTTTTATTACTTTTTTGGCATCTTTGTTGTCTGATGCTTCCGATTCGAGATAATCAACATATGCCATAATGTTGGAGCTCATTGTTCCGAAGTCGTTTATGTTTTCGAAGATATTTTTTGATTCTTTGTAACTTTTATTCTTTTGTGTCCGAGTGATATTATCATCATCATAATCATCGTCATAATCATCATCATCATCGTCATAATCATCATCATAATCATAATCATTATCATAATCATAATCATTATCATAATCATAATCATTATCATTATCATTATCATCGTGTCTATCGATGGGCTGCTGCGCTGTGGATGCCTCCACTTGCTCTTTTTCTTCTTTTACAGCTTTTGCCACTGCAAGTGCTGCTTCAATTTTTTTATTTGTTTCATTTTCTTTTTCTCTATCTTTCTCTGCTTTTTCCTTTTCCTGCTCTTGACGTATTTGTATTGCTATAGCAATTCTTTTTCTTGCTATTTCTGCGTTTAGTTTTCTTATTTCTTCATCGATTGCTGCTTGTTCATCAGGGTCTTTAGCATTTTCCCTTGCCGTTAGATAGTCTGCTTTCTGCTTTTTGAGTTCTGAGACTGATTCTTCGCTTCTTGTGGCAACGTCAAATCTTTTTTCGAGTTTTTCTTTTCGCATCGCTATGTCGGATTGATTAAGTTCTATTGCTTTATCTATTATTTTATTAATCTTTTCTGATTTTTCTTTTTGTTGCGGAGGATATTGATTAAGCTCTTTTTTGGCGTCTTCCAAGGCGGATTTTACGTAATCTTTTGTTTCGTCGTAGTTGGGGTCGTTTGCAGCATCATATTCAGCTTTTCGCCGTGCTATTTCAAGAGCCCTATTCGCAGCTTGTTCTGTTTCGATAACGTCTCCGAATTTTTTGTTTGTATCGTCTTCGACTAGTTTCTTGCTTTCTTGTGGGACAGAATCAAGTATCTGATTTCGTTCGTTTCTACGTTTTTTGAAATCGTCCAAAAAATCTTCTATGCAATGGATTATCCCATAACGGTTGTTAATATCCTCGTTATGTTGTTTGATTGCTTCGTTCAGCATTTTCAGTTTTTCTTCTGAATTTTTTCCTAAGGTTGCGCTATGGTCTTTCAACGCCTGCAAGGTGTAATCGTAAAGATGCTTTCGCCCCCGTTTATCTGTTTGACTTAGAATTTTGCCTTCATTTTTTGCGGCTTCTAAAATGTCTCTTACAGCTGATTTTTCAGTTTCACTTAATTTTTCATTTAATTCTGTACGATTATTTTCTTCCGCTGCATCATTGAGCTCTGTTTTGATATCTTTTTCTCTTTTTTCAAATTCTTCCAACACTTCCGATACGGTTTTTTCAGTTTCATTTTTTTCGCTGCTTGGTGCTATTTTTGTGGTATTAAATAGAATATCTACGGAAGGCAATTTTGTTACGCGTTTTTGGTCATTGCTTTTTTCTTTGTCAACTATCTTGTTTTTGACGCTTGAAAAGAAACCCTTTATTTTGCCCAATACACTGGAATTTTCTTGTGTATCGTTTTCGTCAACGGTCTCCTCTTGCTCTTTTGGCTCATATTTGCTTAGTGTGGTGGTGGTTTTAAGGTAATCTTCATCTTTGTTTAGTGGGGTGGCTTCATCATATGGCATAATCAATACCTCCTTTATCTAAAAATATTTTTTACGCCGTTTAAAATTTTTTTACCGGCATTTTTAACTGTATCTACTGGTGAACTTATGTCACCTTTTATTCTTGGTGTTTTACCTTTTTCTAAATATTCTGGGGTTATGTGGACATCTGCTTCGGCTTTTAAAGGCTGACCCCAAGGGGAAAACGCCGTATATTCGACGCTTACGCCTGACAGCAGCCCAAATTTTCTGATATCTCCCCAACAAAAATATGCATAGTATTTGCCTTCCTCAGCATACTGTATCAGATTTGGCAAAGATGTGACATTGTCGTTCATTAAAGAAAAACTTTCTACTATTGTGCCGTTGAGTGTTCGAGCGTTGTATTCATCATATATATCGAATAGAAGTCGTGGAATACCCAGTGAACGTTCTTCGGACACAAATGAAGGTCGTACACGCCCTGGTGCGGCGTACCCACTTCTATAACCGTATAGGGGACTGCTGGGTTTAATGCTATGTGTGTATTCAAATTTTTCCGGATTTATTTGCACGGTCAGGTCATCTACGAGATTAAATTCATCTTCATTAAGTGGTACGGTACCAAAATTGCCACTTTCCAGAATTTGAATACGAGCTTTTTCCACAATACTGAAATCGTTCCAGACGTACTTTCTGTATTTCACTGATTTTTTTAATGTTGTTCCTAAAGTTGCTTTTAAATCATCTGCATTTGGCATACACGAATTCCCCTTTGCATTTAATGGTTTTGCCCAAAAGACTGGTAAACAACTTGATTATTATATTCACTTTAGTCGATTATATCTATATATGATATGCTTGTCAAACATTTTATCTAATAGATTTATTTGTTTTATCCAGGCTCTTTAAAATGATTAATATTTGTGATACAATTTATCAAAAGACGTGTTATAGCTTTTTAGAGAGGATTATGATACTTGAAAAAGAGATTTGGAACGATATTAATTTTTATCGCGATTTTAACAGTTTTGACAGGCTGTTCAATTAATGATTTTTTTGATGTGCGCAGTGCGATGTCTCCGCCGAGTATTTCCGATGAGCAAATCGGCGTAGAAAATTCTATAAGAGACTATTTGGGTAGCGATTTTAAATTTTCATATATTGCGATTGATGATAAATATTCTTCCGCTTTGAAGTGTAATATTGGCGGCTTGGAATATATGATGGTTTTTTGCGAAACCGAAGATAAACTCATAAAATCACATTCGATATTTTTTGAAAAAAAGGGTGATAAATGGGTAGTTAAAGATGACATCGTGGAGGGAAATTTTAAAATTCGCAGCGCATGCATTAAAGACGTAAATGGCGACGGACTTGATGAAATTGTCATTGAAGGTGCGAGAATTAGTAATTCAAAACCAAAGACTTATATATATCAAATTCAGAAAAACGGAATTGTTCCTGTTAAATAATAAAAATTACGGAGGAAAACTATGAAAAGAATACTTGTTGTTGAAGACGAAGCGGCGATAAGGGAGTTTGAAGTTATAAATCTGCGCCGTTCGGGCTATGATGTCGTCGAAACCGATAATGGTGAGAAGGCTCTTGAACTTTTTGAAAACTATAACGGCGATTTTGATTTGGCAGTTCTGGACGTCATGCTACCCGGTATTGATGGTGTTCAAGTTTGTAAAGAGCTGAGAAAACGCAGCGATACAATCGGAATAATTTTGCTTACGGCGAAAACCCAGGAGATTGATAAAGTCAGCGGGCTTATGCTCGGCGCGGACGATTACATTACAAAGCCTTTCAGCCCGTCGGAGCTTGTTGCGCGTGTCGATGCGCTTTATCGTAGGGTCGCGCTCAATATGATGCGTAGTGAAAATAAATTTCAAGAAGAAATCAAACTCGGTGAGTTTGTGCTTAACCTTCGCAACAGAGCGCTTAAAAAACGCGGCCGTATAATTGAGCTTACTCAGGTTGAATTCCAAATCATGGAATATTTTTTCTCGAATCCGGGTACTGTGTTTAGCCGTACGCAAATTTTAAAGCACGTCTGGGGCGAAACCTACAGTGGAGAAGAAAAAATAGTTGATGTAAATATCCGCAGACTGCGCATGAAAATTGAGGATGACCCGTCCACTCCGAGGCATATCATAACCGTTTGGGGAATGGGCTATAAGTGGGAAAATTAGTTTTTGAGGTGCTGAAATTCAATGGTATTAAAAGGTATAAAAAAGCGCTGGATCTATAATAGCCTCGGGTTCACTATTGCGATATTTACGGTGCTTGTGGTAGCTTTTTTTGTGGTTATGCGCGGATATTTTTACAGCGGCATCGAGCAAAATATAAAAAGCAGAGCAGAGGAGCTTTGCGATATTATTGAGAGCTGTTCGGTCAGTAGCGAAGAAGATTTTATAAAAATGGCCGAAGTTTATGTGGAAAATTTCAAGAATAAAGATGCAATGCAAATAACCGTTTTTGATAAAAATGATAGCGTTGTTATATCGTCAAATGGTTTTTTACCCGAGCAAAGCGAAAAGCAGCCCGATTATGATGCGGCGAAATTCTCAAATACCAAAATGGGCGTTTGGGAAGGCAAATCTCTCACGGGAGAAAAATTAATGGCGGTTACTCGCGCGGTTTATGACCAGGGCGGTAATTATTTGGGCGCGGTGAGATATGCGGTTTCTATGGAAAAAGCCAATTCTCGCATAAACTCCGTTTTTGTGGCTTTGATTATAATTTCATTTTTTGTCATAGCGTTTATCATAATTTCCGGACTTTATTTTGTGCGTTCGATTGTCAGCCCCGTAAGCGATATATGCACAAAAGCTCAGCAAATCGCCAGGGGTGATTTTCACGTAAAAATCGATAAAAAGTATGATGACGAAATCGGTGAGCTGAGCGATACGATAAATTATATGGCCGAAGAACTCGACGTAACCGAAAAATTGAAAAATGAGTTTATTTCTTCGGTTTCGCACGAACTCCGCACACCGCTCACGGCAATCAAAGGCTGGGCGGAAACCCTGCAGCTGTGTGAAGATTCACCCGAAACGCGCAAAAAAGGGCTTGAAACGATAGTCAAAGAAGCAGAGCGCCTCTCGTGGATAGTAGAAGGGCTTTTGGACTTTTCAAGCATAAAGGAAAAGCGGATAAAATTAATAAAAGAAAAGATAGATATTCTGGCGGAAATCGGCGAGGCGGTGTATATGTTCAAAGATCGCGCGGATAACGAAAAAAAGGCTCTTATATATACTGAACCGAAAATGTTACCGCCTGTGATGGGCGATAAGAATAGGCTTCGCCAAGTTTTCATAAATATTCTGGATAACGCGCTCAAATATACGTCTGAGGGCGGCGCAGTCAGCGTTGATGTAAGCGTTAAAGACGATAAAATTTCAATATCTTTTACGGACAACGGCTGCGGCATTCCCGCGCAGCATCTCTCAAATGTAACTCAAAAATTCTATAAAGCAAATTACTTGCAACAAGGCTCGGGTATAGGGCTTGCTATTGTTGATGAAATCGTATCGCTTCACGGCGGTGTACTTAACATTCTGAGCGAAGAGGGATTTGGTACGACCGTTACGGTGATGTTGCCTATTTTTGTGGAGCCTGAAGATGAAAACAAATCGGATAGTGATGAAAATGCCGACGTATAAAGAAATATATGATAGCGCAAAAAAAAGTTTGCAAAGCGCGGGAATTGAAGCTGTAAATTCGGAGATTTTAAATATTTTCTGGTACTGCTTTGGCATCGACCGATCGGACTTATTATTTCGCGGATCTGAAATTCCCGAAAACTCTAAATACATCAAATTTTGTGAGATACTGCAACGAAGATGCGGCGGGAAACCGCTCCAGTACGCTGTTGGGGAATGTAATTTTATGGATATGGATTTGTACGTCGGCGAAGGGGTTTTAATTCCAAGAGAAGATACGTCCGTTCTGGTGTCCGCCTCAATAGATGCCATAAAAGACATCCAAAATCCGAAAATTATCGATCTATGTAGCGGAAGCGGTTGTGTTGCGCTTGCTCTTGAGAGAGGTATCGGCAGGCCATGTGATATTTACGCTGTGGAAATTTCGGATAAAGCGTTTAAATATTTATCTGCAAATCATAGAAAATATAGCAGTAAAGCCAAGTTAATCAATGATGATGTCTTTTCTTGTTACAAAAATTTCGAAGACGGTTATTTTGATTTGATTGTTTCCAACCCACCTTATATAAAATCGGACGATATTAAAAATCTGCAAAGCGAAGTTCTTTTCGAGCCTAAAATGGCTCTCGATGGCGGAAAAGACGGCCTTGATTTTTATGAAAAAATTTGCGAGTTTTGGATACCAAAATTGAAAAAGGGTGGTATTTTGTCTTTTGAAATAGGACAAGGGCAGTATGACGACGTAAAAAAAATTATCGAGTCCTTTGGGCTGACAAATATTAAAGTGTTTTTGGATATAAACGATATCTATAGGGCGATCATAGGCGAGAAGTTTATCTAGATTTTCATATACAATTTGTGCTTTTTTAGATATAATTATGTTGTACCTTGTAATATCAGGAGGTTTTTGATATGTGTTTTTTCTGGAGCAAAAAAGCAAGACGTTATAATGAAGAAAAAGAAGATGAAATTGAGCTTGTAAAATTAGTAACGGTTCACAATTCTTTTGAGCTGGGTATCGTTGAGTCTACATTGAAGGGCAACCATATACCATACATAGTCCGGGAAAAGGGCGTCGGTGGCATCCTGAAGATTACGACCGGAGCACTGCTCACAGACGCCGATATTATGGTAGAAAGATCTTCTCTTGCGAAGGCAAAGGATCTAACGGAGATGGTTATTAATGAAACGATTGACGAAGATGAGGAAGATTTATAAAAATAAAACATTAAACAAAAAGCACCTGAGGATTTTCTCTCGGGTGCTGATTATTTTTATCACTTTATTATAAATTAACGTCTTTATCGTACATATATGATATTAAATCGAGAACTTTGCAGCTGTAAGCCCATTCATTATCGTACCAAGCGACGAGCTTTACAAATCGATCGTTTAACATAATTCCTGCCTTTTCGTCGAATACGCAAGTATGAGAGTCGCCGCAAAAATCACTCGAAACAGTAGGCTCATCGGTATAACCCAGAATTCCCGACATTTCCTTTTCGGAAGCCGATTTTATGACCGAACATATTTCATCGTAAGAAGTTGATTTTGAAAGTCTGCAAGTCAAATCTACAACAGAAACATTGATGATAGGTACGCGAAACGACATCCCCGTCAGTTTGCCTTGCAGTTCGGGTATAACGAGTCCACAGGCTTTTGCCGCTCCCGTAGAAGACGGAATGATATTGCTACTTGCAGCTCTTCCGCCGCGCCAATCTTTCGATGAAAGCCCGTCAACAGTGTTTTGCGTGTTGGTTACGGCGTGGACGGTAGTCATTAGACCTTCTTCAATTCCGAAATTGTCATTTATAACTTTTGCAAGGGGCGCAAGGCAGTTGGTTGTGCAAGAGGCATTGGAAACGATTTTCATCGAAGGGTTGTAAGTATCAAGGTTTACGCCGCAAACAAACGTAGGTGTAACGCTGTCTTTTGCGGGTGCCGTTATTACGACTTTTTTCCCGCCTGCTTCCAAGTGCGCCGAAGCTTTTTCCGTAGTGCAAAAAATTCCCGTTGATTCTACAATATATTCAGCTCCGACGTTACTCCAAGGTATGTTTTTCGGATCCTTTTCGGAAAAGACATTGATGTTTTTTCCGTTTACGCATAACATACCGTTTTGGGCTTTGATTTCCGCGGTGCACGTGCCGTGAGCCGAATCATATTTTAGCATGTATGCCATATACTCGGAATTTATAAAAGGATCGTTAATTCCGACAATGTTATATTTTTCGGGCGAGCTCAGCGACGCTCTGAGGATCATTCTACCGATTCTTCCGAAGCCGTTTATGCCTACGTTTATTGCCACAAAGCCATCTCCTTATCTGTTTTATAAATATTATTTGCTTTAAAATGTTTTTATTACTTTTTGATCTCTATTTTCGAGCTGTTTATGAGCTTCAACCAAAGTAAAGAGAATATAAAGTACGAGCATTATTTCAAGTGTTGCGGTAGCTATAGCGGATTCTACGAAAATGCCTGAAGTCCATATTTTCAAGATAACGGGGATCGACGATGCAAGCGAGAATACCGATAGAGGAAGCCCGAAAACAAATAGAAGTTTGATGTTGTTTGCTTTTGTTGATGTCGCAAATGTCTGGGTGAAATAAATCATAAAAAGTGTGAGTAATCCGGTTGATAGTATGGTGTACGGGTCTGTTACGTTTATGTTCATTGACAAAAATAAGATCATTTTAAGCCCAAACCAAAGTACGGGGCAGTAGATAAAGAACGGCGCTTTTGAAATTACGTTTTGACCCATAAAATGGGTGGCGGAAATAAGTGTAAATGACACAAAGCAAAGCGCAGAAAAAACTGTAACGAGTATGGGTTGCCATTCGTGATCGTATTTTGTTACGGTGTCGCCAAAGTATGCCGGTATGCACCATAAGAAGCAAAGCGCAACAAGTGCTGCAAAAATTCCCAAAACCATATTTTTTTGTATGCTTATGTTTTTGAGTGAAAATTTTGAAATAAATACGCAAATAGCAAGAGCAAGCGCAGTAAAGCCGAATGTTATAAGAAATACCGAAGATTCTACAACTTCTACCGTGAAAAGCGCAGAGTAAACTTTAGTCGGTACCAAAACCAATAGCGCGAGGCAGAAGAATAGCCAAATGTTTTTCAGTTTCATAAATATCCTCCATTTTCAAAATAAATTTAGAACATAAAATTTAGCCCTCGTCCATATTAATATGTATATGCTCTAACACTGTATTCTAAACGCTTTTGTGCGTAAAGTCAATATGTTGTATGGGCGTGTATCTTTAAAATATGGAGGAATTTCAAATTTATGAAAATTTCAAAAAAATTCAAATGGCCGATAATATGTGCGCTTATATTGGTTTTTATCATTTTGATTCCGCTTCTGGCGGTGACAAAAAGCAATCGGGAGGAACAAGAAAACAGTTACCAGAAATTATCAATAGGAAATTGCGATGCTAATGCGCAAACATGTTTCCGCGTGCTCGATGAAAGTAATGGGAGTATAATTAGTATTCCCGATAAAGAATTTCTTTATGGTGTCGTATGCACTGAAATGCCCGCAAAATTTGAAACCGAAGCTCTAAAAGCTCAGGCTGTGGCTTCATATACATATTTTTGCAGAAAGCGTAATTTGGAGCACGCGAAAGGTAGCGAAAGCAAATATGATTTTACAATAGATACGCAAAAAGCCATTAATTATATCGCCAAAGAGCAGCGAAAAGCGAAATGGGGAAGTCATTTTGAAGAATACGAAGAGAAAATAGAAAATGCTGTAGATAGTGTTTTCGGCGAGATTATCGAGGACGACGGAGGGCCGATTTTAGCTGCATATCATGCAATTTCTTCGGGCAAAACCGAAAAATCGGAAGACGTATTCGGGGGCGAAGTAAAATATTTGACAAATGTTGAGAGTCCGGGAGATAAAGTCGCCGCAGGATACGAAACAACAGCTAAAATAGATATAGAAAAATTCAAAGAAATTTTAAGTTCAAAGTTTAGTGATTTGAAATTCGATGCAGATGCATGTAAATGGATAGGAGAGCCAAAAAGAAGCGACGGCGGGATGGTTAAGGAAATAGATATTTGCGGAAAAACTTTTAAAGGGAGGGAAATTAGAAGTATGTTTGCACTTAGGTCTTCCGATTTTGATTTATGGTTCGATAAAGCTGAAAATAAATTTATTTTTAAAGTCCGAGGCTATGGACACGGGGTAGGTATGAGCCAGTACGGTGCTCAGTATATGGCACTTGAAGGAAATGATTACAAAAAAATACTTTCTTGGTATTATCCGGGTACTTCGATTGTAAAAACTGATTGAACTATTTGCGCATAGTGGTATAATACTCTTGAGGTGTATTAATATGTGGCTTTTTAATCCGGGAATAACATTAATGGACGTTGTGATGCGAATTTTGGCGATTATGATAATTGTGTTTTTAATTTTACCGCTTCACGAGTGTGCGCATGGGTGGGTGGCATCGAAACTTGGCGATCCGACCGCAAAATTAAGCGGACGTCTTACGCTAAATCCGCTTGTTCATTTTGATCCGCTCGGAGCGCTTGGAATACTTCTTTTCAGTTTTGGTTGGGCAAGACCCGTGCCTGTAGACGCTTCAAATTTCAAAAATCCAAGGCGTGATATGGCTATAACGGCAGCAGCGGGACCGATTTCGAATTTGCTTGCAGCTATTTTAGGGGGATTACTCTTTAATCTTTTTGCACTTTTCAATTTTGGAGCGGCGAGCATATGGATAAGCACATTTTTTTCGTATTATATTATTTTGAATATAGGAATCGCAGTATTTAACTTAATCCCAATCGCGCCACTCGATGGCTTCAGAATAGCGGAAGCGTTTATACCGGAGAGGTTTTTGATTTCTTATTATAAATACTACAACATGATAACTTTGTCGTTGTTTTTGCTCTTGTTTTTAGGGATTCTGAGCATTCCGCTGGTATTCTTGGAAAACGCAATATATAGCTTTGTTATGTGGATTACAGCTTTACCGTTTGCATTTTTTGCTTGATTTGTATAAAATATAATCGCGCGGTAAACAATATCTGAGAAAAATATCAAAGGATGTTTAAAAATGATTATAATGCTCTTACTAAATATAGTTTTGTGGCTGCTGATAATTGTTTTTGCTTTGATATTTTTGTTTCTTGTTTTGCCCATAAACCTTGAACTTTGCTATGATGACGGCAAGTTCGATTTTAAAATTAAATTGTGGTTTTTGAGGGTTGATACTCTTGCGAAGTGGCTTTCAATGAGAAAAAGCAAGAAACAAAAAAACGAACCTAAAAAAGAAAACAGCAGCAAGAAATTAAAAGATATTAAAAGCACGGCAAAAAACGTAAAAGCAATTCTCGCGAGTTCGGGCAAAATAATAAAAATGCTTATAAAGAGCATTAAGTTTAAAAATCTGAACTTAAGAATAATCATCGGAAGCGAAGAAGCTTCTAAAACCGCAACGACTTATGGTGCCGTGTGTGCTGCGGTATATCCGGCAGCCTCCGCATTTATATCTTGTAATGAGCCAAAGAATTATGATATATCAGTCAGACCCGATTTTCTTTCGGAAAAGATAAAAATTTTTGTAGATTTGAAACTCAAGACCCGAATTATTAATTTTTTGATAATCGCTATAAAATCGTTTAAAATTATAAACAGTAAATTAAAATAGGAGGAATCAAAAATTATGAACAACAAAATTGAAGGAATGACCGAAAGCACACTCGAAAAAATTAAGGAAGCAGTCAATGCCGATATGGTAATAGGTAAGCCGATTACATCGGACAGCGGCACGGTTGTTATACCTGTCTCAAAGCTTTCATACGGCTTTGCGGCAGGCGGTTCTGATTTTACTTCCGAAAAAAGCAAAGAGAGAGATTTATTCGGCGGAGGGAGCGGAGCCGGCGTCAGCATTACTCCTACGGCGTTTTTGGTTATCTCGGGCGACGATGTTAAACTTCTTCAGGTTGAGTCTTTCACGGGTGCGCTTGACAGGATAATTTCCATGACTCCTGATATAGTTGACAGAATAGGTAATTTTATAAAAAAGCGCAAAGATAAAGATAAAAACGAGAAAAGCAAAGAGAGTAAATAAAATAATATTAATAAATTCAAAAAAACTGCACAAAGAAAAGCCTTGTGTGGTTTTTTTACTTTGGAAATAATTAGCACAGAAATTTTTGAATTTTTTAAATTACAGCGAGCAAGAATAATAAACATAAATTTTATTTATAATTTTTTGAAAAGAGGTATTGTTTATGAAATTTACAAAAAAAATTTTGGCAAAATCTTCATGTCTTTTAGTGGCCGGCGCAATTTTCGGAAATTGTGTGGCGGAATCTGTACCGACCGTTCAAGTGACTTCGGACGGTGAGGAGCTTATGAATTCGCTTTTCTCCGAACCTCTCAAAACCGAAAACGTTAAAATTAACGGTAATCCCCAACAAATAGGAGTATTTAGTGGTTCGGAAAATCTTCTTGGCATGGATGACGGAATTGTTCTTTCTACGGGATTTGCAAGCGAAACATTTAAAGTGCAGGGTAAAGCGGCTCCATGGGGTCCGTATTTTCCCGCCGAGGAAGTGAGGGCTTCAAATCGAGAGGAAGATTTACCCGACATAACAGGCCTTGAGGATGATTATCAATTTGATGAAAACGGTCCAACAGATGAACAAAAAACAGAGGACAAGGATATCGAAAAAGAGTCAGCAAATAAGCATTCATACGATTCTGTCGCACTTGATTTTGATGTTGTGCCTACCACTGACAAATTAAAACTTCAGTATGTGTACGCGTCGAATGAATGGCAACGAGTATTTAATCAGTATCCTCCCGAAAACGGTGGTGATGATGTCCCGAGAGTTCGCGCTCAAATACAACAACCCGACCAGTATCCTGCTCCTGACGATACCGCGATAGTTCTCGTAAACGGCGAAAACGTAGCCA
The DNA here is from genome assembly GCA_947305745.1 of uncultured Clostridia bacterium. Taxonomy (GTDB): domain Bacteria; phylum Bacillota; class Clostridia; order Oscillospirales; family Acutalibacteraceae; genus UMGS1491. The sequence goes on along the minus strand of CAMZEH010000002.1, from coordinate 40,885 downwards.
AAATCCCAAATACCGGAGCGATATTGAGTGCAAAGAATATTTTGGAGGCCTCGGGGTACGATACGAGTAAACCCGGCCCTGATCCCGATCAAGGTCGATTTGGTACGCAAGGCCTTTTTATAGATTCGATGAATAATCATGATTTTGGCTTTTTGGGGAGAACTAAATTAATGGAAGCCGAAGTAAACGTAATCCCGAATGAAACAAATCATATAAAGGTGGCTGTTGCTGATCTTGAGGATCCATTTTTTAACACGGCTATTTTTCTGAAAATTATACATGAAACAAGTGCCGAGAATCCAAAAACGGGCGATATAAATCTTTATTCTGTAGCCGCTTCAACACTTGCTTCGGCAACGGGCTTGGCGGCCCTCATAAGCAAATCACGAAAAGGCAATTAGTATTTTTGGAAAGGTGTAAAAGATTATGAAGATCAGTAAGGGTATCAAAAAACACACTAAGTTTGTTTACTTTGCGATATCCTTGCTGTTTATTTTTATAATATTTGCCAATTTATGGATTTTATTTAAAAGACTAACGGATAAAAACCACCTGGAAAGCGAAATGAAAGAGATAAACGACGCATTGTGTACCTCGGGACCTCAAAGTACGGATACAAGCGCCGAGCCTAAACATCCAAATAATGATTATTTCAATTATATAAAAACACCTTGTGAGAGCGTAGATATTAAAAATCTCAAGAGCATCAATAGCGATACCGTGGGATTTGTAAGTATATCGGGGACGAATATAAACTATCCCGTAGTGCAGACAATGGATAACGAGTTTTATCTCAGACATTCGTTTAAAAAAACGGTTAACAGATCAGGTTGGCTTTTTATGGATTATAGAAACAATTCCGAAAGTTTTGGCAGGAACACTATAATTTACGGTCATAACAATCACGATAAAACTATGTTTGCAGGATTAAAAGAACTCCTTGGTGAGGATTGGGTTAAAAATCCCGGTAATGGTACGATTAGATTTGTTAACTTAAGTGGTACAACAAACTGGAAAATAATATCAGTCTATACCGTCCCTGCTGAATCTTATTATATTAGAACAGATTTTATATCTGATGAGGATTTCAAAACTTGGTTAAAAGAAATATCACAAAGGAGCATATATAGTTTTGGCCGTGAAATTTCCTGTGGTGATAAAATTATGACTTTTTCGACGTGTTATAAAGACGAAGGAAACGTAAGGCTTGTCGTTCACGCGAAGAAAATTTGAATTATAATAAAAAAACATTTCTGATATTTTTCGGCTTAGTGATGTATAATGTTATTGTAAAAATTTTTATAAAAAATTCTTGACAAAGATTACGATAGCAAATAATATATTTTGTTAGTAGGTATTTGAAAGGCAGAAAATTTGTTTTATAGACGGAATGGAGAAATATTTGATGAGTTCAGGTAAGGAATTTAATGAAGTTTTTGAAAAAGTCAGAGGTATTATATGCGAAAATTTTGGAGCGAAAGAATCCGATATAACATTAAAGACGAGTTTATTTGAAGATTTAGATGCGGATTCTTTGGATCTGGTGGATTTGGTTTCGGCTGTTGAATACGAGTTTGATATTGAAGCAACCGATGATGCGATTGAAAAAATAAACACTGTTGAAGACGTTGTAAATTGCGTAATGGATTTTGTAAACGAGAACTAAGCCGCTGAGATTTTTAAAACGGAAGCATCTGTGCGTTTGCCGCACAGATGCTTTTTCTCTTACTTAATTATGTATGCGAAAAATGTAATTATTTGATTTCTGAATGCTTTAGATATATAATGTTTTATATCAAAATGAGTTTCGGGAGAAATGAAAATTGGAATATAAAATTGATTTTGGACGTTGGAATTCGGTTTTTGTCGTGCCCTACGATATAGTCGATAAGTATATTGAAAAGCTGAGCGGCGACGATGTAAAAGTGCTTCTTTATTTGCTTAGAAATGTCGGAGCGTCTATAGATTTACACACAATATCATCATTTGTGGGAGCTTCGTCAAAATCGGCGGAGCAATCATTGTCAGTGCTTGAAAATTTAGGGTTGGTTTCAAGGAATGTTTGCAGTGACGCGAAAAACTCTCAGAATAATATTATAAATTACAATTCCAAAAAATCGCACGAGATAAAATATAACCGTCCGACTGCATCAGATATTGCGAAAAGAGTGGAAAACTCCAAAGAATTATATTTTATGATGCAAGAGGCACAAGTTATTTTGGGGAGGCCTTTGTCTTCGAGCGACAGTGCCGTTTTAATCACTCTTCACGACAACGACGGTTTACCTCCAGATGTTATTTTGATGCTTCTTCAGTATGCGGTGAGCGTCGGAAAAACAAACATGCGATACATAAGCAAACTCGGTATTTCTTGGGCGGAGATCGGCATTGATAACATTCAAAAAGCAGAAAAGAAAATCGAAGAATTAAACAACAAAAATTTAGCTTGGCGTAATTTTGAAAGCATAATCGGAATCGAGCATAGGACACCTACTGAAATTGAATCAGAAGCTGTTTCGAGGTGGATAAACGACTGGAAATTTGACGAGAGTATGATAAAAGAAGCTTATGACAGATGCGTCAATACGAACGGGAAATATGTGCTTAGGTATATGGACAGTATAATTAAGCGCTGGAATAGGGAAGGCGTATTTAAGATTGAGCAAGCCATTATGGAAAATCAAAAACGCGGCAGAAAAAAATACGATTCCAAATCCGATTCGGGTGCTTCGTACAGCATCGAAGAATACGAAAATTACAATATTTTGGATTATATTAACTAATGAATTTCAGGAGGCAAAAAAGATGGGATACAGCAAGAAAATATGCGATAACGTTCGCCAAAAACTTTACGAAATGAGAGTGAAATCCTGTGAAGAACTTGAAAGAAAAAAGAAGCTTTTTTTCTCTCGTTTTCCCGAAGCTTGTGAAATCGAAAAAAAACTTGCTCTTATAGCCATCGATTCTGCAAGATCTGTGCTTAGCGGTAGTAATGCGAAAGAAGAACTCGAGTCGCTTCGTAAGCGTAGCATTTCTCTTAGAAACAGTCTTTCGAAAATTTTAAAAAGCGTGAATCTGCCCGAAGATTATCTCGAACTCAAACATAACTGCGAAAAATGCAAAGATGAGGGCTTTGTGGACGGCGTTATGTGTGACTGTATGAAGGAGATTATGAAAAAAGAAAGTTACGGCGAGCTAAACAGCATTTCTCCGTTAGAGCTTTCATCATTTGAAACGTTCTCTCTCGATTATTACCCCGAGACTTCCGAAACGGGAGGGCATTCGCCCAAAGATAGAATGAAGCTGATATTTGATTTTTGCAAAAAATATTCCGAAAATTTTAGTAAAAAATCTCCAAACCTCATTATGGTTGGTAATCCGGGGCTTGGCAAAACTCATCTTTCTCTTGCTATTGCCAGCGAGATCATAAATAGAGGATACGGTGTTATATATATTTCTGCTCCAAATATGGTCACAAAACTTGAAAAAGAAAAATTTCAAAATTATGGACGAGATAGCGAGGGCAGTGAAAAACACTTTATTGATTGTGACCTTCTTATAATTGATGATCTCGGTACGGAATATTCGAACGCATTTTCTAATTCTGCGGTGTATAATATAGTGAATTCCAGAATTATGATGGCGAAACCTACGATAATAAGTACGAACTTGACCATGAAAGAACTCGAAAAAAACTATTCTCCGCGCATGGTTTCGCGCATCATAGGGAATAATATCAGACTTGAATTTTTGGGTTTAGACATAAGGCAAAAAAAGCTTAAGAATTCTTTAAATCAATAGAAAAGCTCATAGATTCTACATAATAAACAATTTTTTCAATAAAAAAGCACTCTAATTTTAACTCCGAAACGTAAAGTAATGGAAAATAATACTTGACAAAATTTTTGCCTAATGATATTATTTATATTGTTGAAGCAAGTTAGTCTAGTTTCAGCGCAGGGGCTTTATCCCGGTGGAGTTTTCTACAAGATTAAGTTCCGGGAGCATAGCTCAGTTGGTTAGAGCACTTGCCTTACAAGCAAGGGGTCACAGGTTCGAGTCCTGTTGTTCCCACCATTATATAAATGGCCCGGTAGTTCAGTTGGTTAGAACGCTAGCCTGTCACGCTAGAGGTCGACGGTTCGAGCCCGTTCCGGGTCGCCACTTATCTATAATTGTGGAATATATATTGGTTTTAGCGAGTATTAGTTAGCAAAGAAGTTTAAAATCTGAGATGCCTCTGTAGCTCAGTTGGTAGAGCAAAGGACTGAAAATCCTTGTGTCGGTGGTTCGATTCCACCCGGAGGCACCACGGTGCGGATGTAGCTCATCTGGTAGAGCGCCACCTTGCCAAGGTGGAGGTAGCGGGTTCGAGCCCCGTCATCCGCTCCAATTTATTTCCGATTTTGTGGCGCTATAGCCAAGTGGTAAGGCCGAGGTCTGCAAAACCTCTATCCCCAGTTCGAATCTGGGTGGCGCCTCCAGTTTAGTTCTAATATTGTTAAATTGCCGTGCAGTGTATGAATTTTGAATTTATATATGGCATGGCAATATTTTACATCATAATGGCTTTGGGTGATAAAATGTTTTTGAACGTTGGATTTGGAAATTTCGTTTCGAATGAGAAAATACTTGCCGTTTTGAGTGCAGATTCATCGCCCGTCAAACGGTTTACGCGTATGGCTAAAGAAAATAATAGCTTGATCGATGCAACTTGTGGCAGAAAGACGCAATCGGTTCTGGTTATGGATAGCGGGCACGTAATACTGTCGGCACTCAGTGCTGATTTTGTTTCTTCCAAATCCGGACAAACTGAATAAATTTATTTTAAAAAATTGTAGAACCGCAAGGGGAAATGTGGATGAAGACTCGAGGTATTTTGATTGTGCTTTCCGGCCCTTCCGGGACGGGCAAAGATTCGATATTAAGAGAACTAAAAAAATTGCGAAACGATTTTGAAATCTCCGTTTCTTGCACGACTCGCGCTACTCGTCCGGGCGAAGTCGACGGAAAAGATTATTACTTTTTGACAAAATCAGAGTTTATGGAGAAAGTGAATGTCGGTGACATGCTCGAGTGGGCTACTTTTTGTGGTAACTGTTACGGTACCCCGAAGCATGAGCTTGAAAATCGTTTAAATGCAGGTATAAGTGTAATTTTGGAGATAGAGGTTCAGGGTGCCGCACAAGTTCTGAGAAATTCGTCGGAAGCTGTAAGTATTTTTGTTTTACCACCATCAGTTGAGGTTTTGAAAGAGCGGCTAAAAGAGCGCGGTTCTGATTCTATCGAAGCAATAGAAATGAGGACGCGCGAGGCTGAGAGAGAAATTGCTCTTGCCGAAAATTACGATTATATTGTCGTGAATGACGATTTAAGCGAATGTGCAAACGATATATCCAAAATAATAGATTCTGAAAAATTGAGAACAGTTCATAGAAAAAATATTATTAAAGGGGTTTTGAAAAATGAGAGAATTATCAGTAGATGATATGCTAAACGGAAAAGCAAATAAGTATCCTTTAGCGGTTGCAGTTGCAAAGAGAGCAAGGCAGATAACCGATGAGTCGCTTCTTCGCGGAGAAATTCTGGAAGAAAAAGCTGTAAATATAGCAACCGAGCAACTAAAGGAACGCAAATATAAAATAGTACAACCTGATTAATTACTGCACTTTGAGATAGAAATACCATTTTTATCCGGAATTGATTGTGGTGAATTGTTATGAAAAAAATAGTTTTAAAAATAGCGCTGGAGAATATTTCTTACAGCGCCGACGTGCTTTATAGTTATACTTCTAGTGATGAAATCGGTTTTGAAGTTGGGCAGAGGGTGATTGTGCCTTTCGGAAAGGGCAATTCAAAAAAACGAGGAATAATTTTAGAGATTGATGAAAATTCTGAAAGCGAAAAATTAAAAGAAATTTTTGCTATTATCGATAAGAAATCTTTGATAAATGAAGAAATGGTCGAACTTATAAAATGGATGAAGCATCGGTATTTTTGTACCTACTTTGATGTTGTGAGGCTGATTTTTCCTGTTGGTTTGGGCGGTAACTTAGATAATATAAAATATAGGATTAATCACGATTTCGATGCCGTAGATTTAAGTGATAGCGAAAAGAATTTTTTGAATTTGATAGAAAATATAAAAGTGAATGAACTGAATTTCAAGAAAATTTCCTCGCTTAAATTCCCAGGGTATAATAAAATTTTATCGTCTTTTATTAAAAAAGGTATACTTGAAGAAATTTTGGAAACCAACAAAACCGTTGGCCAGAGGACATTAAATGTATTCGGCGTTTCTGATGAATTTAAAAATTCAAGTATTTTAAAAACACAGTCGCAAAAAAAGGTTTTTGAATATCTGAGCAAAAATCCGAATTCCAACATCAAAGAAATAAGCTATTATACGGGTGTAGGTCCAAGTACGGTAAATAATCTTTTGAAAAAAGGCATTCTAAAATCGCATAAGATTACGCAGTACAGAAGTCCGCAATATCTTTTTGATTGTGAAAATACTGAGTTATCAGAAGAAATTGTTTTAAATGATGAACAAAAAATTGCTTATGACAAAATTATTGATGAGAGATCGGATAAAAAAATTGTTTCACTTCTTTACGGAGTGACCGGCAGCGGCAAGACTGCTGTTTTGCTTAAGGCTATAGATAAAATTTTGGGGAATGGCAAAAATGCTATTTTTATGGTGCCTGAAATTGCACTTACTGCACATCTTGTGAGCCTATTTAAAGCACGTTACGGAGAGGCCTCTGCTGTTATTCACAGCGCACTGACGGACTGGCAAAGGTATGATATCTGGCAAAGAATTAGGGCGGGTAAGATACGTGTAGTTATCGGAACCAGGAGTGCCGTTTTTGCTCCGCTTGATAATATCGGTTTGATTGTGATTGACGAGGAGCATGAATTTACATATAAATCCGAGTTTTTACCTATGTATGACACGAGAGAAGTTGCTGCTTATCGTGCGAAAAAATCGGGAGGGAAGGTTCTGCTTTCTTCAGCCACACCGTCGATAGAGAGTTATCACGCTGCGCTGAGTGGTCGATACAATCTCTGCGAATTAAAAAATAGATATGGTAACGCTCGGTTGCCTAACGTTCAGATTGTCGATATGAATGAAACCGCTTCGCCGTGCGGAGAAAACGTGTTTAGTAGTGCGCTGATTGAAGTGCTGCAAGAAACTATAAAAAACGGAAATCAAGCAATACTTCTTATAAATAGGCGCGGTTTTAATTCTTTTTTAAAATGCTCGAAGTGTTCCGAGGTTGCAATGTGCCCGAATTGTAGCGTTTCTTTGAGCTATCATAAAGTGAATAATAGGTTGATGTGCCATTACTGCGGTTACTCGGTTGAAAACACGAATGTGTGTCAGTCTTGCAAGGAAAAAACTTTGGTATACTTTGGAACGGGTACACAGAAGATAGAATCTGTTTTGTCTGAAAAATTACTCGGTGCCAGAGTCCTCAGACTGGATTCCGATGTAAAAAATTGTAAAAAGCCATTAAGTGAAACCATAAATGACTTTAGGGAGGGCAAATATGACATTTTAATTGGGACTCAGATGGTAGCAAAAGGCTTTAATTTTCCGAAAGTAACTCTTGTCGGGATAATATCAGCGGACAACTTTTTATATGATAGCGATTTCAGAAGTTCTGAAAAGATTTTTTCGCTCATTACGCAAGTCATAGGTAGGGCGGGAAGAATGAATTCAAGTGGTAGAGCCATTATACAGACATTCGCTCCTGAGCACGAAGTTATACAGCTTTCCGCAAGCCAAAATTATAAAAAATTCTACGAAAATGAACTATCTGTTCGTAAATTGATGCTAAACCCACCGTTTTGCGACATATGTGTTATCAATTTTTCGGGCAAAGACGAGAAAAAAGTTTTGGACGCCGCGAATGAATTTTTTATGCTTTTAAAGACTATCGCATCACAAAACTACGAAAAAATGCCACTCAGGATTTATAATCCTACAGAGGCACGAATCAAGCTTTTGGCTAAAAATTATAGGTACAAGATAATACTTAAATGCAAGAATAACAGTCAGTTTAGGGAGTTTATAAACGAAACTTTGAATAGGTTTTATAAAGATTTTAAACACAAATCCGTAAATATTTTGCCGTCCATCAATCCCGATATGACTTTATAAAATTCGAAAGAATATTGGCGGCGTTTTTGGAAGATGATTTAATAAATTTATCAAAATCTATATTTGAAGAGTTATCGGCGTGATCGGAAATGGATCTGATTATGCCGAATTCTTTTTTGTTCATATAGCAAACTTGGCCAATACTCCCTGCCTCCATCTCGCAGGCGATGCCTCCGAATTCGTTTTTCAGCTCGGTTAACTTTTGCGGTGAACAGATAAATTGGTCTCCGCTTAAAATCGTCCCGGTGTGAATTTGAATAGGGTTTATGCTTTTAGAACACACGAGAATTTTATCTGTAATCCATTTTGTGGTTTCAATTTCGATGAGATCTATGCCTGCAATTTCACCTTTTTTACGGCCTTCGAATGAACTTATGTCAAAATCGTGTTGCACTACGCCGCTTGCTATGGCTATGTCTCCTATTTTGATTTCCGGAGCGATTCCTCCCGCAACGCCTACGTTTATAATAAAATCGGGATTATATTTCATGATAAGAGTTTGCGTACACATCGCAGCATGCACTTTCCCGATCCCGCAAAGGGACAAAACGCATTCGGTTCCGAAAATATTCCCTCTAATGAATTTGAAGTTTCTGTAGCATTCTTCTTTAATTTCTTTCGTGAAAACTAAAATTTCTTCTATTTCTTGCCTCATGGCGCAGATTATGCCTATCATCTAAAATCACCTTAAAATTTTTATTTTATGAATTTATTGCAAATAAAATTCAAATAATACTCTTGTATTTATTATAATATAAAATCTAAAATTTTAAAGGAGAATAACATATGGAATATTTAAAAGCGTTCGTTGTTGGAGGAATTATTTGCGTACTTGCCCAGTGGCTGATCGATAAAACTAAAATTACGCCGGCAAGGATACTGGTTATTTTGGTGATATCGGGCGTGGCGATGACGGCTGTGGGACTGTATGAACCGCTCGTAAAGTTTGCGGGAGCAGGGGCAACGGTACCGCTTTCGGGTTTTGGTTACCTCATGGCTAAAGGCGTTGTCGAGGCGATTCAAAAGCAGGGCGCGCTCGGTATAATAACGGGTGGATTGACGTCAGGCGCCGCAGGAATTTCCGCAGCGGTATTTTGCGGATATCTGGCAGCGCTTTGTACTCGCTCGAAAGACAAGACGTAATTTGCAAATGGTTAAAAAAGGAAGCCGAGAGGCTTCTTTTAATACGAAAGTTTACCTACTGCTAAATGAGCAGTAGGTTTTCATATTTAAGTTTGTGTTTTCATATATTTTATTAATCAAATTAAAAAGGTTGGTTGTATGATTAAACTTAAATCTTTGCTTTTAAATATCATTCTGAGCGTCGGTACGGGGCTTTTATCGAGCTTTGTGACGGGCAACTTTTCTGCGCTTTATCAAGGCGTAAACCGCCCCGCACTCGCGCCTCCGGCATGGCTTTTTCCTGTCGCATGGTCGATTTTGTACGTCCTCATGGGCATATCGGCATATATAATCGGTGAATCAAATTCAGACATGAAATCTTCCGCTCTGCGAGTCTATTATTTGCAGCTTGCCGTGAATTTCTTATGGTCGCCGCTATTTTTTGTTTTTCGGCTGTATTGGTTTAGCTTTTTCTGGCTACTGCTTTTGTGGGCATTGGTTTTAGTTATGATAATAAAATTTTCCAAAATCAGTAAATTGGCGGTGTACTTACAAATACCGTATCTAATTTGGCTCACTTTTGCGGCATACCTGAATTTTAGCGTAGCGATTTTAAATTAGAGATAATCTTTCATGCTTTCGATAAGCTTTTCTTCTGAGTCTATGAGCCGCTTTGCGATATCTTTTACGTTTTCGTTAGCGGCCCCGTATTCGTTTAAATATCTCGTCAGCGATTTTACTCCCGTATTGCAGCCGTCGGTTATGATGTCTGCAATAGTCTTATCTGAATTGTGCATAGCGACTTCCATTTTAGCCTTCATTTTCGCCATGCTCGATGCGATAACAGGTGGGTCTTTTTTATTAGCGTCGTATTTGTGCAGATATTCGCTAATTTCCGAGTACAATTTTTCGTGAGTTGTTTTGCTGGAGTATAAAACGTCTCTAAATTCCGGGTTTTTAATATGCGGTAACATCTCGTCGATTGTCGATATTCCCATTTTCACTCCCGCGCTGCATTCTCTGAGCAGTCTGATGGTATCTTCGTTTTCCATGGTAAAATTCCTCCTAAAATATATTTCTTTACTATTATTTGAGATTTTTTCGAAAATATAATATTATTTAATGTGTTTATTTTAATTTTTAGGAGAAATCAGATTGGAAGATCTTTCAAATATAAAAACCGTCAAAAGCATAATAGAAAAGCACGGGTTTAAATTTTCAAAATCGTTAGGGCAGAATTTTATAATAAGCAATACCGTATGCCCGAAAATGGCGGAAAATTGCTGCGATTCAAACGAGGCGGGAGTTTTGGAAATAGGCGCGGGCATAGGCGTTCTGACGACGGAGCTTGCGAAAAAATATAAAAAAGTGGTATCGGTGGAAATAGATAAGAATTTGATACCTATTCTTAAAGAAACGACGGCGGATTACGAAAATATAAAGATAATAAATGATGATATTTTGAAAGTAGACTTGCAAGAACTTATAAAGTCAGAGTTTTCAGACTGCAATGAGGTCTGCGTTTGCGCAAATTTGCCTTATTATATTACGTCCGAAATACTTATGTATATACTCGAAAGCGGTGCAGATATAGGATCAATAACGGTTATGGTACAAAAAGAAGCAGCAGAGAGAATTTGCGCCGATCCGGGGACGAGAAATTCCGGAGCGATAAGCTTGGCTGTCAGGTTTTATGGCATTCCGAAAGTGCTTTTTACGGTCGGGAGAGGGTGTTTTATACCTCAGCCGAATGTAGATTCGTCTGTTATCAAAATAGAGGTTGATCCCTCGCTTCGAAACAAAGTAAAAAACAAAAATAATTATTTTAAAGTTATCAAAGCAGCTTATGGAAAGCGCAGAAAAAATATTTTAAATTCGCTCAGTATGGGTTTGGCACGACCAAAAAAAGAAATTGAAACTTTACTTGAAAAAGTAAATATTACCCCATCAAAACGTGCAGAACAACTAGGTTTTGATGATTTCGTAAATATTTCGAACGAAATATAAAAAACACCCTTTTGATCATCAGGGTGTTTGATTAACGAAGATTATTGAATTTTAAGCGCCTTTTTGACATTTTCAAGGGATATATCATAAATCTTTTTGCAAAGGTCTTTCATATTTTCGACCATTGTGTCGTACGTGTCACCAGTCATGTTTATAGCTTTTTCCATTGCGGGCAGCATATCTTTATTATCGTATATTACCGCTGTGTCGTCTGTGAGTTTGTAGGTATCTGCAAACTCGGAGCTGATAATTATCGGCTTATGGAAACCATATCCAAGCTGTGCGCTCCCCGTCGCGCGTTCGGTCCGAAAGTAATTGTCCTCTTTAAGATCGGGATCAAGATTTATTATGATAAAATCCGATTGCTCAATGATTGAGTACATCTTCTGGTAAGAAACTTTTCCGTGGAATTCAAAATGTTTCTTTAGGTTTTCGGGTATCATCTCTTTGCAGAAAGTATCTGTGTGTCCCGTTACGTGTATTTTGAAGTTTGCGCCTTGCGAATCGAGTTTGTTTGCAGCAGCGATAAGAGGAGTATAATCACGCTTTGGGCTGGAAGTTATATAGAACGTGGTTTGTTCGTTTTTCTTGTGCTCCGCAACGTTTCCAAAATAGTTTGGATTTACATAATTGAGCGTTCCGTAATCGGCAAGTCCGAAAAGCTGATCTTTCTCTCTGAATTCTTCCAAGCCCAAAACTTCCAATGATTTGAAGTTATGCAGTACAAATATCGAATTCGGGTTTTCTTTATATCTCAGCCTGAAAATCATATCTTTCCTGTGTGGGTCGGCTGTATGTATCATAGAGTAATCATATTTTTTGCATTTGCCAAAAATTTTATCGGCATAAAATTCAATATTCTTTATTTCACGGAATTTAAAAATTCTGATTTTATCTTTAGGCTCAAATCTGTCCATAGATTCTTCGCAGCCGTCTCTCATCAAAATATCAACATTATATCCGAGGTCGGTGTAATATTTCACAAAGCCCGGCATGCACTCAAGGTGATAATTATTTGGCTCAAATATCACAATGCTTTTTTCATTTATATCGCAGTTGAGAAAATCATTTATGTCCATAGTGTCTTTTATGAATGTATCGGTTCTCTTGTAGTAATATTTGACCGTTTCTTTGATTTGATGTCTGAAAAATACACTTTCGCCAAGAAATAGAAAAGATAATAACGCGATTATTACCCACAAAACTTTGTTTGAAACTTTTTGCATAGTTAAATTCAACTTCCTTTGTTACTTAATTTCATTTACTAAATTTTTAAAATCATTTCCGCGTTCTTCAAAATTTTTGTATAAATCGAAGCTTGCGCATGCGGGGGATAAAATCACCGTACTTCTCGGTGGAGAATTCTCGTACGATGTCATCACCGCCTCGCTCATATTATCGACTACGAATATCTTTAATTTATCGGGATTGAAGTTGTCAGATTTTATCACTTCGCTTTTTATCTTTTCTGACGTGTTACCGAGGAGTACCAAAACTGATACTTTCTCATTAATTTTACTTGCAAGCTCGGTAAATGTCAACTTTTTATCGTAGCCGCCCGCTATCAGGGTAATATTACCGTCAAAAACTGAAAGTGCGCCATTTATGACTCTTGTTGGAGTGGAAGCTATGGAATCATTATAAAACTTTATTCCGCCCACTTCTCTGACGAATTCTATCCTGTGACGAACTCCTTCAAATTCTTTCGCGGTTTTGATTATGCTTTCTTTCGGAACGATGTTACGTACGCAAGCTATTGCCGCAAGATAATTTTCGATATTGTGATTGCCGGGAATTTTTATGTCACCGGCGTTCATAATCATGTCGTCTTTGCCGTTCTCGGAGCTTATGATGTGGTTTTTATTATCCTTCCAGACGCCGTTTGACAATTTTTCTCGTAAACTGAAAAACGTAACTTTACCGCGAACTTCACTTGCAAATTTTCTGGTTTCGGCGTTGTCATAATTCAAAACCGTATTTGAAAATGCATTTTGATGTAGGAAAATCTGTTTTTTAGCGCTCACATATTCGTCCATGTCTGAGTGAATATCAAGATGATTTGGAGAAATATTTGTTATTACAGCGCGTTCGGGGCTTCTTCTCATGGACATAAGCTGGAAACTTGAAAGCTCAACCACCGCAATGTCATTTTTATTTATTTTTTCGATTTCGGGGAGTAGCGGTTTACCGATATTTCCTCCGATATGTACCGTTTTACCGCTCCGCTTTAAAATCTCCGCAATTATGCTTGTAACGGTAGTTTTTCCGTCGCTACCCGTTACGCCGATAACAAGGCAGGGGCAATAATCAAAAAATATCTCCATTTCAGACGTAACGATGACATTTTTCTCACGCGTTTTCTGGATTTTTTCATTATGAAAATTCATTCCCGGAGTGCGCATTAAAATATCGGGTGTGAGCTCCCAAGCGCTTTCGTCGCCAAGATAACACTTGATATTTTTGTAAGATCCCAATATTTTCATTATCGAATCGTCTATTTTATCCGCCGTTTTGTCGTCATAAGCGATGATGTTCGTACCGTTTTTTGCGAGTATTTCGAGAAACGGCATATTGCTTTTGCCAAGACCGCAAAACATGACTGTTTGATTTTTTAATTTATCGATAAAATCTTTATAATTTTTCTGCATCATTTTCCCTCGATTTTTTACTGTATAAGTTATTTTATATCTTAATAAAAAAAATGTCCACCACAAATTGAGCAGACATTTTATAATTTTTTATATGTTCACGAATTTTGTTTGCACGTAGCCGAGCTTGCCGTTTTCGCCGACTATATACCAGTCTTCCCACTGACTGTTTATCTTCACTTTTGAGTTTTCTGTGATGTTTCCCAAAACTTCCGCATTTAACGAAGGTTTATCGAATATGGTGGCAGTTGCGGTTGCTATGCCCATAATTCGATTTTCGCAGCCTATAAAAGGTATGCCGAAATATTCGCAAAGTGACAGAACTACAGCTTTTGCCACTGAGTCGGTGCTATCCCTGAGCCACGCCATATCTTCGGCGTTGCCTGAAAATCCTGCGTTTATTGTGATTGATACAGTATTTTGCGGCCTTTCTTCTGAGATTATCCTGATAGGTATTTCATCCGAATAAAAATTTTTGAAGTTTTCTCCGAGTATTTCCGCAAGACGTTTTGATTCGGGATTACCTGCGCCAAAAATAATGTGTATCCCCGACGTTTCACCGGGCAGAACCTCAGATGATTCTGCGTTGAGACCAAAATTTATATTTACGATTTGACTGTCTTCGGCCATGCTCTCTTCGGGATAGCCACCTTGCGAAGCGTAGCTTATGGCATTTGCGTTTAGGCATTCCTTTAGTTCATCTGTTATCAGACTTATATAATATTCATATTTTCCTGCGCTGTTTGTGAGCGGCTGAAAGTTTACGAAGTACAAAATAATCACCTCTGAAAATATATTAGTAAACTTATATGAAATAATGACTTTATAAATTCCGGTATTTATTTTTCGAACTGCGAAAAAAATTTTTCGGCAGGTACGTCGGGAGGCCTTAAAAATCGCCCTAAACGAAACAAACTTTCGGGATTTTTAGAAATCTTGTTAACTCGGCTTTCGCAAAGGAATGTCGCTCTAAATCCCAGACTGCGAATAATTTTTTCGGAGCATTTGCTGCACGCTCCGAACGGATAAAAAAATGCAGTCGGCTTTTTACCGATATTTTTTTCAATCAATTCTTGCGATTTTGAAATATCTTCCGAAAGATTTCTTTTGTAGGTTTCTTCCGATTCACCGAATTTCTTAGTACAGCCGATTCTTGGATTTTTGCTGCAGTGCATGTTGTATGTGTGATTTTGAATTTCCACTAATCCCGAATCCGACATTTCACGAATTTCGTCCCAGTTTGCATGTGAATAGTTAGGGTTTTCGTCTTTGATTCCCGAATATTTTTCCGCTTCTGCGGCAATAGGAGAAAAGACAAATTTTGCGCCATATTTTTTGGCGAGAGGGAAAGCGTAGAGATAATTATTGTAAGCGCCGTCGTCAAACGTGAGCAAAATAGGCTTTTCAGGGAGTTCCGATTTTCCTTCGGTATAGTTTATCAAATCTTGAACTAAAATTGTTGTATAGCCGTTATTTTTTATATATTCGAGGTCTTCTTCAAACGTCTTTTGCGAGATTATAAATTTGTTTTTATTTTTGGGATTTTTAAGTATAAGGTGATACATCAAAACGGGTAAATTTATAACGTTTTCGGTGTTTTGAGGTTCTTCACCTTCCGCATTTTGATAGTGCGAAAAAATATAAATGCAGGGGAAAATCAGCAACAAAACAAAAATAGTGGCAATAAATTTATTTTTAAAATTATTTTTAAAGAAACATTTTACTGTCATAACCGCTCCAAAAATGCTTGTTATAAAGTGCTTTTAGATAATACTATTAATTTGAAAATTCAGAAATTACTAAAAAATCGTTGAGCTAAAATTCAAAATGTGTTATAATGCAAATAAAATCAATAGTATAGAGAGGAATTTTAAACGTGAAAAAATTTATTGTAAAAACAGTTAGTATTATACTTTGTGCTACTCCGTTTTTAGGGGCATCACCATTTATGATTGCGAGTGCTTTAGCCACCGAGAATGAAGTTAACCAGTCAGAAAAATATCAAGCAAATGCTGAGCATTTAATATCACAGGAAAGGACCGCAAAAATATTTTTGCAGGTAGAATATTTAGAAAAAACGAAGTTATCTGATAATCCCGATAGTAATGATACCGGCGTAGATCAATATGTGAATATAAATCCAGTGAACAGGGTATTTGAAACATCCACAATTGGAGCAGACGCTGAAATAATAATAGTGCCGGAAGGGGTTACTGAAATTGTTGGAAAATTTGAGAGTTTTAAGTATCTCAAACAGGTAAAATTACCAAATACCCTAAGAAAAATCGAAAAAGATGCATTTAAAAATTGTGAACTTCTTGAAAAACTTGATATTCCTGATGGAGTAAAAGAAATTGGAAGCTTTAGCGGTTGTAAAAATTTGAAAGAAATAAAATTACCGAATACATTAACAAAGATGGATAATAGTGTTTTTTATAATTGTTGCACGCTTAGAGAAATCGAAGTTCCTAAAGGAGTTAGAGAAATCGGTGACAATGCATTTATGTATTGCTCTAGCCTTAAAAAGCTGTCTATTGCTGATGGAACTACAAAAATCGGCAACAGTGCATTTGCGTTTTGTGATCAACTTGAACAGTTGATCATTCCCGAAAGTGTTACGGAGATTGGTGATTTGCATTTTAGTTACTGTCAGTTGAAAGAAATAAAATTACCAGTTACGCCAAAGAAAATTGGAAGTTTAAGTTTCTCTAATTGTAAAAAGCTTGAAAAAATTAATATTCCTGAAGGTGTTGAAGAAATAGATTCATAAAATATTAATGTTTGTCGTAATTTGAAAGAATTGAATCTGACATATACTCTAAAAAAAATAAATGCAAGTGGTTTTAGTGGTTGTAGCAGTATTGAAAGAATTGATATACCTGAAGGTGTTATAGAAATTGGTGTAGCTGCTTTTGGGAGGTGTTCTAACCTAAAAGAAGTAAAACTACCAAATACGCTCGAAAAAATAGGTATGCGTGCTTTTAGTGGGTGCAAGAGCCTTAAAGAAATTACTATTCCAAAAAGCGTTGTAGAAATCGATAGGGATGCTTTTCAAGATTGTGCTGGTATAAAAATAACATTTAGTGATTAAAAAAATTTTTGAGATAAATATGCCCCGCTTATTAAAGCTGGGGCAAAGATACTTTTTAGAAGAGTTTAGCTATGCTGTTTTGAGAATTGTCAAAAAACTGTTGACATATCAAAAATAATGTTATATACTGAAATAGTGCTGTAAAGCTTTTAGCTTGACACCTTTATTCAAAGTCAGAGGAAGTCGATGAAGTTTTGGATAAAAATTTTGAAGTGCCAATACTTTTGGATATTTATGGCGGTGTACTTCCAAAAGTTCAGCGTGATAGCCTTGATATGTATTATAGCAGCGATTTGTCGCTCGGAGAAATTGCCGATAACACAGGTAAATCACGGCAAAGCATCTTTGATACGATAAAAAGAGGCGAGCGCAAACTTGAACAGATGGAAGAAAATCTAAAAATTTTGGCGAAAAATAAATTTTTACAAAGCAAAATCGAGATTATCAAATCACTCTTGCTGAAAGTAAAGACGCGCACAAGTGATGATAAGGGCAAAAAGCTTGTTGATTTTATATTCGATGAAATCGAGGATTTGAAATTTTAGTAATTGTCTGAGGTGATAATTTGGCATTTGAAAGTTTATCGGAAAAAATTTCACTTGCGTTTAAGAAACTGCGTTCTCACGGCAAACTTACCGAAAACGATGTAAAAGATTCCATGCGAGAAGTAAGGCTTGCTTTGCTCGAGGCGGACGTGAATTACAAAGTCGCCAAAGATTTTACAAACCGAGTTGTGGAGCGTTCCGTTGGAGCGAAGGTTATGGAAAGTTTGACTCCCGCTCAGATGGTTATAAAGATTGTAAACGAAGAGCTTACGGCGCTTATGGGGGAAGAAAAAAACAAGCTGAATTTTTCTTCAAAACCGCCCACAGTAATGATGTTTTGCGGACTTCAAGGCTCCGGTAAGACGACGCACTGTGCAAAGCTTGCACTGATGCTCAAAAAGCAGGGCAGAAGACCTCTTTTGGTAGCGTGTGACGTTTATAGACCTGCGGCAATCGAACAGCTAAAGATTTTAGGCTCGCAAATTGATGCACATGTATTTGAGATGGGCAACATTTCACCCGTTAAGATAGCTGAAGAATCGGTTTCTTATGCAAAAGATCACGGTTATGACGTGGTAATTCTCGATACAGCGGGAAGACTCCATATTGATGAAGAACTAATGAACGAGCTGAAGAATATTAAGTCTGCGGTAAACCCGCAGGAAATACTCCTTGTGGTTGATGCAATGACGGGTCAAGATGCGGTGACGGTTGCGAAATCGTTTAATGAACTTCTTGACATCACGGGCGTAGTTCTCACTAAGCTTGACGGCGATACCAGAGGCGGCGCGGCGCTTTCTATCAAATCTGTTACGGGCAAGCCGATTAAACTCATAGGCACAGGTGAAAAGCCCGAAAATCTGGAAGAATTCCACCCCGACAGAATGGCATCGAGGATTTTGGGTATGGGCGACGTTTTAAGCTTGATCGAAGATGCAACGGCAAATTTCGATAAAAACGAAGCCGAAAGAATGGCGCAAAAGCTGAAGAAAAATAGCTTTGACCTTGATGATTTGAAAGATCAGATGATGCAAATAAAAAAAATGGGTCCGCTCAAGTCAATATTATCGAAGCTTCCGGGGATGGATCAGCAGCTTAAAGGCGTCGATATAGATGACAGAGTTATGGACAGAACGTATTCAATAATACTTTCCATGACGCCTGAGGAGAGAAGAAAGCCAAGTATCATCAATCCGCAGAGAAAGAGAAGAATTGCGGCAGGCAGCGGAATGAAAGTTGAAGATGTAAACCGTTTGCTTAAGCAATTTGAGAATATGCAAAAAATGATGAAACAATTTGGCGGTAAATTCAAGAAGGGAAGATTTGGATTCCCGAAATTTTTTAAATAGTTTATATGTTTATTTAATATATAAAAATAAATTTTGTAATGGAGGAAATAATAATGGCAGTAAAAATCAGACTTCGCAGAATGGGAGCAAAAAAATCACCTTTTTACAGAGTAGTGGTAGCAGATTCACGTTCACCTCGTGACGGAAAATGCATCGAAGAAATCGGTTATTTCAATCCGATGGTAGAACCTGCGGATATCAAACTCGATATGGAAAAGGTAGAAAAATGGATCAAAAACGGTGCACAACCTACTGAAAGAGTTAAGAGCATAATCAATAGCCAAAAAGTAGATGCGGAGAAAAATACAAAGACAAAAGTGAAGGCAACTACTAAGACAAAGAAAAAGGTGGAACCCAAGCCTGAAACAAAAGCAGAAGTAAAGGCAGAAACACAAAAAGAAGCGGAAACACCGGTAGAAGCATAACTCGCTGTATTTTAAATGCCATATTTTAAAATGGAGGTATGTATTTAATGGAAGATTTGATTACGAATTTGCTTGAAGTTATGGTTCGTGGATTAGTTTCAAAGCCTGACGATGTGAAAATTGAAAAGATTGACGCCGAAAATAAAGATTTAACGGTCTATAGGGTAATCGTTTCGGAGGAAGACATGGGAAGAATTATCGGGAAACAAGGTAGAATCGCAAAGTCTATAAGAAGCATCGCAAGAGCGGCGGCTACCAAAAGCGGTGAAAGAATTGCCGTTGAAATTGGTTAATTTTATGTTATTTATACTGCGTTCGGTGTAAAAACCCGGACGTTTGTTTATATTTTAGAGGATTTATAGAGGGGTTTTATGTCGGATAATATTTTTTTGAAAGTGGGTAAAATTTTAAATACTCACGGAATAAAAGGGGAAGTAAAAGTCGAGTGTTTATGCGACTCGGCGGAAGATTTTTTTGGTATAGAAAAATTATTTTTGAATATTAATGAAAATCCGTGCGAAATCAGTTATATGAGAATGCATAAAAATCATATTTTGATTAAATTTGAAGATATCGGTACTCGCGCGCAGGCTGAAACGCTGAAGAATAAATATATTTATGCGTACAAAAGCGATATACCTCTCAAAAGGGATCATTATTTTATCGAAGATTTGAAAAATTGTGAGATCATCGATTTTGATAGCGGTAAGAAATACGGTATGCTTAAAGATGTTTGGAACTCAGGTGCAAGTGATATTTATACGGTTGTGGATGATAAAAAAGAATACTATCTGCCCATAATCCCCGGGACGATAAAAGAAGTAGACATTAAAAACAATAAAATTTCAGTTTGTCCTTTGAAAGGCGTGTTCAGTGATGAAGATTGATATAATGACGCTGTTTCCGGAAATGTGCGAAGCGTTTTTAAATACGAGTGTAATCGGTCGAGCATTGAAGTCGGGCGCGGTAGACATAAAGTGCCATCAAATACGCGATTTTGCTTACGATAAGCATAAAAGAGTTGATGATACACCATACGGCGGAGGAAAGGGTATGGTTATGCTCGCCGAGCCGATATATAAGTGCTTTGAACATATTTGTGATGAGAGAAGTTGTAGACCACATCTAATATACATGTCGCCAAAGGGTAGGGTTTTTAATCAGGAAATCGCTAAAGAAATTAATCACAATTTTGAAAATATAGCAGTTTTATGTGGTCACTATGAAGGCGTCGATGAGAGGGTAATAGAGGAGATCGTTGATGAACAAATTTCCATCGGTGACTACGTTTTAACAGGCGGTGAGTTACCTGCGCTTGTTCTGGTGGATGCTGTTTCCAGGCTCGTTCCGGGTGTGCTTTCGGATAGCGTATGTTTTGAAGAAGAAAGCCACTATAATGGGCTTTTAGAGCATCCTCAGTATACAAAACCATCTATTTGGCACGGGAAAGAAGTTCCGGAAGTTTTGCTTTCGGGTCATCATGCAAAAATAGAGGAGTGGAAAGTGCAAAAATCTCTGGAAACCACCGAAAAAACGCGTCCGGATTTGATTAAGTGATTTTTTAAGTATCGAAAATACACAAAAAAGCGATATATATTTTACTTTTTACACAAATCGATGTGCTTGAAATTAGGTTTGATAGGTGATTAAGCCAAAAATAAGATTTTTTATTGACTATGTTTTTAGTTGTGATATAATTATATTAACGTTAGCAATTTTTTATAAATATAGTTAATTACATATTGATTTTATGATTAACAATTTGGAGGAGATATTATGTACACAAAAAATGTAACAGTTCAAAATCAGGTAGGTTTGTATGCGAGACCGGCTACATATTTCATTCAAAAGGCAAATGAGTTTAAGTCAAGCGTTTGGGTGGAGAGAGAGGAAAGAAGAGTCAACGCAAAGAGTTTGCTCGGAGTTCTCTCGCTCGGAATATCAGGCGGAGCGGAAATAACCATAATTGCTGATGGCGAAGATGAAAAAGAAGCTGTGGATAGCCTAGTAGATCTTGTAAATTCAGGATTTTCTCGTTCGGATGATGCTCGTGTTTTTAATCCTTCATCTGTTAATTTGTCAGACGATTCATCAAAATAATCTTATTGAATTTAACTCATATTTAAAATCCTTGCTTCGTTTGGCAAGGATTTTACTTTTTAATTATTTGTTTACAAGGTGTTTTTTAAGGATTTCACTATTTCTTCCGTGTGCATACCCCTTGAGCCTTTGATCAATATTTTATCGGTTGCTTTTATATTAGTTTTTAATATTTCATATGCCTCATCATTATTTTTGCAGTGAATTATTTTTATATGTTGATTTGCATTTTTTGCGCCATCCGAGGCATTTTTTGATTCGTCCCCTATGGTAAGCAGTATGTCTATACCTTCTATCGCAATATATCTGCCAATGTCGTAGTGAGCTTTGGCGGAGTTTTTGCCAAGTTCAAGCATATCAGCCATTACGACGATTTTTCTGCCACTTCCCACAGATTTCAAAACGTTCACGGCACTTTTCATTGAGTCGGGGCTGGCGTTATATGAATCGTCAATTATGGTGATGCCGTTAATTTCGGAAATTTGTTGGCGCATAACCACATTTTTAAACGTAAGAAGTCCTTCTTTTATGTCATCGAGATGGACGCCCATACCAAGGGCGATCGCAATGGCTGCAAGAGCATTATAAACGTTATGGATTCCCAAACACGGGATAGATATTTCTTCACGGAATTCGGGTGTAATTAGAGTTAAATTAGTTGTGCCGCTAGTTGAATATACATCTTGGCATTTAAAAGGATAATCGCCGTTTAGACCGAAATAAACCACTTTTTGTGGGATATCTTTTCCCGATTTTAACAAAATAGGGGAGTCGCCGTTGAGATACAATACGGCATTCTCTTTTTTTACTATTTTTAATTTTTCTCTGCAAGTGTTTTCCATAGTTTTAAAGTTTTCCATGTGTGACATGCCGATATTCGTAATAACTCCGATATCAGGATCTGCGATATCTCGGAGTTTTTCCATTTCGCCGAATTTACTTACACCCATTTCGAGTATGGCGACTTCATAACTGCTGTCAAGATTAAAAATAGTAAGCGGAAGACCTATTTGACCGTTATAATTTCCTTCCGTTTTGAATACTCTCATAGTCTTTCCGAGTGCTGCGGCTATCATTTCTTTTGTGGTTGTTTTGCCGACGCTGCCTGTAACGCCTATAACGGGGATATTAAATTTATTTCTGTAATATTTTGCGAGATCTTGCATTGCCTTGAGGGTATCTTTTACTTCGATAAGAGAGCCATTTATGTTTTCGGGGCCATAATCTGCGCTTATAAATGAAACTATAGCACCGTTCTCAAAGGCCTTTTCTATGAAATCGTTTCCGTTAAAATTTTCGCCTTTTAGTGGGATGAATAAACAGTTTTTACCGATTTTTCTCGAGTCGGTGGATACGCTGCTAATTATCTGGTCGGTATTTCCCGAAAGAAGCTTTCCGCCCGTTGCCTTTATTATTTCTGAAATAGTTATATTTTCCATTTATTACCTCATTAAAAATTATTTTTTAGCTTTTCGAGAATTTTTTTGACTATAATTCTTTCGTCCATTTTATGTTTGACGCCTTTTACTTCTTGATAGTCCTCATGCCCCTTGCCCGCAAGGATTATAATTTCGCCGTCTATGGCATGTTTTATAGCGTATTCGATAGCTTCTTCTCTGCCCGGTATAACGATATATTTTCCGCTTGTTTTATTTATCCCTATTTTGATGTCCTCGATGATATCCATAGGGTTTTCGTACCTGGGATTGTCGCTTGTAATAATGGACAAATCAGCCAATTTTCCGGCAGTTTCACCCATTTCGTAGCGCCTTATTTTCGGGCGATTCCCACCTGCCCCAAAAAGTACGGTTAATCTTTTCGGAGAGTATTTTCGGAATGTCGAAAGCACGTTTTCCATGCTTACGGCGTTATGAGCGTAGTCTATGAACATAGAATACTTTCTCGGAACGTTTATAGGTTCCATACGGCCTTTGATTTTTACGTTTGCGAGTCCCTTTAAAACTGCATCCGATTTTATTTTCAAAATATCGCACACAGAAACTGCAGCCAAAGCGTTGTAGGCGTTAAATTCACCCGGAACTCCGATATAAACGTTTTTAAGTGATGTTTTGCCTATGAAATCCGCTGCAACACCGACGGAATTACCCGATTTCTGAAGTCTGATGTTTTCCATTTGGTAGTCTGCATTTTTATTTTTACCAAAAGTGAAAATGTCGCATGTGCTATTTTTTGTCAGTTTTTCTGCAACTTTATCATCTATATTTATAATTCCTTTTTTGCATTTCTTAAAGAGTAAGCTTTTACATTGCAAGTATTCTTCCATATCTTTGTGTTCTGCTCCGCCGATATGGTCGTGAGAAAAATTTGTAAAAACTCCGATGTCAAAATCAAATCCATCTAATCTATGTGTTTTAAGACCGATTGATGAGGCTTCCATAACAACGTATTTATACCCCAAGTCGGCCATGTTTTTCATGTGTTTTTGTATTTCGTAAGATTCAGGAGTTGTGTTTTCAAGTTTGATTATATTCTCCCCATAAATTGTACCTATCGTGCCGATTAATCCACATTTTTCGCCCGAATTTTCAATGATGGATTTTATCATAAAGGATGTCGTAGTTTTGCCTTTTGTGCCCGTTATGCCAATAGTTGTAAGATGCTTGGCGGGATTTCCAAAAAAATTTGCGGAAATGCCGGCAAGACATTTTCTTGTGTTTTCTACGATCATCAAAGGCATCTCGGGCACATCAATTTCTTTCTCTGCCATTATGGCAACCGCGCCGTTATCAATAGCTTGTTTTGCATAATCATGTCCGTCATAGTTTAGACCGCTCAGACATACAAAAATACAGTTTTTGGTCACTTTTCGCGAGTCGTAGCATATATTTTCTATTTCTGTGTCTTTTAGGTTAATTATTTTTTTAATATCTACGTTCGCAATGAGCTTACTTAATTTCATTAAGGTTAAATTCTCCTTCTGGTGTTGGAAATATCTATATCTTTAATACCTATTATATAGAATATTTAGAGATTAATCAAATTCGCGTTTTCACAGTGTATTTTTTATGCTCATTTTTTGAATTAAAAGATAAAATTGTGATATTTAATATAAAAATTGTTGTTTTGACACTCTAATATTTTTATTGACAAATTTTTTTGATATAAACGATAATTATAATGTGAAATTGTAATCAGATGGCATTAAATCACAGTTTAATTTTTATGTTTTGGAAAGGAATGTAATCATGAAAATAAAAAAATGGCATATTTTGAGTATGCTTTTGTGTTTTGTGTTCGGTTTTTGTGGAGTGCACGCAAAAAGCAGCAATATTTCGGAAGGAATATATATGCTCGAAAGCGTCAGAACCCCCGGAAAGGTTTTGGATGTTGAGGGCGGGTCGCGTAATGATTCGGCGGCACTGCAGCTTTATGAAAAAAACTACTCTGATGCGCAGAAGTTTTATATTTATAAATCAAAAGACGGACGTTTTAGAATTAGACCGGTATGTTCGGGCAAGCTCCTTACTTGCGGAAGTTATTTTGGTAACGGAGAAAAATTTTCTCGCATGGGTATTTTTCAGAAAAAATTTGTAAATTCCGATTATCAAAAATGGACGTTCGAAGAAAGCGATAAAGGCGGATTTTATATTATCTGCAAAGCCAACGATATGATTATGGGTTTTGACGACAGAGGCGGAGCAAAAATAAAGCTTTGGAAGCAGAATATAAATAAGGGCCAGAGATTTAAATTAATTCCGATAAAAACGTTTAATTCAGATGGATACATCATAAGCACCGACAAAAACGATATGCAGATTGATAAGATGCAAGTTCTTTTTAAATCGCTCGGTAAAGATTGGAGCCGTCAAAAACTTAAAAGAATTGTAGATAATTCGTCGATGTGCTTCGGAGTTTTCGATAAAAAAGGTGTTCAGGTAGGTTTTGCGAGAGTCATAACAGACTACGAAACAAAATGCATTGTTTTGAACGTGGTGGTTGACAAAAGTTGCCGCGGGCGGGGTATAGGTACAAAACTTATGAGATACATTGTGGAGCACGAGAAATTAAGGAATTGTCAGTTTGCCTTGACGCCTTCAAATGACAAGGTAGCTCGGACTTATACTTTGGTGGGATATCAGAAGGCATCATATTGCACGATTATGAGGGCGAATTAGATTTGTGTTTGATAGGAAAGTGATTTTTGGATGAAAAAAATATTTAGAAATTTATTTGTTTTACTATTAGTAGTTTTTTCCGCTGTTAGTTTTGTAAAAACCGATACAAAAGCGTACGCATGGCTTGATGAAGGCTTTTATACTTTTTCGAGTGCCTTAGACGAAAACAAAGCACTTGACATTCAGTGGGGGTCGGAAGAACTTGGATCAAATCTTCAGATTTATGATAAAAATAATTCTGTGGCGCAAGTTTTTTATGTATCGCAATCAGACGACGATTACTATGAGATAAAGCCAGTCTGTTCGGGATACGTTTTAGATGTATCGAATGGTCAAGCTTTCTTGGGGGCAAATGTTTGGCAGTGGGGCCAAAACGGTACTGATGCTCAAAAATGGGCCTTTGACTTTGTCGGTGATGATACTGTAACCATAAAATCGAAACTCGGAGATTATTACCTTGATGTCGAAGGCGGAAGAACAGATAACGAAACCAATGTCAGGCTTTGGGGCTGGAACGGTACGCGTTCGCAGGCGTTTAAAATCGAGAAACTGAATATTGAAAAATCGGGTATGGGTAGTGAAAAAACGTATCCGCAAAGGCGCCTTATTAAGCTTAAAGATTGCTTTTTAAATCACTGGAAACAAAAAAAACGAAAAAACGTACTGCTTGTTAGCAGAGATAAATTTTTTAATGATTTTAAAGCGGTGTTTAAAAGTCAAACAAACTTCAAGCTCGATAGAGTAAGTAGTTTAGAAGAGATAAGAAATATCGACAAATATGATTTTATAATAAACGAAAAGTACGACACGAGATTTTTAAAAGTCATATTTCCGGGTAAAGAAATAGAAAGTTTTCGTTCTCTGTACCGCACTATAATTTGCGAAGCGGCGATAGACTACTTAAAATCAAATAAAATACCGGTATTTTTCTTTAAAGCACCGAGCGTCGGAGAAATAACTGATTTAAGCGAAGTCGACAGAGAACTTTTGCGTTCGGGTATAGACCCCGCCGATATCAAGAACAGCGGAATGCTTGATAAAATGTTCGGAAATGCCGAAAAATGCAAAAAATATTATACATCGGGAGAATTCAGCAGCAGCAGTAATGTCGTTAAGGTAAGGAATCATTATGCACTCGCCGATTTTAAGGGTAATTACTGCAACATAATAGGTCACGCGAGGTATATTCCAAGCGCACCTAGGGAGTACAGAAATACTGTTTATCTCTACGGACCTTGTACTATGAGAAGTAAATATGTTTCAGATGATTATACGATCGGAAACTTTATGCAAAAAAGAATAAATAAAGATTTTCGTGGATTATATAATGTGGTCGCTTATGGGTGCGAAAGCGATGAAGTAAACGATTTTGAGTACATACTCGATACAGCTTTTAAACCCGGTGATATAGTAATCGAAGAGCGTGATTTCAGTAATAATTTAAAAGATATAATAAAAAATAAAGGATATTACTACCATGAGATCAGTGCACAGATTAATAAGCTGAGGCTTGCAAATTTCGTAGTTAACGATATTACGCATGTGAATCAAAAAGGATGTAAGATGATTGCGGATTTCATATACGATACTATAAAAAGCAAAATCAAAGAACTTTTAAGTCGTAGTTTTGAGGACCGAATAGTAAAATATGATTATCAAGATCGCGATGAAACCTTTATAAATGAAAATCCCGATTTTAAACCTTACTTAAAAAATCTGGAGAAACTTTCAAAGCCCTACCGTGACGCTCATAAAAAGATAGGTTCCCTCAATGTCAATTGTAATCCGTTTACGCGCGGTCATAGATACTTAATCGAAGAGGCGCTCAACCGCGTTGATCACTTGTTCCTTTTTGTAGTCGAGGAAGACGCTTCGGAATTTTCGTTTAAAGATCGCTACGAAATGGTGAAGAGGGGCGTTGCCGATTTGGGTGATAAAATAACGCTTCTTACAACCGGGAAATGGATGTGCTCTAAGTTTACGTTCCCCGATTATTTTGATAAAGATAACTTGCAGAGCAAAGTTATTTTGAATCCGACGAAAGACGTTGATTTGTATGGTGCTTATATTGCTCCGGCAATCGGCGCAACAAGAAGGTTCTTCGGCGAAGAACCTATCGACAAGGTTACGCAGCAGCATAATAATTTTATGAAAAGACAACTTCCCGAATACGGAATAGAAGTTATAGAAATTCCTCGTAAAACGCTTGGCAGCGGTCAAGTGATAAGTGCTTCGAAAGTTAGAAAAAACCTGAAAGAAAAGAATTGGGAAGAGCTTGAAAAACTTGTTCCTCAAACAACGTATGACTACCTGAAAGAAAACTATGACCGTATAATTAAAAGACTTAAGTGACGTTTTTCAAAAACAAGTGTTAAAAATCGACTGATATATTTCGGTCGATTTTTTTAATTTAGTGTCTGTACTTGTGTTTTAAGGTGAAAGAATACTTTTGAAAAAGTGTAAAATATATATAAAGACCAAAAAACAAGCCTAAATAATATACAAAATGCGCTTTTTGGGGCCTGGCTTTAATTTATTGAAATAAATGCTTGCAAAAAAATTATTAATTGTATATAATCAATAAAAGAACAGATGGATTATTGTCATCTTAGTATTTCAAAGAATTCAGTAAGAAAGAGGTATAATAATGTCAAACAAGTTATTTCAAAACATTGCTCATCAAACTTCGGAGGTTCTAGGAAAGGTTGTAGGTGTTGTTGACAAATCTTCAACAGTAATCGCTTGTAGCGATGTTGCCCGTTTGGGTGAAAATTTAGCCCTTATAACCGATAGCTTAATGGCTTCTTCTGAACCGTTTGTGGTGGGTGGTTATACTTGTAAATCATTCGGCGATACTTCAAATCCTGATCGTGTGGTTTTCATCATGTCGACAGACGAATCTGCGAAACACGAGGCGGAAATTTTGGCTGTTGCGATGAACAGTGTTTATCAAAATACAGACGAGAAGAAAGACAGACTCAATTTCATCAAAAACGTTTTACTCGATAATATTTTGCCGGGAGATATTTATCTTAAAGCACGCGAACTTGGGTTTAATTCGGACGTTACCAGAGTTTGTATGATAGTCAAAGTTAAATCCAAATCTGACGTTTCACCTTATGACGTAATTCAGGCGCTCTTCCCAGATAAGAGCAAAGATTTCGTTGTCAGTATAAATGAAACTGATATTGCCCTAGTTAAGGAAATTCGCGAAGACACCGATACAAAATCTCTCGAGAAATTGGCAGCTTCAATTGTCGATACTCTCTCAGGAGAATACTATACTCACTGCGTGGTTGGCGTAGGAACTCCGGTGACCGGGATCAGAGATTTGGCAAGATCGTTTAAAGAAGCTCAGGTTTCGATTGAAGTCGGCAAAGTTTTCGACACAGAAAAAAGCATTGTTACATATGATCACCTTGGAATTGCTCGTTTGGTATATCAATTGCCGACAACTCTTTGCGAAACTTTCCTCAAAGAGGTATTCAAAAAGGGTTCGGTTGAATCGATGGATCAGGAAACACTCTTTACAATTCAAAAGTTCTTCGAAAATAGCCTCAATGTTTCCGAAACGTCCAGAAAACTCTTTGTACACCGCAATACGCTCGTATACAGACTTGAGAAAATCAAAAAGATTACCGGTCTTGATTTGAGAGAATTTGAAGATGCAATAGTTTTCAAAGTAGCGCTTATGGTTAAGAAATATTTGATGTCAAACCCTGTGAAATTTTAGTAAAAAGCACAAGAAATAAATATGTGTTGCCTCTTATTTTGGCAACACATTAAAATTTTAAAGCAAGGTGGAGATAACATTATGGTAGAATTTAGAGGTGTTGGAAAATTTTACGATAATAATTCTGTCGCACTCAAAAACATAGATTTGAATGTTAGAGATGGAGAATTTGTGTTCATAGTCGGGCCGTCGGGTTCCGGAAAGAGTACGTTACTTAAACTGATTTCCAAAGAGCAGGAGCCAACTTCTGGTGAAATTATCATAAGTGGTGAAAACATAACTCACCTCAAAAAGAGAAAAATCCCATATCTAAGAAGGACAATGGGCATTGTTTTCCAAGACTTCAGAGTCATAGAAAAGATGACCGTTTTTGAAAATGTTGCTTTTGCGATGCACGTTGTCGGCGCCGGCAGCAGAGAAATAAGCCGTAGAGTGCCTTATGTTCTCAATCTTGTCGGACTTAGTGATAAAGCCCGTAAAAAAGTTTCGGAACTTTCCGGCGGCGAAAAACAAAGGGTAGGGCTTGCGCGCGCGCTCGTTAATAATCCTCGTATGATTTTGGCGGACGAGCCTACCGGAAATATCGACCCTGCGATGTCGCTTGAGATAGTCGAACTTTTGAAAGAGATTAATAAATGCGGAACGACCATAATTATGGTTACGCACGATATGTCTATAGTTAAGCATTTTAATTTCAGAATTGTCGAAATCGTTAACGGTAAAATTATTAATGATATTCTGCCGGAGGTGAAATAAGATGAGTGCACATTATTTGAAGTATTTTATTAAAGAAGGATTTAAAAATTTATGGAGCAATAGTATAATGTCCGCAGCATCTGTGCTGGTAATGACGTGCTGTATGATACTTACGGGCGGTGCGATGCTTATTTCGCTGAACATAAATAAAGCCCTCGAATCGGTTGAACATCAAAATAGCATGACAGTATTTTTGAAGAAGGATATTACCGATCAAGAAGTAGTCGAAGCCGGCAAAAAGATTGCAGCCGTGCCGAATATTCTCAAATGTGATTATTATCCGAGCGAAAAAGCTATAGAGAAATATAAAGATGTTCTCGGGGAGCTTTACGAAATCGTAGAAGAAGGTGAAAACCCTTTCCCTGAAGCATACCATATCACAATGGAAGATCTGTCTTTGTATAACAAAACCGTTTCTAAAATAAAAGCCATTCCGAATGTTGAATCCGTGAGCGACAGGAGCGAAACCGCCAAGAAACTTTCAGATTTCAATAAATTGGTTGGACAAGCAGGTATATGGATAGTATGTTCACTCGGTATTGTATCGCTTTTTATAATTTCGAATACAATAAAAATTACAATGCATAGTCGTAGATTTGAAATCAGTATAATGAAATCAGTAGGTGCGACAAATGGATTTATCAGAGCACCATTTATAATTGAAGGTATGGCAATAGGAATTATTTCCGCCATTGTTTCCACGGTGATACTTTATTTCGTATATAACAGTATGTTCAATTTGGTTGCGGGAATTTTGCCGTTTCACAGCATTGCGTTTACCGACATTGTATGGCAAGTTTTAGGAATTTTTACAGCTGCGGGAATTTTGTTCGGTGTTATTGGCGGACTTATTTCTATAAAGAGATATCTTTCGAAAGAAGGTGGCGAAGTTGTTGCATGGTAAGGGCGTTTTAAAGAGGACTTTTTGCGTAGTTTCCTCTTTGATGATAATGACAGGGTACTTCATTCCTCCAATTATCGCAACGAGTGCTACCGAGCAGAGAAGACAGGCTAAAGCTGATTTGCAAAACAAAAGAAAAGAGCTTGCCAGTGAGCTCCAAAGCGCCAAGGATAGCGTAAACGAAGAGGCGGGGAAAAAGAAAAATCTTGACGCTCAAATAGAAGTAGTCCAGAAGCAAATTGATGAATCCAACGCGTACATAGACGATCTGGATAAAGATATAGAAGAAATTGAAAAACAAATCGGGGAAATACGCGCAGATATGGATCACAAAGTTGTTTTATTAAAAAACAGCTTGGCGTCGATATATGTTGCGGGCGATACAACGACTCTCGATATAATACTCGGAGCAAAAAGTTTTGAAGATTTTCTCGATAAAGCCGATATTGTGCGTTCTGTGAGCCAAACAATCCAGAAACTCATAGATGATCTTAGAGCTGACCTTAAAAATATTGAGGCAAAAAAAGAAGAGATTGAAAAAGCAAAATCAGATAAAGAAACCGAAAAAGTTGACTTGGAGAAAAACAGATATGATCTTCAAGATTTGGTAGACAAGAGCGAAGAACTTCTTAAAAAGCTTGAATCTGATGCCAAAGATGTTCAGAGAAGAATAGATCAAAACGATGCCGCAATAAAAGCAATTGACGATGAAATCGCCAGAGAGCAGCGCCGTTTGGAAGAAGAAAGAAGAAGGCAAGCCGCACAAGGTAAGCCTGTTGAGGCGGGTACAGTTGCAAGCGGAGATTGGGTATGGCCTGCGCCGGGTTATCATCACATCACTTCCGGTTTTAGTGATTGCGAGGGACGTTCTCACGTTCATGGAGCCATTGATATCGGTGGCGGATGCGGAAAAGGTTCGATATACGGCGCGAGCATTGTTGCTGCAAATAGCGGTACCGTAATAATGGCATGCACCGACGGTCGTGGTGGCGGGTATGGTAACTACGTAGTTATCGACCACGGAAACGGCAAATCAACGCTTTACGGTCACCTTAGTTCCGTAAGTGTTTCAAGAGGGCAAAAAGTTGGCAAAGGGCAAAAAATCGGGAATGCCGGAAGCACAGGATTCTCGACCGGGCCTCACCTGCATTTTGAATACAGAGTTAATGGTGTAAGAACAAACCCCAGAGCAATTGTTGGCTACTAAAATACAAAAGGAGTGATTGGTTATGAAAATATTCGGTAAAATTCTCAGCAAAAAAGTTTCTGTTAGTATTACTGTAGCGGCACTTTTCATCGTTGCAGCACTGGTCTATTCATTAGGATACAATATGGCTATGCGCAAATTCAACAGTATTGTCGGATATGCGCAGGAAAAGCAGAAAATGTACTCGAAACTTAGCGAGGTTGACTATAATATCCGCGACGGATACATCGGCAAAATCGACGAGGACAAGCTTTTGGACGCAACATGTATGGGTTACATCAAAGGTCTTGGCGACAGCAATGCAAAGTTTTTGAGTTCGGCTGATTATAAGTCCTATAAAAGCGAACAAGAAAGTATTTCCGGCGATCTGGAAATTTCATCTACAGAAAATAATTTTGCTTCTATAAGATGTTCATCGTTAGGGAAGAATTTTTCCGCTAATTTTGTAACCGCACTTAATAATTTAATATCTGAAGGTGTGCGAGGAATTGTTGTGGATCTCAGAAATTGTTCTAAAGGCAGTGAGCAGGAAATCGTGGCATCTATGCAACATATTGCTCCTAAGGGCGACATTATCTATACTTTAGATGCAAATGACAAAAAAGATGTCATATGTTCTACTTCCTCAGGTGGAACAAGCGTTAAGTTTGTTGTATTGGTGAACGATGAAACTTCAGGTTTTGCGGAAGTTTTTGCATTGGCATTAAAAGATTCTTGCGGGGCTAAGATTGTCGGTGTAGAAACGGCAGGCAATGCCGTGAGGACAAAAGCTGTGAATCTCTCTGATGATTCAGTGGTTATTTTCCCGGACGCATTTTATATGACTGCTAGCGGTAAAAAGATATTCAAAAAAGGTCTTGAGCCCGATGTAAATGTAGTGAATAATTCTGCAGATGAGGATTTACAAATGAAAGAAGCGATTTCGGCGCTCGAAAAAATATTATGAGTATAAAAAATTTTTTAATTAGTTGTATTTTCCCAAAGAGATGTATATTTTGCGATGAAGTCATCGAATATGATAAAAATATGTGCGAAAACTGCACCGATATTTTTTCTCCTGCTACGATTGTTCGTCATATACCTTATTTTGGTGGAGAGAAATTTATCGAGTGCATTTCTCCGTTTTTATATACCGGCGGGGTAAGAAAAGCTATTTTGAAATTAAAGTTTCATAACGTTCGCAGCAACTTGGATTTCTTCGCGAGTTCGGTTGCCGAGAAGCTTTTGGAGAATTCGGATATAAGTGATGTTGATTATATTTGTTTTGTGCCTATGTCGGAGAAAAATTTTAAAGACAGGGGATATAATCAATCCGAACTTTTGGCAGAGGTGCTTGGCAAGAAACTAAAAGTTCCTGTGAAAAATGTGCTTGTAAAAATTCGTGAAACGTTTACACAACATGAACTGGGTGCTGAAGATAGAACTCGGAATTTGATAGGTGCTTTTTCTGTTTTAAATAGAGAAGAAGTCAGAAATAAAAATTTTATTTTATGTGATGATATCGTAACTACCGGTAATACCTTTAAAGAATGCGCAAAAATTCTCAGTAGCTCCGGCGCAGGTAAAATTATTTGTTGTACGATTGCTTCAGCAAAGTAGTAATGTGATAGCAATATCGATGTGATTTCTTAATGAAATCACACTTTTTATTAATTGAATTGGGTTTAGATTTATGGTAAAATCTCTCAAAATAATTAATTGTGAATTATGGGGGATTTTATGCGAACGTATTTTAAAACAGCTATGATTTTTTGTTTATTCATTTTTTGTTTTATTTTTGAATCAAATGCGTATTGCCTTAATATCGTTCTCGATCCGGGGCACGGTGATAAATCACCCGGCTGTGCTTACACCTATGACGGAAAAGAAATCATTGAACGAGATTTAAATCATAAAATGGCGCGGTTTTTAAAAGATGAGCTTTCCAATTATAAAACGAAAGATGATAAAAATGTAAATGTCTATATCACCTGTAAGAAAAATAAGAATCCCAGTCTGTATGAGAGGGTAAAGTTTGGCAAAAAACATAATGCTGACTTGTTTTTGTCAATGCATCTTAATGCTGCACCAAATAGGGAAATTAGAGGTGCAATGGTTCTTGTTACTCACTCGCACTACGACCCAAATAATAAACCCACAGAGAATAATAATAAAACCAAAAAGAAAAGTGTAAAAAATGATTTATACGTAAGAGAAGAAAAGATTGCAAAAAAAATCATCAAAAATTTAAAAAATATAGGAGTAACAGTACCTAAAAATGCCAAAAGCAATATGGCAGAATTAAAAGATGGGTTATTAAGAAGACCTGCCGATGACGGAGATACGTATCCTAACGGCGATGCGAGCGATTGGTACGGAATTATAAGACATGGCGTCAGAAATGGTATTTTGGCAGTGCTTGTTGAACACGCACACCTCAGTAACAGCGATGATTATTATAGTTTTTTGTCTAGCGATGATAAACTTAAGCATCTTGTTCATGCGGATGCGCTTGGTATAGCCGATTACTATGGATTAATTTTTAAAAAATGAAATTTTGCGCATAATGAGGTGAAATCTATATGACAGACAGAGTTAAAATTATACTGGCTTACGTAAAAAATCATTTTGAAACCGATCCTGAGTATTTATGGAGAAAGTATCCAAATTATGCAGTCCTCAGGAACAAAGTCAATAAAAAGTGGTATGGTATTATAATGGACGTGCCGAGAGAAAATTTAGGCTTGGAAGGTGAGGAAATTTTATGGATTATGAACGTAAAATGCGATCCGATGATGATAGGTTCATTTATAAATCGAAAAAGCTTTTTGTCTGCGTATCATATGAATAAAGAACACTGGATAAGTATTCTGATAGACGATGATGCAGTAGAAATTAAAGAAATTTTTGATCTTATTAATATGAGCTATGAGATTGTCAGTAAATCAAAAAGATAAATGCAAAAACCATACATTAAATTGTACGGTTTTTGCATTTTGACATTCACGTATTATATAGTGACATGACTACAATATTTTCTTGGAAACATTCGCGAGGTGGGCTATATGTTTATAAAATGTTTAGACATAATAATCTATAAAGTGGTTCAAATATTAAGTTATTTATTTTTGCAATTTTTTAAAATAAATGGTTGACTTTATCTTTATATATGTATATATTTTGTTTATATTTATTTATAAATTACGTAGAGAACTTGTCTGTATATTTTTTAATAAATACGCTAAAATTGAATGGAATAAGGATGAATTTATGAAGAATAAGCAATTTAAAAGTCCGAGTACTGGCTTTTGGATTTTCTCATTGTGCATAGCATTATTTGTGGGTATGATAGTGGCAGTTGGCGAATCGAATTTCCCCATACCTGAGGTGGATGTTACTTATAATAGCGACAACAATTGGGAAGGCACTTTAAAAATAAACGAAAATAAAACGGTTAAAATTTCAGGTGTGATTCATAGCAACGAAGGGACGAGCTATGGCGCCGCGATTAGGATAAGTGATAATTCAACCGTTAATCTGGTTTTTGAGGGCGATAATGTTCTTGCGGGTAACTCGGGGATTATATCAGCGGGGATAGAGGTTGAAGAAGGGTCAACTGTTAATATTTACGGCATGGACGGGAGTAGTCTTACTGTGACGGGCGGTAAATACAGCGCGGGTATTGGCGGAATAGGTTACGGCTCGGCATCGGCAACTAACCCTAAAGCCGGGAATGTGATTATCTATAGCGGAAATATTATGGCAATAGGCGGAAACAGAGGTGCGGGAATAGGCTCTGGATATCATTCGAGCGCCTCTAATATAGAAATAAAAGGCGGAAACGTTATAGCGCTTGGAACCGGTAGCGGTGCAGGTATAGGCTCCGGCTACGGAACTAGTGGCGGCGCGGCTGTTGCGGCAGGAGTTGGGTTTTATAACGGCGGGAATATTAAAATAAGCGGCGGAACTGTTAAAGCGGCGGGTTATCATATAAATTTTGACAATTTTGACCCCTACAATACCGAAACTTTATATGGAGAAGGGTATTCCAATACGCACGCCGCAGGGATTGGAGGAGGATATGGCGCGTCTTCCGGTGTTATAGTTATTGAGGGAAACGCAGACGTTACAGCTATCGGAGCATCCGGAGGCGCAGGAATAGGCTCCGGACGCGGAACAAGTAGAGCTACCAATTATGATGCCGATAATTTTAACGTAGATATAACTATAAAAGATAACGCCAAGGTTATAGCAATGGCAACGAATGATACGAGATCGGGCCAAACCCCTGAGGGTGGTGCGGCGATAGGCCTTGGCCGTGGGTGCACAATTGAGGGCAACCCGAAAGGTAGCGTAACAATTGAAGGTAACGCTAATGTTTATGCCGTTGCTCCATATTATGCACAGGCTATTGGCGGAAGCCGAGCCGTCGGTAGTGCTGTAATAGACGCTCATTTGGCATCTGTAGATCTTGAGAGTACGACGCTGGTAATGGCGATAAGCGATGGGCAGAGAGATGCTATTGATTATGTTGATGAGTCGGATCTTGAAGATTATATAGTCCTTGATTTTAGTGATGAGTATTTCGAGAATTACAGTGACTTTTTTACGGAGGATAAATTTCCGTTGAAAATTGCGGCTGTGGATTACGCTGATGCTGATTCTAAGAGTATTTTTTCAGTGCCTGGACCGG
This sequence comes from uncultured Clostridia bacterium, assembly GCA_947305745.1. Lineage (GTDB taxonomy): Bacteria > Bacillota > Clostridia > Oscillospirales > Acutalibacteraceae > UMGS1491. The sequence continues at coordinate 4,026 of CAMZEH010000002.1, read as the reverse complement.
AAAAGCGGAGTTTTATGGTTCGTGTTACGGGTGCAAAAAAGTATAATTTTGTAGTTGAAGATTATAAAGGAGAACATGGGGAAACAATTTTTATTTCAAATGCCGTGGGAAAAAATAATGCTGAATTTTTCCCTGATCCAATGGCGGTAAAACGATATGATGCAGCTGGCTTAACTGCGCGGTTGGACAGAAATGGCTTTATAGAAGACTCAAAATATGGTCAGCTAGGTCTTAATATAAGAGCAAAAGAGGGGATATTTGAATACGGTTCAACTTTCTTTTGTGACGTTATAACTGATCAAACCATTATAAATGAACTGAATTCCAAGATTGATAAAAAATATGTCGATAACTTGGATAGGATACTTTATTTTAACATAGGAGCTAAGGATAGAAACGGCGAAGAGTATAGCGAGATTACAGGTGGAAAAGTTAAGATTTATATTGAGTTGCCTGCCGGATGGGATAAAGATGATGCCCATGCACTGTTTGTAAAATCTTTAAATAGTGGTGATTTTAGTGGCAGCCAGAAGTTAGAAACTATAGATGGAGTTACTTACCTATCTTTTGAAACAGATCATCTTGGTAGTTACGTATTATTTGATCCGGTGAGGAAGAAACCGGACGAAGATGACCGCAAAGAAGAAAATGGCGGTGAGGATGGTGCCGAAGACGATAGCAAAAACTCGATAAAATCTTTCTTGACGGGAGATAATATATATTTTAGATGTACGGTTTGGACCATTATTTTAATGGGAAGTCTGATTGGATTTGCAACGGCATTTAAAAAACCTATTGGTAAAAGATTCAGAAGATAAAACATAAACAGTTTATATTGATATTTAGCCGTTAGCATCTAAAAATTAAAAAGCAGCCATTCAAATTTGTGACAAACATTTTTGAGTGGCTTTTACGTTGTGAATTCTATTATTTTCGAAATTTATCTTTGCCGGAGCGAGGCGGTGCGAGATAAATTGTATAACCATCAAAAAATTGTCCACACTAAATACTGTAAAAAATTATTCAGGAGGAATTTGTTTTGAACCCATTTAAAGAAAAAACCACAAAAATTTTTGATAGTGTAAGGAGCTGGAAAGAACTTTACGATTATTCCTACGATAAAAACGAAGTTGACCCTTACACGAAAGCGCGTATAATACTTATGAACGGAGCTGAGTATGAGGCTAATTGGTTTTCCCACCAATTCTCGAGAAACTGTACCAATAATGAACTCCGCAGAGAACTTGCACTATCGAGATATATTGAAAAACAGCAACAGAAAAAAATTGCCACATTAAAACCGATAGACGAAACCGTGCTCGAAACTACCATAAGTTATGAACAGCTAGCCGTTGACCTTACAGCCGGGCTTGCTAAAAGTGAGCCTGATGCCATAGTAAAATCAGCGCTTGATTTTGCGTTACTTGAGGATTTCGATCACCTTTACAGATACGCCGATTTGCTGGAAATGGAACACGGAATTCATGCTGAAAACTTAGTTGGCAAGTATACGGAAATTATGCCGGGACGTCCCACCATCGCACATCACAGACACCCTTACGATAATATAAAAAAACATATAAATTCAGTGTCTGCAAGTCCTATTACGAAATTAAACGTATCGATAATAACTGCTGCAGAGCAGCAAACAATGAACTACTATATGAATATTGCAGGTTTTTATACATCTGATATAGGCAGAAAACTTTATCAGGAGATAGGCCTGGTAGAAGAAGAACATGTGAGTCAGTATGGGTCTTTGCTGGATACTAACATGACATGGCTTGAAAATTTACTTTGCCACGAATATACGGAATGCTACTTGTATTATTCTTGCTTCGAGTATGAAACGGATCCATATATTAAAAAAATATGGGAGCAGCATTTTACACAGGAGGTCGCACATCTTCATAAAGCGGCAGAACTTCTTAGAAAGTACGAAAAGAGGGATTGGGAAGAAGTTATTCCGAACGGAGATTTTCCAAAACTTTTGAAGCTTGAATCGAATGTAGACTATGTCAGGGATATTCTTGCAGGTACTGCTCGCAATACTTCAGATAAGGAAGATTATACCGATGTTTCCTTGTTGGCTGAGGATAGTGAATTTTTTGAATTTCAAAATAAAATAAATAAAACAGTGGGCGATGTGCCTTCACATGCGGTTATTGAAAGCTACCTCGGCAAAAATGGTGAGGATTATAGATTTCAAATCAAACCGAGTCCTATTAAAGAACTTCAAAGCAGGGTCAAAGATAATACAACGCTTGGTAGAAGGTAAAAAATAATTATCAAATAAAAGTGTTCGAGATTAAATCTTGGGCGCTTTATTTAATCGTGACAATTTAAATTTTGATGGCCCCAAAGTAGAGCAAGTAGCTTGGGTAATGCGCGAAAAAAGTTAAATCCACACGATAATAATAAAAAACGATAGTTGGTACGTCAAGGAGAAATCCATAGGGCGTATACGTTTGTTTAGAATTTGGTGAGGTTTCAAAATTTGGCACAGGCGGACGATATGATATTTTTATAATTATCGTCAATTATAGTTATATTCTCGTTATTCTTTTTAAAACCGTTTATATAAAGATGATTGTTATTTTTTATGTTTTCGATAGTGCATGGTATGGCATCTTGCCTTATTTCAAGATCGTTACTATGATTTTTTATTTTTTCAAAATTTTCCTCGATATATCTATCGGTCATCGCAAGGCATATAAAATGAATAGACGATAAATATTTATCATCAAAATCTTTTCGCCAGTCAAATGGAATATATCCGCCTTCTACGATCAAATTCTGATTGTTTTCAATTGCGGTTTTAATCATCTCTTTTATAATAGGCCACAGATATTCAGTGAGTTTGGCATCACTTTCAGGCGTGAGGTTTGTATTACCGCTTCGAATCAGTCCCATTTTCAGATGATCTATTGAAATATATGGATATTTATATTTTTCAAGCATTTTTTGAGCGAGAATTGTTTTACCGACATATGATGGCCCCGTAATTAATATCACCATGATTCCCACCTCGCAAGTTTTAATCTTTTCTACCATAATTGTATCTAATAAATATGTATTTTTCAAATATCGGTAAAAACAAAAAACGTAAAATTAATGCTTTATTTTACGCAAATACAGTCACGCGTAGGTATTTATTACGAAAAAAATATTTTTATATTCAACAAAAAACAGTTGACTATATTAAAATACACATATATAATAAACATAATCATTATATATAGAAAGATGTGATTTTGCTATGTCTATTTTTATATCTCCTGGCACAAGGGCTACCGAAAAATTATTAAAAGATATCGACTTCAAGAATTTACAAAACTTTTTAAACATCAAATTCAAAGATATCAAAAAGGAGGATTCTATCAATAGCATAACATCAATTTTTACCGCAATACCTTCCAATCAGGATCAGAGTAGTGTGAATGGTTTTGCGGATAAACTCAATGATGCAGGTAACATGATAAAATTTTTAAATGCCATAGAAAAGCAGGCAAAGTCTTTAGGCACTAAAAAAAGCGGACTTTTCTGCAAGCTTATTTATCAAAATATACACCAGGAAATTAGGAACAATGACGAATGGAATAAAAACGTTGAAAGATTAACAAAATTTGAAAAAGAACTTCGAAAGTTTTTGCTTGCCAAAAAGGGGCAAGATATTGAAGAAAAAGATGCACCTGAAGGTTTGAAAAAACTGACCAACAAGGAAAAGCGTAATGAAGAAAACAGAAGAAAGCACAATTCTAATGTTATAGAAAAACTAAAAAGCGGTAGGCTTTCAAACCGACTAAAAGTTTTTATGGCGCTTGTTTTGTGGAAATATATAACTAATAAAATAAACGAACTAAATCAACCATCACAACCTGCAATCACAACTACAACGGGAACTATTCCACTGCCTAAGAAAGAACCTGAACCTAAGCCTGAACCTAAGCCTGAACCTAAGTCTGAACCTGAGCCTGAACCTAAGTCTGAACCTGAGCCTGAACCTAAGTCTGAACCTGAGCCTGA
>CAMZEH010000001.1 GCA_947305745.1 uncultured Clostridia bacterium | reverse complement strand
CTCCGTGCTCATGATCCACCTTGAAACTCCTCTCTGCTTTAAATAATTTTAAACCTATAATTGGCTGTATTTTAACATATATAAAAACATTTTTCAACTCTTTTATTATTCAAAATCAATTTTTAGATAGTTATCAACAAAATACTTTACTTCCTCGTTTTTGTCATTTTTGATCTTATCGGACAGTCGCTCATACACCTTGTCAAAATCGTTGTTACCCGCACGTTTCTCGCGCAAACACTTTATCAGCGCCGAAATATTGTCCGCGGCTTTAACAATTCGAGCAATCTCTTTATCCTCATCGCTGATATCTTCGGATGCGTTGTTCGGTGACACTATTTCTGAATACTTGGCTCTTATATCTTCATCTTCAATTCTTTCGATCGCCTCTTTGGCTGCTTTTTCTTCAAGTTTTGTGTACATTTTTTTCATTTCGAGATCAAAATATTTTACCGGCGTCGGAGCATCTCCCGTAATCACCTCTAAAAAATCGTGAAAAAGCCCCTTTACACATGCCTTGTTTTCATCTACTTTTCCGCCAAATTTTTCATTTTTAATTGTAGCCAAAGCATGAGCTATTACTGCGACTTCGAAGCTGTGATTTTCGAGATCTTCTTCCTCACTGTTTTTAAAAACCGACCATCTTTTCACATATCTCATTCTGGAAATCAAAGCAAAAAAAGAATTTTTTGGATCAGTGCTTCCGTCATAATTGTCTACTATGGTTTCGGAAATGTTTTTAAATTTGTTCAAATCGGTATTTTTGGCACTGCAAAATACACTAAAACAAACACCGCAAAATAAGGAAAATACGGTTGTCCCTACAATTAAAAATTTTCTCAAAATATACTTCCCCCTAAAAAAATGACACCAAATCACAGTATAAATTACCGTGTTTAGCGTCAAATTGGTCTGAGTGACAGGAATCGAACCTGCGGCCTCTTGAACCCCATTCAAGCGCGCTACCAAACTGCGCCACACCCAGATAAATTCATTTTACGAATTTATTTTATCATTTAATGAGAATAATTTCAATAAATTTTTTAAAAAATATTTCCGGTACTATCATACTCGATTTTTATTTATTTTCGTTTTATACCATGATATAATTAGTCAGTTAGAGGTGATCGAATGGTAATTTTGGGAATTGATCCGGGATATGCGATAGTGGGATACGGAATTATTGAATTCAAAAATGCAAAATATACACCTATACATCATGGAGCAATATTCACAAGCGCTAATGATGAGTTTACGAACAGGCTTGAAATAATATTTAACGAGTTATCGGACATTATAAATACATATAAACCCGATGAAGTTTCAATTGAAAAGCTGTATTTTCAAAATAACCACAAAACGGCTATAGACGTTGCGCAAGCTAGAGGGGTGACGCTTTTAGCGATAAAAAAATTTGGGTTGCCTATATATGAATACACACCGCTACAAGTAAAAACAGCGGTCACAGGCTACGGTAAAGCGCAAAAACCTCAAGTCATGATGATGACGCAGCGCTTACTGAGGCTCAAAGAAATGCCAAAGCCCGATGATACCGCAGACGCACTCGCGATTGCAATATGCCATGCAAATTCGCTCGGATTTCAATACATAAACCGTAAAACAGGGAATTTTTAATATGAGGAGTTTTTTGTTATGATATACAGCCTAAAAGGAATATTATTAACTGCGGAAAGTAATTTTTTGGTAGTAGAATGCGCGGGAGTAGGCTACAAATGTCTGACTTCGCTCTATACCCAAAGCGCACTCAGCAGAAAAATCGGAAGCGAAGTTACCTTATATACCTACATGAACGTTAGGCAAGACGCAGTCGATTTATTCGGGTTTTCCGACAAAACAGAGCTTGAGTATTTTAAACTTTTAACTTCGGTTTCGGGAGTAGGACCAAAAGCCGCACTTGCAATACTTTCGCAGTTCCCCGCCGATAAGCTTGCAATTTTGATAACATCGAGCGACAGCAAAAGTTTAACGGCGGCCTCGGGTATAGGCAAAAAAACAGCCGAAAGAATAGTTCTGGAATTAAAAGATAAAATTTCAAAAAATAGCTTTACAGCATCAAACAATTCGTTTACAAATATACCTATTCAAAATTCGAAAATCTCGGAAGCTACAAAAGCACTTGCTACACTCGGCTTTTCCGCCGTTGATGTTGTTCCTGTTTTATCGGCGCTAAACCCCGAGACAAGCGTTGAAGAAATGATAAATACCGCGCTAAAATCAATGGCAAAGAAGGTGTAATTAAATGGACGACAGAATTTTAGATCCCGCCGAAATAACAGAAGATACCGAAAACGATAACCCCCTGCGCCCTCAAACTCTTGACGAATACATCGGGCAAGAAAAAGCAAAGGATAACTTGAAAGTTTTTATAGATGCGGCAAAATTCAGGAGAGAACCACTCGACCACGTTTTGCTTTATGGGCCTCCCGGGCTGGGTAAAACAACGCTCTCCATGATAATCGCCAAAGAGCTGGGCGTAAATATCAGAATTACTTCCGGGCCCGCGATAGAAAAGCCCGGAGATCTGGCCGCGCTTCTTACAAATCTTTCGGAAGGCGATGTGCTATTTATTGACGAAATTCACCGACTTTCAAGGTCTGTCGAGGAAATTTTATATCCTGCCATGGAGGACTTCTCGATAGACATCGTAACAGGAAAAGGCCAAATGGCGACCTCCTATCACCTGCCGCTTCCGAAATTTACTCTTATAGGCGCGACGACTCGAGCAGGGCAGCTTACTGCACCGCTTCGTGACAGATTTGGTGTGATTTTAAGGCTCGAAATGTACTCGCCCGAAGAGCTTTCACAAATCGTAAAAAGAAGCGCATCTATTTTGAAAATTAAAATAAACGAAGAAGGAGCTTTGGAGATTGCGTCACGCTCCAGAGGCACGCCCAGAATTGCAAACAGATTACTAAAACGAGTACGTGATTTTGCGCAGGTTTTGGGCGAAGGAGAAATAAATTTAAAAATTGCAAGGACAGCTCTACACAAACTTGACGTTGATGAACTCGGACTTGACGCCAACGACAGAAGACTTCTCGAAACCATGATAACATTTTATGGCGGAGGGCCCGTGGGGCTTGAAACACTTGCGGCGGCTATCGGCGAAGAAGCAATCACTATCGAAGATGTTTATGAGCCGTTCCTGATGCAAATAGGCTTCCTCAGCCGTACGCCAAGAGGGAGATGCGTAACTAAAGCCGCATACTTACATTTAGGCTATAAAAATCAAAACGAACAGCCCGAACAATGCACTTTTGAATAACACACTTTGGAGGAAACAAATTTACAATGAAAAAACTTTTTGGTACAGACGGTATTCGCGGCATAGCTAACCAAGAACTCACATGCGAGCTGGCAATAAAAATCGGCAAAGCGGCCGCAAAAATTCTAACTGATTCTCAAAAAAGCAAGCCGAAAATTCTAGTAGGAAAAGATACGCGAATTTCGTCGGATATGCTCGAATCAGCGCTTTTTGCAGGTTTATGCTCATGTGGAGCAGAGGCTGTTTCTCTGGGAGTCGTGCCCACGCCGGCCGTCGCTTATTTAATAAAAAAATATAACGCCGATGCAGGAATTATGATTTCGGCATCGCACAATTCCTATGAATTCAACGGCATAAAACTATTTGATAAAAATGGATACAAATTACCGGACGAAATCGAAAATAAGATTGAAAAGTTGATTTCGGAAAATAATTTTGAGTCCTCTCCCCCGCTCGTCGGCGATGGGATTGGCAAAGTAACAAAATGCAGCACAGCACTGACTGATTACACTAATTACGTAGCTCAGACGGTTAAAAATTTCCCGCGTAAGCTAAAAATAGCTATTGACTGCGCAAACGGTTCGGCGAGCGCCACGGCAGAGATGCTATTTAAAAAGCTCGGCATTAATGCTTCTATAATAAATAGCAGCCCAAACGGCACAAACATCAACGATAATTGCGGCTCTACGCACCTCGAGAGCTTAAAAAAATACGTAATTGATAATGGCTATGATATCGGAATCGCTTTTGACGGAGATGCAGACAGATGTCTTGCCGTGGACGAAACCGGCGAAACCATGGATGGCGACGTTATTTTAGCTATTTGCGCGAAAAACCTTAAGGAAAATAACAGGTTAAAAAACGATACTTTAGTTGCAACGATTATGTCTAACATGGGGCTTAAAAAGTTCTGCTTCGAAAACGGAATTGCCTTTTCGGAAACGAAAGTCGGCGACAGGTACGTCCTCGAAAGAATGCTGGAAACGGGCTATTCCCTAGGCGGAGAGCAATCCGGGCACGTAATATTTTTAGATTACTCGACTACCGGTGATGGTCAGCTTACAGCAGTTCAATTGATAAATATATTGTCAAATTCCGAACTAAAAGCTTCGGAATTACGAAGATTAATAAAAAAATATCCTCAAAAATCTTTGAATATCAATATAAAATTATCGCAGAAAGGCATTATAGCAAAAAATAAAAACATAAATGATTATATCAAAAACATAACAAATGAGCTCGGCGAAAAAGGCCGAATTGTTCTTAGAGAATCAGGCACAGAGCCAAAAATCAGAATTATGTTCGAGCATGAAGACGAAAGCAAACTTGACGGACTTTTGGCGCAAGCGAAAGAAGTCGTCGAAAGCAATTTAGATTAATTTTAGAGGAAATACATAAAATGAGATTTACAAAAAATTGGAAAGATTATGAGCTTTTGGATGCCTCAAGCGGAGAACGTTTGGAACGCTGGGGCGATATGATTTTGATAAGACCCGACCCACAAATTATATGGAATACACCAAAAATCGATAAAAATTGGCAAAATCCAAACGCTGTTTATCATCGTTCGTCATCAGGCGGAGGCAGATGGGAAGTAAAAAATATACCTAAAAATATATGGAATGTTTCGTATAGAAATTTGAAATTTAATATAAAAATGATGAATTTTAAGCATACCGGGATTTTCCCGGAGCAAGCAGTAAACTGGGATTTATTTAGGGAAGTTATATCAAAAAGAGCTCGCGGAACAAATGTTTTAAACTTATTTGCATATACAGGCGGCGCTACCCTCGCCTGCGCCGAAGCGGGCGCGGAAGTTTGCCATGTCGACGCGGCGAAGGGCATGGTCTCGTGGGCGCGCGAGAATGCTAGACTATCCAAACTAGATGATAAACCTATACGTTGGATTGTCGACGACTGCGAAAAATTCGTTCTGCGCGAAATTAAAAGAGGCCGCAAATACGACTGCGTAATTATGGACCCGCCTTCTTATGGCAGAGGTCCAAAGGGCGAAATCTGGAAATTAGAGGATAGTTTGTATGATTTTGTGAATACATGCGAAAAATTACTATCCGAAAACCCTGAATTTTTTGTCATCAATTCTTACTCGACAGGTCTTTCTGCAGGTACTATGGCGTCTCTGCTCTCTCAAACAGTTGCAAAAAAGCGCGGTGGATACGTCTTTGCTGACGAAATAGGGATTCCTGTCTCGAATTCCGATGTAGTGATTCCTGCCGGCGCCACTGCCATTTGGAGCAAAAATAAAATTTTTTAAATAAAAATCACACCCGTAATTGGATTTCAAAAACACAAACAGATAACGAAAGTAACAAGCCCAACATTTTTAATAATTTTTGGAGTTATACTATGCAACAACATGCTAATGAAAAGCCCAAACACATTTTACGGAATATTGCGTTAAAACTTTGTTATGTCGGGACGAATTATCACGGCTGGCAAATTCAAGAAAACGCGTTAACAGTTCAGGAAATCTTTCAAGAGGCACTTTATAAAATTCTCAAAGAACGTGTTGACATAAAAGGTTGCAGCCGCACAGATACCGGAGTTCATGCAAATATGTATGTTGTAAATTTTCACACGACATCTTGTATGAAATGTGAAAATTTCGTTTTTGCGCTAAATCGTCATCTGCCCGGCGATATTTGCGTATATGATTGCGCCGAAAAAGATGAAAATTTTCATGCTAGATATTCTTGCAAAGGGAAGGAATACATTTACAAAATTTGGAATAATAAAATTCGCAATCCTTTTTTGGACGGGCGCGCGCTGCATTACTGGTATCCGCTAAAAACTGAACTTATGAATGAAGCTGCCCAAAATTTTATCGGGAAGCACGATTTTACCGCATTTGCAACGCTTGACAGTCGCAAACAAGAAAATATGGAACGCACGATTGAATATTTTAAAATAGAAAAAGATGGCGATTTCGTAAATTTTGTAGTAAAAGCCAACGGTTTCCTTTATAATATGGTTAGAATTATGGTCGGCACACTACTGAGAGTTTCTCAAGGGAAAATAAAACCTAACGACATTCCTAAAATCATAAATTCCAAGAAAAGAAATTTCGCGGGGCCGACAGCTCCTCCCCATGGACTATATTTAAACCGTATATTTTATTGATTGGCAGGTATGTTAAATTGAAAAGTATTGAAAATATTAATTTCTTCCGAAATATAAGACATATTATAGGCAGAATTACCGGCAAAATTAATTCAAGCGAAAAAATCAAAAATGCTATTTCGGAATTCAAAAGAATCAGCATTATTTTAGTTTCTGTGTTTTTTATTTTAATGCTTTGGGCGAACAGGGTCAATCTATATCCAGAAAACATTTTGATTTGGACAGAAAACTCTATCAAAAGCTTTTCTCTGAAAAGTTATTTCCCGGTACAAATTCAGGGGGAAAAAATAATAACTGAGAATTTGCAATTAAACGACGGGTACATTATCGCTCTGAGTGACAGCTACTTTAATGTACTATCCAAGAAAGGGAAACTGATTCAAAGCGAAAAACACAACTTCAGCAACCCAAATTTAAAATCTGCGGGTCTGAGGCATATTATTTTTGACCGGGGCGGGAAAAACTTTAAAATAGCGAGCAACACGAGAACTCTCCATTCCGCCGAAACCGAACATAATATCTTGACCGCATCTATTTCCAATAACGGCTCATATGCTGTTGTAACACACTCTCCGAGGTATCTCGCCGAGCTTTACGTGTATGACATAAACAATACGCTGAAATTCAAAGTGCCATTTTCCGATTACTACATAACAAACATAGAAATGAATTCCTCGAGCGGTGAAATAGCTCTTTCAGGCATATCAGCGTACAACGGGGACATCATCTCGAACGTATATATCGTCGACAGCGCTTCCAAAACCGTAAAATCACAATTCGAACTTCCCGACAACATGGTTACCGATATAAAATATTTCGCAAACGGAGACATCGTTGCCATCGGGGATAAATATTCGTCATTTATAAATCCGAGGACAAAATCCGTGATCAAAAAAAATTATGAAAACAAAATTTTAAAATTTTACGATTTTGACAAATCTGGAACGCTATGTATCTGCATTTCTTCGTCAGTTAACGAATCTTCGAGGGATACTTTAATAAAGCTCAATGAACACGCGGAAGAAACGATGAAAATAGAAACCGAACAAAGCTTCAATGACATAATTTTAAAGAGTGAAAAAATAATAGGCATAACAAAAAATAAAATTTTTTCCTATAATATGTGGGGGTACTGTGAAGGACACATAAGCACGGAAAAATTCTATAGAAAAATTTTACCTTCTCAAAATAAAAACGTATACGCTCTAAGTTCTTGCGAGATTGCTAAAGTTAAGCTTTCGGGGTTTAAGTCAGATAGTTAAATTTCTTTTTATTAAAATCCTAAATATTAGTTGAAATTTGCTCGGTCACAAGTATAATATAGGTAAATTATAAATTGTTGGGGTGGCATAATGAATTTTTATAAAATTGAACAGGATTTCACAAAACACGAAAGCCTCGAGGGTTATACGGGAGATTCTATAGTAGTTTTAACATCGGAAGAACTGGAAAAACTAATTAAAGATCACGGATTTGACAAAAATTTAGTCCCCAATTACCAAAACGCACAATGCTGCAGAGCTACGGTACACAAAGACGTGCTTTCAGGAACATTTTCCGTGCTTAGCAAAGATAAGGAAATCAAAAGAAAAACCTTTGGCTTTATTATTGACGCCCACCAAATTATGTTCATAGATGGCGGCACTATAGTTAGTTCGTGCATTAAAAAAATATCAAAAGATAAATTTCATCATAAAATAAAAGTCGGCAGATTTTTATATGAATTTCTAGAAACGCTCGTTGAAAACGATCTCAGGTATCTTGAAGAAATGAGCGACAGGCTCATTAAAATGGAATCGGCCGTCGCCCAAGGGCAAACCAATAATTTTACGGTACCTATGGCAAAATTCAGAAAAGAAGTTTTGATGTTTTACAGATATTATACTCAGCTTATAGACGTCGGGACGGAGCTGCAAGAAAACGAAAATGAATTTTTCTCCGATGAAGATATAAAGCTATTTCGCAAATTTACTATTCGTGCAACGCAACTACAAGAAGAAACAAAATATCTGCGCGAATATTCAAATCAGATACGAGACGCCTTCCGAAACCAAATCGAAATGAAACAAAACAAAAACATGAATCTGCTCACCGCTGTTACCACTATGTTTACCCCGGCAATGATTTTCACAGCCTGGTATGGCATGAATTTTAAAGTATTCCCCGAACTTGACCACCCTTACGCATACCCAATATTTATAATTGCCAATATTTTAATAGTTGTTTGGATAGGGTTTTTCCTCAAAAAGAAAAAGTTTTGGTAACACACAAAAACAAACCTAAGCTTCCTTCAAAAGCTTAGGTTTTTAATTTATATGTTATAATATTCTAACTTTTACTTGTTGCCTACCGAAGTTCATGCATGAGCTGCGAGAATCCATAAAAATATCAACGATCGCGCTACCGCTCATTAGAGCTCCGCCTGTATCTTCAGCCGTATAAATACCTATCAGGCTACCACTGAGTGATGTTACTTTTATCTTGCTCCCACGCGGTATCTTACTAAAGTTAACTGCAGCTGTTTTCCCCGCACACGGAATTGTTCCTGTAGCTGTACGACTTCCGGGATTAGCTGTGTAGGCGGTTGCCGATCCGATAAAAGTCTTTCCTTCGGAATCAGAACTTTGCGCACTTGGGGACGGAGCGTAAGCTTCTTCTTTATGTGTGTTCTCTCTGTGATTCTCGCTTGTAATTATTACTTCATCGACAGGCTCGGAAACAACAATGGTGTTTATCACTTCTTTGCTGATTTCATTACCGTCAATGATAACTTTTCTGTATGTTACTCTGTTTATTCCTTTTTTCCCGGATGATGAAATTTTCTGCTCATCATCTTTTATAAGATTGGATTTTTTATAAATAGTATTGAAGGGTACTTCTTCATCTACTGTTTCCTCTGTATATTCAACCTTATTTAAGACAATTTCCATCCCATCGTATATCTCCGCAAGAGCATCAACGTTCAGAATATCTTCGGAAGAAATATCGATATTCAGATATTTAAGAGCATCAATCACCGTACACTGCGGCACAAAACATTGTTCGACATTTCCACCGACATTAACGCTTATCATAATGAGCGGCGAAATGACTATATTCATGTTCGGGAATAGCTTATCTTCCAATGAAAAATTAATTCCTTCATCGCATGCCGGAGAAATTCCCGATTTTTCAAGAGCATCCTTTACAGTCCCCTCCGCAATCTCTACGGTGGTAACATCTTCCCCGCGCTTTACATAAACATTAAATGATTTTTTTACATTTATGTTTATCTCGTTGTTTTCGTCGCTGCGCGTTACAATGTCATTGGGCTCCGCCTTGACTCCGACTTGAGAAAGAATTTTATCGGTGTCCGCATTCAAAGTGAGCGTAGAAAGTTTTTCACCATCGACATCCACATTTACTTTATGGCTAAGATTCCCAACGGAAAATACGGAAACCGTACATACCGTAGTTACGAGAACTAACGAAACAGCTTTTTGAAAATTTGACTTAATACCGTATTCAAAATTTTCTATCATATTTTACTTTTTCCTCCTTTTGCAAAAGCACAAAAATTTGATACCTTTGAATTATGTATGATGTCATGATTTTTTCAAATTTGTAATTTTTTACAAATGATGAATTTGTATAACCACTATGCAGTTTATTAAACATTTTGCTGTTTGTCAAGAAACTTAAATTTACACTTTTGTGCATATTAACATCATATATTTTTTTAGGATGTTATTATATACTATTTTTTTGAAAAAATCGCTATTTTTTTATAAATAGACAACTGAACATTTTTTGGCCTCCATCCTTTATTTGTATAAATCCCCGAAATTAAGTGTTTACATTTTAGTTACAAAAAATTACACAGCAATCTCCCCTAATCTATGACAAGACAAGACTTTGATGAATATATTATTTTAGGTATCTATTTTTTAAATAAAAATCAGTTCGGAGGTATTTTAACTATGCCAAACCAAAAACCAACCGCCGCATCGGTAACTTTTGATTACGGCGACAACATGAGTGGCATTGCGCTCTCAAATTCCACCGATTTTATAGATGTCGAATCGGTAAGTTTAGAAAAATATTGTCTCTCTGAAAATTATTTTTTTGGCGACAATATAACATACATCATAGAAATAAAAAATAATTCCTATGCTCCTTTATTTAATTTAAAAATAAAAGAAGACATGGGAAACACAAAAACTGTAAACGATTCAAGTTCATATTCCCTGCTAAAATATGCCGAGAATTTTAAATACTATATAAATGGAAACTCGGCTGAAATTGCGGATCCAAAAACATATTCCGATAAAATCATATTTGAAATTGGCGTTCTGGCGGCACTGTCGAACGCGGTTATCATATATTCAGCGAAAGTAACCGAAAATGCTCCTTTAAACGTGGGTGCTTCGATAACAAACTGCTCTTCTCTAATTATCCCATCGACCGGCAAAACGTTGGAATCTTCACATACAATAAAAATTCGCGAAACCGCAGACATAAAAACCATTAAACAAATTAAAAATTTTTCAGGCGGCACAGTAACATACGGAATTTCTATATACAATTACGGAAACATCCCCGCTAAAAATATTACCGTTAAAAACAGTTTTGAACGCAAATTTTCAAGTCTAAAGGTAAAAATAGGTTCGAAAATTCTCGGAAATTCCGATTACACATACTCATCAAATGAATTGCAAATACCCTCATACAGCTCAAAACATTCCATTTCCGTTCCAGAAGCTCGATTTATTAAAGACGAAATTTCAGGGAAATTTGGCATTATTCCCGGAAGTATGGATATAATAATTGAGTGTAAAATTTAGTTTTTAAAGTAAGGAATAAGTCCGAAATGATGCGATTTGTAAATTTAATAATCAAAAAAACGGTACAAGTTCTACATATTGCACAATTATAAATAAAAAATAATAAAAATTGTTGACTTACTTTTTAAATTAAGGTACACTGGTCCGTGTAGAGGTACTGAATTATGCCCGAGTAGCTTATAGTAGAGCGCTATGTTTTTTAGAAGTGTCGGTGCGAACCCGTCCTGGGGCAAAAAATTTATCCAAAGAGAGGTTAGACTCATGTACGAAGACAAAACCCTGACTTGCAAAGAATGTGGAAACGAATTCGTTTTTACTGCAGGTGAACAAGAATTTTATGCGGAAAAAGGTTTTGAAAATGAACCGCAAAGATGTAAAGCTTGCCGCGACGCACGCAAGAACGCTGCCAAAGCAGAACGTGAAATCTTCACAGCTACTTGCGCACAGTGCGGCGGAGAAGCCAAAGTTCCTTTCAAACCCCGTGAAGATCGCCCGGTTTACTGCAGCGAGTGCTTTGCGAAAATGAAAGAAAACGAAGAGTCATCAAGCGAACTTGCTGAATAATTATTGCATTTCTATCGTTTTGAAGCTACGATATAATCATCGTAGCTTTTTTATATTATTTATTGGGAATGATAAATATGAAAAACCACCTTAAACTTTCTAATAGGTTAAGCCTTTGTGCCGAGATGATAACGGACGGCTGCAAAGTTGCGGATATAGGCACTGACCACGCTTATATCCCTATTTGGCTCGCTCTAAATAGTAAAATCAAATCGGCGCTTGCGTGTGACATTCGAACAGGCCCACTTAAAAATGCCTCGAAAAATATAGAAAAATACAGATTTTCAGACGTAATAAAAACAAGACTTTCGGACGGTCTTTTGAATATCACAGAAAACGAAGTCGATGAAATTATAATTGCAGGCATAGGCGGGAACATAATATCAAACATACTAAGCGGTTGCCCTTGGGCAAGCAAAAAAGATAAAGTTTTCATTCTCCAGCCCATGAAATACGAGGAAAGGTTAAGAGAATTCCTCGCCGAAAACGGTTATAAAATAGAGAAAGAAAAAGCAACAATATGTTCCAGAAAAGTTTATACAGCTATGAAGGTTACATACGTCGGAACTCCGCAGAAAATTGAAAATTACGAGAAATACATCGGCAAACTGAGCGAAGATTATTCGTACCCGGCCGCGCAAGCTTATATCAGGAAGCAGATAAAAAATTTGGAAAATCATCTGAAAGGTGCTGAATCGGAAAATTTAGATTCCGCGCAAGAATATTACCGAGAAGTAATTGAAAAACTTAAAAATTTTTTAGTTTAAGGAGCAAGTAGATATGGCTAAAATAAAAGAAATATACGATTTTATAAATGAAATTGCGCCGTTTGATACAGCTCTCAGTTTTGACAACGTGGGGCTTTTGGTCGGAGATTACGATATTGAAGTTTCAAAAGTATTGCTCGCTCTTGACATTACAAAATCTGTTTGTGAAGAAGCAAAAAATTTTGGAGCAAATCTGATAATAAGCCACCACCCTGTTATCTTTCAGCCGATTAAAAATATACCATTTGACAGCGTAATTGCGATACTGATTAAAAATAGTATTTCGACAATTTGCGCACACACGAATTTAGATATTGCTCAAAACGGAGTTAATTTTCAGCTTGCAAAAAAACTCGGTCTTTCTAATCTATCGGGTTTAGCGTTTGAGGAAAATAATCCCATCGGATTGGTTGGAGAGGCAAAAAATGAAATGAGTGCCAAAGAATTCGCTTTATTCGTCAAAGAAAAACTCGAATGCAAAGGTATCAGATACACACAAACCGGTAATAAAATCAAAAAAGTTGCTATATGTTCAGGCTCGGGCGGAAGTTTCATTGAAAATGCCAAGGAAAAATCAGCAAACGCTTTTGTGGTTGGGGAAATTAAGCATAGCGACATTTTAAAAGCAAATGAGTTTGACATAAGCATTGTGGATACAGGACACTACAAAAGCGAAAACGTAATAATAGATCCGCTAAAAGATATGCTAAGTGAAAAATTCCCTAACATTCAATTTTTTACAAGCGAAATTTTTAGCGACAGAGTGAATTATTTATAAAAATGCTGATAATAAAAAACAGCACCGAGATTAATTTCTCGGTGTTTTTTTATTTGTAAGATTAATTACTGCGATACTGTGCGTGATTTAAAAAGTATCCCGTCAAGGTGATCGATTTCGTGGCAAAAAGCTCTGGCTTTAAGTGCTTTACCGGTATGTTTCACCTTTTTACCGAATCTGTCAAACGCTTCAACCGTAACAAACATCGGGCGAAGTGTTGTAGCATATTGTCCCGGACACGAGAGACAGCCTTCTTCTTCCCTCTGCTCGCCACTTGAATCTACTATAACGGGGTTCACAAGCTCGGTATTTCCATCACCTACATTAATTACAACAACGCGTCTGAGTATACCAACCTGAGGTGCCGCCAAGCCTACGCCCCCGGCTCTATTCATTGTATCTATCATATCGTCAATGAGATCTGAAAGCTTATCGTCAAATTTTTCTACTTCTCTGCATTTTTTATAAAGAATCGGATCGCCTTCCAAGACTATTTTTCGTATACCCAAAATAAATTCCTCCGTAATACAGCTAACATTTCATGGTCATATTATATCATATTCGAAGGTAAAATTCAAGATTACTTGTAGTAACAATCAGGCATAAGCGGTTCTTCGGATTTTTTTATCTTGTCTGCATTCGCGTCTTCAGATTCGTTTCTTCTGAGCTTTCTCGCCATAACAACAGTTCTGAAATCTTTGCGTTCATAAGAACAGGTCGATAAAGTGAGAAGCTGATCGGTATGTTTAACATCTGCGGGGAAATCAACCAGTGAGCGCCTACGAACATCTTTAACATACTGATTAAATTCGGACTTGTCCGAAAAGTGAGTTATATAATAGTCAAAAATTTCACCATGTTCGGGGAGTGTATTTGTTTTGAAGATGGCAAAAACTTTCCATTTGCCTTCGCCGTCTATTGTATCGAAATGTATTATAGGGTGTTTTTGGCAAAAATCTATGTCCTCGAACTTTAATAAGTCGGCAAACATTTGGCCGTCTTTCATGTGATGGCCGTGCAAAATTATGTTACGGCTGCTGACACCTTCCATACACCTTGCATCAACGGTTATACTACCGTATCTGGAACTTTCTTTTTTATAATCATGCGAAAGGTAGAAATCGGTATCCCCGGGGCGATATAAAACCGGGTAATCAATATTCGTATCGTCGATTTTTATCCAGCCGCAAATCTCGGAATTTATTTTTTGCAAATTTTCAATTTTATTTTCTTTGCTCTCGCCTGAATTTTCATAATATACATCTTTAACACCCTGCACATCGCTTTTGGTTTTCATCGGAGATATAACCAGAAGATCAATGAGAGCATATGCACTGACCAAAAAAACTATTACACACAAAATTCTTATGAACTTCCTTATCTTAATCACCCGCTTTATCCTTATAAAAATAATTCCGGAAATACAATATGCATTCCGGATTTATTATTTTATTTAAAGATGTTATTCATCAAAATCTTCAAAATCATCTTTTTTTTCGCTTTCGCATTCTTTATCGCAAGATAATTCTCCGCCGCATTTTGCACAGTAACAAGAACCTACTTCATTCGGCTGTCCACAAGATTTGCATAAAACTTTGTTTTTCATTGTAGCTATTTGCTTTTTTAGCTCTTCGATTTGAAGCGTCAAGTTATCAATCTGAGCGACCTCATAATTAACCGTCGCATCATCGTCGATATTTTCTTTTTTGGCTTTATACACGGCTTTCCCGAGGGTTTCGTATTCGTTTTTCATATCGTTTTTAAGCTCCGCCATTTTGATGTTAAGCTTAGAAACATCAACAAATTGTCCGGCTTTTTCGCCCAAGGTATCAACCGCCTCTTTAGCCTTTACAAAAAAATCTTCCAATACTCCCATGTACATCATCTCCTAATAAAATTAAAAAAAATTGGGTTTTCATTTATTATATCCAAAACACAAAAAAATACAAATACTTATTTTTGTAAATTAATTTTTATTATTAATAAAGCTCCCAAAGTAGCATTATATGCGCACTTATAAAATATGTCAAACTATATTTTCTATATTCTCTCAATCTTTATATTTTAACTCTAAAAAAAATATTTTTTCATAAAAATCGTTGGCAAACGAAATTATATATGTTACAATGAACGGAATATTTTTTATGAGGTAATGTTAATGGAAAACAAAAAACAAATTGAAAGCAAAGTAGAAGAAAGAAATATCGAAAAATCGGAAATAATATATGTATGCGCGCGCAAACTTTTATTCAGAACAATCTATCGAACGTTAGATGAATTTTCAAGGTGCCAGACAATAAAACTATCAACAAAATCTGAAGAGAGCATTTTCACAACATACAATTTTTGGCTAAGTTTCACTCCCAATTCTCCGCACGCTCTGGGCGCCTTTTATTTTTGATATCAAATTAATTATACGCCTCAACTGATCAGCGTTTTCGACGCTGATTTTTAATTTGAGCAAAATATTTCTATCCGCCAAAACAGAGTGACTTAAAGCTCTAAATTTAAGATTGCCTATCTCAAATATTTTTTGTGTAATTTTATTAGCCGATTCTTGACCGCCCGAAGTCCTGATTTCAAGCATGACGTCAAACAGCTGATCAATTTTGCTCGACCACTCGGCAGAAACGAGTCTGCCTTGGTTATCACCTGTTTTATCCGCTCTAACATTCGAGCAATCATCTTTATGTATCGTAATGCCATAGCCTTTTGTGATAAATCCTAAAATGCTATCGCCCGGGAGCGGAGAGCAGCACTTTGCAAGTCGCACCGAACATCCGTCAATACTGTCCACTATAACGCTCTCGTGGCTCTTTTTCACTTTTTTCGAGATATGCTTATCCGAAACACTGCTTTGCGCCGTGAATTCACTATTCCATGCCGGATCCTTTATTTTTCGGTTATATTCACATTTAAATCTCGGCATTAATTTCCAAAGATGTATTCCTCCATAACCCACAGCAGCATAAAAATCATCGAGCGTATTGCACTGATGCTTGCTTATAATCGGTATAAGAAGATCTTCAAGGCCGCTCTGGGATAAAATCATACCGTTTTTGCGAAGTTCCAGTTCAATCTCCGACTTGCCTTTTACTATATTTTCTTCTCTACACTGCTTTTTGAACCACTGTTTTATTTTGCTCCTGGCCTCGCTCGTTTTAACGAAATGGAGCCAATCTCGAGAAGGGCCTTTTGCAGGATCTTTGGAGCTTACTACTTCTACAATTTCTCCCGTTCTCAGTTTATGCGTAATCGGGACCATTTTTTTATTTACTTTTGCTCCTATAAGGTGATTGCCCAGATCACTGTGAATTGAATATGCAAAATCAATTACAGTCGAACCGGTAGGCAGATTTATTACTTTACCTCTGGGCGTGAGAACAAATATTTCTTTTGTGGCGAGATCCGATTTTATATTACCGACCACATCTTGCATATCGTTTGAGTCTTGGTGACTGTCAAGAAGCTTCCTTATCCATGAAAGCGTGCCTGAAAGCTTTCCGTGCTGAGCAAAAGCATCAAGTTTATATTTCCAGTGTGCAGCGATACCGTATTCAGCCATGCGATGCATATCCCAAGTGCGTATTTGAATTTCAAAAGGAATACCCACATCGCTTATAACCGTCGTATGGAGCGACTGATACATATTTTGCTTCGGCATAGATATATAATCTTTAAACCGCTTGGGAATTGGCTGAAACATATCATGAACCATACCAAAAGCGTTATAGCACTCATTTACGCTATTGACGATTATCCTCACGGCATATATATCGTAAATTTCTTCGATGCTCTTTCCCCTGACGAACATCTTTTTATAAATTTCATTATTGCTTTTAACTCTGCCTTCAACGTACACGCTAGGTATTACAGGTTGTATCTTTTCCAAAAGTTCTTTTTTTATGCCGTCAATAAACTTTTCGGCATCTTCGGTACAAAGCGAAAGCGCACTGAGTGCCTCTTTATAGCCTATCGGGTCAAGATATTGCAGTGAACGATCTTCAAGTTCGTCTTTTATTCTTCTGATACCAAGTCTATGCGCGATAGGAGCAAAAACTTCCATATTCTGCAGCGATTTTTCTATACGCTTTTTTGGTGGCATACATTCAATCGTACGCATATTATGAAGTCTGTCGGCGAGTTTTATCATGATAACTCGTATATCATGCAGCATCGCAAGCAGCATCTTGCTTACGTCTTCGGCTTGCTGTTCTTCGCGCGTGGCTGCGGATATTTTTTTTAGCTTTGTAACCCCGTCAACCAAATTTGCTATTTCTTCACCGAATTTTTCTTCGATTTCTTCTTTTGTAACGTCCGTATCTTCAATTACGTCGTGGAGAAGCGCTGCGGCTATACACTGCGTATCCATTCCCAAGTCTGCCAATATATATGCTACAGATGTCGGATGAAGAATGTAGTCCACACCCGCCACTCTTTTTTGGTGCTTATGCGCTTCTTTGGCTAAATTATATGCTCTTTCCACAACGTCGAAATTATAAGTTCGACCATTATTTTTCATTAAATCAATAAGTTCTTCGTAGGTATAATAATTACTCATTTCTTTCAATTTCATTATCCCCCCATCTTTGAAGTTATAATTTTAAAAGTATGGGAATCCATAAGATTAACTTTTTCAGCATTTTTTACGGTGCTGATTTTATACTCGTCTGAATTTCGCAACACTTTGATTAAATTAAGTTCTTCCAAAATATCTATTATGATATATATTTTAGCAATATTTTCGGAATTTTGAAACACTCTTTCGCTTATTATATCGGCTCTAAAATTTAAAATCGGCGCTACTCTAAAATATTTATAAATTTTTACGATATCATCTCTTGAAATATTAATATATTTAAGTTCATCCTTGCTTAAGTCTTTTCTGAGTTTGAATTTTTCGTAGATTTCCTTTTGGTTTATTACATTTTCAAAATTATATCCGCCAAGACGAATATCAACAATCAAAGTACTCACGCTGAGCTCGCCCCTGTAGCAATTCGGGGAAAATCTTACCGCTAAATCCAAAATCTCACCCGGATAGTATAAAAAATCTTGTCTGAGTTTATTAAAATAAAGTGCATCAAAGATAAATCCGTCTTTTTCAAGGCAAAGTTTTATGTGTTTGCCTCCGCCTATTTCACGAATCGAAACAAGCTTTGCGCTCATTATACCAAAAACCGGCTCTGCATTGCCATTCCCGAATGGTTTTAAAACGTCAAGCGCGCTGAATATCTCAGGAGTAATTTTGGAAGGATTGATGCATAAATCCACCGTCAAATTTACAACCGGAACAGACATACTTTCAGTATTTTCAAGCATAAGCTCTACGAAATTCTCGATATTGTAAGATTTCAAATTAAATCCCGCCGCCAAATGATGTCCGCCAAATCTATCAAGAAAACCGCTACACGAAGCAACCAGATTGTATATGGAAAAACCTTCTACACTCCTACACGAACCTATCGCCAAATCCCCGTCTTTACTGATTAAAATGCAAGGTTTGCCATATTTTTCAGTAATTCTCGAGGCGACTATTCCCAATACACCGTGATGCCAATTCTCCCCTACGGCCACTATTACCTTACGATACAAACTCTTGGGATTATCAATAAAAAACCTCTCAACTTCAAGAAGTATTTTTTCTTCGATTTCCTTTCTAAGATTGTTGAATTCCATTATCTTATTACACAGCAAATCAGCTTCTTCCACATCGCCACAAGTTAAAATTTTCATCGCGGTTTCGGCGCTGTTGAGTCTGCCGCAAGCGTTTATCTTCGGAACCATACAAAACGCAATATCCACGGCATCTAATTTTCTGCCCTTTAGATTTGTAGCTTCAATCAGCGCTTTTATACCCAGTCTACCGCCGTTTTCAATGACCGACATTCCTTTTTTGACTATATTTCTGGTTAAACCGCTAAGTTCAATCGAATCCCCGATTGTACCTACAGCCACTAAATCGAGATACTTTTCAAAATCAAAATCGGGATTCCCCGATTCCAGCGCTTTAATAAGCTCAAACGCGACCCCTACTCCCGCAAAGTTAACGTCAAAAACCTTGCCTTCAAAAGGAATGTTCGGGTCGATTACAGCCTCTGCGTTCGGGAGTTTTGGAGGTATCTTGTGGTGGTCGGTAACTATCACTTTCATTCCCAAACACTTCGCGTAATCTATCTCTTGGAGCGCGGAAACTCCGTTATCAACCGTGATAATTGCCTCTACGCCCTCACTATGCAAATAATCTATCGCTTTGTTGTTAAGCCCGTAGCCGTCGCGGTCTCTTTCGGGGATATAATAAATAACATCAGCACCAACGCTCTTAAGATATTGATACATCACAGCTGTTGCGGTCACTCCATCGGCGTCGTAATCGCCATAAATACACATTTTTTTCTTTTCGTCTATCAAGCGTTTCACCGCTTTTGCGCACTCCTGCATACCATACCAATTTTTAGGATACGAATATTCTATATCCGAACGTATAAATTTTTTTATCTCGTCCGTATCGCTTATGCCTCTGGAAAGGAGTATCGCCGCACTTAAAAGAGGTATATCGCACTCTTTTGATATCCTAAAAATCTCATCTTTATCTAAAATTTTTGTTATCCAGTTTCGGAAACCCAAAATTTACACCTCTTTTTTATTTATTATATCTTTCACCACTTCGCTCGCGAGAATAAAACCCGCAACGGGCGGTACAAACGACATGCTCGAATTTATTCTTTTGCCGTTTTTGTCGCATGAATTCGGAGTAAATTTAGGCTTTTCTTTTGAAAACACAACTTTCAAATGGTCGATGTTCATCTTTCTAAGTTCGCGTCTCATAACCCTCGCAAGCGGGCAATTTTCTGTTTTGTAAACGTCGCAAACTCCCAAATCGCAAGGGTTCAGCTTATTCGCCGTACCCATGCTGCTTATTATCGGCGTTTCGGCCTCAAAAGCTTTTTTTATCATCAAAAGTTTTGCGCTTACAGTATCTATCGCATCGATTATGTATGAATAACCCGAAAAATCGTAATTATCGCACGTTTCAGAATTAAAAAAGACGAAATTCGACGTAACCTTGGCGTATTTATTTATTTTTTCGATCCTCTCTTTCATGACCTCGACTTTTGGTCTGCCGATTGTGTCTTCAAGCGCAACAAGCTGACGGTTTATGTTGGTTACATCGACTGTGTCGCCGTCGAATAAATCTATATTCCCGACGCCTGCACGTGCGATTGCCTCCGCCGCAAAAGAACCGACTCCACCGAGTCCAAAAATTGCTACTTTCGATTTCTTCAGCTTATCAAATGCCGCTTCTCCAATCAGCATTTCCGTCCGCATAAACCTGTTATCTTTAATATTAATCTTCCTCTCCGCGCAAAAAGCCAGATAATTTAATTATCCGGCCTCTGTTTTTGTTATATTCTGAAAATTACGTCCTCTTTTTTGAAAAGTTTCATCATGACCGCAACTGCCACCAGAGAATAAATTATAAGCCAGCCCGCGACAATTCCTACGTGCAAAATATTTACAGATTTTGAAATGATTTCCTTTAAAACGCACGCAACGTTATACATCGGTATGCAAAGTTTTGCTAAATCTATATCCACCGGACTAAGACCGTATGTGAAAAACGTCGGCGCCATGCAAAACATCACGAGCGGCAAAGAGTACGTCTGCGCCTCTTTATATGATTTCGAATAAATACTGATTGCAAGGTTAACAGCCGCAAAAAACAGAGACAGGCCAAGCGTTATCAAAACTAGGCACAACCCCTCGAAAAAACTTACTTGCGACGGTCTGCCCCAAAACATAAGTTTCATATACGCAACAAGCCCGATAACCGCTGAAAGTCCGCCCATAGCACCCATTGCCGTGGTTGCAAAGAGTTTGCCCAAAACTATAGATACCCTATTAGCGCCGGTAGAAAGCAGCGATTCAAGCGTTCCGCGCTCTTTCTCGCCGACTCCGAGTTCGCTCGCCGTACCCATTGAAGAAGTTCCGCAGTAAAGCACAAGCATCGTCGGGACAAGTAGCACAAAACATATCAAATTTATATTTTCGCTGATATTTAAATCATCGCCGAATTCATCCGCAATTCCGGCATCTAAATCCACACTCAAAAATTCATATAAATCATTGATATTGCTTATATTTTCCTGCTTTGCACCCGAAACAAGGCTTTCAAAATTACTCTCGTATTTTGACGTAAGAGCTTTTGCCGTCGTACTGTTCATCGCGGTTTCATCATATTCATACTTCACAAAATCTCTCAACTTAAAGGTCTCGACATTTAAAATCGCTTCATTAATCGATGGATCTACGGTAACATATACTTCTATCTCGCCCGAACTAATGGCTTTCTTTGGGTCTTTAACATCTTTCACCACTACTCCGCTTTGGGAACTGCAAAACTTATAAAAAGCATTATTTTTATCGCTAAAAGCCATTTTTACGCTCATATTCGTAGGCGAACTCGGGACAAAAGAGCTGAGTGAAAAATTAACGGCAAAAAGTATTCCCGGCACCAAAAGAAGTGGCAACAAAAGTCCGAAAACAAATGTTCGTGTATCTCTTACTATACACTTCATTTCTTTAAAAAATACCATCATAGCTTTTTTAAGCATCTTCTTCACCGCCACACACCAAATTAAAAAGTATATCGTTTATCTCCCGTTCCGAATATTTCTGCCTATACTCCTCAACCACAAACGTCTTTACAATTTGTCCTTTATGTATCACAACCATACGGTCAGAATAGTTTTTGATATTCTCCATCGAATGGCTCGAAAATATTATACTTTTCCCCTCTGACTTACAAGTTTCCATAAAATCAAATATCGTTTTTGCAGCCTTAAAATCAAGCCCCGAATCAGGCTCGTCAAAAAGCATCACGGACGGGTTATGTATGATAGACCTTGCGATTGCGACTTTTTGTTTCATGCCTTTGGACAGAGTTCCGACTTGCTTATTCTGATAATCTGAAAATGAAAACCGCTCGGCAAGTTCATCTGCGCGTTCTTTTGATTTTTCGGCACTCATACCATTTAATTTTGCAAAATATTCAAGGTTTTCTTTCGCCGTAAGCCTTTCGTAAAGTCCTACTTCACTACCGAACAAAATTCCTATATTTTTACGCACTTCGTCAGGGTTTTTAAGTAGGTCAAATCCGTTGATCTCCGCATTCCCCGAGCACGGGACAAAAATTGTGCTTAGAATTCTCAAAAGCGTGGACTTTCCTGCACCATTTTCGCCCAGAAGCCCGACGATTTCGCCGTCGCCCACCTCAAAACCGACTTTATCAAGCGCAAGAGTCTTTCCGAATTTTTTTGAAATGTTGTTTATCTTAATCATTTCAGCGCTCCCACGTTAAAAATTTTAAAATATATACTTATATAAGTATAACTGATTTTATGAATAATTTCAATAACGGCGAGGGATATCCGCGACACATAAACACAAAACGATTTGTGCATAATACATAAATATGGTATAATTAAGTTTGATACTATTTATCGAAAATAAAGGAGAAAACTAGATGAAGTTTGAGATTAAATCTGACTACACACCCACCGGCGACCAGCCGAAGGCTATAGAATCAATCGTTGAAGGCATAAAAAAAGGCGACAGAGAGCAAACCCTGCTTGGTGTAACAGGCTCGGGAAAAACCTTTACAATGGCAAATATCATCGAAAAAGTGCAAAAACCTACGCTCGTTCTTGCCCACAACAAAACCTTAGCCGCTCAGCTTTGCTCGGAATTTAAGACGTTTTTTCCGAACAATGCCGTTGAGTATTTCGTCTCGTATTACGACTATTATCAACCTGAATCTTATATCGCCTCAACCGACACGTATATCGAAAAAGATTCCTCGATAAATGACGAAATAGACAAACTCCGACACTCGGCGACTTCGGCGCTTGCCGAGCGTGAAGACGTTATTATTGTTTCGAGCGTTTCGTGTATATACAGTTTGGGAAGCCCGATTGACTACAAAACTATGGTGATTTCACTGCGTCCCGATACCGAAAAAAGCAGAGATGATTTAATCCGCAAACTGACCGAACTGCAGTACGAGCGAAATGATATTAATCTCACAAGAAACAAATTCAGAGTCCGTGGAGATGTCGTGGAGATTTTTCCCGCCGCGTCTTCAAATTCACTTATAAGAGTCGAATTTTTCGGGGATTATATCGAACGCCTCAGCGAAGTCGACCCCGTTACGGGAGAAATAAGAGCGCTCCTCAAACACGCCGCAATCTACCCTGCTTCGCACTATATCGTACCGAAAGAGAAAATGCAATCGGCAATCAGAGAGCTAAAACTAGAGGCTGAGGAACGTGCAAGGTATTTCCGAGATAACGGAAAACTCATAGAGGCACAGAGAATTATGGAACGAGTAAATTACGACACCGAAATGCTCAGTGAAATCGGATTTTGCAAAGGAATCGAAAATTATTCGAGAGTTCTTTCCGGCAGAGCTCCCGGGAGTATCCCCTTTACCCTATTTGACTATTTCCCAAAAGACTTTTTGATGTTTATAGATGAATCACACGTAACCCTACCCCAAGTGCGAGCTATGTATGCGGGCGACAGATCCAGAAAAGAAAATTTGATAGAATACGGATTTAGACTTCCTTCCGCTTACGACAACCGACCAATGAATTTTGATGAATTTTATTCTAAAATAAACCAAGTCGTATTCGTAAGCGCGACGCCCGGAGATTTCGAGCTTGAAAAAAGCCAAAACGTAACCGAACAGGTCATACGTCCGACAGGACTACTGGACCCTGAAATTTTCGTCAGACCGACAAAAGGTCAAATCGATGATTTAATCGGAGAAATAACTGAAAGAGCTAAAATCGGCGAAAGAGTGCTTGTCACCACGCTTACCAAAAAAATGGCAGAAGATTTAACAACGTACCTAAAAGACGTAGGAATAAAAGTAACTTACATGCACAGCGACATAGACACAATCGAACGCATGCAGATAATAAGAGATTTAAGGCTCGGAACTGTTGATGTGTTGGTCGGAATAAATCTGCTGCGTGAAGGGCTTGATATCCCGGAAGTTTCGCTTGTAGCAATACTCGACGCCGACAAAGAAGGTTTCTTGCGTTCGGAGCGATCACTAATTCAAACCATAGGGCGCGCCGCAAGGAACGCCAAAGGCAAAGTCATCATGTATGCTGACGAAATCACGCCTTCAATGGAGTCAGCTATAAAAGAAACCGAAAGACGAAGAAAAATTCAGAGCGAATACAACAAAGAACACGGCATCGTACCAAAAACTATAATAAAAAAAGTAAGCGACGTTCTGGAAATCTCGGAAAAAGACGTTAAAACCGGAAAGAGAAATTACAGCAAACTTTCAAAACCCGAAAAAGAAAAACTTATAAGAAACCTAACAAAAGAAATGAAACTTGCCGCGCAAATGCTTGAATTTGAACACGCCGCATTTTTAAGAGATGAGATTCAAAAGCTGAAATAAAGTATTGAATTTTTTAAACTTGGTGATATAATTTATGCAGTTTATTAAAACTAAATCATAAATATCAAGAAAGGGTTTGAAAAAATTAATGAATTTCAAAAAAGCAGCTTCGAGTCTGTTGGCAATTACCATGTTAATGGCGCAGTTTTCCACTGTTTATGCCGACATCTACAGCAGTAACGGAATATCGGACAAGGTAAAGGAAAAAATTGAAAAAATAGTGAACGCACCCTCGCATTTGGCAGGCATAGACAAATTCAAGCGAAAATGCAAAAAGGAAAGAATACAAGATAATATAGACTGGTACAAAAAGTATGGGCAGATAAACAAACATTACAATAAATATGGACTTGACATAAAAGATTACCGCGACGCAAAAGATTTCATGACAGGAAAAGAACTAAGACGATTGGCAATTCATCACGGTGATGTCAATCCAAAGGATTACAAAGACTTGATACGAGATAAAATACTGTTTGAAAAGGTTGTCAGAGAGCATTACCCGGAAATTATGCCCGCAACGTATTTCAAGTTCAGATCGAAAGACATTATCCCCACTGATGGTGTTTTGATAAACGAATTCAAAGATACAAAATCGGCTCTCGATTCGCTGAAAGATGGTAAATATTTCATAAAGGAAGTTGCAGGCTCTTGCGGAGACAATGCGATACTTCTAACCAAGAAAAGCGAAAAACTGAGTTTCAGGCACGTCACGAAAGGCTACATTTCATTAGAAGATGTTTGGAACATAACAAATAAAACAGATTTCATGGTACAGGAATATATAGAAAATCACAGTGACATCAAGAAATTAAGCCCTTATGCGCTAAGCACGATAAGAATTGTGACAACCAGGTTCCACGATAATGTGCATATATTGAGTGCAGACATGAGAGTCAGCTGTCAAGAGAACGCGGTTGTTGATAATTTTCACAAGCACGGCGCGATAGTACATGTAGGAACGAAAACAGGAAAACTCGCGAAATATGCGCACAGAAGACTTGAAGGGTCTCTTAAGGTACACCCTATTTCAAAGATAAAATTCGAAAACTATAAACTCCCCTATTGGCAAGAGACACTCGAAACAGTAAAAAAACTACATAATATTTTCCCGCAGTTCAGTTCTCTTGGTTGGGACATCGCGATAACACCGACAGGCCCGAAAATAATAGAAAGCAATTATGGTTGGGATATCGCCGTTCCGCAAGTTACAACAGGCGGGATAAGACCAAAGTGGGAAAAACTTAAGAATATTTAATATAAAAAGGGTGAAAAATCTATGAAATTCAAAAAATACGTTTTAAGGATTTTGGTTGCAGCGACAATCATTTCATCACCATACTTTGCAAAAGCTGATATTTACAAAGAAAATCACATTCCAACATTTGCAAAAACAATCATCGAAAAAATAGTTGATGCGCCTTCACATTTAGATGGTATTGACGATTTTAAACGCAAGCCAAGGCAAAAAAGAATTAAAGATAACATAAATTGGTACAAAAAATACGGAAAGGTCAACACAAATTACAATAACTACTGCTTAGACATCGAAAATTTCGGGGATCAAAATGATTTCCTAGACCGAAAAAACGGGCTCAAGCATCAAGAAGGCGCCAATGTTGCTGCAAGGACTTTTTCAACGAAAGATAAATTGTCACTATATTCGGCCGTAAACGAAAAGTACAAAGAGCTTAATCGCCCCGTATATTTTAGATTTCAGGGCGAAAAAATACTTGATTTTAAATATTCAAAAATCAAAGATTGCTCATCAACAATATCGGCCTTAAATAAATTGCCTGACGGTAAATTTTTCATTAAACCCCAAAGCGACAGTTTGGGGAAAGATGCCATTTTGCTTGTGAAAAAAGGAAAAAATTTTAAATTCACTCATGTAAACAGAGGAAAAATAGATTTAAAAGAATTTTTGAAAATAACCCAAAACCGTGCTTTCTTCGTACAAGAGTACATAGAGCAGCACGAGGATTTAAAAGCTTTAAATCATTCTACGCTCAATACAATAAGAATAATAACGACAAAATTCAATAACAAAGTGCGTGTGCTTTGCGCAGGGCTCAGAATAGGAAAAAACAGCCAATCAATAGTCGACAATGCCAGCAGAGGCGGGTGTTTTGTAGGAATTGACGAGAAAACGGGCAAACTTCAAAAATACGGATTTTTTTCTAAAGACCGTGCAGTCAAAGAACACCCGGAATCCAAAATAAAATTCGAGAATTATCAAGTGCCTTTTTGGAAAGAATGCGTTGAAACTGCCAAAAAACTTCAAATGATGTCGCCGGGTTATGTTACTGTAGGGTGGGATATCGCAATAACCCCGGAAGGCCCCGTTTTGATAGAAGGCAATTCCACATGGGGAGAGTTCATCCCCAATCTGACCTGCAGAGGCATACGCAAAAGATGGGAAAAACTTAAAGGTATTTGATATCAAAAAGGTGTGAAATTTTATGAATTTTAAAAAGTTAGTTTTAAAAATTTTAATTTCCTTGACAATTATTTCGATGCCCTCAATCGCAAAAGCCGATATTTACAAAAACAATGGAATATCGGGCGCAATAAAAGAAAAAATAGAGAAAATAGTCGATGAACCGTCACATCTAGAAGGAATTGATGATTTCATACGCAAGCCACGACAAAAAAGAATTAAAGAAAACATAAACTGGTACAAAAAATATGGCAAAGTTAATACCTACTACAATAAATATTGCCTTGACATAGAAAATTTCGGTAACCCCGGTGATTTTATAGGCTCTAAAACCGGCCTTCTACGTCAGGAAAATTGTGACATTTCCAAAAGAAAATTTTCTGTAGACAACAAGCTCTCATTGTACTCGGCTGTATATGAAAATCACAGAGAACTTACCGCTCCAATATATTTCAAATTTCAGGGCGAAAAAATCTTGGATTTTAAATACTCAAAAATAAAAAACTGCTCGAAAACAAAGTCGGCTCTGAAAAAACTGCCCGACGGAAAATATTTCATAAAACTTCAGCATGGCAAGCAAGGCGGCGGAGCGATATTACTCGTAAAAAATGGCAAAGATCTCCGTTTTAAACACGTCTCAAGGGGCGAAATAGATTTGGCAAAATTTCTGGAGATAACCAAAAAAGGAGTTTATTTTGTTCAAGCGTACATAGAACAGCACGAAGATTTGAAAGCTTTGAATCCGTCGTCGCTCAACACAGTCCGAATCATCACCACAAAGTTCAACGAAAAACCGCGAATTCTTTGTGCAGGACTCAGAATGGGAAAAAGTTCCAAAACCATTGTAGACAATGCCAGCAGAGGCGGGTGTTTTGTAGGAATTGACGAGAAAATGGGCAAACTGCAAAAATATGGATTTTTTTCTAAAGAGCGTGCAATCAAAGAACACCCGGAATCCAAAATAAAATTTGAGAATTATCAAGTACCGTTTTGGAAAGAATGCGTAAGTGCCGCAAAAAAACTTCACGCAATGACTCCGGGTTATACCTCCATAGGCTGGGATATTGCAATCACCCCTAAAGGACCAGTTTTGGTCGAAGGCAATTCAGGCTGGGGCGGATATATTCCCAATCTAACTTGCAGGGGCATACGCAAAAGATGGGAACATAACAAAAAAATTTAAATATATTATATAAAACATTTACAAAAAAGCAGTAAAAGAGTATAATTAATTTTGTAAGCGTACAGAATTATAATATATTCTTTTGCTGTTAAAATTTTTTAAGAAGGTGATAAAATGAACGAAAATATAATCATAAAGGGTGCCAAAGAACATAATCTGAAAAATGTCAGTTTGACCGTGCCGAGAGATAAGCTCGTAGTCTTTACGGGACTTTCGGGTTCGGGTAAGTCTTCGCTCGCTTTTGATACGATATATGCTGAGGGTCAGCGGAGATATATGGAATCTTTATCCTCTTACGCAAGGCAGTTTTTGGGGCAAATGAATAAGCCCGACGTTGAAAGCATCGAAGGGCTGTCGCCTTCAGTTTCAATAGATCAGAAAACAACATCAAAGAATCCACGCTCAACCGTGGGAACCGTTACCGAAATATACGATTATCTAAGGCTTCTATATGCACGAATCGGTGTACCCCACTGCCCTATCTGCGGGCGTGAAATCACAAATCAGTCGATCGACCAAATTGTAGATAAGATTATGGATCTCGGCGAAGGCACAAAAATACAGATTCTTTCGCCTATTGCCAGCGGGAAAAAAGGAACGCACGCCAAAGACCTTGAAAACGCCAAGAAAAACGGTTTCGTCAGGGCCAGAATTAACGGAAAAATTCACGATTTGAGCGAGAAAATAGAACTCGCTAAAAACCAAAAACACAGCATTGAAGTCGTTGTCGATAGGATAGTCATAAAAGAAAGCGAACGCTCAAGGATAACTGATGCGGTGGAAACCGCTTCCGATGTTTCAAACGGAATAATCATCGTAAACGTAGACATGGAAAAAGATATCATATTTTCCAAAAATTTCGCCTGCCCTGAGCACAACATCGCCGTGGGCGAGCTTACTCCCAGAATGTTCTCATTCAACAGTCCTTTTGGCGCATGCAAAAAATGTACGGGGCTTGGGATATTTATGAAAATCGACCCAAATTTGATTATTCCCGACGATTCGAAATCAATC
The DNA here is from genome assembly GCA_947305745.1 of uncultured Clostridia bacterium. Classification (GTDB taxonomy): domain Bacteria; phylum Bacillota; class Clostridia; order Oscillospirales; family Acutalibacteraceae; genus UMGS1491. The sequence continues at coordinate 389,244 of CAMZEH010000001.1, read as the reverse complement.
AGCGAAGGCGGAATTAAAGGCGGCGGCTGGTCGATGGAAGGCAATTCCATCGCAAATATGTACTATACAGCTCTTGCCAAAAAATATAAATTTTCATTAGATACTCCTATTCGTGATTTGCCAAAAAACATTTTAGATATCATCCTCTACGGCACGAACGGCGTGACTCTTGAGCTCGTGCGCGAAACGGCTTACGGCAAAACGACTTACCGCAACAAATTCGAGGGTATAATTACAAATCTTGAAAGAAGATTCAGAGATACAAAAAGCGCCTGGATCAAACAGGAAATCGAAACTTTTATGAATGAAATACCATGTGATGAATGCGGCGGTAAGAGGCTTTCGCCTATTTCTTTGGCGGTTACGGTCGGAGATAAAAACATCTCTGAAGTGTGCGATATGTCAGTTAATAAAATTTTGGAATTTATGAATTCTTTACACCTCACTGCAAAAAATCAAACTATTGCCGAGCCTATCCTCAAAGAAATCAAAAATAGGCTCAGCTTTTTGAAAAACGTCGGGCTGGAATATCTTACGCTTTCCAGAGCCGCAGGGACTCTTTCGGGCGGCGAAAGCCAAAGAATTCGTCTGGCTACTCAAATAGGCTCATCGCTTATGGGTGTTTTGTACGTCTTGGACGAGCCGAGTATCGGGCTTCACCAACGTGATAACGACAAACTCCTCGATGCGCTGAAAGATTTACGTGATGCGGGAAATACCGTTATCGTCGTGGAGCATGACGAAGATACTATGTACGCGGCGGACTACATCGTAGACGTAGGCCCGGGCTCTGGAGTGAACGGAGGCCATATCGTCTGCACGGGGACCGTCGATGATATTAAAAAGTGTCCAAGCTCGATAACCGGGCAATATCTGAGCGGCAAAAAATCAATACCTATTCCGAAACAGCGCCGAAAAGGTACGGGCAAGTTTTTGGAAGTCATAGGCGCCGCGGAAAACAATCTTAAGAACATAAACGTAAAAATACCTCTCGGCACAATCACCGGCGTAACGGGCGTTTCAGGATCGGGCAAATCAAGTCTTGTAAACGAAATTATTTATAAAAAACTTTCTACAGTTCTCAACAGAGCCAAAAACATAGCGGGGAAACACGAAAAAATTCTCGGAATAGAAAATTTAGATAAAGTTATTGATATAAGTCAATCCCCTATCGGTCGTACTCCCCGCTCCAACCCTGCGACTTACACGGGCGTTTTTACAGATATCCGCGAACTTTTCGCATCTACAAACGATTCAAAATCAAAAGGTTTTAAAAGCGGTCGGTTTTCTTTCAACGTCCAGGGCGGAAGATGCGAATCTTGTCAAGGCGACGGCATTATTAAAATTGAAATGCATTTTCTTTCCGATATCTATGTCCCTTGCGAAGTCTGTAAGGGAAAACGATATAATCGCGAAACACTTTCCGTCAAATACAAGGGCAAGAGCATAAGTGATGTTCTTAATATGACCGTCGATGAGGCCTGCGAATTCTTTGAAAATCATCCGAAAATTAAGCGCAAACTCGATACTTTGCAAGAAGTCGGACTTGGTTACATCACTTTGGGGCAATCTGCAACAACCCTTTCGGGCGGCGAGGCACAGCGCGTTAAACTCGCGACCGAACTTTCCAAAAAATCTACGGGCAAGACGCTTTATATCCTTGACGAACCATCAACAGGTCTACACATAGCCGACGTCCACAAATTGACCGAAGTATTACAGAAATTAGTCAAATCGGGAAACACGATACTCTTAATCGAGCATAATCTTGACCTCATTAAAATTTGCGACCATATAATCGACCTCGGGCCTGAAGGCGGTGAGGGAGGCGGAAACATTATTGCCGAGGGTACACCTGAAGAAATTTCGCATAATTCCAGATCATTTACGGGGATTTATCTCAAAAAAATTGGCGTAAAATAATTTTTTTAAATAATTTTGAATATTTTTGTTGACATACAAAAAAGACTGTGCTAAACTCTAACCAGCGCAGTCTTAATTTATTATATTTTATTTTATAAGGAGGAATTTTTATGAACAGATCCTTACTTAAACAGGAGGCTAAAAGCCAACTTTCCAAAAATCTGGGAGTCCTTATTTTGTCGGGATTAATACTCGGTATAATAATGGAGCTGCCAAGCTTATTCCAATCCATCGCCTTAAGTTCGTGTATACCTAGCTTAAAAGTTCCTGATTCGTTCGAATCTTTTGCGCAAATGATGGCTTGGATAGTGCAAAATCCTGTATTCATCACCTATAATTCTATTTCAGGAGTGGTAGGTATCGTGGTACTTTTGATCGTTCCAGTTTTGACTTTGGGCGTTCACCACGTGTACTTAAAAGCAACCACAGATGAAAAACCAAAACTTTCGGAGATGTTCAGCAAAATGTCACAATTTGGAACAGCGTTTTTAACAAGCTTACTCACGGGAATTTTTGTAATTCTATGGTCTCTACTTTTAATAGTTCCCGGAATTATAGCGGCTTATTCATATTCAATGGTATATTTTATACTCGCAGAACACCCTGAGATGGGAGCAATGGACGCTATCAGAGAAAGCAAAAGAATAATGAAGGGACACAAATTTGAATTATTTGTATTGCAACTTTCGTTTATATGGTGGTACTTACTCATTTTGGTAACTTTCGGTTTAGCTGCGCTCTACGTCGCGCCTTATACCGAAATGGCAAAAGCAAATTTCTACAACAAAATTAAACAAGCTGCATAACAATCTTCGCAATTTAATTAAACAAAAAAACAAAATCCCACTAAATCCGCTCAGGAAGAAGTGGGATTATTATTTTCAGCCTATTTTATTATTTCACCAGATAGATCTTCTTTTTTAGTAATGAATAAAGCGAAAGTGGTCGTTACCGCGCAGAGCATTAATCCTGCAATGATATATCTTTCACATAGTCGGCTGATATTACAAAAATATTCTCATCTAATTATCTCTTCTGTATATTACTGGCTCTATTTCAATTTGGCGTATGGAACAAAAACTTCATCGTAATCCGTACTTCCAATTTTTTCGACTACTTTTTTGAATAATTCCTCCGGTGTCTCATCACATTTTTTACCGTGTATACTTATACTTAGATTATTGAAATCGAGCGTCACGTCGCGAGGAACACCAAAAGGTGAATACGCCAATGTAGGGGGTAATAGATCAATTGTGTTAGAATAATATTCTAGGACTACAGCATATGTAACACATCCCGGACGCACACCCTTCTTTACTAACGGCTCGGGAAGGCAAACCAATTTTTCCACAGTGACATGCTGCCTCTTTTCCCTCCATAGAGGTGAATATACAAGCTCACCTTTGGAACCTGTTTGAATCGGAACCGGTTGGCCCACCGGCACTTGAAACTGAACCACAATTTTTTTAAGCGAATAGTTCGGAATTGCACTGGCGAAAGAGCCTGCAAAAACAGCTGATACAGCAACCATAGCTGAACATAAAATTCTTTTTACAATGTTTTTCATTTAAATAAATTCCTTTCTTTAATTTTTGACAATTCAAATGTCTACACCACTATGTTATCATATATTTTCAAATATGTCAAGAGCTTTTACGAAAAGCGTTTCGTTTTCGTTAAATTATAAAACATAAAAGATCAGCCACCATCACATAGCTGGCTTTTTATTTTCATTCTACTTCTACAACCACAATCAAACAAGCTGCAAACACTTAATTAAACAAAAAACAAAATCCCACTAAATCCGCTCAGGAAGAAGTGGGATGTATTTTTAAATGTGATTTCTAATTATAAAGTCCACATCTATGAATGAAGCTCTAGATATTCCTTATATGCCGCCGCATATGTTTTATCATATGCTTCCATTGCCGCTTCGTGCGCATAGTTCATCGCCAATTCCTGAGCAAAAAATGGGTTTGCACTGTCGTAGTAGTATCGAACGTTAAAACCTGCAAAAGAACTAAGGGGGGAAACCCGCGCCATAACGTAACCCCGACGGCGCCGCGCTGCATCCAATCCACCCGCACCACACGATTCTAGCTCCATTCTCAAACCGGCCATTTTACGCAACGACAAAATATTCGACAGATAATTTGGGGTTTTATCATTAATATCATATTCCAAAACCGCATATAAAGTATCCGGCGAGGTCTCTTTTATGCGATATCCGGACATGCCACCGCGCCTTGCCTGGTCCATCCCAGGGGAAGAATAAGGAACGGCTTTTTGACACTCATAGAGGTTACAGAACACGCGTTTAACTCTGACCTTAATGTCATCATTCACGCCAATCCTAAATTTATAAGTGCCACCTTCTTCAATCTTCGTCCTATCGGACCAGTCAATACTGATTAGCGCTATACCCTTCTCGGGAGCGGTTGGTTCTGCACTGACAAAAGCGCCTGCAAAAACAGCTGATACAGCAACCATAGCTGAACATAAAATTCTTTTTACAATGTTTTTCATTTAAATAAATTCCTTTCTTTAATTTTTGACAATTCAAATGTCTACACTACCATGTTATCATATATTTCGGAATGTGTCAAGAACTTTTTTAAAAAATATTTTATTTATATTAAATTTCATGTCATAAAAACTCAGCTACGGCAAACGCAGCTGAGTTTCGAAACTACTATTCAACAACAACCGATTTGGCCAAATTCCTGGGTTTATCTACATCGCAGCCACGCGCGACTGCGCTATAATACCCGAACTGCTGGAGAGGAATAACCGAAAGCAGAGGAGTTAAAATCTCGTGGGTTTTTGGGATGTAATAAACCATGTCCCCGGCTTCTTCTGCGGAAGTATTGCCTTCATTTGTGATAATCAAAACCCGCGCGCCTCGGGATTTTACCTCTTGAATATTGCTTATCATTTTTTCATAAAGATCGTCTTGAGTTGCGACAGCTATTACGAGTGTGCCGTCTTCGATTAGCGATATTGGCCCGTGCTTAAGTTCTCCTGCGGCGTACGCCTCGGCATGCACGTACGAAATCTCTTTGAGTTTCAATGCTCCCTCAAGCGCCACGGGGTAATCGATACCTCTGCCCAAAAAGAACGCCACTTTTGCCGATTTAAATTCTTTTGCATACGATTCAATTTTATTTTCTGATTTATTTAATTCTTCAATTTGCTCGGGAATTTTCTTTAGAGCATCGATTAAAGCAAAATCTCCGGCAAACCCGAGTTTTCTTGCAATGTATTCGGCCAACAAAAATGCCACGGAAAGCTGAGAGGTAAGCGCTTTTGTGCTTGCTACGGCGACTTCTTGCCCGGCTCTTGTATAGATCACATCGTCGGATTCCCTTGCTATCGTTGAGCCTACTACATTTACAATCGAAAGCGTTCTGGCACCGTGTTTTTTCACTTCCCTGAGCGCTGCGATTGTATCGGCGGTTTCGCCCGACTGGCTGATAAGTATAACAAGTGTGTTTTTATTTATGCGCGAACCTCTTGAAGCGCCTTTAAAATTCGGATTCATCTTTCGAGTATTTTCCCCGAAACGATAGCGAAATTCAGACGCCAAATCCACTTCCACGGGTATTCCGCAAGACTTTTCAATGGCATATTTTGCCGCTACACCTACATAATATGCCGAACCGCAGCCCAAAATATAAATTCTTTCCACATTTTTGAGGTATTCATAATCAAGATTTATATTATCCAAAATTATCTCGTTACTCTCTCCGATTCTGGAGCTTATCGTATCTCTTACCGCTCTGGGTTGCTCATGGATTTCCTTGAGCATAAAATGGTCATAGCCCTCTTTTTCCGCAGATTTTACGTCCCAATCCACTTTGAAAATTTCTTTTTTAATAAGATTTAAATCGATGTCGTAAACGCTTACTTTTTCGGCAGAAACCTCGGTTATTTCGTCATCTTCGAGGAGATACATATTTTGAGTGTGCGAAACGAGCGCGGCTATATCGGAAGCTACAAAATTTCCTGTTTCTCCCAGCCCTGCTATGAGCGGCGTATTCTTGCGCACAGAATAAATTTTATCCGTAATGCCCTCGAAAATTATTACCAGTGTGTATGACCCGCGAAGCATTTTTATAACTTTTCGGATTGTTTCCAAAGGGTTCCCATTATAATAAAAATCCAGCATATTCGCAACGACTTCGGTATCCGTATCAGATTTGAATGTGTATCCGTTTTCGGACAAAATCTTTTTCAAATCTATGTAGTTCTCAATAATACCGTTATGCACGAGAGCGGCTTTTCCGTTCATGCTTATATGTGGGTGAGCGTTTATATCCGACGGCTCTCCGTGAGTCGCCCAGCGTGTATGACCTATACCTACACAGCCTTTTACAAGTTTTCCGTCTTCTGTTTTGTTTCTTAAAACTTGCAAGCGGCCTTTACTTTTTTCTATCTTCAAATTTCCATCGGGTCCGACTACAGCAACCCCCGCCGAATCATATCCTCTATATTCGAGCCTTGCAAGACCATCTAAAATAAACGGTGCAGCTTGATTTTTACCTGCATATCCAATAATTCCGCACATAATATTCTCCTTTTATAAAAATTGATACAGCTTTACACTTATCAAATATATACTTCATTCGCTCATATTTTATAACAGTGCGTAAAAATTGTCAATATTAAGCGCTCTATGTAAAGAAACGATTGTTTTTTGCACCAAAAACCTGTAAAATGATATTAATATGAAAAAAATTATAATAAACAAAAACGATTCCGGAAAAAGGCTCGATAAATTTTTATGTAAAAGTTTTCCACGTCTGCCCGAAACTTTAGTTCAGAAGTACATCAGAAAAAAACGAATAAAAATAAATGGCAAAAAAGCTCAAAACTCCGAAAAACTCTGTGAAAACGACGTTCTTGAGCTTTATATTAACGATGAATTTTTTGAGCCGCTCAGCTACGCTGACGACTTTAAAAAAGCGCCTTCCGACATTGATATTGTCTATGAGGACGAGAATATCTTGCTCGTAAACAAGAAAGCGGGTTTAATCGTTCATCCGGACGAGAATTTTCAGGTTGACTGCCTTATCAACAGGATTAAAAATTATATGTTCAAAAAGGGTGAATATATCCCCGAAAACGAGCATTCTTTTTCTCCTGCCCTCGTCAACCGCATAGACCGCAATACTTCGGGCATCGTTATAGCCGCAAAAAACTCCGAAACTCTCGCCATACTGAATGATAAAATGAAAAATCGTGAAATTCACAAAAATTATATATGTATAGTTTGCGGAAATATAAAACCAAAAGACGGTACTTTGACGGGATACTTAGAAAAAGACTCACAGCAAAACAAAGTTTTTATAAAAAATCGTAAAAATGGGTCGGAAAACTTAAAAAGCATTGTAACAAGATATAAAACTATAACGTCAAAGAAAGATTTCAGTCTTTTGGACGTCGAGCTGCTTACGGGCAGAACTCATCAAATACGTGCGCATTTTGCGTCTATCGGTAATCCGCTTTTGGGCGACGGGAAATATGGCAAAAACGACATTAACCGCTCAAAAGGATATAAATTTCAAGCGCTTTGCTCATATAGACTCGTGTTTGATTTTAAATCCGATGCGGGAACTCTTAATTATCTGAACAGAAAAGAGTTTAAGATACCAAAAGAAAAAATCTGGTTTATCAAAGATTTTTATGATAATTTTTAGCTTAGAATTCAAAAAAGCTCGAAAACATCATCATAAAAGCCGTGTCCAAGAACGCCGAAAAACACAGCAAAAGCGTACAATAACCTAGTTTTTTTACATTTGATTTAACATAACTCCAAAGCACGGCGTCGGACGGCTTCGGTAAAAACTTTTTTGAAATCGCAAACGAGCTTTTAAATGCAGAAACGCCGAAAAACGCAAATGCAATCGATGAAATGAATATGCCGGGAACTAAAATTAAAATATAAAATGCTATGCCCTTGAGGCCGTAAACCAAATACAAATATCCGCCCGAAAGTCCCATTCCGATTCCTTTAAAAATCAGCAAAAGCGGTACGGATACAATCCCCCAGGCGGCAAACGCGGAAAGCTCAAGAATAAGCGCAAAAATGAAGTAAAGCGACAGCGAGGAAACAAAAACTTCCGCTCCACTTTGCGAAATTCTTTGCTTAAAATCGGTGAGGAAAACTGCATTTAATCTATCGAGCGTTTCGAAGTTTATGCACCCGGCGGAAATTGAACCGACAGTCATTCCGATTATCAAACAAAAAAACATCAACAGCAGAATTCTATTGTTCTTTCCAAAATTATAAATATCGTTTTCGGATAAAAATTTTTTTGTTGTGGATAGAAGTTTTTTCATAATTACCCCTTATTTTTTACTTCTCAAAAATTATCGGATAATCAAAAATATTCATCTTTAAACAGAAATATTCCTCCCGAAACCTCAAAACGAAGACTGGGAGGAATAATTTTTTATTTTTCCATATTTTTTTGCGCTTCCAAAAGCTTTGACATAAACGATTTTTTGGTTTTAAGCTTTTCAGGTTTTACTTTTTTACCTTTATATTTAAGCGATGCGTTCCATGCCTTTGAAAGCTCGTCGCTTACCGCACTTCTAAGATTTTCTTCGGCGGTTTTATTTTCGATCCCGCACAGAATCCCCATAGTTATTACGCTGCGAGTATCAAGTGTACCGCTGTGATAAAGGTCGCTGAGAAGATTACCGAATTTTTTTATTCTGGATTTATTTTTCTCACTAACCAAAAAATTTTCTACGCACGGCAAAATCTCATTCTCCGTAAACGACGCGATCTTAATATCGCCTGTTTCTTTTTTTTCGCCTTGAATTTTATCTTTAAGCTCGGGAAACATACTTGCCATACGATTTGCAAAAAACAGTCCGGTGACATTGCTTTCGTCACTGCTGCTCTTCTTTTGCGGTCTATTTGATGCGCTTTTTTTGCTGCTTCCCGCCATGATATCCATAAAATCATTTGCAATCATGTTTACGTCTTTTGATGTGCACTTGTCGAATTCCATAAGCCACGAAGAAAGCGTCTTTTTTTCCGCCTCGTTTTCTCCGAGCGAAAAGATTGATATCAAACTTTTCGTTGTATCGTAGGAAATTTCATAAGAATTCTCGCTACCTTCAAATTTTGCGGTGTATTCTCCCTCTTTGACAAACTCAAATTTTTTCATTCTCTCGCTTGACGAAATAATTTCACAGACAGTATTAAAATAATTTTTCTCCAAAAGTTTCACTCCTAAATTTTAGCTTATAAATATATTATACCAGCCAGTAAGTGATATGTCTAAGAAAATATAATTTATTATCCAATATTTTCTTTTGTTGATTTTCATTAAAATACATACAATAATTCTGTCTACAATTTTATACATCATTTTACTTTATTTTCGCAGGCGGTGATTAAATGAAAAAATTTTTTCAAAAATGCAGTATGACTTTGCTCATAATCAGCAGTTTCGTATTTGGCGGAATTATTTACGCTCACGAAGAAATGCCCGATAATTACAGCGTTTACGAACCGAAAAATGCTGACTTTGAGATGTTTCCGTACTATGTAAATCAAAACAAAAGGCCTACCTCGGGTGGTGCATGCTCCTCCGATATAAAATTACTTAATCTCTTCCCCGTGAAAAGCGTTTCCGTAAGCGCCGAGCCCAAGAAATACGTCTTACCTTGCGGTGTACCGTTCGGAGCTAAAATTTACACGGACGGCATTATAGTTGTCGATAATCCCAAAAAATGCGGTGAAAAAGATTTTCTTGGAATTAAAAAAAGCCAACACGAAAAAACTCTGCAAAAAGGCGACGTCATACTAAAAGCCAACGATCAAGACATAAAATCAACCGATGAATTTGAAAACGTTATAAAGAACTCTGACGGAAATGAAATTATATTGAACGTCATCAGAAAAGACAAAGAAATAATCCTACCGCTGACCCCCATCCCAAACGAAGATCAATCGAATTATTCGGCAGGCGTCTGGGTACGTGACAGCTCGGCGGGGATCGGAACCATGACGTTTTTTGACCCGAATACAAAGATGTTTGCGGGGCTTGGGCACGGCATTTGTGATATAGATACGGGAAATATGCTTTCTGTGTTTAAAGGCACCGTGGAAAAAGTTTCCATAATGGATGTACAAAAAAGTCAACCCGGTGAACCAGGCGAAATTCACGGCTATTTTACCGGTCAAAAACCTATCGGTGAAATTTATTCTAACAGCGAAACGGGCATATACGGAAAGCTCGCTTGTGACGCTCAAACAAATATAGAACCTATCGAAATTGCCGCCAAGCAAGACATAAAAACGGGTAAAGCTCAGATCATAACCACTGCCGAAGGAAATACACCACATTTTTATGACATAAATATCGATTCTATTAACTACAATGTAAATTCTCCTACAAAGAATATTAAATTAACGATAACTGACCCCGAACTCCTCGAAAAAACGGGCGGTATCGTACAAGGCATGAGCGGCAGCCCTATTATACAAAATAAGGCTTTAGTCGGCGCGATAACACATGTTTTGGTGAATAACCCATCAAAAGGATACGGTATTTTTGCAGAAACTATGCTTACAAATTCCAACAAGATTTACCAAACACACAACAAAAATCACGAATAAAAAATTCCATTTTTTTACATTTATAACGAATAATGTTAAATTTTATTGAAACTATTGACATAACTGGAAAATTATGTAAATATAAATATCATAAATCATTTTAATAGGAGGAAAAATTATGCAAAAGAGGTTAAAAATTCTGGTTTCGGAGGATTGTACCGACTTCAGTCGCGAGGCGTTGGACATGCTCAGACAAAATTCAATGGATTTGTCATTTTTGCCCAAAGATGGCTTCAAAATAATTGAACTCATCGAAAATTCACGCCCCGACATTGTCATCATGGATTTATTTATGCCACGCATCGATGCAATAGGAATTATCACCACTATACGCAAAAATCAGCAAATACAAATGCCAATTTTTATGGTAGTTTCCAATTTCAGTCGACCCACCTTGGAAAAAGAAGTAATATCGGCGGGTGCCAAGGCTTTCTTGATTAAACCTCTGAACCACTATGATATTATCGAAAGGATACATCAAATTTTACACAGAAAATCTTCAAAAAAAGAAAACATATCTAAAATAAACGAATCAAATATATTAATTAGTGAGGGTAAAAATATGGAAATCAAGATAACGGAAATATTACATCAAATAGGTGTTCCTGCGCATATTAAGGGGTATCAATATTTGAGAAGCTCTATAATGATGTCGGTTAAAAATCCTGACATAATTAACGCCGTTACAAAACAACTTTATCCATCAGTCGCAAAAAAATTCGACACAACTTCTTCAAGAGTCGAACGAGCAATTAGGCATGCTATAGAAGTCGCTTGGGACAGAGGTGATGTAGACATACTAAATTCATATTTCGGATACACAATACATAATTCAAGAGGGAAACCTACAAATTCTGAATTCATAGCCATGATAAGTGATAAACTCAGATTGGAATTTCAAACTGCGAGTTAATAATCTTTGGGCAAAGAAAAATCAAAACCTCAAACTTTAGAAAGCTGCACAATTTCAGTGCAGCTTTCTTAATTAAATTTAAGATTTATTTCTTTCCTTTATAGCGCGTTCGATAGTTCTGTTTGCAGAACGCTCAGCCATGACTTTTCGTTTGTCGTAAAGCTTTTTGCCCTTGCAAATCCCAATTTGCATTTTAACATTTGAATTCTTAAAATAAATTGAAATCGGAATGATGGAAATACCATCTTTTTTGACTTCACCATAGAGCTTATCTATTTCCTTTTTGTGCATAAGAAGCTTGCGAACTCGCATACTGTCCACATTGAAAATATTTCCTTGTTCGTACGGGCCTACATGCATACCGTTGACGAAAATTTCACCTTTAACCACAGAACACCATGAATCTTTAAGATTAACATTACCCTTGCGAATCGATTTTACCTCTGTACCCCTAAGCTCAATCCCCGCTTCAAAGGTTTGAAGTACAAAATAATCATGAGAAGCTTTTTTGTTGCGTGCAATAGTTTTAAATGAATCGTTAGACATATAAAAACCCCCGGAAATGATTTTAACAAATCAAGCCCGAGGTGTCAATTTATTTAGAGGATTCTAAAAATCTTTTCTGATAGCTGATACGTTATGACCGCTCATCCCTCTTTTTCCAGGACTGCCTTTTCCGACCCAGTGATTAGGATTTGCAGGTCCCCCTTTACCGCCGTTTCCGCAATTGCCCGGTTTTAAAATAACGCCCTTTTCCTGAACTAAATTTGCTCCTTTACGAGAGAGAATTACTGCGTGCCCAGCGTCACCGCCATTTCCGCCATTTCCGCCATTTCCGGTAAAGAAAGGAACATGAAGTATAGCTTGATACTTTCCGTCACCGCCGTTTCCGCCGCTTCCACCCGTAACGGAAACGTTTCTGAGTCTAAGCGTACCGGAAACGACCGTAATGGCATTCTTACCGTCGCCGCCGTTGCGTCCACTGCAATTGCCAAATGTATTTTCCGTGCCATCGGCACCATTGTAGCCGCTCGCACCGACAATATCCCCATATTCGATGACAATGTCCAAATGATCTAAATAGTTATAGATATCACGGCTCTTCGTTTCCGTCCATCCCGGATGCCACACGTTTTCGTAAGTCACCACTTCTGTATCTGGAACACGTTCATAATAAAGGAATCTTCCGAAAGCATCATAAACCGCTACATCGGGATTTGAAACGTATGTGACTTTGCGCTCGCTTGAATAATACCCCGGATGATCAACATTATAGTATTGCACGTGACTAAAAACTTTTTCGCCAACCTCAATATGCGCATTGTTTGCTAAGTTAATTCTGTGGTCACATAGATCAATCGTAACGGAAGAGTTAATTTTGATGGTCCTGTCGAGAGTAATATCTCTGTCGATCATAATGACGTCACCGTGAGACGCATTGCAAACCGCTACGGCAAAAGAATTCGAATCGATGACATGTATTTCTTTACCAGAATAATAATTATTATTTTTATAAACCGAATTTTCGGCATAAACCGAATTTGAAGCTATCGGCATCGCAGTCAAAACCAAAGCACTCAAGACAACAGATGATAAAATTTTACATAATTTACTATTCATACATTTTCTCCTTATAAATCATTAAATTCTGTTAAAACAAATTCGTAACTAATAAATCTCGTAATATCCGCTTTCCGTCCAACCCGGATGCCAAACATCTTCATAGGTTACAATTTTGGTATCAGGCACACTTTCGTAGTACAAAAAAAATCCGTAAGCGTCATAAACCGCCATGTCAGGGTTTGGGATGTAGGAAACTACGGGCTCGACACTGTAATAACCGTGGTGATCGATCTTGTAATATTGCATTACCTTGTGACCGTTCTTAAGGATAATAACCGAAGGGCCAATATCTACAGGCTCATCAATATAAATATCGGCATCAAGAACTATGGTTGTATCGCAGCAAGCCTGCTCAACTGCCCAGCGAAAACTACTTGCATCCGCAACATGGATTTCCGAATAGCCATAACCACAACATGAGCAAGCGTGCACCTCAGAGCTTATCGCCAGAGTGCTCAAAACCGCGACTCCCAAAACAAGGCTAGAGATAAATTTTATAAGATATTTTTTCATAAACGCGCCCCTTAAATACAAGTTAATAACATTGTAACATATCTTTTAGAAAATGCCAGCTTATTTTTTAAACTGCCCCTTGTTTAATAATCGCTTCGGCAACACGTTTAAATCCGCAAATATTCGCTCCCATTAGGTAATTATTGGGTTCACCGTATTCCGCGGCGGCCTCGGAAATATTATTAAATATGCCGTTCATAATATCCTTGAGTTTTTCGTCCACTTCCTCGGCCGTCCATTTTAGGCGCATACTGTTCTGGCTCATCTCTAAGCCTGAAACTGCCACTCCACCTGCGTTTGATGCCTTTCCGGGAGCGTATAAAATGTCGGAATCAAGAACAATTTTTAGCGCTTCCGATGTAAGAGGCATATTTGCTCCCTCGCAAATTATTTTGCAGCCGCCATTTATAAGGTTTTGCACACTTTCTGCATCTACTTCATTTTGCGTAGCGCAGGGCAGCGCGACTTCGCAGGAAATCGTCCATTTAAATTTTCCGCTATGATACTCAGCATTTGGACGAGACTGTGTGTACAAACTCAAATCTTTTCTCATAACTTCTTTTATATCTTTCACAGCTCTCAAATCTATTCCTTCAGGGTCGTAAATCCATCCCTTGGAATCCGAAAGCGTCAAGACCTTGCAGCCGAGTTGTTGAGCTTTTTCGGCGGCATGTATTGCAACGTTCCCTGCACCCGAAACACATACTTTTTTGCCAAAAATGTCATCACCGTGATGATTTAAAACATTTTGGGTAAAATACACAAGCCCATATCCCGTAGCTTGCTTTCTGATAAGCGAACCGCCGTAAACTATACTTTTGCCCGTAAGCGCTCCTTCATAGGTATCACGAAGTCTTTTGTATTGCCCAAACATATAACCGATTTCACGTTCGCCGACACCTATATCACCTGCGGGAACATCTTTGTCAGCACCAATATACTTGCTAAGTTCGGTCATAAAACTCTGACAAAACCGCATAATTTCAGCGTCGCTCTTACCTTTCGGATCAAAATCGCTTCCGCCTTTTCCTCCCCCAAGCGGAAGACCTGTCAGAGCATTTTTGAAAATTTGCTCGAATGCCAAAAATTTAATAATGCTCATATTCACGCTCGGGTGAAAACGAAGCCCGCCTTTATATGGTCCGAGAGCGTTATTGAATTGCACTCTGTAGCCTCTGTTTACCTGGATTTTTCCGCTGTCGTCAATCCAAGAAACTCTGAATGCTATTTGCCTGTCAGGTTCGGTTATTCTCTCAATTATAGATTCATTTTGATACTTATCATCTTTGAGAACAGGTGCAACAGACTCGAGAACTTCTTCCACCGCATTTAAAAACTCGGGTTCGTTTGGGTTTTTTTCTGATATTTTTTGGATTTCATCGCTTAAATTGTACATTATGATTACCTCGCAATTAACTTAATATTTCTCATGAATTATACCACAAAAATATATGATTTTAAACATTGAAAAAACACCCGACCGCAAAACTGCGAACAGGTGCTTGAGTTTAAGAAACTTTTAACTAGTATAAAAATTTTTTACACATTGATTATTTAGTATTGATTATTGCGTCGATCTCGCTTTTGTGCTTCTCGTATTCCTCTAGATTACTTTCTTTCCACCATTTTAAGTAATCGACTTTGTTCATCTGTTTCCAGCCACCCATGTCTTTACGATCTGGGCCTAATTCCTCGGCATTTCTCATCGCTTCCTCAAAAGAAATACCGCTGACGGGATTTTTCATACCTCCCGAAACTTTTTCCAATTTTTCGTTGTTCAAAATATCCATTTTTGCTTCCTCCTTATATAATTATATGATATGGTTACAACAGTAGTGTATCATATTGATTCAAAAAAGTCAAATATATTTTATTTTTTGTATTTATATTCTATATTGGGGTTGATTTTACCGCGTTTTCCATTTACGCCGGGCTTGGATTTGTAAAACCAGTATTCGCTACTTGGCTCGCCGTATTTTCCTCCGCTTCCCGGAAGGCCCGCGGAAATTTGAGAATTTTTATCAATTATAAGCTTTGCCTCACGTCGTTTAACAGATATAGCACTTCCGCCATTTCCACCGTCTCCGCCGTCTGCACCGCAACCACCGGAGAAAGGTAAGTGGGGCCAAGGATAATGTGAGCCGTTCCCACCTTGTCCACCATTTCCTCCCATTACCTTCATATTTGATAAAGAAAGTACACCTGAGTTTAACGTTATCGGTGCTGAGGGAGTTTCTCCATTTTTACCTGAACATTTAAGCCACGTACCAGGCTCTCCGTCACTGCCATTTCCGCCTTCTTCGTGAGTAACACTTCCGTTTTTTATCATCACATAAAGATCATCATTATACTCATTTCGTTCTTCGTAATCAACTATGGTAAGATTATAGCCATCGCCGCCAAAAAACGGTTTCTCGACTTTATGCTTATTTTCGTTCCAAGTGTAATCCGAAGAATACTCTCTTATTATTTTCTTTTTATCGGCGGAATACTTGCTTTCTATCACTATACCGCCGGAGTTTTTATCCACAAATATACTATGCCCGTTCAGATCAATAACCACGGATTTTTTAATTACAAGCGTAACGCCCGACATATTTATATCATTTTTAAGAAATATCTTCCCCCATGGTGATGTGTTATCCAAAGCCTGCAAAAGCTCAAAAATATCGGAAACATAAATTTCTTTCGACAAAACATCATTCGTGCCTCGACTTGGCGCGGATTCGGCAATGTTGATATTCTTGGCACTTACATATAAATCCGACGGCATAATCGATAACACTGCCACAGCTCCAAATAAAGCAGAAATAATTTTTATTTTTTTGATAAACATTTTAATAACCCCACAATTTTAATAGACTATGATAATTATATCACAGCCATTAATATTTTTAAACATATTCGCAAATAAAAATAATACAAACTTAATTTTTGTCGCCACTCAAAAAACTCTCGAGCTCACTCATGAATGCCTGAACATCTTTGAACTGCCTGTACACGGAGGCAAATCTGATATATGCAACCTCATCGCATTTTTTTAGCTGCTGCATCGAAAGCTCACCTATATACGAGGATTTTACTTCTCTTTCGAGCATATTTTGAAGTTTCGATTCTATTTCATCCGTCATGTTTTCGATTTTTTCCAGCGAAATTGCACGCTTTTCACAAGCTCTCAGAAGCCCATCAAAAACTTTTTTACGTTCGAATTTTTCTCTTGCTCCACCTCGTTTTATCACCATCAGCGGAATATACTCCACAACTTCATATGTCGTAAAGCGTTTCGAGCAGTGTTCGCATTCCCGGCGCCTTCTCACTCTCGAGCCTTCATCGGCACAGCGCGATTCCACGACTTTACTGCTTTCGTGTCCGCAATAGGGGCATTTCATAACATCACTCCATTTTTATTTCCGTTAACAAGTATCTTGAGTTCGGGATCAGCTGTAAGCGTGAGTTTTCCTATATTAAATCCACCATTTTTAACTATCAGTTCTGAAATCTTATCTTCGACTTCTTTGCGAATGAGATTACGCAAATCTCTTGCGCCGCTTTCTCCGCCGATGGATTTATCCGCAAGTTTTTCCACCGCTTTTTCGTCATATTCAAATTTTAAGTCGTGTTCCGCAAGCGATTCAACATACTCATCGAGCATAAGTTTTGCAATTTTTTCGTAGTCGTCTTTGGTGAGATTATTAAACACGACGATCTCATCGACACGGCTCAAAAATTCAGGTCTTAAAAAGTCTTTGAGCGCTCTCATGACCTTTTCTTTAACTAAATCATCTCCGCTTTTCGCAAACCCAAGCGCGCCATCTTTCTTACCGCTGCCTGCGTTTGACGTCATGACTATTACCGTATTTTCAAAATTCACCGTCCTGCCGTGAGAATCCGTGACTTTACCCTCATCAAGAATTTGAAGAAGCAAATTCATAACATCCGGGTGAGCTTTCTCGATTTCGTCGAAAAGTATCACACTATATGGCCTTTGACGGACTTTTTCGGTAAGCTGACCTGCCTCGTCGTATCCGACGTATCCCGGAGGGGACCCCACTATCTTCGAAACGGAATGTTTTTCCATATATTCTGACATATCAAGTCTTATCAGCGCTTCGGGCGAATCAAAAAGCTCTTTCGCCAAAACTTTTACAAGCTCCGTTTTTCCGACGCCCGTAGAGCCTACAAATATAAACGATGCAGGACGTCTTCTCGGGCTAATTTGAATGCGGTTTCTTTTTATCGCCGACGCTACGGCTTTCACGGCCTTTTCTTGACCTATGACTTTTTTACCGAGTTCTTCTTCCAAGATTCCCAGTTTTGTGAATTCATTTTCGCGAATTTTCGAAGCAGGTATACCCGTCCAAAGCTCGATAACATGCGCTATGTCCGACTCTTTAACCTCGGCATCTACCGCGTCTTTTTTTATGGAATCCATTTCTTCGCCATGCTTTGCAAGCTTGCAGCGTATTTCCGCAAGCTCTTTGTAATCGGCCTCCTCGCCCTTTGCAACGAGGTTTTCTTCCTCTTTTTTGAGCTTTTCGTTTTCAAACGAGAGTTCCTCATATCTGGAAAGCTTTTTATTTCTCAGAGCTGCATACGTGCAGGACTCATCGAGCAAATCTATTGCTTTATCGGGCAGATATCTATCCGTGATATACCTTTCCGAAAGCGTTACGAGTTTCTTTATAAGCCCATCGGAAATTTTAACTCTATGATGCTTTTCGTAGTAATCTTTTACGCCCTTTAGCACCGAAACAGTTTCTTCTACGCTCGGCTCGATAACTTTTATCGGCTGAAATCTACGCTCCAGCGCCGAATCTTTCTCTATATGCTTGCGATATTCGGCGAACGTCGTTGCACCTATAACCTGTACTTCTCCTCTCGAAAGTGCAGGCTTTAATATATTTGCGGCGCTCATCGAGCCCTCCGAATCACCCGTTCCAACTAGATTATGCACTTCGTCGATAAAAAGTATTATATTCCCTTCACGTTTTACCTCGTCGATGAGGCCTTTAATTCTATTCTCGAACTGACCTCTGAACTGCGTGCCGGCAACAAGTGCCGTGAGGTCGAGAAGATAAAGCTCTTTGCTTTTTAATTTATACGGAACATCTCCATTTGCTATTTTTATCGCCAAACCCTCGGCTATCGCCGTCTTACCTACTCCCGGCTCACCTATGAAACACGGATTGTTTTTCGTTCTGCGGCAAAGTATCTGAACCGCACGGTTTATCTCTTTATCGCGGCCTATTATTCTATCGATTTTGCCGTCTGCGGCTTTCTGCGTAAGATTTGTGCAATAAAGATTTAAATTTCTTTTCTTGGATTTCTTTTTTGACTTTCCTGAACTATCCTTTTCACCGCTTTTTTCAGCCTCATTAACCGAAGCATCTTTATTAGAGAAAAGCATATTTGAAAAGAGATTTTTAACAAACGGAAATGTCGCCGCACCGCCCGGTTCGAAGCCGTCTTCTTCATCTGTGTCGTCCTCCGCATCTTTATCGTCAAATTCCGCCGTGGCATTTATCATTTCGTCGAACTGCTCTTGCATACCTGATAATTCTTCTTCGGAAATGCCCATTTTATTCATCATATCTTGAAGAGGTTTTATTCCGACTTCCTTTGCGCACTGGATACACAGTCCTTCGGGAGCTGTTGCGCCACTGGAGGAAGAAACAAAAACTACGGCAGCTCTTTTTTTACACCTTGAACATAGCATATAATCACTCTCCTTACAGATTATTTTTTTGATATTAAAAATCTTACTACTCCGTAAGATTATTTTTCTATTTTTCGTGTTTTTATTGTCTTTATAAAAATTTCGCCGTATCTGAATACCGCATAAAACATACAAATTGCGGTCAATAACATCAAAACTTCATTGAAAACCGCGTTTTCAAAACCAAAAAATGCTTTTGCGCCGACTATCATCACTACAGAGACATAAAATACCGCTGTTGCTACTTTCCCGTACCATCTGGCGGCAGGAGGTTTTTCTTTTAAAAGTATCAGGATTCCGCCTGCCGCAAGCATCAAGACTTCTTTTAAAATCAAAATTACCATAAACGGATAAACTGCAGGGAACTTAAGCCCGACGCAAATCATTACCGCCATTAAAGTTACTTTGTCTGCAGTGGGGTCTATCATTTTTCCGAGTTCCGTTACCTGATTAAATTTTCTTGCTATTATTCCGTCTAAAAGGTCAGTTATTCCGGATATCAAAAGTATTGAGACTGCTGTTATATAGTCGTCTGCAACAACTGACATCACAAACGGCACAACTATTATTATTCTCATAAATGAAAGAGCGTTGGGAACAGTCAAATTGTTTTTTAAATTCTCTATAAAACTCACATCTTTCAGCTCTTTTCTACTTCTTTTTTTTACGTCATTCTTTACATCTTTTGAAACATATCATAAATCGGGTTTTTAAAATATAGTTCTTTGAATACCATACTTGACGAAATACTTTCACCTGAGAGCATTTCGGGTGGATTTTGCATCATCGGTAGAAGAGCACGGATACAGCACAGTAAAACCGCTACCACAACATACGCTTTAAGCGCTCCGAAAAGTCCTCCGACCAAGCTATTTGCTTTATTTATCGGTTTATGCTTGAAAAGTTTTAAAACAAAACGCGATAAAAGCCTCACTACGAGCATTAGTATTATGAAAATAAAAATTGAAAAAATATACCTGAAAACTCCCGTAAATGCTGGCTCAACAAGCTTTGCAACCTTCATCGGAATTTCGTTTTCCGTGCTATTACTTATAATATGGTTGAATTCGGAAGGTGTTATTCCGTAGCTTGCCAATGCATCGCATAGGAAGCCGGGTAAATTCCCACAAAACGCCTGAAAACTCAGCGTACTTTCGGAAATAGACTTCAAAACTCTACTCTCTATCGATGGCGATACAAACGTTTGGAACGCAAAATCTGCCAATTTTCCGGAACAATATCCCGAGAAAACAGATGCGAAAATTGCTCCCACAAACATCACAAACGAACGCATTACACCGCTCCTAAAACCCATGACGACAAAAACCGCAAACACCGCCAAAACGCAAATATCAAGAACAAGCGAGTTCATAGATCTACCTCCTAAAAAGTTATTCCTTACGTTAAAACATAGCACGAAGCGAACTTAAAAACAAACTTCGCAAATGAAAAATCCACTTAATCGTATCGCGCTCTAAATAACCTGCATCTCGTGCAGGTGGGTGCCCTGCCCATATCCTCACGCTCCCTTCGTTTGGCTTTCGCCAAGAGGTCTGCAATCAAATACGGGACCCGAGCTCCCGATTTAATAATGTAGGGTTATATGAACGCAGTCCGCGAATTAAGCAGATTGAATTTTTAAAATTTAAATGCTTTTATATATTCCCAAGTCTTCTTTCAAATTCCTGTGAAAGCTCATCGAGAAGCTCATCGTCATCAACCTCAAAAAGTTGATCTTCACCATTTTGCTCGATAATCTCAAATATGAAATACGTTTCATCGGCGTTCAGATCTTTATCGGGGAGCTCAAAATTCGGCATAAGAGCATAAAAACGCCCTTTGGAATTCTCAATAAAATCAAGCACTTCAAATTCTCTTTCAACACCTTCATCATCAACAAGCGTTACGATGTCTAACGGTAAACTATCATCCATTCTGGATCCTCCTGATTCAAATAGCAAAATATTTTACTTTACTATTTTAATTATATTAAGCTCGAGAGTCAATATTAATATTTATTATTTTTTAAATTTTTGATATGAATTTTGGATAAATAAAACCATAAAATTCAAATATTTTTTATCTGAAATTAAAAATTTAAATTAAAAATATAAAAAAGTGTTGACATTGTTTTTTAAAATATATATTATAGATAATATTTTATTATCGAAAGGATGGTTTACTATGGACGAAAACAAATTCACGGAACTCGTTAAAAATGACGAATTCATTGATAGCCTTCTCGGCTGCTCTTCTCGGGAGGAAATGAGAAAAATTTTTGAAAACTACAATCAAACTGTATTGGAAGACGAACTCGATTATTTTGTCGAAACCGTAGAAAAAGCTCTACAAACGGCTAATTCTATTTGTAGCGACGAGTCTATGGAGGCCGTCGCCGGTGGAACAAACTTCAACGCAGTTGAAGATGCTTTCTGCAGAAAAGCTATTTTTAACGCTCACAAACAATCATTTAAACCTATTTAAGCAACTTAAAATAAGTCTTTTAATCTATCAAAGAAGGTTCGCCTTTTTTGATAGTTTTTTTCTGTCAGCGTTTTTTCAAAGTTTTTTAGAATACCCTTTTGCGCTTCCGAAAGATTTCTCGGCACCTCAATATGAACTTTTACGTACTGATCACCACTTCCACGCCCATGAAGTTTCGGAATACCTTTGCCTTTCAACCTAAAAATATCGCCATTTTGCGTTCCTTCGTGAATGTGATATTCAACTTTTCCATCTATCGTCGGGACTGTGATATCGGCCCCAAGCGCTGCCTGGGAATAAGTAATCGGTATCTCGCACCAAACGTCATAATCCTTTCTATCGAAAACAGGGTGCTCCGAAACGCTCACATATATCTGCAGATCGCCGTTTTCTCCGCCGCGAATTCCCGCGTTCCCTCGTCCGGGTACGTTCAAAATCTGCTTGCTGTTTATACCGGCGGGCACATTTACTTCAATCTCTTTGCGCTTTCTTACTCTGCCTTTACCTGAGCATATCGGGCATGGGGTTTCGATTATTTTACCCTCTCCGCGGCATTTATCGCACGTACGAGTAGTCTGCATGACTCCGAAAGGTGTGCGCTGATTTACAACTACATGGCCCCTACCGCCACACGCTGTACACGTCTTCGGAGATGTGCCTTTTCTCGCACCGTTTCCACCGCATTCCGAGCACTTTTCTACGCTATAATAAGAAACTTTCTTAGTACAACCTTTTGCGGCTTCCAAGAATGAAATATTAAGTTCACACTCGACATCACTGCCGCGTCTTGGCGCATTTGAATTCGTTCTCGCTCTGCCACCACCGAATCCGCCGAAAAAACTACTGAATATATCGCCTAGATCTATATCATCGCCGAACGGATTACCTCCGTAATAGCTGTATCCGCCCGCTCCGCCGCCGCCATAATTCGGATCCGTCCCTGCGTGGCCGAATTGGTCGTATCTGGCTTTTTTAGTTTTATCCGAAAGAACGTCATAAGCTTCGTTAACTTCTTTAAAATTCTGTTCGGCGGCCTTATCGCCCGGATTTAAGTCGGGGTGATATTTTTTTGCGAGCTTTCTGTATGCTTTCTTTATCTCATCATCAGAGGCGCTTTTGTTTACTCCCAGCACCTCGTAATAATCTCTTTTTTCGGGCAATTCTTTCACCTCTTATTCAAAATAACTCCCTCCGCCACCGCTGAGAGGCAGAGGGTTTACGTAACTTGTCAATTATTTATTGCTTTCAGGGTCTACTTCTTTATAGTCTGCATTATAAACATTCTCAGAACCATTACCGTTTGCTTGTTCCGCACCGGGATTTTGCCCTGCGTTTTCTCCCTGAGGAGCAGCTTGCTGATATAGTTTCGTAGACACTTCATACATCTTCTTTTGAAGTTCTTCTTTGCCGCTGTTTATTTCATCAACGCTTCCACTCTTTATCTTTTCGCGAAGTTCTGAAACTTTTTTGTTCAGTTCATCTTTATCGGCGCTTTCTATTTTATCTTCGCTGTCTTTAATGAGTTTTTCCACCGCATAGCAAAGGTTCTCCGCTTCGTTTTTAGCATCGACTTCTTCGCGTTTCTTCTTGTCTTCCGCAGCATATTGTTCTGCATCTTTAACGGCTTTTTCTATATCTTCTTTGCTCATATTGCTACCAGATGTGATTGTTACATGTTGCTCTTTATTGGTGGCTCTATCCTTTGCACTGACGTTTACGATACCGTTTGCGTCAATATCGAACGTAACTTCGATCTGCGGTATTCCACGAGGTGCGGGAGCAATTCCATCAAGTCTGAAGAGGCCGAGCTGCTTATTATCTTTTGCGAATTCACGTTCACCTTGAAGCACGTTGACTTCCACTTGTGTTTGACCGTCTGCCGCAGTCGAGAATACTTGGCTCTTTTTTGTAGGAATAGTCGTATTTCTTTCGATGATTTTAGTCATTACTCCGCCCATGGTTTCGATACCGAGCGAAAGCGGTGTAACGTCGAGTAAGAGCAGGCCTTTAACATCTCCGCCGAGGACTCCTCCCTGAAGTGCTGCACCGATTGCAACGCATTCATCTGGGTTAATGCCTTTAAACGGCTCTTTCCCGATTAAATTCTTTACGGCTTCTTGTACCGCCGGAATTCTTGACGATCCACCGACCATTAATACCTTGTCTATTTCTGAAATTTGCAGTCCCGAATCTTTAAGCGCTTGACGTACGGGTCCCATT
Source organism: uncultured Clostridia bacterium (assembly GCA_947305745.1). Lineage (GTDB taxonomy): Bacteria > Bacillota > Clostridia > Oscillospirales > Acutalibacteraceae > UMGS1491. The sequence continues at coordinate 365,214 of CAMZEH010000001.1, read as the reverse complement.
GTTTTTTCTACCAAATCAGATGTAAGTTCGTTGAATTTAGCTCTTGTTAAGGTTAAATCAAGGTGTTTTGGCCCTGTTGCATCTGCCGTTATGAACGGTAAATTAATCGACGCGGACGTCATTCCGGAAAGCTCTATCTTCGCTTTTTCTGCGGATTCTTTTAATCTCTGCATTGCCATTTTATCCGAGCTCAAATCTATTCCGTTTTCCGCTTTAAACGAAGAAATCATCCAATCTACTATTCTTTGGTCGAAATCGTCGCCGCCCAAACGGTTATTACCCGCAGTTGCCAAAACTTCTTGGACTCCGTCGCCCATTTCGATTATCGAAACGTCGAATGTACCGCCGCCGAGGTCATAAACCAAAACTTTTTGGTCATTTTCTTTGTCGATTCCATACGAAAGCGCTGCCGCCGTCGGCTCATTTATAATACGTTTTACGTTGAGTCCTGCTATTTTACCCGCATCTTTTGTGGCTTGACGCTGAGCGTCTGTAAAATACGCCGGAACTGTTATTACTGCTTCTGTTACTTTATCTCCGAGATAGCTTTCTGCATCGGTTTTGAGCTTTTGAAGTATCATCGCCGAAATTTCTTGCGGCGTATATGATTTGCCGTCAACTGTTACTTTGTAATCCGTACCCATTTCTCTTTTGATTGAAATTACAGTCCTGTCGGGGTTTGTAATCGCCTGACGTTTTGCTACTTGCCCGACCATTCTCTCACCTGTTTTTGAAAATGCCACAACCGAAGGCGTCGTTCTTGCGCCCTCCGCGTTTGCTATTACTACCGGTTCACCACCCTCGATGACCGAAACACATGAATTCGTTGTACCTAAGTCAATACCTATAATTTTTGCCATAATAAAATTCCTCCTAAATTTGTTTATTTTTTATTTTTATTAATTTGTTACTTGTACCATTGCGTGTCTTATGATTTTATCGCCGATTTTATAGCCTTTTTGAAAAACTGCCGAAACGAAATTTTGCTTATCGGTTTCTTCTTCGGTATGTGAAATCGCATTATGAAGGTTCGGATCAAAATCATCGCCAACTTCTCCGAAAGGTTCAACGCTTAGCTTTGAAAAACAAGCTTTTAACTGATTTTGCAAAAGTTCTATGCCTTTTTTATATTCTTCGCTTTGCGTATCCAAAGAATTTAAAGCAGCATCCAAACTATCTGCAAGCGGAAGTACCGCACTGACCGCTTTAGAAGTTGCGTCGCCGTAAATTGAAGTCTTTTCTCTTTCAGAGCGTTTACGAAAGTTATCGTATTCCGCAGCAGTCCGGAGAAGAAGCTCTTTTGTCTCCGATAATTCTTTTTTAAGCTTTTCGGTTTCGTTATTTTCGGGTTTTTCTTTTGTTTTTTGGTCTTTTTCTTCAGTTTCTATTTCATCTTTATTCATATTCTCTTTTTTGCTCACTTAATCATCACCTTTCATATGAAGTTAATTATTTTCAAGTATTCTGCCAAGCAACAACCCGACAAGAGATGCAACGTACTCTATTTGAGAGTAAATTTTCCCGTAATCCATTCTCGTGGGGCCTATAACGCCGATCGCTCCAAATTTTCCTCCGATACTATAGTGCGTAGAAACAACGCTCGCATCATGCAGCTGAATATATTTATTTTCTTCGCCGACTGTAATTTTCATGCCGTAGCTACCGGTATCGAGCAGGTCAAAGACTTTTTTCTCATCTTCGAGGAAATCAAATATATTTATGACCGTCCCCGTTGTAATTCCGGGAATCGAAAGCAAATTCTTCTGGCCGTAAATTTTGGTTTTTACTTCGCAGGTTTCTCTTGCGGCTTCCATCAGGACGTCTATCACAGGGAGCAAAAGCATTGCGAGTTCACGGTCTTTCCCTACAAGAATGTTGATAAATTCAGGAGTAATATCCTTTAACTTTTCGCCTCTGAACTTACCGTTCAAAATACCGCTAAACATATGCAAGACTTCAGCTGTAAGGTCGTATTCGCAGCGGAATATCTTATTCTTCACCATACCGTCAGACGTCATAAGCACGAGCATTGCCGTCCTACGACCTATTCCAACGAACGTTATATCACGCACGCATGAATGAGCACTAGGCGGAGTTGTTACAATTGCCGTTAAACTAGTCACCTCCGAAAGCGCCTTCGCAGCTGCATCAAGTAATTTTTCCGGCTCTGCCGACGAAAGATTAAGTTCACTGCTTAAAAAACTTTTTTCTTCCGAAGTCAGCGGCTTTTTTTCCATCAATTTATTAATGTATAATCGGTAGCCCTGATGCGAAGGAATTCTTCCCGATGAAACATGCGGCTGAAATAAATATCCCAAACTCGCAAGCCCGGCCATTTCGCTACGAATCGTTGCGGAAGAAAAAGAAAAATCCAAATCTTCACAAACAGCTTTTGAACCTACAGGCTCACCGGAATCGATATATCTTTCCACTATGGATGATAAAATTTGAAGCCTTCGATTTAGCGGTTCCAGTACATTTCACCTCACTTTTCGTGCATTAGCACTCTATCGGTTCGAGTGCTAACTAATTAAACTTTACCACTTATTTTTTATTCTGTCAATACTTATTTTAAAATTTTTTTAATTTTATTTTTTCAAATTTATTTGCCATAATTATTATTAATATCGTGCTACATTAAATATTATTTCTAAAAAATAGAGGCTCCTAAGTAAAGGCCTCTACTAATTTTTTTGAAAAATCTATATCCATTTTTATTAGTCAGACAATTTTTGCTCCGAACGGCATAAGCGAAAGTTTTGCGAACTTAATAACTTGAAGTCCGATCGGAATGCCGATGATAGTCACACACCATAGAATTCCTATAACAAACGACCATAAAGCAAGGTTAAGGCCAAATACAGCGATCCATAAAATATTCAGTAAAACCGAGACCGTGCTATCGCCGTAAACCACTTCTCTTCCAAACGGAAAAAGCATCAAATCTGCAAATTTAAAACACTGCTTTCCAAAAGGAATTCCTACAATCGTCAAGCACAGAATTACTCCTACCACTGCCCAGAAAACCGCTAAAGCCAGTCCGCCAAATATTATCCAGAGTATATTAGCTATTGTTTTCATACATTCTCCTCCTTATGGCTTTATTAAACACCAAATATCGTATGATAGTCAAGCAATTTTACTTTCGATTATCTAACCGCTATCTTTATATTTTCTATCTTCTATGCTATTCTTAATTCTATCAATTATATTTTTAAAGAGGTTTTTATCATGATAATCATGGCGATCGATTACGGCAAAGCTCGCACAGGCCTTGCTCTTTGCGATAAAAAAGAGATTTTATCTTTTCCGATTGGAGTCTTAGAAGAAAAAAATACAGATATTTTATGCGAAAAGATAGCAGAAAAAATCAAAGAAAACAAAGCTGAGCTTGTAGTTTTCGGGCTACCTAAAAACATGGACGGAACTTTGGGCGAAAGCGCAAGAAACGTGCAGAATCTGGCTGAAAATCTACGCTCTAAGATACAAGTTGAAATTGATTTCTGGGACGAACGTCGCACAACCGTTACCGCGCATGAATACTTAAACGAAACAAATACTCGCGGCAAAAAAAGAAAGAGCATAATCGATGCTGTGAGCGCGACGATTATACTCGAAAACTATCTGAATTTTAGAAATATAAAATATTAAATAACAATTTTTTTTAGCTTTATTTGTCTTGCTATCCCAGACACCTCCAGCATACCACTAATCTCTTCGCCTACTAAGCCTGGGAAGTTTATATATAGTAGTCCGTGTTTTTCCTGCTTATAAGAAAATTGTCCACCGATATTTTTTACATCCAGACCAGTCAGGTGCGATTTGGTAAAAATTACAGTTTTAATTTTAGCTTTAAGTGCTGTAACATAACCCAATATAATCGCAATCTTAGTGCGCGCATTCCAAAACGGTCCTCCCGGCTCGCGTTGAAAAGTGCCAATCCAACTAGGCTCTCTAGCTCCATGCACTGTATATATTTCTTCCTCTGTGTAACCTTGAAATTCTACCGAAATATCTCCATATTTATAGGTCTTAGCTGGTGTTCGCCCCGAGGTATCTACTTTCCCTTTGGATTTTAGATATCTAACATAATCATCAAATGTTTTTATTTCCCACTCACCAGAAAGTCCAATACCCTTCACGGGCATGGTAGATTTTTCCCATCTGTCGCTGTCCAATATTACCCACTCATATCCAAGCTCAGTACGCTGGCTCTTTATCGAGAAAGCCGTCGGCAAAAGCAAATATTTTTTCTCGCTTTTTTTGTAACATTTGTTATACCCTTGAAAATTTTCACCATAGCTAAGCTCTGTATTAATCCATACCCCATCTCCTGATAACTTATCATAAAGTTCTCCTAAATTTTTGCATAACATAACAACCATCTCCTAAAATAATTTTTAGTTTCAATAGAAACTGTAATTATTATATATATACAGAAACGTATTGTCAAGTATTTTTTAAAAAATATATATTATTTTAAAAATCTATACAAAAGAACAAAGCATCTACTCACACGAGAAGGTGCTTTGCCGCTTTTATATCACTCGCCATAATAGCACTTAAGATAAAGCTCTTTTATCTCACTTACAAGCGGATATCTCGGGTTTGAACCGGTACACTGATCTTCATGAGCAAGTTCAGAAAGTTCATCGACTTTATTTAAAAATTCATTTTCGTCTATTCCGTATTCCTTTAGGGTCTGCGGAATTTTAAAATGCTTATTTAAATTTTTAATCGCACTAATTAGATTTTTTACCTTTTCTTCTTGCGACTCCCCCTCGATTCCGATTAACTCCGCCATTTTTACATATTTTTTATCTGCTATAAATTCTTTATATTTCGGAAAACTTACCGTTTTTGACGGTAACTTTGAATTATATTCAATTACGTATGGCAACAAAACTGCATTCGCGCGGCCATGCGGTATATGAAATTCGCCGCCGAGTTTATGCGCCATAGAATGATTAAGCCCCAAAAACGCATTCGAAAACGCCATACCTGCTATCGTCGCCGCATTATGCATTTTTTCTCGCGCCTCAGGATCATTTTCGCCGTTATCGTACGCCCTCTTTAAATAATCAAAAACAAGTTTAGCAGCTTTTTCCGCAAGTGCATCTGTATAATCGCTCGCCATTACTGAAACATATGCCTCCAAAGCATGCGTGAGGACGTCCATGCCAGTATCGGCCGTGGCGGATTTTGGAAGCGTCATAACCAAATCAGGGTCGATTATCGCCACGCTCGGCGTTAAGTAATAGTCTGCCAAAGGATACTTTATGTTTTCTTTTTTATCGGTTATTACCGAAAATGACGTTACCTCCGATCCCGTCCCCGAAGTAGTCGGAATGGCCACCAGAGGTATTTTATGCCCGCACGGGTACTGATATATCCTCTTGCGTATGTCCATAAATTTCAGTTTCAAGCCCGCAAAGTCCAAATCGGGATACTCGTAAAATAGCCACATCGCTTTTGCAGCGTCAATTACGGAGCCTCCGCCCAGCGCAACAATACAATCGGGATTGAAATCTTTCATAATCTCTAACCCTTTCCACACGGTTTCAACGTCGGGATCGGGGTTAACATCGGGGAACACTTCAAATCGGCAATTGTTTTCACGCTCACTTAGGCATTTTAAAATTTTGTCGACATTACCGAGTTTTTCCATAGTTTTATCTGAAACGATAAATACCTTACTTATATTTTTCATTTCTTTTAAGTACGAAATCGAGCCTGATTCAAAATAAATTTTCTGCGGCACCTTGAACCACTGCATATTATTTTTCCTCTTGAAAACTCTTTTTATATTCACAAGATTTTGAACAGAAATATTATCAGTTGTAGAGTTTTTACCCCATGAGCCACAGCCTAAAGTAAGCGAGGGCATAGCGCAATTATATATATCACCGATAGCACCTTGTGACGATGGAGAGTTTACTATAACTCTGGCCGTATTCATGGTTTTGCTATACTTTTTTATTATGTTTTCATCTTTTGAGTGTATTACAGAAGTATGACCTAATCCACCAAAACAGGTAACTTTTTTGCAAATTTTAAAAGCTTCTTCGGCATTCTGAACTTTGTAATAAGAAAGTACAGGCGACAATTTCTCCACCGAAAGCGGATATCCCTCGCCTACTCCCTCTAGCTTAACAATTAAAATTTTAGTTTCTTCGGGTACTTCTATGTTTGCATTCTTCGCAATTTCATAAGCGTTTTGCCCCGCAACGTTGCCGTTTAAAGTTTTTGTTTCGGAGCGTATCATATAATTCTCAAGTTTTTTAATTTCATCGGGGTTTAAAAAATAACAACCGTTTTCTATCATTATTTTCTCAAACGAATCTGCAATTTCTTCGTCAACCACAACAGACTGTTCCGAGGCACAAATCATGCCGTTATCAAATGTTTTAGACATAATTAAATCATTGCATGCCTGCTTTAAATCTGCCGTCTTTTCGATGTAACAAGGCACGTTACCCGGGCCAACTCCAAGCGCAGGCTTACCCGTGGAATACGCCGACTTGACCATTCCTGCACCGCCTGTGGCAAGTACCACGTCAACGCCCTTATGGTTCATAAGCATCATGGTAGCTTCCAAAGACGGCTCCTCAATCCACTGAATACAAAATTCGGGCGCACCATTTCCTACAGCTGTGTCACGAAGAATTTTTGCCGTCTCTACCGAACATTTTTGCGCATTCGGATGAAACGCAAAAACAATCGGATTTCGCGTCTTGAGGCATACCAAAGATTTGAATATCACCGTGGAAGTCGGGTTCGTAACAGGCGTAACTCCTGCTACCGCTCCCATCGGTTCGGCAATTTCTTCGTATCCTTTAAGATGATCTTCTCTAACTAATCCGACTGTTTTTAATTTCTTTATTGCATTCCAAATGTATTCCGAAGCGAACATATTTTTTATTACTTTATCTTCAAGAACGCCCCGGCGCGTCTCCGAAATCGCTAATTTTGCGAGCTTTACTCTGTTATCCATCGCAGCAAGTGAAGCCCCATACGTGATTTTATCGACGTCTTCCTGCGTAAAACTTTTGTATTCTTCCAGAGCTTTTCTTGCATTTTCAATGAGCTGATTTATCTTGCTTTCAATATCGGAAATCATAAAATCCCTCCCGATAAAAGCTATGAAAACTCCGGCTAAATAATACTACTTAACCACCGCGTTGAGCAGCCTATTCGGGACGTAAATTATCTTAACGATTTCTTTACCATCGATAAATTTGCTGAATGACTCATTTGCTTTTGCCAGCTCGAAAATTTCTTCTTTAGAAAGTCCCGTGCCGCAATTTATCTTACCCCTAAACTTACCGCATACTTGAAGTGCGATTTCGACCTCGCTGTCCTTACACTTTTTTTCATCATACTTGGGCCACTCGGAATTACTGGCAAATCCCGAACCGAGTTTACAATTTTTCCATACTTCTTCGGTAACATGAGGAGCAAAAGGGCTGAGTAAAAGCGTAAAAATTCCAAGGTATTCAGTTGTTATAAATCCTTGCTCATAAATTTCATTAATGAGCGACATAAGCGATGCAACCGCCGTATTGAACTTGATACTCTCTATGTCTTCGGAAACTTTTTTTATTGTCTTATGAAACGACGTTTCCAGTTTTGAGCTCATTTTTTTGTTGTCATCGACTATTTTTTGAAGTCCGAAATAACGCTCTACAAATCGTCTGCTGCCCTTTATGCTTGACGTATTCCACGGGGCAGGCTTTTCGAAATCGCCGATAAACATCTCATAAATACGCATCGTATCTGCACCGTATTCACTCACTATATCGTCTGGATTTACAACGTTTCCTCGAGATTTGCTCATTTTTTCGTTGTTTTCTCCTAGTATCATACCATGACTTGTGCGCTTTTTATATGGTTCAACATCAGGTGCAATTCCGATATCGTAGAGGAATTTATACCAAAATCTACTGTAAAGTAAGTGCAGTGTTGTATGCTCCATACCGCCGTTATACCAATCAACAGGCATCCAATATTTTATCGCCTCGTTTGATGCCAAATTCTCTTTATTTTTCGGGTCGGTATAGCGCAAAAAATACCATGATGACCCCGCCCATTGAGGCATTGTATCGGTTTCTCTCTTTGCATCTGCGCCGCATTTCGGGCATTTTGTATTTACCCAGGGCGTTATGTTTTCGAGCGGCGAATCTCCGCCCTCGAGGCTCTCGAAATCTTCTATTTCGGGGAGTTTTAACGGCAATTCTGATTCGGGCACAGGGACATATCCGCATTTTTCGCAGTGTACTATCGGAATAGGTTCTCCCCAGTAGCGCTGACGTGAGAATACCCAATCTCTCAGCTTATAATTGACTTTCGCTTTGCCTTTCCCCTCGCTTTCGAGGAATTTGATCATTTTTTCTTTTGCGTCTGAAGATTTTAACCCATTCAAAATGCCCGAATTTATCATAATATCGTCTTCGTCAATTACATTTACTATCGGAAGACAGTATTTTTCGGCAAATTCTTTATCTCTTTCGTCATGCGCAGGCACCGCCATTATTGCGCCCGTGCCATAGCTCATCAGGACATAATCCGAAACAAAAATCGGCACTTCCTCGTTATTAACCGGATTAATGGCATGCACTCCCTCGAGTTTTATTCCCGTTTTATTTTTATTCATTTCGGTACGCTGGAAATCTGATTTTTTATTAGCTTCAAGTTTATATTTTTCCACATCGACAATGTTTTTGATCTTGCTTTTATGTTTTTCTATAAACGGATGTTCGGGAGAAATAACCATATATGTAACGCCATAAATTGTGTCGGGACGTGTTGTATAAATTTTTAAATTTTCATTTACATTTGTGGCAAAATCCACCTCTGCTCCCGTTGAACGCCCTATCCAGTTTATTTGCTGCGTTTTTACTCGTTCGGGATAATCCACTTTTTCGAGGTCATCAATAAGCCTTTGTGCGTATTTCGTTATGGCGAGCATCCACTGTGATTTCACCTTTTGGACTACCTCACTACCGCAGCGCTCACACACTCCTCCGACTACTTCTTCATTGGCCAAAACACATCTACATGATGTGCACCAATTGACGGTAGCTTCACTTTTATATGCAAGACCTTTTTTAAACATCTGCAAGAATATCCACTGCGTCCATTTGTAGTATTCGGGGTCGGTTGTGTCGATTTCACGGCTCCAATCAAATGAAATCCCCAAAGATTGCAACTGATTTTTAAATCTGGCAATATTTTTTTCAGTTACAATTCTCGGGTGAATTTTATTCTTTATCGCATAGTTCTCGGTAGGAAGCCCGAATGCATCCCAACCCATAGGATAAAGCACGTTATAGCCTTGCATTCTTTTTTCACGCGCAACAATATCGAGTGCCGTGTAACTTCTTGGGTGTCCGACATGGAGTCCCTGCCCCGATGGGTATGGAAATTCAACGAGCGCATAAAATTTTGGTTTATCATATTCGTTTTTTGCGTGAAAAGCGCCCTCTTTTTCCCATGCGTCTTGCCATTTCTTTTCTATTTCTTTATGATTATATTTTTCAGTTTCCAATTTAAATCTCACCTCTTGTTATTTTTCTATTTCCACAGTTCTTCCAGCTTATATGAATTTCTTGAATCTTCCGAAAAAATGTGCACAATAACATCATCATAATCGAGTAGTTTCCATGAACTACCGTTTTCGCCCTCTTGATGTAATGGGGTTATAGACAACTCAGCCATTTTTGCTTCAACTTCACCGGCAAGTGAATTTATGTGGGTGCTGCTCGTACCGCTCGCAATAACAAAATACTCTGCTATCGGGGTTTTGCCTTTCAGCGGAATTATATCTATCCTCTGTGCTTTTTTATTATCTAAGATTTCCTTTATTTTATTTGCCTTTTCCTCTGCCGTCATGTTAATTACCTTCCTTTTCTATAATGTCGTTATATGTCGCCACCGTATAAGGATGAATCGTCAAACGCTTATTTATACATTTTTCTATTGCGACCTTACATTTATCAAACATAACCAAATTTATATTTTTCAGTGCCAACGCTTGAAGTTCTTTTAAATTTCCAAACGGTCTTTCTTCCGAAATATAATCCGCCACAAAAACTATTTTTTCCATCACCGTCATGTCTGCGTGCCCTGTCGTGTGAAAACAAACCGCACTTAAAATTTCTTCATCGTCTATACCGAATTCTTCCCTCAAATAAACTGTAGCCGCAGGCCCATGATAAAGCTTAAACGGAAAATTCTTGAATGCATTAAAAAGCTCAGAGTTCGCCTCACTTAAAAGTTTAGTTAAAGCTTCTTCGCCCATTTCCTTACATGCATCATGAAGTAATCCCGCTATCTTGGCTTTGTTTACGTCCACTCCGTAGCACACCGCCAACTTTTCCGCCGCTTTACTTACATTTACACTATGGATAAACCTTTTTTCGCTAAGAATACTTTTTAATTTTTCTTTGCAAATATCGTAATCAATCATTCTTCTGTTTTTTCCTCGGAGTCAAAAAGCGCCTCCGCAAACTCCTCCGCGTTAAATTTTTGTAGGTCGTCGATCCCTTCACCGACACCTATATATTTTACCGGTATACCAAGTTTATTTTTTATCGAAAGCACTATTCCCCCATGAGCCGTACCGTCAAGCTTCGTCAAAACTATACCCGTTAAATTAAGTATTTTTTGGAATTCCTCCGCTTGATTAAGTCCGTTTTGACCTGTTGAAGCGTCCAAAACAATCAAAATCTCTTTCGATGCATTCGGGAGTTCTCTGTCTATAATTCGATTGATTTTTTCAAGCTCTCCCATTAAATTTTTCTTATTATGAAGTCTTCCTGCCGTATCGCAAATAACAACATCAATATCTTTGGCTTTAGCCGAAGATATCGCATCAAAAACAACCGCCGCCGGGTCAGAACCTTCGGGCTGCTTGACTATCGGACATTTTGCTCTTTCCGCCCATATCGTGAGTTGCTCGGCCGCCGCCGCTCTAAACGTATCCGCCGCGGCAAGTAATACCTTTTTATCGTTTCCCGTAAGCCTTTTTGCGAGTTTTCCGATTGTCGTAGTCTTGCCAACACCGTTTACTCCCAAAACAAGTATGACCGATGGCTTTGTTTCAAGCTTTAAATCGTTCTCTCCGCCCAGAATTTCCGCTATAATACTTTTTAATGCCTTTTTTATATCTTTCGGGTCGGTAAATCCATGCCTCTTGATTTCTTCACGCAGTTTCTGACACAATTCTTCGGAAGTCACTGCCCCTATATCGCATGAAATGAGAATTTCTTCAAGTTCTTCAAAAAATTCTTCGTCTATCTTCGTAAACGAATTTATTACAAGCTCAACTTTTTGAGTTATGTTCTCTTTTGTCTTTTGCAGTCCCGCTTTTATCTTATCAAAAAAGCCCAACTTCCTTACCTCCTTTAAAAGTTTAATATCCCATAAGTGCAAGCGTCTGTTTCGCCGCCTGCTGTTCCGCTTGCTTCTTACTCTTTCCCGTTCCTCGCCCGACTACGTTATTATTTATCTTCGCTTCCACGGTAAACCTCTTGTCGTGATCAGGTCCGCTCTCCGCCACCAAAACGTACTCTATCGTTTCTTCCGGATTTTTCTGTATTATCTCCTGAAGATGCGTTTTGTAATCTTTCATAACTACTGTTTTCGGGTGCTGAATTGCAGGAACAATATGCGAAAGAATAAATTTTTGCGCTTCTTCGATTCCCGAATCTAAATATATCGCTGCGCATACCGCTTCGAAAATATCGGCAAGTATTGACGGTCTGTTTTCTCCACCGCAGTGTTTTTCTCCGCGGCTGAGCTTTACGTACTTATGAATTTCTAAGTTTTTCGCAAATTCAAACAGCTGTCTTTCGCAGACCAGCGAAGCCCTCAGCTTAGTAAGTTCGCCTTCGGGGAGATTCGGAAAATTTTTAAAAATATAATCTGATGTAACGAGCCCCAATACCGAGTCTCCAAGAAACTCCAGTCTTTCGTAGCTATGGAGTCGACCACCCGACTCGTTCGCATACGATGAATGTGTAAGCGCTATTTTTAAAAACTTTCTATTACTGAATTTATATCCGATTTTTCTTTCCAATTCGTCCATAATTTATCCCCCCAACATCATATCTCAATGCTCTTCGCTTTCATCGCTTTCGGCAATTTCCGATTTTATAGACTCGGCAATAATCCCGACAACATTTCTTTTTACATATTCACCAGCCAAACGTATCGCGTTCTTGAATGTCTTGGCGTCTGAACTGCCATGAGCTTTAAACACTGGTTTTGAAATACCTATCAGCGGCGCGCCGCCATACTCTTTATAATCCGACCCCTTTTTGAGTTCTTTCAGCTCGGGTTTTATCATCATTGCGGCAATTTTTGTTTTTGTGTTTTTCATCAGCACTTCCTTAAATTTACCGAAAAGCACTTTCGCCATACCTTCATAAAATTTAAGTATGATATTTCCCGTAAATCCGTCTGATACGATAACATCAGCTCCGTCCAACGGGATTTCTCTTGCCTCTACGTTGCCTATAAAATTTATGTTACTGCCTTTTAAAAGTTTATACGCCTCCTGATAAAGTTCCGTCCCTTTAGTGGGCTCTACTCCTATATTCACAAGCCCGACACGAGGATTATGAACCGTCATTACATTTTTCATGTACACAGAACCCATAATTCCAAATTGTCTAAGCATTTCAGGTCTACATTCGGAATTCGCACCACTATCTATCAGCATAAAATAGCCTTTATCTTTCGGTATAACGGGCGCAAATGCACATCTTTTTACTCCCTGAATACGTCTTACTATGAGCGTAGCACCAACGGCCAGCGCTCCGCTATTTCCCGCCGAAACGAACGCATCGCCTTTACCCTCTTTTAAAAGTCTGAAACCTTTCGCCATAGATGATTCTTTTTTCGATTTCATAATGCTCGTCGGCGCATCTTCCATTGTAATTACGTCATCTGCGTGTACTATCTGCATACCCTCAAGCGAGATACCGTTTTCATCTGCAACTGTTTCTATTACTTCCTTATTGCCGACAAGAATTATCTCATATCCAAGTTCTCTTACGGCCATTTCTGCACCTTTCATAATTTCAAGTGGTGCGTTATCTCCCCCGAAAGCATCTACTATTATTTTCATGTTTATCACCTTTTCAAATAAAATTTATTTTGAAAATTCATTGTCAAAGTATTCGAGCGACCTCCTCGCAAATTCATTATACCTCATTTTCTTGTCTTTGATAAGCTCACCGAGTGGCGGTAATATCCCAAAATTTGCTCCCATAGGCTGAAAATCTTCCGTCTCCGAGTTCGATGCATAATCCGCAAGCGCACCTATCATCGTGAATTTTGGTAATATCCGCTCTTTGTCGTTCTTAATTCGTTGCACTGCATTAATGCCCGCAACAAGCCCCGAAGAAACAGATTCCATATATCCCTCGACGCCTGTTATCTGCCCTGCAAAAAAAATATTCGCGTTCTCTCGCATGCTATAATCAGCGTTTAAAAGCCTGGGAGAATTTATAAACGTATTGCGGTGCATAACGCCGTACCTTATAAAATCCGCATTTCTAAGTGCAGGTATCAGTCCGAATACTCGGCGCTGTTCGGGGAATTTTAAATTCGTCTGAAAGCCCACCATGTTATACATTGTGCCGCTCAAATTTTCCTTCCTGAGCTGCACTACCGCAAATGGCCTTTTATCCGGTTCTTTTGGGTCTCGGAGCCCAACAGGTTTCATCGGACCGTACCTAAGCGTATCGAAACCTCTCTGCGCCATGACCTCCACAGGCATGCAGCCTTCGTAAACCTTGGGGTTTGACACATCTACGTCGTGGAGCGGAGCCCTCTCGGCAGAAATCAAATTATTATAAAACTCGGTATATTCTTCTTCGGTCAGCGGACAATTTAGATAGTCTTTCCCGTCGCCTTTGCCGTATCTTGATGCAAAAAATGCATGATTCATATCTATGCTCTCAGCGGATATTATTGGGGCGGCGGCATCAAAAAAACTGAGTTTTTCGCCGCAAATTTTACTTATTTCTTCCGAGAGTGCATCGGAAGTCAGCGGACCTGTAGCTATAATTGTAATACCTTGCGGTAACTTTGAAATTTCTTCAGATATAAATCTTATATTCTCATGATTTTTTATTTTTTCGGTTACCGTAGCGGAAAATTTATCTCTGTCAACTGCGAGCGCGCCTCCTGCCGGTACCGTACACTTATCGGCACAATTCACGACCAAAGAATTCATTTTTCGGAGCTCTTCTTTAAGGAGTCCAGCAGCGCTATCAACTCGCTCTGCTTTAAATGAATTTGAACAAACTAGTTCGCACAAATTCTCGCTTTTATGTGCCGGAGAAAATTTTTTCGGTTTCATATCATAGAGATTTACTCTTATGCCTCGCTCGGCTATCTGCCATGCCGCCTCACAACCTGCAAGTCCCGCACCGATTACATTAATTTCTTTATCATTCATATTTATTCACTCGTTTTTTCATATCCGCAACCCTCTGCAGGACAATATATTTTTGGCTTTTTCGTATTCTTTTTCAAAAGCGTTTCGCCGCATTTCGGGCATTTTTCATTTACGGGTTCGTCCCAAGAGACAAAATCGCAATTCGGATAATTGCTGCAGCCGTAGAAAACTCTGCCACGTTTACTTTTGCGCATAATAACATTCCCGTCACATTTGGGGCATTTTATGCCTATTTCATTGACGATTTTCTTTATATTTTTGCAATCGGGATATCCCGAACACGCTATAAACGCACCATAACGCCCGTGCTTCACGACCATCGGTTTACCGCATTTATCGCATATTTCATCGGTTTCGTCTTGTTTTAGCGTGATTTTCGTATCGCCCATTTCCTCTTTCGCTTTTTCGAGCGTCTTTGAAAAATCATCGTAAAATTCATGGAGTGTCGCTACCCAGTCATTCTTGCCCTCTTCAACGGCGTCCAGATTGCTCTCCATTTGCGCCGTAAACTTTAGATTTACAATTTTAGGGAATCTTTCTTTCATAAGTCCCGTTATCACTTCGCCAAGTTCCGTCGGTTTCAGAGACTTAGCCTCACGAGTAACATACTGTCTTGAAAGAATGGTCGAGATTATCGAGGCGTAGGTCGACGGCCTACCAATGCCGTCTTCTTCCAGCGCCTTTATTAGTGATGCTTCCGTGTATCTTGGCGGTGGCTCGGTAAAATGCTGATTTGGCTCCATGGATTTAAGCTTTAAATCCATGTTTTCTTCGAGTTCGGGGAGCGCTTTAGCCTTCTCTTCCGCCTCGTCCTTGCCCTCTGTATAAAGCACAGTGTAACCATCGAAATCTACAACGTATCCCGAGGCTTTGAAAATATATTTTCCGGCTCCTATATCCGCTTGCGTAGTGCTCTGAACGCAGTTCGCCATCTGACAAGCAAGAAACCTTTGCCAAATCAGTTTATAGAGTTTATATTGATCCGAACTAAGGTTCCCTTTGATTTTATCGGGGTTTAAATTCGGCATCGTCGGTCTTATCGCCTCATGGCCGTCTTGTGCGCTCGCTTTTGTTTTGAAATAGCGAGGATTCTCGGGCAAATACTTCTTCCCCCAAGACTCCGTTACATATTTACGGGCTTCTTTTATCGCATCTTCGGAAATCCTGAGCGAATCCGTTCTCATGTAGGTTATAAGACCTACGGCACCCATATCGCCTACTTCAATGCCTTCGTAAAGTTCCTGCGCGACTTTCATCGTACGTTTTGCCGCAAACCCCAGTTTTCTGGAAGCGTCTTGCTGGAGCGTGGAAGTCGTAAATGGTGGAGGCGGTGATTTACGTCTTTTGCCTTTCTTGAGCTTAACTATTTTATATTTAGCACCATCTAAATCATCTAAAATTTTATTTGCTTGTTCTTCATTTTCGATCGCTATTTTGCCGTTTTCGTCGCCATAAAACGAAGCTGCAAATGATTTTCTCGCACCCTTCGGAATAAACGATGCATCAATCGTCCAGTATTCTTTAGGCACGAATTTTCGTATTTCTTCTTCCCTATCGACGATTATCCTAAGCGCTACAGACTGCACTCTGCCTGCCGAAAGTCCTCTGTATATCTTCTTAGACAAAAACGGACTTAATTTATATCCGACAAGTCTATCGAGAATACGTCTTGCCTGCTGAGCATCAACAAGTTTCAAATCGACCGTTCTGGGCGATTTTATACCACTGCTTACTCCCGATTTTGTTATTTCATTGAATGTAATTCTATTTTTTTCATCTAAATCCAGCCCCAAAATATACGCCAAATGCCACGAAATAGCTTCTCCCTCACGATCGGGGTCGGTTGCGAGAAATATTTTTTCGGATTTCTTCGCTTTTTCCTTTAAGTCTTTAACAAGATTTTCTTTTCCTTTTATTATCGCGTATTTCGGTTCAAAATCTTTCTTTACGTCAACGCTGAGCCGTTTTTCGGGCAAATCTCTGACGTGACCCATCGAGGCTACCACGTCGTAGCCCTTTCCGAGATACTTTTTTATCGTTTTGGCTTTCGCCGGTGATTCCACTATTACTAAATTACTCATAATATTTTCCGTCCCAAAATTATTTTTAACAAAAGTTTGTCAAAAGACATTATATACTATTCCTAAAATAAAAAATACATTAAATTAAATAATTTCATAATGTTTTCTGGGCAAAGATTTCACAATGCCCAATAGTTCCAAAGTTGTAATTGCCCCCAAAACTTTATGACTCGGAATTCCCGTTCTTTCGACCATATCATTAACTTGCGTATTTCCGTCGGCTATTGCCTCATATATTTTGCGTTCATACTCGTTTAGATTTTCAATCATCGGATTATTTTTAGCAGAAGCTTCCGATTTATCGGAATTATCCGCATCGTTAAATTTGAGTTTCTCCGCAGATGCGTGTGGCTTAAGGGCAGGTGCGATTTCGCTTATCGGCCTCATAGAGTATTCTTTTAAAATCTCATCGCTTGAATTTATGACCTGTGCGCCGTCATTTATCAGCGCTACATTACCGGTTGCACTCTCACACGCATTGTTTTTCGGTGCAACTACAAACACATCACGATTTTGCTCATTTGCAAGATTTGCGGTAATTAACGAACCGCTTTTTCGGCCCGCTTCAACAATCACGGTGCCATGCGAAAGACCTGAAATTATACGGTTTCTCGCAGGAAAATTCCACGGATGAGCCGGCGTCCCGGGAGGATATTCGGTAATAACAGCCCCGCCTTTTTTTATTATATCTATTTTCAAGGCTCTTTTAGAGGCCAAATAAGGGGAATCAAGTCCACAACCCAAAACGCATACCGTCATTCCTCCGGCAGCCACGGCGCTTTCGTGCGCCGCAGAATCTATACCCAGCGCTCCGCCACTGACTATTACCACATCATTTTCAGCGAGAGTTTTTGATATTTTCTCCGCCATTTCAAATCCGTAATCCGAAGCTTTACGCGTACCCACAACCGCAATGACCAATTTATCGTTTACACACGATATATCACCATTTACGTAAAGCACAGCGGGAGGGTCTTCAATTTGCCCAAGCAAATACGGAAAGCGCTCATCATCAATCGTAATAACCTCGCAGCCTATTTTTTTACAGTTATTCAGTATAATCTTAGCTTTTTCAAGACTCGTACCTTTTAGATTTTCGATATCTTTATTCGTGAAAATCCCAAGAAGTCGCCATTCATTTTCTCCCAAAATATAAAACTGCTCTATATCTTTGTAAAGATTCATTATATATTTTATCTTCAAATTATTGTACTTCAGCGCTTGCTGAAGCCAAATCCAATAAACAGATTTTTCGCTCAAAATTTCTGCCTCCTATTTTGTAAGCTCCCATATTACTATCCCTGCCGCAACAGAAACATTTAAAGATTCCGCATTCTCCGTCATTGGAATAGTCAATTTACCTGTACACAAATTTATAATATCGGGGGTAACTCCGTTCCCTTCGTTCCCAAAAACAACCGCGCATTTCCCACTAAGCAAACTACTCTCCCCCAGCGTTTTGGCATCATATGAAGGAACAGTCGCATAAACTTTATATCCGATCTTTATACATTCAGGAATAAAAGCTTTAAAATCTTCGCAAATTTTTATATTTAGGCGAAACGTAGCTCCCATTGCGCCGCGCAAAACTTTGGGATTGTATATATCACAGCTATCACCCGAAATTATCACATCTTCAATACCGAGGGCATCGCACGTACGCAATATACTGCCAAGATTTGACGGATTTTGAATATTTTCAAGCATGACCAGTTTATCTGAGTATTTAAGGTTTGTTTTATGCGATGTATCCGCCGCACAAATGCAAACGACTCCTTGTGGAGTATCGGTATCTGAAATTAATTTGATTATATCTTCATTAGTTTCAAAAGAATTTTCGGACTTATCTATTAAAGAATTTATAATCTCAGGGAATTTTTCACGGCATTTTTCTGTGAAAAATACTGTTTTAAATTTCACACCGCTTTTTAATGCATCATCACAAAGCCTCACGCCTTCGAGCAAAAAGGATTTCTCTTTTTTGCGAAAAGCCGCTGAATTTAAAAGCTTTTTTGCATATTTTATATTTGAGTTTGCCTTGCTTGAAATTTTATCGTTCATTGATTTCCCTCTTCAAATTCATCCCTAAGAATCGAGTATATTACTACGTCATGCCATTTACCGTCCGCTGTTTTGTCCGCATCTCGGAGCAAACCTTCACGCTGCAAACCATTTTTTAGCATCACTTTTCCGGATGCAATATTATTTACATCGTGCCTTAACTGAATTCTATAAAATCCGACTTTCTCAAATAAATACTTTAAAACAGCGTGAAGTGCCTCGGTCATAATTCCTTTATTCCAAAATTTTCGCGAAAGCACATAACCTATCTCGCAGCATTCAGTATCTTCAAACATTTTCACTACGCTGATATCACCTATCGCCTCACCCGTGGGTTTTATTGTAATGCACCAATGATAAAAATTCTTATTTTCGTACTCGCCGACCCAGCTATCGATAATTTTTTTCGTTTCAGAAACGTCTTTATGAACGCCCCAAGAAAGATATTTCGTAACGATCTGATCGCTCGCCCAATTATTAAACATTTGCTCGGCATCTTCGATTTTAAACCTTCTGAGAATAATTCTTGGCGTTTCTATCGTCTGTGTGCCTACGTGACTCAGCATAAAAATTCTCCTTTAGCCTTTATAAATCATTCCACTTTTTGCATTATCGGAAATATCTTTGCCTTTGAGGTACGAAAGCAGCGCAAAGCCAAAATCCACAGCTGTACCCGGGCCTTTGGAAGTTATTATATTTTGGTCTATCGTTACGCTTTCATTCGAAACGCTTGCGCCTTTTAGATGCTTTTCAAATCCTGGATAGCAACACGCTCTTTTGCCTTCTAAAATGCCTATGCTTCCAAGAATGCTCGGAGCTGCGCAGATTGCACCTATTAGAAGTTTGTTTTCAAAAGAGTATTTGATAATATCCAAAACTTTTTGATTATTTTTTAAATTAGTCGTACCCGGCATTCCACCCGGCAAAACTATACCTTCGATATTATTCATGTCAATATTTTCAATCGAGGTATCGGTTTTTATTTGCAGTCCATAGGCACTTGTAACGATATCGCCCGTCACTCCGACCGTAGAAATATCTACGCCACCGCGCTTTAAAATGTCACGCGGAACTACCGCCTCAATTTCTTCAAACCCGTTAGCCAAAAAAACATAAACCATAACAATATCCTCCCGATAAATAATAAAAAACGTACGCTCAGGCTTTACCCGAGCGCAAATTTCCTCTGAAATTATTTAACTTTCTCAACAAGTTTTGCAAAACCTTCGGCATCTGCAATCGCTATTTCCGAAAGCATCTTTCTATTAAGAGAAATTCCGGCTTTTTTAAGTCCGTTTATAAATTTGGAATATGTAATTCCGTTCATACGGCATGCCGCCGAAATACGGGTAATCCAAAGCTTTCTAAAATCACGTTTTTTCTGACGTCTTCCGATATAAGCGTAATTTCCTGATTTCATTACGGCTTCTTTAGCCATTTTAAAGTGTTTGCTCTTTGCACCCCAATAGCCTTTTGCGAGTTTGAGCACTTTTTTTCTTCTGTTTCTCGTTGTTACTGCACCTTTAATTCGTGCCATTTTATTTACCTCCGTTTAATATCTCGTTTTTCACTTTCGTTTGCCCTACCCAAAAATTTATTTTGCGTAAGGCATTAAGCTCTCGATTTGAGCTGTGTTTGTCTTATCCACAACAACAATTTGTCTTAAATTTCTTTTTCTTTTTCTCGTTTTCTTATTGAGAATGTGGCTCTTGTTTGCGTGAGCTCTAAGAACTTTTCCTTTGCCTGTGAATTTGAAACGTTTTTTTGCTCCGCTGTGAGTTTTTAACTTATACATTTTCTTCGGGCTTTGAAGCTACTTTTTCGGCCTCTTTTTTGCCCTCTTCACTACCTTTCTTTGAAGATTTTTTTGATTGATTGGTTGGCTTTGATTTTGGCACCAAAAGCATAGACAAAGACTTACCTTCAAGAGCAACAGGTTTTGACAGATCAGCAAAATCTCCGCACATCTCGGCAAATTTCGTCATCAGACTGCGCCCGATATCCGTATGGCCCATCTCTCTACCTTTAAGACGCATCGAAACCTTGATTTTATCGCCATCCTCTGCGAACCGCCTTGCATGATTCACTTTCGTGTTAAGGTCGTTTACATCGATATTCATCGAAATTCTAACTTCCTTAACGCTCGATGTACGCTGATTTTTCTTGGATTCTTTCTCTTTTTTCGCCATATCAAATTTATACTTACCGTAATCCATAATCTTACAAACGGGCGGCTTAGCTTTATCGGCGATTTTCACGAGATCCAAATTCGCCTTTGATGCCATATCCGCAGCCTTCTTAAGCGGTACTATACCTATCTGTGAACCGTCTGCATCTATAAGACGCACTTCGCTATCTCTTATCTGCTCATTGATTTGAAGTTCTTTGTTGCTAATAATCAAGCACCTCCGTCAAATTTCAAATAAAAATATTGTATGGAGCATAATTGTCCATACAATAATCGCAGTCAATACATAGTACCTAAACAAATTATTGACCTATATCACACAGCGATAAAGGTGAGAACAAATAGCTCTACTTTATTTTACGTTATTCATTCTACACCATTATTTCTCGTGTGTCAATACCCAAAATTACTTTTTATAAAATTCCTTTGTACTTTTCTTGAATTTCCGGATAATAATCCGTCTTTTTAGCCCATTTTACCCACCAATCATATCTGAATACATCATAACTTTTCCACGGTTTATCGACACAGTGAAGTATCACAGGATTATTTACAGCGTTTGTAAGCTCTTTTATACTGTATTTATTTTTTGCAGTGAGGGAACTTTGGAATTTAGATATATCATCAGCTGTTCTGTAAGTGTTAAATACCCCGAATTTCGCAGGCAAAATTCCCATTTTATCCGCACACAAAACATTTATTACAGTTTGATCATGCTGTACAAGTTTATCATTATTTTCTTCAATGAAATTTTTGAATTTATTAAACATATCGTCTTTTCTGAGCTCCGCCAAATTAAGAAGCATCACTCCTGCACAGATACAATGGTCATTATTAACACCGAAACTTTTCGTTGCATCAACAGTTGAATCCAAGAATCCTCTGCAATAAAGCCCTTTCATATCGAGATTATACATTTCGTTTAAATCTCCGCGCGTTATTGTATCGCCGTCAATCCAGATCAGCTTGTCTATATTGGGAAGAATTTTCGGAAGCGAAAGACGATAATACGTCGGAGTTGTTATGTGCCCTTTATCGTTCGCGTCTTTGTACTCCTGACCCATATCTATAAGGTTTATTTTACAATCGTTATATTTCTTTTCCAAAGACTTGAGTTTCACTTTGCTCTCTTCGCTGAATTCGCCCGGGTGCATGATATAGTAATCATACATGGAATTACTTGTTTTACTCTCCATCATGGACGTTATGGCGACTAACGTCGGATATGTGTACCCGTCATCTAGAGCCATGGCTATCGGGATATTTTCGTTAACTTTTTCACCTGTATCGTGTTCCTCAAAAAACCACAGGCAAGCGCCGAAAACTATGGCTACCAATAAAACTATCAATGCTATATACCATCTGTTTCTGAACTTCATTTGCTAATTTCTCCTAACAGTTCCATTTCTAAATCTATTCATTAATTCAGTTTAAAACCGAACCGTACTTTTGATATATCTCATCGTAGCAATCCGTCATTTTGGCGTATTGCCACCACTCTTCAAAATATTTATCTCTTTGTTTCCAAGGTTTAATTACGCAGTGTACCAACACCGGATGATCTCTTGCTGCGATTAATTCATCAACCGTATATTTATCTTTTGCGATAAGCGTATTGTAATATGTCAGTAAACTGTTCGTGTCATAGTAGTAGTTAAATATGCAGTATTTGGGGTCAAGCTTTGCTATTTTATCGACGCAAACACAGTTAATAGTAGTTTGATCATGTTGCACAAGTTTTTCATTATTTTTTTCTATAAAATCTTTAAACTTCGCAACTACATTATCCTTGCGCAGCTCATCTAGATTCACTACCATAACGCCCGAACAAATACAGTGATCGTTTTCTATTCCGAGCGGCTCCGTCGCGTGAACCTCTTGATCCAGAAGTCCTCTGTAGTAAAGTCCTTCCATGTCTGTATCAAAATACATGGGAGAAAGATCACCAAAAATGAGTGTGTCGCCGTCTATCCATAAAATTCTGTTGAGATCGGGCAATAAATCCGAAAGTGAAAGCCTATAATACGCAGGAGTGGTAATGTGTCCTTTATCATTCGCCGATTTATATGACTCGCCCATGTCTATCAATTTGATATTACAGTCTTTATATTTTTCTCCGAGATGTTCCAATTTATTCCTACTGTCCTGCGCGAATTCCGGCGGGTGCATTATATAGTAATCATAAACTATGTTTCTGTTTTTGTTTTTCATCATCGACGTTATTGATACAACCGTCGGATACAGATATCCATCATCAAGCGCCATTGCTATCGGGACGTGTCTTTTTTCTGAATCCAGACGACTTTTCACGAAAAATCCGCCGAAAGCAATTAAAAGAAGAATGCCGACAGATGCTACTATCCAGCTCCATTTTTGTTGCTTTACTTCCATCGTCCTAAACCTCCGTTTATATAAATTTTATTACTCTAAGGTGGGTCTTAGTGAACTTTCTTGAGTTTCGCCTTTATCTTCGAGAAGCACTACATCTGTTTCAAATGTATCCGACGACATTCTGTTTGCAGAGGTGCGATAAACAGTGAGTTTAACGGTATTTCCAGGAGAGTTATTTTCCAGTTCTGCGTAAAATGTATCAAAGTCGGTAATTGCAACGTCATTTATCTTGGTTATTATATCGCCGACCTGAATACCTGCTTGTTTTAGATTGCTGTCAGCACTGATTTCCGCCACTATTATTCCAATCGGAACATTATACATCTGCGACTGATAATTACTTACCATCTTGCCCGAAAGCCCCAAACGAACTCGACCGGTAACGTAGCCTTTTGCTATTATGTCGTCAACAATGCTCTTAACTGTATTACTCGGTATTGCAAAACCCATACCTTCGCAGTTCGGTAGAGCTATCTTCGCCGAATTTACACCGATTACCTGCCCATACATGTTTATAAGTGGGCCGCCCGAGTTACCGGGATTTATCGCCGCATCGGTTTGGATATATTTAACAAGGCTCTTTGGTGAACCGTTTGATGAACGATTTACTGCTGAGATTATTCCTTTTGTTAGAGATCCCGCAAAATTAAGTCCGAGTGGATTTCCGAGAGCCAAAACCGAAGACCCGACTTTTGCTTCATCGGAATTTCCGAACGTAACAGCTTTTAAACCCGTCTTATCCGCCTTTATAACTGCAATATCCGTTTTAGTGTCGTATCCGATAACTTTTCCGGCCACTTCCTCACCGTCGTGAAAAACGATCTTTATGTTACTTTGTTTTGAATTGCCCACAACGTGAGAATTAGTAACGATATAGCCTTTTTCATTTATAACTATACCTGAGCCTTCACCTTTTGGGTCTGAGATTATATCGGACTTAGTATCATACACCACAACGCCTACCACAGACGGTGCAAGAACTTCATATATCGATTCTGCCGTGTACTCATCTGTGTTTTGTGGCTTAGACTCAAATTTTATCGCCGATTCTCCACCAAATTCATCGACGTGGTCAGAAACTGAAGAATTTCCGCTTTTGGATCCTCCATTTAAGCTCGGTATATCACCTCTGAGCGAATAGATAATGTATGAAACCAGCGCAACAACGAGTGCGGACAGGATAATTATTACCGATATAAGAAACGCTTTTAAGCTCTTTTTGGGTCCGCCTACACCGCTCTCTCCCGAGCAATCTTCTTCTGCATCGTTTTTCTCATGCCAAAGAGTGGATATCAAAGTCTTCCTCTCGCGTTCGCTTTCGGAATTTTCACAGTCTATACCAAACTTATCTTTCATGCACATTCCCCTTTCAGAAAATCGACAAATTATTCCGTTACCTCTACCGGGCCTGCCATTATTTCTTCGAATTCTGCGCCGTTTAGTTTTTCTTTCTCTACCAGCGCTTCTGCGACTTCGTGAAGTTTTTCAAGATTATCTTTCAGAATTTTTTCTGTCTTAGAGTAACAGTTCATCACGATGTTTTTGATTTCTTCGTCTATCTTCGCCGCGGTGCTTTCGGAGTAATCTTTAACGTGCCCCATATCGCGGCCAATAAACACTTCGTCGCTCTTCGAGCCGTAAACTATCGGCCCCATTGCGTCGCTCATTCCGTATCTCGTTACCATCGCACGAGCCAAATTCGTCGCCCTTTGGATATCGCTCGATGCACCTGTCGAAGTATCGTCGAGAATAATTTTTTCGGCAACTATTCCGCCGAGAAGCACAACTATATCTTCAAGCATTTTCTTTTTGAAAACATAATTTTCATCTTTTTCGGGGAGAGAAAGAGTATATCCGCCCGCATCACCTCTCGGGATTATCGAAACTTCATGGACTTTATCTTGAGTTTTGCAGAAGTATGTTGCCACGGCGTGACCACCCTCATGATATGCCGTATGACGTTTATCTTCTTCCGTTACGAGTTTTGATTTTTTCTCGGAACCTGCAACTACTTTTATTGTAGACTCTTCGATTTCTTTCATTGTTATTGCGCTGAGTCCTCGTTTAACCGCCAAAATCGCCGATTCATTAACTAGATTTTCAAGGTCGGCGCCCGTAAATCCTGCCGTGCCTCTCGCGATGACTTTAAGTTTCACGTCAGGCGCAAACGGCTTACCTTTTGCATGAACTCTTAAAATTTCTTCTCTGCCTTTAACATCGGGATAACCGACAACAATCTGTCTATCAAATCGTCCGGGTCTTGTAAGCGCCGGGTCGAGAATATCGGAACGGTTCGTCGCCGCAATGACTATAACTCCTTCATTTGCGCCAAAACCATCCATTTCAACGAGCATCTGATTAAGCGTTTGCTCACGTTCATCGTGCCCACCGCCGAGGCCCGCTCCTCTACGGCGTCCAACAGCATCGATTTCGTCTATAAATATTATGCATGGGGCGTTTTTCTTGGCTTGCTCGAACAAATCTCTTACCCTCGAAGCTCCGACGCCCACAAACATCTCGACGAAATCCGAACCCGACATCGAAAAAAACGGTACATCAGCTTCTCCTGCAACAGCTCTTGCGAGGAGCGTCTTACCCGTTCCCGGAGGTCCTACCAAAAGAACACCTTTTGGTATTCTTGCCCCGAGCGCATTATACTTCACAGGATTTTTAAGAAAATCCACTATCTCAAAAAGTTCTTCTTTTTCTTCATCGGCACCCGCAACGTCCTCAAACTTCGCTTTTCTGGACTCTTTATCCATATTTTTTGATTTAGCTTTACCAAATCCCATTTGACGTCCGCCATCGCCCATAACCGAAATCCTACGCATGAACAACCAGCCTACAATGCATATTATAAGCACCGGCAAAACTACTGCTCCCAAAAGTCCGGTAATCCACGACGTATCCATAGGTTTTATCAGATTATAAACCATGTGGTTTTCGGGATTTTCTGCATTATATTCATTAATGTAATCTTTGATATCCTCATAAATTAAATTCACGCTCGGCGCGGTGTACTGTATCTGCTCACCGCTTTTAAGCTTTATATTCATATCACCCGAGCCCAAATTCATATCGTACTCGGTTACTTCGTGTTTCTTAAAATGCTCTACTATTTCAGAATAATTATATGTTTTCTCGGGGAGTATACCATTCACCATAACAAATGCCAAAATGATGAACAGCGGTAAACTCAAAAATATTAATATGCTCCTTAGCGTCCTATTTTTATCTTCCAATTTTAAATCCTCTCCCTAATTTACTGACAATCTATATATATTTTGGATTAATTATGCCTATGAAAGGCAAATTGCGGTACTTTTCATTATAGTCCATACCGTAACCGATTACAAATTCATCGCCTATTTCCTTCCCTACGTAATCTGCTTTCATATTTACTTTCCTTCGCTGCGGTTTATCCACCATCGTGCATATTTTTATGCTCTTAGGGCTTCTTGAGCCGAGCATTTTCATTACGCACTCTAAAGTATAGCCACTTTCGAGTATATCTTCAACTATCAAAACATCATAATCTTTTATGTCGATATTTAAATCTTTTATTATCTTAACATTTCCGCCATTATTTGTAAGCCCCGAATAGCTCGAAACTTCCATAAAATCCACCGCGCACGGCAATTTGACACTGCGCATCAGGTCGGACATAAAAAGTGACGAGCCTTTGAGTATGCTTACCATTAAAAGATTTTTATCTTTGTAATCTTCGGTAATTTCTTTGCCGAGGCGCTTAATAATCTCATAAATTTCTTCTTCTGTAAGTATCACCTTGGAGACGGCATCTTCAATCATTTTTATTATCCTCCAGCTCTAAAATAAGTATTTTTTTGCTGTCTTTTTTTGGGATATAATCTTTTGAAACGCCTAAGTTTTTTGCCCATATCACGGCGTTATCGCACGCTAAAACAGGAATTTTCGAACGCTCCTCCAAGGGAATTTTAAGTTCGTTAAAAATCTTTTTAAATCTTTTTGTTATTCCTCGATTTTTAAATTTGAATTTGTCGCCGTTTTGCCTGGGTCTGAAGTAACACTCTTTCGGCAAAGAATCATAATCTATGAACCAAATATTATTTTTATCTGCTTTTTTGATTTCATCTGCCGGTACAACTTTGATTATCACATTATTATTTATATCTGTCAAGAAATTTTTACCAAGTTCCATTTTTTTCTTCCAAAACAACAGTTTTTTGTTTTGACTTTTTTCAATTAATAACTTTTCACCATCGCAAACAATCTTAAAATCTTTCGAAATATTCACTGCCCCCGAGCGCTTTTTTATAACATCAAGAAGCAAATTTACATGCTTATTTTCAACAGGTTTATTAAAATTCGCTGAAAGTATTTTATGCGCCACGCGGGATTTTACGGCGTTTGCAAGACTTTCTATATATGAAATATCATAAGATTTTCCGTCATAGCTTTCGCTGAGAGCTTTTTCCGCGGTTTCATCTATAAAATCTTCGCTTTCACTGATTATCGAGATAAGCCGTTTCGCCGATTCTTCAAAATTCGGATTAATCTCTTTAATCAGGGGGATTATTCCCAAACGAATTTTGTTTCTCGTATATTCAAGACCGAAATTGGTGCTGTCGTGGATGTATTTCAGGCGTTTCTCGCGGCAATAATCCTCAACCTGCATCCTTGTAACGGAAATTAGCGGACGAATTATATCCTCCCTCGTAGGCGGAATTCCGCAAAGTCCTTTCGGCCCCGTGCCTCTTATGAGATTAAAAATCATGGTTTCACAGCTATCCGAAAGCGTATGCGCCACGGCAACTTTCGAGCGCGCCCCTTCAGCATGCTTTCTAAACGCCCCATACCGAACATTTCTGCCCGCTTCTTCTGTGCTGATTTTATTTTTAATTGCCAGAGCTTTAACATCTTCACGAACCACAATCAGATTAAGCCCTAAATTTTCGCAAAATTTCTTGGCAAAATTTTCATCTCTTTCGGCCTCTTCGCCGCGCAGTCCGTGATTTACGTGAATAGGCATTAATTCGATATTTTTATCTGACTTCTTTATAAAATCGCTTAGAAAATAAAGCAAAGAAACAGAGTCGGCCCCTCCGGAAAAGCCCACAACCACAAGCTCTGTTTCCTCAAGCATATTATATTTATCAATCGTTTCGGTTACCAAATTTTCAAAATCAGTATGCACTATGGCGTACCTCCTGAGCCGTAAAACGCATATACTCTCCTTGCCAGTGAAGCGGTACGCTCCGAGTCTCGCCGTGGCGGTTCTTTGCGACTATACATTCACCGCCGTTATTATCTTTATCTTCCGATACATCGCCGTTTTCATAGTATCCCTCACGATAAAGAAACATCACTATATCCGCATCTTGCTCGATTGAACCGGAATCCCTGAGGTCGGAAAGCACAGGTTTGTGGTCTGTTCTCTGCTCGCTCGCCCTCGAAAGCTGAGAAAGCGTCAAAACAGGCACATCAAGCTCTTTTGCCATGATTTTTAAATTACGTGTGATTTCGGAAATCTCTTGCACTCGGTTATCTATCCTTTTTGCGCTCGACATAAGCTGGAGATAGTCTATCACAACCAGATCAACACTACCCAAACGCCTGAGCTTTGCTTTCATTTCGGGGATTGTAATCCCGGGTGTGTCATCTATATAAATCTGGGCTTTTGAAAGAATATCGCCCGCTTCGATCAAGCGTTCCCACTCTTTGTCGCTCAGCTTACCCGTACGCAAATTCTGGCCTGAAATCTGCCCTTTCGTCGAGAGCATTCTGGAAACAAGCTGCTCTTTGGACATCTCAAGCGAGAAAAATGCAACCTTCTTTTCTTTGTTAATTGCGGCATACTCGGCAATATTAAGCGCAAAACTCGTCTTGCCCATACCCGGGCGTGCGGCAAGCAAAATTAGATCCGTCTTATTAAGACCCATTATCACACGGTCGAGGTCTTTTATACCAGTCGGAACGCCCATATAGTCCAAATCGTCGTTTGAATTGATCGCATCAAGCCTATCGAATGTCTGAACGATAATTTCGTTTACTCTTTGAAGGCCTCTGCTTTCTTTTCCTCGACGTATATCAAATATTTTTTGTTCGGCACTGTTTAAAAGCTCGGACGGGTCAAATTTTTCGCTCTCGGCATCGTTTATTATCTCGCGAGCCGTGTTTGTGAGAACCCTTACATTATATTTATCCCTAACGATTTCAGCATAAAATTCGGCATTCGAAACCGACGGAACTATCTCGGCAAGCTGCAAAAGATACGATTTGAAACTATTTTCGTCGTCTTTGCCGCTGAGCCTCAGTTTATCGAGCACGGTGATGTAATCAATCGGCTCACCCACCGTGAACATTTCTATCATTGTGGAATAAATAATCTTATGGTTCGAAAGGAAAAAATAATCGGGCGAAACGATAATCTCGGCGATTTTATTAAGGCATGAAGAGTCTATAAGTATAGCGCCAAGAACGGACTGCTCCGCCTCTAAGCTATACTGTAATTTTACAGAATTTTCTAGTCCTGTACTTTCCAAATTAAAATCCAAGATTCTTCACCTCATAATCGCATTTTCGGAGCGCTTTTATATTCTGCCTTTCATCCAGCAGTTATGGCAAAGCGTTATGTATTTATCCTCGCCGCCTATGTCAATAATATTTCCTTCATAAATAATTTGATCCCCTATGTACCGCGCATCGACAACCGCTTTTGTGCCACATTTGCTGCACATTGACTGTATTTCGCGAATAGTATCGCAAACCTCTATTATGCGTTTGCTCCCCTCGAAAAGATGTCCTGTGTAGTCGTTTCTGAGCCCATAACACATTACCATAACACCGTCATCTGCAAAGTTACGCAGTTCGTCAACTTGAGCAGGCGACAAAAACTGCGCCTCGTCAACTATGATTATATCATATAAATTGCGTCCGCCTATGGTATCAACGATTTTTGCTTCGCGGTCTAAAAACAGCGCCTCACTGGAAAGTCCAATACGTGATTTTATCAAGGTTTTGCCGTTTCGAGTGTCTAAGCTCGGCTTAAGAAGGACTACTCTACGTCCTCTTTCTTCAAAATTGAATTTTTTCATAAGTGCATTTGCCGTTTTGCTTGAACCCATTACTCCGTAGTAAAAATACATTTTCATTAAATATCACCGCAACCTTCAATTTTTATGGTTTAGTAACAAAACAACCTCAACGTCTTGAAGCGTCAAGGTCAAAAAATGGCGGAGCGGGTGGGATTCGAACCCACGTGCGGTTGCCCGCAAACTGATTTCGAGTCAGCCCCGTTATGACCACTTCGATACCGCTCCTTTTTTAATTCTATTGAATTAACCAAGCTATATATCAATTTTATTTCTTTATGAGCCAAATGTCAATATTTTATTTTTAAATTTATTTTTTATCTTACGCCCGTTTACGACATAATAATTAATAAAATCGTATCATAATTTACTTTGTAAAGAATTTTCGGAGGTGGTTATGAAGCAGGTAATATATATAGATGTACTCATCGCCGTCAATCTATTCATAAATTATTTTTTAATCATCTCGACCGCTAAATTCTTACACCTAAAAACCAAAAAATCAAGAATGGTATTTGGAGAAGTGCTTGGCGCAGTATATTCTCTCTATATACTCTTACCGCCGATAAGTTTATTCCTTTCGCTTATAATAAAACTTTTTATGGCGGCAAGTATAATTTTCGCGGCATTTAAATTTTCGGAAACTAAAACATTCTTTAAAACTTTAATTTGTTTTTATCTGATAAACTTCGCTTTTTCGGGGATAATGCTCGCTCTTTGGTGTGCGTTCAGGCCTCAAGGAATGTCCATAAATAACGGAGTTGTATATTTTAGCATTTCCCCCGTGATACTTGTTGTTTCAACTGTGGTTACATACATAATACTCAAAATTGTGAACCGAATTCTCGGAAAGCGTTCTTTTGGAAAAGCCACCTGCGAAGTAAAAATTTCAGAAGGTAATTCGGTAGCAATATTAACGGCGATTATAGACACAGGTAACTCCCTTACCGAACCTTTTTCCGGTCTGCCCGTGATAGTCGCAAAAAGCGAAAATATCCAAAGCGTTTGTCCTGATGAAATTTTATCCGCTGAAAACATAAAAAATTTCGACCATACCGAGTTTTTGAAATCAAAACTGCGAATGATTCCTTTTAAAACCATTTCGGGAGATGGTCTGCTCCCTGCGTTTAAACCTAAAAGCGTAATCATAAACGGCGGCGCAGCGAAAGACGCTTACATAGCCGTTTGCGCAAATGATACTCTGCCGGAAAACTGTTCGGCAATTATAAATTCCGATTTAATCACTTAAATATTTGAACGGAGAATTAGCTATGAAAATTTTTTATTTTATTTCAAAAAGATTGTTTGACCTATTCAAAAAGATAGAAAGATTATTAATGCGACGCCCGAAAGGCATTCACTACATAAACGGGCCTGAGCTTCTGCCCCCTCCCCTCACAAAAGAGCAGGAAGCTGAAATCATGGGGAAAATTATGAGCGGCGAGGGCGGCAACGTAAGAGAACCGCTCATAACACATAACCTGAGACTCGTTGTTTATATCGCAAAAAAGTTTGAGTCTACAGGCATATGTACGGAAGACTTAATTTCAATCGGAACCATTGGCCTTATTAAAGCGGTGAATACTTTTTGCCCCGACAAAAACATAAAGCTTGCAACTTACGCCTCAAGATGCATTGAAAATGAAATTTTGATGTATCTCCGAAAAAACAATCAAATCAAAAACGAAACTTCAATCGATGAACCGCTAAACACCGATTGGGACGGCAATGAATTACTGCTTTCGGATGTCCTTGGCAGCGATCCAAACATTGTTACCACCAGAATCGAACAAGAAGCAGAATGCAACGTACTTATGCAAGCGGTCGGAAATTTGCCCGAACGAGATAAACTTATAATGCAGCTAAGATTTGGGCTTTCCGGCAAAAACGAGCATACGCAAAAGGAAGTCGCGGATATTCTCGGGATCTCTCAGTCATACATCTCTCGCCTTGAAAAACGTATAATTAACCACCTGAAAAGAGACCTCGAAAAAATTTCTTAAAATTTTTAAAAAATACTGTTGACAAATTCATAGAGCTTATGATAGAATAAATTTTGTCATGGAGGCGCAGGTGTAGTTCAATGGTAGAACTTCAGCCTTCCAAGCTGATAGCGTGGGTTCGATTCCCATCACCTGCTCCATTATAGCCGTCCTATTTTTGGTGTGGTGCTGACATCTGCGCTAGTAGCTCAGCAGGATAGAGCAACTGCCTTCTAAGCAGTAGGTCAGGGGTTCGAATCCCTTCTGGCGCACCATTTAAATTATGGTGGATATAGCTCAGTTGGCTAGAGCGCCAGATTGTGGCTCTGGAGGCCATCGGTTCGACTCCGATTATCCACCCCATTTTAAAAAATTTAATATTGGGGTGTCGCCAAGCGGTAAGGCAATGGACTTTGACTCCATCATTCGCTGGTTCGAATCCAGCCATCCCAGCCACTTTAATTTAATAAGAGCCATTAGCTCAGTTGGTAGAGCACCTGACTTTTAATCCGGTTGTCCGGGGTTCGAGTCCCCGATGGCTCACCATGCAAGTCACACATTTATTGATACAATTTAAGCCCTCATCATTTGCGAGGGCTTATTTGTTTTATGTTTTTTAAAAAGTGTTGCATTAAAATCAATTTTATGTTACGATATAGTTATATAAAAATTATGTTAAATTAAAAAGGAGATTGGAATATGAAATTTGACAAAAACACCGTAAAGAAACTATCCAAAAAAGAAACAAATCTAATCCTGTTAAAAAGTGGCACACTTTTTTACATTATTGGCAGTATTATCCTGGCATCGAGCTTATTATCATTAACAGGTAACTGCAAAGTAAATAGCTTAGTATTTATAATACCCGGTATACTCTTAATCGCTTTTGGTTTTAGGAAATTTTTACTTAATAACGAAAGAAAAGAAAAATTTTTAACTTCTAAACTTTTAGACCAAGCAATAAAATTAGAAAAAAAGAAAGGTAATAGATTTAGTAAAGAGGAAATTGAAAAAATAAAATTTGAATATGACCCAATATTTCACGATAAGGTAATAGCAGGTATTCATAGAGAAAAAGATAATGAATATGCTAGAAACGTCAGAAACGCAGAAAGAAAAGTTAAGTCCTTAGAATATTCCAGAAAAAATGAAATACGTAGAATAGACAATAACAGATGGCAAACAGTAGATGGTGAAAATTTAAAATATAATTTGGTTGAAGGTAAAATCAGAATTAACAAAACAGAACATTTATTTAGCGCAATAAAAGGTGCAGAAGTAAACAAGCAAGATTCGTATAGAGTAATTACCACCAATAATACTGTTACCACAGAAAAAGGAAAGTCTAAAAAACACATTTCATTAGGTAAAGCCGTAGTCGGCGGGGTCTTGCTTGGCCCGGCTGGTGCGATTGTAGGCGGCGCAATGGGGAAAACAACGACAAATGGCAAAACTACAACAAGTGGCACATC
Source organism: uncultured Clostridia bacterium (assembly GCA_947305745.1). Taxonomy (GTDB): domain Bacteria; phylum Bacillota; class Clostridia; order Oscillospirales; family Acutalibacteraceae; genus UMGS1491. The sequence continues at coordinate 331,496 of CAMZEH010000001.1, read as the reverse complement.
GGTTTCAAATTCAATACCTACCTGTAACCACATCGGTGTTGTTATAGACATTAACGGATTTAAAAGCGAAGTCGTTTTATTAAATCGTACTGTGGATCAATCAAGTAGAGTCTATATAACATCATTACAACGTGCGGAAGAAATTGTTTCAAAACTGCATTTTTTGGCAACACAACCCGTCCCTGAAACATTTATAAAAGTAGAAGAAGAGACATCTGTTTTGGAATATGACAGGCAAATTGTAGAAGCACAAGAGGAATTAGAAAAAGTTAAGGCAAATACGCCTACATATGATATCCCCAAAAAATATTTAAGATAAAAAATATTGATAAACTCATTACATGGGGAGAATAAGGTTTTATACTTTTGCATGGTTAATTAAAACTGAAATTACTCGTGCTGTTATAGAAATTTAGACATTAAACACCACCTAATTAAGGTGGTGTTTTTACGGAATCTTTAAATATTTTAATATAAAGAAAAAATGGCTGCGGAAGAAGGATTCGAACCCTCACATACAGAGTCAGAGTCTGCTGTGCTACCGTTACACCATTCCGCAACATTTATACTTTATATTTTATCAAACCGAAGTATGCGTGTCAAGAACTTTTATTTTGGTAATAAAATATTTTTCCCTCTCATAAAAATTACTTATAAACAGCTGCGCTATTCTACTTTTGGGAGGATAAAAATGAACGTCGTACTAAAGAAAAAGATAATTAATTTATCGCTCGATATGCTTTCAATCTGCGCCACCGTTACGGCTTTCGGATGCATATTCTTAAGATTCAAAAATCTAGAATCTCCACAGAGTGATTTAAGCATCATGGCCGCAAAATCAATTTTTCCGCGTCAAAACAAAAATAATTTTCTGACTCCGCGTTTAAATTTTTTGAATCATTCCGAAAATAATAAGTACATCCACCAAAGCGAAAATCAAGTGAACAATTTCTCCGATCCTCAAAAAAGCGATATTAATTTGCCCGAATTTAATAATAACAGCGAAAACATCGAGAAAGAAGAAGGCCCAACGCATAAGATTATAGAAAGCCAAATCGGTTCGGGAGGTACAAAATGTGAAAATTTTTACGTCAAAAACACCACTGGTGAAGATATTAATTTTGATTCGGAACTTAAAAACAAACCTGAAATTAACATCAAAAACACATCTGAACCGCAAGTGCTTATATTCCACACACACACTTCCGAATCTTATATGAGCAAAGATTTAGGTTTTTTTTATGAAAGCTTCTATCCCCGCTCGCTCGACAGTTCAAAAAATGTTACAAGAGTAGGCCAAGCTATAGCGGATAAACTGAGCGAAAAAGGTATTGGCGTAATACACGACGAAACTTATCATGATAACCCGACGTACAACGGCTCTTACTCACGCTCGGCAGAAACTATAAAAGACAATCTTAATAAACATCCGTCGATTCAGGTTGTAATCGACATACACCGTGACAGTCTCGGCACGAACGAGAGCGGAAAAATCAAGCCGACGTTCAAATATGGCGACAAAAAAGCTGCTCAGCTTATGATCATCTCAGGCTGCGACCCCGACGGAAGTTTAGGATTCCCGAACTGGCGAAAAAATTTAAAACTGGCACTGCGTCTTCAAAAATACTGCGAAAGTATGTTCCCCGGCATAACAAGACCGCTAAATTTTGCAAAAGTTAAATATAACGAACATCTTACACCCGGCTCGCTTTTGATAGAAATCGGTAGTGACGCCAACACACTTGAAGAAGCCGTCTATACAGGCTCTATGCTCGGCGAATCGCTCGCAAAGATGCTTAATGACTTAAAAAACTAAGGAAGTTGTAAATATGTTTAATAGACGAAAATATTTTTTGCTCTCTATGATATACTCTATAATGGTACTTTTTTTGGTAATCGGTTTTATCGTCGTCGAAAAAGCGGCGCATAATGTAATTTACCCCGAAAAAACACCATTTTTATCATATAAACTTTCAGGAATAGTTCCGAAAATGATTAAATTTCACTTTATGGGCAAAGATTTTATTCTAAACTTTTGATATTAGTGGTATAATGTTAGCTACGAAGAAAATTACATCTAAGAAGGTCAAAATATGCGAAAATTAAGTAAATATACTGCATTTTTCGTAGCCATAATGACATTGTTTTCACCGTGTGCTTTTGCAAAAAGCGCAAAACATAGTACTCTCGCTGCTTTTCTTAAAGTTGTCACGCGTAGCGGTGAAAAATATGAAAATCCTAAACTGAAAGAAGAACTTTCTAAAATAAAAAAAGCCCGTGCAAGTTCGGAAAACGCAGGCTCAAAGGAAGAATTTCAAAAATATAATCTCTCGGATAACGAAAGAAACGTATCTGAAAGCTGTTTTGCGTGGCTGGCTATTATTTTGGCGTCAATTATTATTATTAAAATAATTTGCGCTAATTTCAAAATACCGTTCGATTATGACCCAAACTTTGAAAACAAGCACGTACCGCAAAGAAAAATCAGAAATAAAAAATATAAATTTTAAAAAAGGTGATTCAAAATGGAAAGCAGTAAAATAACAAATCTTAATAACATAAAAAACATATATTTCATAGGTATAGGCGGTTCAGGGATGTTCCCTCTTGCGCACATTCTCAAAGAAAAAGGTTTCAATGTTTCAGGAGCCGATATATATGAGTCCGACACGCTTCAAAAAGTCAGAGATTTAGGGATCAAGGTCTATACAGAGCATAAAGAAAGCAACATAGACGGTCAAGATTTAATAGTTTTTTCTGCGGCAATAAAAGAAACGAATCCCGAAATAATCGCAGCAAAAAAAGCAGGCATTCCGGTAATCGAACGCAGCGTTATGCTAGGATTGGTGTTTAATAAATATAAAAAAAGTATCGGCGTTTCGGGGACTCACGGGAAAACAACCACTACATCAATGATAACTTCAGTCCTCATTGATGCAGGCAAAGATCCTACATCCGTCATCGGTGCAACGCTTAAAAAAATTGGCGGAAACAGCTACATCGGAAACTCTGATATTATGGTTGCCGAAGCATGCGAATATGTTGACAGTTTCCTGCAATTAAACCCCGCTATTTCAGTCATCACCAACGTCGATGCCGATCACCTCGATTACTTCGGCACCCTCGAAAACGTGATTAAATCATTCAGAAAATATGCTCTGCAAACTTCTAAGCTTGTCATCTACAACGGCGACAGTGAAAACACTACTAAAGCAGTCCAAGACATCTCTGCAAAAGTTATAAGTTTCGGACTAGATGAAAAAAATGACTATTACGCTAAAAATATCAGTTTCGGTAAAATGCAAAACGCGCGGTTTGATATAATTCACGATGGTAAAACGGTATCGCACGTAACTTTGAGCGTACCGGGCAAACACAATATTTATAATGCTCTGGCGACATATATCGTATGTTCACATCTCGGCGTGAGTAACGAAGATTTTGAAAAATATATAACTAATTTCACGGGCGCTCACAGGAGATTTGAAATTTTGCTCGAAAAAAATGGCATAACCATAGCCGATGATTTTGCGCATCACCCAACGGAAATTAAGAGTACATTGGAAGCAGCATCAAAAATGGGTTTTAAACGAGTTATTGCAATATTTCAGCCACATACATTCTCAAGAACATTTATGTTTCAAGAAGAGTTTGCAGAAACGCTGTCAATAGCAGACGAAGTGATAGTTTCGGATATTTTGCCTGTGCGTGAAACAAATATCTACTGCGTAAAATCTACCGATTTAACAGACAAAATAAAAAATTCGCACTACATTCCCACTTTTGAAGAAATATGCGAATTCGTAATAAAAAACGCCCAAAGCGGAGATTTGATTCTGACCTTAGGCGGCGGCAACATTTATAAATGCGCAAATCTGATAGCCAAAAAACTTTAGGCTACTTTATACGGTCGGCTGTTTTCTCATTTTTTCGCCTATAGTTCTACCTGCAGAATCAGTGGCACTAAGTAGCCAACCCAATCCGGGGATATCTTTTGCATTATAATTTTTACCGGTAGAACTATTTACAATACCAAGCGTTAACACGGTTAGAAAAACCGTAATAACTACTCCTGCGGATATTTTAATAACATCTTTAGCGACCAATTTTCTCTCTCCTATAAATCGATTATACTCTGCGAGCATTGTAACATATGTTTAATATACTTGTCAACTCACGCAAGAACTTGATAATCAATTCGAAAAGCGTTATCATGTTATGTGTGAATTTTAAATGAAAGGAAGTATTTATTATGGCAGTAGCGTTCGAAACGAGCAATACCAAAGTTAACCTGATGAAAGCATTCGCCGGAGAAAGTCAAGCTAGAAACAGATACACAATAGCCGCTTCTCAAGCGAAAAAGGAAGGTTTATATGTAGTACAGCGTGTATTTGAGTTCACGGCAAATCAGGAAAAAGAGCACGCAGAGCAATTCTACAAAAAGCTAACTCCTGTTGCTGACACTCAAATCTCAATTTCCGGCGATTTCCCAGTTAACATCTACAAAAGTTCGGTTGGAAATTTAAAAGCAGCGCAGGAAAATGAATATGCCGAATACAATAACGTTTATCAGGCGTTCGGCGATGAGGCAAAATCAGAAGGATTTGATGATATTGCAAAACTATTCTATGACATAGCCGTAGTAGAAAAATTACACGGCGACAGATACGGAAAATTCTTGGAACTCATTGAATCAGGAAGATTATTTGAATCCGATAAGGAAGAAATGTGGCTTTGCTTGAACTGCGGAAACATCCACAAAGGCAAAATCGCACCTGAGTTTTGTCCGATTTGCAACCACAACCAAGGATATCAAATAAGACACGATTGGATTTTACTTTAATTTATAAGGAGCTACAAAAATGGCAACAGAAAGAACTTACATAATGCTAAAACCCGACTGCGTAAAAAGAAAATTGGTGGGAAAGGTTATAACAAGGATTGAGGAAAAAGGTTACACAATTTCAAACATCAAAATGATGAATTTGGATGAAAAAATTCTTCGTGAACACTATGCGCACATCGCGGATAGACCATTCTTTCCCGGAATAGTTGAATATATGACATCGGGCCCTGTCGTAGGAATGATTGTTGAAGGCGAAAATGTAGTTAAAGGTATGCGTATTTTGATGGGCGCAACGAAATTTGAAGAAGCGACAGCAGGCACAATCCGCGGAGATTTCGCGATGAGTACCGGAGAAAACATTATACATGGGTCAGATTCGCCCACAAACGGAGAAATTGAAATTAAAAGATTTTTTGGCGAAAATGCTTAAAAATTAACTTAGGAACATTGCGATTATATTTAGCGCAGTGTTCTATTTATTATATCCAAATAATCACTTGACATTTCAAAATTATAAGTATATATTATAAGCATGCTTGATGAACAAGCTAAAAAAATTAAACAAAAGGAGAAATAACTATGAATGAGAAAGAAAGGCAAGAGCTGGAAAAAGCAATAACCAGCTTAAGCGAAAAAGACCAGCTAGAAATCGCAGGTGGTCAAAAAATTACTGATGAGCAGTGCGAGAAACTCAAACGTATAACGACAATAGCTATCGGATACGGCTGTCCTTATCCGTTGACGTTCTCACCGCACTTAACCAAGACAGAGGATACTGCGAAAGAAGCCTTAAAGAGAATCAGACAAAATTTCCCCGAAAAAGAAGATGACAAGCCCAAGGAAAACAGCGAAATATAAATAAATAAATTTTAGCAGGGTCATGTGTAAATAAACACATGGCTTTTTTATACACAAAAAAGCCCCTTGAAAAATTCAAGGAGCTACCAAAATAACCGATAATGAATTATCTATTATTCAAAAATTTCTGTTACAACGCCCGAACCGACTGTTCTTCCGCCTTCACGGATAGCGAAGCGGAGACCTTCTTCGATTGCAATTGGTGTAATGAGTTCAACATCCATAACAACGTTATCACCGGGCATGCACATTTCTGTACCTTCGGGTAACTTAATTACGCCCGTAACGTCTGTTGTTCTAAAGTAGAACTGAGGACGATAGTTGTTAAAGAACGGTGTATGACGTCCGCCTTCATCTTTGGTAAGTACATACACTTGACCTCTGAATTTGGTGTGCGGATGAATTGTTCCCGGTTTCGCAAGAACTTGACCGCGTTGAATTTCTTCTCTTTGTACGCCACGGAGAAGTACACCTACGTTATCTCCCGCTTCAGCGTAATCTAGGAGTTTTCTGAACATTTCGATACCCGTTACGACAACTTTTCTCTTTTCTTCTGTAAGTCCGACGAGTTCGACTTCTTCGTTCATTTTGAGTTGTCCACGTTCTACTCTACCTGTAGCAACTGTTCCACGTCCTGTAATTGTGAAGACGTCTTCAACAGGCATCAAGAAAGGTTGATCTGCTTTTCTTTCAGGTGTAGGAATGAATTCATCGACAGCTTTCATGAGGTCGAGAATGCATTTGTATTCAGGAGCATTCGGATCTTTTGAGGTCGATTCGAGAACTTTAAGAGCCGAACCTTTGATAATTGGGGTATCGTCACCCGGGAATTCATATTCGTTCAAGAGTTCACGGATTTCCATTTCGACGAGGTCGAGAAGTTCTTCGTCGTCTACTTGGTCAACTTTGTTCATGAATACTACGATCTTCGGAACGCCTACCTGACGTGCAAGCAAGATGTGCTCACGAGTCTGGGGCATAGGACCGTCTGCTGCCGAAACTACGAGGATTGCGCCGTCCATTTGTGCCGCACCTGTGATCATGTTTTTAACATAGTCAGCGTGGCCTGGGCAGTCAACGTGTGCATAGTGACGCGCTGCTGTTTGATACTCAACGTGTGAAGTATTGATTGTAATTCCACGTTCTCTTTCTTCAGGAGCCTTATCAATGTTTGCATAATCTACGAATTCTGCATCGCCTTCGAGATTAAGGACCTTCGTGATAGCTGCCGTCAAGGTTGTTTTACCGTGGTCAACGTGACCGATGGTACCAATGTTTACATGGGGTTTGTTTCTTTCAAATTTTGCTTTTGACATTTTAATTTCCTCCCTTAAAATTTCTAATAAAATGATTTTGAAAGCTCGGATAAAATTCTAACATATATCAATTTGAAAATCAAGACTGTTTAATTAGTCTTTTTTGCGAGCTGCAATAATCTGCTCGGAAACTGACTTCGGAACTTCTGCGTAGTGGCTCGGCTCCATTGTATATTGACCTCTTCCCTGCGTTCTGGAGCGCATATCTGTTGCGTATCCGAACATCTCGGAAAGCGGTACTTGTGCGTTGATTCTCTGGGCGCCTGAAATTGCTTCCATTCCTTGAATCATGCCACGACGTGAGTTAATATCTCCGATGACGTCGCCCATATATTCTTCGGGGACGATTACACTGACTTTCATAATCGGCTCGAGAAGCACCGGATCGGCCTTCTTCATAGCTGTTTTGAACGCCATAGAACCTGCAATCTTAAACGCCATTTCGGAGGAGTCGACTTCGTGATATGAACCGTCGTAAAGTGTTACTTTCACGTCAACAACGTTATACCCTGCGAGAACGCCCGAAAGCATTGCGCCTTGGATACCGTTATCAACTGCTGGGATATATTCTTTCGGAATTGCACCGCCGACGATTTCATTGACGAATTCATAACCTTTACCGGGATTCGGCTCAACTTTGATCTTAACGTGACCATATTGTCCACGTCCGCCAGATTGCCTTGCGTATTTTTCTTCAACGTCAGCATTTTGGCGGATTGTTTCTTTATACGCAACTTGCGGTTTACCAACGTTTGCCTCTACTTTGAATTCACGTAAAAGTCTATCTACGATGATTTCCAAGTGAAGCTCGCCCATTCCTGCGATTATCGTTTGTCCCGTCTCTTCATCTGTATATGCTTTGAATGTTGGGTCTTCTTCTGCGAGTTTCGCAAGGCCTAAACCCATTTTTTCTTGCCCTGCTTTGGTCTTCGGCTCAATCGCAACGCGGATAACCGGATCAGGGAATTCCATAGATTCAAGTATTACAGGGTGTTTTTCATCACAAAGTGTATCGCCCGTTGTGGTATTCTTGAGTCCTACCGCCGCAGCTATATCACCTGCGTAAACTTTTTCTATATCCTGCCTATGATTTGAGTGCATTTGAAGTATTCTTCCCATACGCTCATTGTTATCTTTTGTTGAATTGTAAACCGTTGAACCGGCTTCGATTGTTCCCGAATATACCCTGAAGAAGCAAAGCTTTCCTACGAATGGGTCGGTTGCAATCTTAAACGCAAGAGCTGAAAAAGGCTCTTCGTCCGAAGAAGGTCTTTCGACTTCTTCATTAGTGTCAGGATTTACACCCTTAATTGCAGGAACATCTTTCGGTGAAGGCATATAATCGACAATCGCATCAAGAAGTTTTTGTACACCCTTATTCTTATAGGAAGTACCGCATGTTACGGGCACCATTGTGTTATCAATAGTAGCCTTTCTTATGCATTTCTTCATCTCAGCTATTGTGATTTCTTCGCCCTCCAGATATTTCTCCATTACTTCGTCATCGGCTTCGGCAATGTGCTCAAGCATTTCTGCATGATACTGCTCTGCCAGCTCTTTCATATCTTCGGGAATTTCTTCAATTCTGATGTCTTTGCCGAGATCGTCATAATATACATATGCTTTCATCTCGAGAAGGTCGATGATTCCTTTGAAAGTGTCTTCGGAGCCTATTGGCAACTGAATCGGCACTGCGTTACATTTTAAACGCTCTTTCATCATCTTTACAACATTATAGAAGTCCGCTCCCATAATGTCCATTTTGTTGACGTAAGCCATTCTCGGAACGCCGTACTTATCGGCCTGACGCCATACCGTTTCGGATTGCGGTTCAACGCCGCCTTTTGCGCAAAGAACTGTTACAGAACCGTCCAAAACTCTGAGCGAACGCTCAACTTCAACCGTAAAGTCAACGTGGCCTGGGGTATCGATTATATTGATACGATGGTCTTTCCAGAAACATGTCGTAGCTGCGGAAGTTATTGTAATTCCACGCTCTTGCTCCTGAACCATCCAGTCCATTGTCGCCGCACCGTCGTGAGTTTCGCCTATCTTATGATTTATACCCGTATAGAATAGTATACGCTCTGTCGTTGTAGTTTTACCTGCATCGATGTGAGCCATTATCCCTATGTTACGAGTCATTTCAAGTGAAACTTTTCTTGGCATAATATCCTCCTTTTCTTTATTTATTTTTATTTTTGACTTATTTGAATTTTTCTAATCAATTACTGCCAATCTTCTTAAAAAATTACCAGCGATAATGTGCAAATGCCTTATTGGCTTCTGCCATTTTATGAGTATCCTCACGCTTCTTGACTGCCGCACCCGTTTCGTTCACTGCGTCAAGAATTTCTCCTGCAAGTCTTTCAACCATTGTTCTTTCCGAACGCAGTCTTGAATATCTTGTGAGCCATCTCAAGCCTAATGTTTGACGTCTGTCTGCACGGACTTCGATCGGTACTTGGTATGTCGCACCGCCGACTCTCCTTGCTTTAACTTCTAGGCTCGGCATGATATTTTCCATTGCTTGTTCGAAAACTTCAAGCGGCTCTCTGCCTGTTTTTGTTTGGATAATCTCAAATGCTTTATAAACTATTCTCTGCGCTACCCCTCTCTTACCGTCAATCATGATATTGTTGATAAGACGAGTTACCAGTTTGGAATTATAAAGCGGATCTTGTAAAACATCACGTTTAGGAACGTTACCTCTTCTTGGCACGTGTCTTCCCTCCTTCATATTAATGATATCATAGGTACTCGAAAGTAATTTAGCTCCCGATTGCCAATACAGAGGTATTTTATATGTAAAACACTTCTGCATCGCATCAATGCAAAGCTTTATTAACTTCGTTTAATCCTACTGTTTCGCTGCGCCTGCTTTTGGACGTTTTGCACCGTATTTCGAACGAGCTTGCATACGTTTTGCAACACCTTGAGCATCAAGGGTCCCACGTACGATATGGTAACGTACACCCGGCAAGTCCTTAACACGTCCGCCCCTAATCAATACTACACTGTGTTCTTGTAGATTATGTCCGATTCCAGGAATGTAAGATGTTACTTCAAAACCGTTTGAAAGTCTAACCCTTGCTATCTTACGAAGTGCGGAGTTAGGTTTCTTCGGCGTTGCGGTCTTAACGGCTGTACAGACTCCTCTTTTTTGCGGAGAGTTTTGGTCAATGGCTACTCTCTTTTTGGAGTTCCAACCCTTTAAGAGTGCCGGAGCTTTGGCTTTTCTTTCCTGCATCTTTCTTCCCTTACGGACGAGCTGATTAACTGTAGGCATATTACACCTCCTAAACATAAAATACTCCGTGCAAACATAAATTTTGCACAGAGTATTATTGTAACACTACTAAGAATAATTTGTCAAGGACTTATATGTTTGTTTTAAGATTTTTTGTAGGAATACTTATCGAAACATCTTGGTCAACTACGAATTCTTTTGCTATCTTATTCATTACCAATCTTTTCAATCGCTCATTAGCGACGGTATTCGCTACAAAATCAGCAATACCGCACAATTCATTCCGTAAAAACTAAAATTGAGTACTATTACTCACGACATCACTAACTAATACACTCGTACACAAATTTTAAATCATCTGTCCATTTCTCAAATTCTATTCTCATAAACAGTCATCCTTTTATTTATTTTTATACTGTATACTATTTAACAAATTAATTTTAAAATTATTAAATATGTGGGGAAATATCTTTTAGTTGTATATCGCTTCTTCGATCGCTTTACTTATATTTTCAATGTCATAACTTGTTTAATTTATAAATAAGTATTACAATATGGTTTATGAAAATTAAGGCTCATACAAAATTACGGGGTGTGGATAAATTTGTCTAAAGGAACTACCATAAGAATGCGAAGACGCTCTGTCATAGTGCTTATGATAATCGTTTTTGCGGGATTTTTTCTGCTTACGGGAAGGCTTATCGCTTTACAGTTTTTTCAAGGGGAATTTCTCAAAAAAATGGCATCCGAGCAGCAACTGGCGGATACTAAAATCAGCGCCAGGCGAGGCACTATTTATGACCGGAACATGAAACCCCTGGCTCAAAGCGCAACGGTTTGGAACGTCGTGCTGGAGCCCGCATACATAGATTCAGATGAAAAAAGAAAAATTATTTGCAACGGTCTGAGCGAGATTTTGGGGATTGAAAAAGATAAGCTCACCGAACTTGCAAATAAAAAATCTTGCTATACAATCGTAAAGAAAAAAGTCGAAAGCGATATCAAAGATAAAATTATAAACTTTAAAGTAGAAAATAATATTTCAAGCGGAATCAGGCTTATCGAAGACTACAAAAGATACTACCCCTGCGGTTCGTTTGCGGCGCCGGTAATAGGTTTTACAGGCGCGGACAGCCAGGGCCTTGCAGGCATTGAAGCTTACTATGACAAGGTTTTGAGAGGCGAGCCGGGGAAAATTTTAACCGCTAAAAATGCAATCGGAACAGAAATGCCCTTTGAATATGAGCAGATGATAGCTGCCAAAAAAGGCCATAATTTAAGACTTTGCATAGATGAAACCATTCAAAAATTCATGGAAAAAAATCTTGAAGAAGGCGTTAGAAATCATAGAGTTAAAAACCGCGCCGCCGCAATAGCCATGGACGTAACCACGGGAGAAATTCTAGGAATGGCCGTCAAAGGCGATTTCGACCCGAATGAACCTTTTAAAATTGCGGACCCGTCAGAAGAGGAGAAAATAAATTCGCTGCCCGAAGAAGAAAAAGCAAAGGCCAGAAGCGAAGCACTCAGCCGCCAGTGGCGCAACAAAGCCGTAAGTGACACATATTATCCTGGTTCGGTATTCAAAATGGTTACCGCTTCAATGGGGCTTGAACTCGACGTAGTCAATGAGCAGTCAACCTTCACCTGTACCGGTTCGATAAAGCCTTGCGAAGGCTCTCAGGTCATACGCTGCCACAAACGTGGCGGGCATGGGACTCAAAACTTTCTCGAGGCCCTGTGCCACTCATGCAACCCCGCTTTTATAACTTTGGGTCTCAGAGTAGGCACGGAAAATTTCTTTAACTTTTACAAAGCTTTCGGATTCCACAACAAAACGAACATAGATTTGCCCGGCGAATCCGGAGATTTATTTTTCAGCGCAGACGGAAGAATGAGTCAGACCGACTTGGCAGTTGCATCCATGGGTCAAAACTTTGGTATCACTCCCCTACAAATGCTCACGGCGGCAGCGGCCATCGCAAACGGCGGGAACATCGTCCAACCACACGTAGTAAAAGAGATTTTAGACGAAGACGGAAACATCGTAAAAACTATCGACCCCATAATAAAGAGAAAAGCAATTTCCGAAAGAACGGCAAAGCGAGTCACTGCGATGATGCTTGAAAACGCAACGCACGGATCTGCAAAAAATGCTTACGTACCGGGCTACAGGGTTGCAGGTAAGACAGGTACTTCGGAAAAAATCGGACTCAGCACACCGGGCAGAAAAGACTACATTTCATCATTCTGCGGCTTTGCGCCTGCCGATAATCCAAAAATTGCCATGCTTGTGTTTTTTGATACTCCCACGGGAGATTATTACTACGGAAGCGCAGTTGCCGCACCTGTATTTTCAAAAATTATGCAAGACGTCTTACCATACATGGGCATCGAAAAAATTTACACCGAAGAAGAACTTTCAAAACTCGATATACACGTTCCGAATTTGGTCGGAAAAAGCGTAGCAGACGCAAAAAATGAAGCCATCAATAATTCGTTTTCGCCTAAAGTGGTAGGAAGCGGCGAAAACGTCATTGCGCAGGTACCACGCCCATCGGAAAGAATACCGCATGACGGAGTAATAGTTCTTTATACGGATACAGAAAGCAAAAATTCAGCGGTAAAAGTACCGAAATTAACAGGTCTATCGCTGCAGGAAGCAAACAAAACAGCGGCATCTCACGGACTTAATCTGAAAATCTCGGGAGTAAATTCGGATGATTCCGCAGTAATATCCTCTGATCAGAGCGTAGCCGCGGGTACTGAAGTCGCTCCGGGAACATCTGTCACCGTGACGTTTATACACCGAGACGGAATAACATAGTTAAAATCAGGCGAAAAATAAAATAGCGGAGGTAAATTTTATGAACGCATACAGCTTTTCGGTCATACTTTCAATATTGATCTCATTTCTGGTAACTCTATCGCTCGGCAAGGTAGTTATACCTTTCCTACACAAACTCAAATACGGTCAGACAATACTTGAAATTGGACCGTCGTGGCACAAGAACAAGCAAGGCACTCCCACCATGGGTGGAATTATGTTTATCATCGGGATAACGCTCGCGACAGTAATTTGCGTGCCTATGTATTATTATTTATCTTCAATAAGCGGACTGAAAGTTACCGAAACTCCGCTTATGATGACGAAAATTTTCGCAGGTCTAGGTATGGCAATAGCTTGCGGGCTCACAGGCATGATTGACGACTTTGTAAAAGTAAAACAAAAGCAAAATGCAGGTCTTACTCCAAAACAAAAACTTATACTTCAATTTGGTATCACTTTTGCTTATTTTTTAATTCTGGGCGTCGTAAATACCGCAACGGGCGGAGAAAGTCTGACAAAAGTTCACTTGCCTTTTTTTGGAGTTATTGAGTTTGGCTTTTTCTACTGGATAATTTTTTCGGTAATAATCGTCGGTATTATAAACGCTGCGAATCTTACGGACGGCGTGGATGGCTTAAGTGCTTCCGTAGCGCTATTCATCGGAATTTTTTACATGTTCCTCGCGAATTTCATGGGCATGTTCGGGATGAGCATCGAAGCTGCGGCTTTGACGGGCGGTTGTCTTGGATTTTTGTTTTGGAATTTCCACCCGGCTAAAGTGTTTATGGGCGATACCGGTTCGCTATTCCTAGGTGCCATGGCGTGCGCACTCGGCATCGGGACAGGGCTTCATGTACCTATGATTATTCTCGCGTTCGTTTATATACTTGAGATGTTCTCTGTCATTCTACAAGTGGCTTATTTTAAATTCACCCACGGGAAACGACTTTTTAAAATGAGTCCCATTCATCATCACTTTGAAATGTGCGGCTGGAGCGAAACAAAAATATGTGCTGTGTTTAGTTTAACAACCATATTTTTGGGGATAATTTCTATACTGCTTGTTGTATATAACATTTAAAATTCATTCGGGAGGTCACAAGGCTTAAATGAGAGCAAAAAGAATACGAAAAAACGGCTCGGAACCAACTAATATGCCAAAAAAACACAGATATAAAAAATCTAAAAATTTATTCTCGTGGCTTAAGATATTCTCGCTTAAATCAGGGATGGATTTGCCGTTTTTGTTTTTGGTGCTGACGATACTCGTCATTGGGCTTGTAATGATGTTTTCGGCAAGTTATCCGAACGCTTACTACTTACACGGCGGAAACAGTTTTTACTTCATAAAGAATCAGGTTATTTTTGCGATTTTGGGCGTAATCGGCATGTTTGCGGTCTCGACCGTCGATTACCATTATTTTCACAAGTGGGCGGTACCTGTCTTGGGCGTATCTTTTGTGCTGCTGCTTTTGGTGCTCGTCATGCCTCCGATAAACGGCGTCCACCGATGGATACAGCTTGGGACCTTCAGCTTTCAGGCCTCGGAAATCACAAAATTCGCAATTGTTCTTTCGTTCGCACATTTTATAAATTTAAATTTTCACAGAATGCAAACATTTAAATATGGCATACTCCCCTACCTCATAATACTCGTCCCGACGCTGATTTTACTCGCTCTCGAACCCCACATTTCATGCTGTGCAATAATCGTGCTTTTGGCAGCGGGGATGCTTTTCGTCGGCGGAGTTCAGCTTAAGTGGTTTGGGATTGTGCTGGGAGGAATTGCTTCTGCGCTACTCTACTTGGTGCTTTTCACAGACAAACTCACATACGCAAACGACCGCATTGCAGGCTGGCTCGACCCGTTTTCGCCCGGCGCGGGTGTTGATACTTGGCAAACACGCCAGGGGCTCTATGCAATCGGTTCGGGCGGACTTTTCGGACTCGGGCTCGGTAATTCACGTCAAAAATATTTATACATCCCCGAGCCTCAAAACGACTTTATATTCGCCGTGGTTTGCGAAGAACTCGGGTTTATCGGTGCCGTCGTTATTTTGCTTCTGTTTGCGCTACTTATATGGCGCGGAATGGTAATTTCAATACGCGCAAAAGATAAATTCGGCTCACTTCTAGGCATTGGGCTTACAGCACAAGTGGGATTACAGGTTTTACTTAATATCGCCGTTGTTACGAACACAATTCCAAACACGGGTATAAGCTTGCCGTTCTTTAGTTATGGCGGTACCTCTCTGATGATGCTGCTCGCTCAGATGGGAATTGTACTGGCCATTTCAAGGTCATCACGAATAGAAAAAATATGAAAATTAGGGAGCGATACTTTTGAAAATATTATTTACGGGCGGCGGCACGGCAGGGCACATAAACCCTGCAATTGCACTTGCTCAGCACTTTAAAAAAACCGAACCTAACTGTGAAATCCTTTACGTCGGAGCAAACGGCGGCATGGAGTCACGTTTGGTGCCTGAAGAAGGTATTGATTTTAAAGGTATTACCATTTCAGGTTTCTCAAGAAAACTCAATCTTGAAGGGTTTAAGAAAAATTTACAAACTTTGAAAAATATATTTATCGCTTCGAAAGAATCAAAAAAAATTTTGAATGACTTTAAACCTGATATCTGCATCGGTACAGGCGGATATGTTTGCGGTCCTATCCTCAGAATGGCTGCCAAAATGAAAATCCCGTTTATCATACACGATTCAAATTCATTCCCCGGCGTTACAACTAAATTGCTCGCCAAAAAAGCCTCAAAAGTACTGGTGATAAATAACGAAGCTAAACAGCATCTACCTAAAAATCTTAAAAACGTTGAAATCACGGGCACTCCCGTAAGAGAAAACATCGCCGTTTGCGGCAAAGACGAAGCAAAACAAAAACTCGGCATAGATAATGATTATCCCGTGATACTCTCTTTTGGCGGAAGCTTGGGTGCGAAGGCTATCAATGAAGTCATGGCAAAATTTATCGTCAGACATAAAAATGATAAACTTAATTTTATACATGGATTTGGTAAACGTGGGCATTTTGTCGAAGATGAGCTCACAAAAAACGGCATTGATTTAAAGGGCAAAAAATATACCATAAAAGAGTACATAAGAAATATGGCGGAGTGCCTTGCTGCTGCGGATTTGGTAATCTGCCGTGCGGGTGCAACAACCCTTAGCGAAATACAAATCGCAAAAAAACCGGCCATACTGATCCCATCACCAAACGTCGCAGAAAATCATCAATACTACAACGCAATGGCACTCGTGAACGAAAACGCGGCAAGCATCATCGAGGAAAAAAATCTTTCCCTTGAAACGCTCGAAAAAGAAGTTTCGAAAATACTTGAAAACAATAAAAAAATCGCAAACGAATACTACAAAAATTTAGAAAGAATAGCTATTACAGACTCCTGCGAACGTATATATAAAATTTCAAAACAAATCATCAATGAAAGGAGTTAATAATTTGGAAAATTCACCTGGAGTAGAAAATATGTGCAAAATCTGTTCTTGCCCTCATCATGGCCCCTCACCTATACCACAAGAGGGGGGCTGGACGAAATCGCTTGAAATAAAGGATATTTCAGGGCTCTCACACGGCGTGGGTACTTGCGCACCACAACAAGGCGCCTGCAAACTCACTTTAAACGTAAAAAACGGCATAATTGAAGAAGCTCTCGTGGAAACAATAGGCTGCAGCGGAATGACCCACTCTGCCGCTATGGCAGGTGAAATTCTTCCCGGTAAAACGCTTCTTGAGTGCCTTAATACCGACCTTGTTTGCGATGCAATAAACGATGCCATGAAAAAAATTTTCTTGCAGCTCGTCTACGGGCGCTCCCAAACTGCTTTTTCAAAAGGCGGTCTACCCATAGGAGCGAGTCTTGAGGACCTCGGCAAAGGCAAATGCTCGCAAATCGGCACCATTTTCAGTACGAAATCAAAAGGCGTCAGGTACATGCAAACCGTCGAAGGCTATACGATGTTAATGGCGCTCGATGGAAATAATGAAATTATCGGTTACAAATATATCGATATGGGTACTTTTATAGAAAAAATCAAAAACGGAGAAAATATAGAATCTGCCTGGAATTCAAGCATAAAAACTTACGGCAGATTTGATGAGGGTATTAAGTTCATCGACCCACGCACGGAATAGAAAGGAGCGAATAAAATGGAAATAAATTTTGAGGGCAAAGACCGTAGAATTGCGCGGATAAATGATTGCCTGCAAAAAAACGGGATAAAAAGTCTGGAAGAAGCTAAAAGAATTTGCGGCGAAAAAAATATAAACCCTGAAAAAACAGTCCGTTCAGTACAGCCAATAGCTTTTGAAAACGCCGTCTGGGCGTACACTCTCGGCTGCGCGCTTGCTATTAAAAATTCCGCGAAAAACCCTTGCGATGCTGCAAAATTTATCGGCGAAGGTCTACAAGCTTTTTGCGTACCCGGCTCTGTTGCGGACAGCAGAAAGGTCGGGCTGGGGCACGGGAATCTCGCTGCAAAGCTACTAAACGAAGAAACAAAACGTTTCGCGTTCATTGCGGGGCATGAATCGTTTGCCGCAGCTGAAGGTGCTATCGGAATTGTCAAATCAGCAAACAAAGCCCGTAAAATTCCGCTCAGAGTAATTCTTAACGGGCTCGGGAAAGATGCCGCTTATATCATCTCCAGAATAAACGGTTTTACATACGTCCGCACTGAATATGATTTTGAAACCGACAGCTTAAAAATCGTATCTGAAAAGAAATTTTCATCGGGCGAACGCTCACAAATAAAGTGTTACGGCGCGGACGAAGCTCTTGAAGGCCTTGCGATTATGAAGCGCGAGCAAGTTGATGTTTCCATAACGGGCAACTCCACTAATCCTACAAGATTTCAACACATCGTGGCAGGAACATATAAAAAATGGGCATTTGAAAATGACAAAAAATATTTTTCTGTTGCCTCGGGCGGCGGCACGGGTAGAACTCTACACCCCGACAACATGGCAGCGGGTCCGGCATCTTATGGTCTTACCGACTCCATGGGCAGAATGCACGGCGATGCGCAATTTGCTGGTTCTTCATCTGTCCCTGCGCACGTCGACATGATGGGATTTATAGGTATGGGAAACAACCCTATGGTCGGCGCCACTGTGGCACTCGCCGTTGAGGCCGCTATGTGTTTGTGATTTTTTGTTGTATTTGTATAAATATTTTTTAATATCGACAAAAAATATTTTAATTGTATCCCTTTATGTTATATGTTATAATCTGCTTTAATTAGTTAATATAGGGGCGATGTATATGAGTAATTATGGCGAATTCGAAAACATCAACGGCACCGATACTCAGAACCCTCTCTCCCCCCCACCAATACAAGATAACAAAGTTACCGACGCACCGAACGATACAGATTTAAAGCCTCATTCTGCTTTTTCGATAGTCAAAAATAAAATCTTTGAGATGTATAAAATTCATTCAAAGAATAAAAAAGATCAAAACAAATAATTTGTTAAAATTTGGCATGAAAATCACTTCCTTTCTTTCAGATACTATAACTACACAATGTTGTTATAGTATCTTTATTTTTGGAGATGATTTTAATGGGTAAAAAAATCGGAAATTTTACCGTCGAGTTTGAAAATTCGCCCAGAGTTATAGCATCCGCGGGCGTATGCGGAAAAAAAGAATCCCAAGGTCCGCTTAAAGATGAGTTTGATAAAATTTTTGAAGACACTACTATGGGTGAATCATCCTGGGAAAAAGCAGAAAGTAAACTTCAGGCTGAGGCCGTAAAAACAGCGCTTGAAAAAGGAAATCTCGCAGTCGAGGATATAAATTACATCTTCGCCGGAGATTTGCTTAATCAATGTATGTCGTCGGCGTTCGGGCTGCGCGGACTCGGAATTCCATTTTTGGGGCAATTCGGAGCTTGCTCAACTATGGCTCAAACTTTATTTCTCGCCGCGACAACCATCGAAGCGGGAATATCAGATCTCTCAGTTGCGGTTACGTCTTCGCACTTCTGCTCATCGGAAAGGCAGTTCAGATTTCCGCTAAACTATGGTGGGCAGCGTACCCCGACGGCTCAGTGGACGGTTACCGGTTCGGGCGCGGCGATAATCGGTAAAAAAGAGTCGGGGCCCAGAATAAACAGAGCAACCGTCGGAGTTATAACAGACCTCGGAATATACGATGCAAACAACATGGGTGCGGCTATGGCTCCCGCGGCGGCAAAGACCGTTACCGCATTTTTGGACGACACTCAAACAAACCCATCTGATTATGACCTAATTTTAACGGGGGATTTGGGTGAAGTCGGGTCGAACCTATTTCAAGAGTTGATGCTCAAACAAGGAATCTATATAGACGAAAACTACGACGATTGCGGGCTGATGATATATTTCAAAGAAGCTCAGGACGTCCACGCGGGCGGATCAGGATGTGGCTGTTCGGCATCAGTGCTTTGCTCGATGATAATGAACAAGGTAAAAAATCACGAACTTAACAACGTGTTATTCGCTGCGACGGGAGCTTTAATGTCGCCCACCTCATCACAGCAGGGCGAATCAATACCGGGCATAGCGCATTTAATTCACATAACCTCGGAGTAATGTTAAAAACGAGCGCTTTTTAAGGCGCTCGTTCCCTTTATTTGTAATAATTACCGCTGTTACATCATTTTATTTAATAAAACGAAATACGGGGGCAAAAACTATGAGCATGGGAAGATTACAAGTAAACGTTTTTGATAAAACAATCGGAAGGCCGCTTGCAAACGCAAATATTAGAATTTTCGAAAATTCCGATCCTCAAAACAGCATTTTTGAGCTTATAACAAATTCTTCCGGGCAATCCGATACCATAGAGCTTGATGCTCCGCCTGTGGAATATTCACTGACGCCCGGCTCCCCACAGCCTTATTCGGAATACACCGCAGAAATAACAAAAGAAAATTATGAACAAATATCAATTGAAAAAATTCAAATATTGCCCGACTCTTTGGCGACGCAAAATATTTTTCTAAATCCGATAATTTCTACTTCCGAGTTACCGCCGGAATTTATAATTCCTCCGCACACACTTTACGGGGAATATCCTCCTAAAATAGTGGAGGAGACCGTTAAAGAGTTGCCTAATACTTCGGGGTTTGTCGTTCTTGACAAAGTTGTCGTGCCGGAATATATCGTTGTGCATGACGGCGACCCAAATGATGACTCAGCTCCTAATTATTGGGTACCGTATAAAGATTACATAAAAAATGTGGCCAGCTGCGAAATCTACGCAACGTGGCCTGAGGAAAGTATTAAAGCGAACGTTCTTACAATAAATTCTTTTACTCTGAACAGAGTCTACACTGAATGGTATCGCAGCAGAGGAAAAAACTTTACGATTACCTCATCTACCGCATATGATCAAAAATTTGTTTATCAGAGGAATATCTTTCAGGAAATCTCAAATATTGTTGATGACCTTTTTGCAACGTTTATCACTAAACCCGATATAAAGCAGCCTTTATTCACGCAATATTGTGACGGTCAGAATGTGACTTGTCCGAATTGGCTCTCACAATGGGGCTCAAAAGAGCTTGCTGAAAACGGACTCGGATATATAGAAATACTTCAAAACTATTACGGAAACGATATTTATTTGGAATCGACCGATCAGGTAACTGGAATCCCGGTATCATTCCCAGGAGAAGTTTTGCAAGTGGGTTCGAGCGGAAACTCCGTGAGAACGATACAAAGTCAGCTAAACGACATAAGCGATAGCTATCCGCTTATCGGGAAACTAGCTGTCGACGGGATTTACGGACAAAGCACCGCCGATTCCGTCAAGCGGTTCCAAAATATATTCGCAATGCCTGAAACAGGTCAAGTGGACTATGCAACGTGGTATGAGATTTCAAAAGTTTATACAGCCGTCAAAAGGCTTTAGCTTATGATAATGGTTGCAAAATCCATCGGCGGATTTTTCGAATCAAGCACTGCGGCTATTTTTGCCCCTGATTCGGCTATTATTTTACTTTGATTTTCAAGAGCGCTAAAAACAGTCGTAATTATTCCATTTGTTGACCGGTGAAAACTGCCCAGTTCCGGTTGATGACCACGAATCATATATTTTAAATTCATGGAATCAAGAAATTTTTTTGCCATAAGCTCATTAAAACATATAGAGGAGCCACCTCTTTTCGGGTTACCTGTTATAATCGGTCTTTCCAGACAATCCGTTAGCGGATCATAATCCGACCAAAGAGCGGATTTTATAGGATTGAATAGCGGGCTGATCTCTTCGGAGTGCTTAACACCGAGTTTAAAATTCTCCCAAAAATTTTCTTGCGGTACCCCTCCGTGGACAGCAAGAACGCTGCCATTTATTATTGCCGCGTAAGGTAAAAGATCGAAGAAATTATAGATATGTTCTTTATTGACAGTTGAAAAATATCCATCATCGCGTGCAGGGCTATCTCCTGCAAAACCATTAAAAACCTCTTTTGTTTCGTGATTTCCTTTGAGTATGTATACTTTCCCAGGATATTTATTGAAAAATTCCAATAATTCAAGGAGAGTTTTTGCATTCTCGGGGCCACGATCCATCAGATCTCCCAAGAACACAACATTATTAATTTGCGAAGATTTTTCCGAAGATTCAAAACAACTACCGAGTATTGATATAATCTCTCTGAGCGTGTAAACATCGCCGTGCAAATCTCCAACCACTGCCGTGACTCCCTCAATATTTACAATACCCTTCTGCTGCCTAAGAAGCGGCACAGCCAAAGTCATAGCGGCATTAAAACGATTCCCGTACTCTTCATATGAGAGAAAACCTTCCTCGCTTTGAGCGCGTGCCGACAAATCCAGTGGATGTATTGAAATATTGCGGGAAGGGCCGCTAGGCATTGTGGGAAATGCTTGCTCATCGTTGTAGGGATTTTGCGAACTATCAGCTGTGAGCTCGTTTATCTCTATCGATTCAGGCAAATCAACCACAGCAGAATTCGGATGCCCTTGCCCGGCTTCAGCGCGGCTAAACAGCATAGCTAAAAATGATGCAACCACAGCTGCAATAAACCTTTTATTCAATCAGAACACCTCAAAATGTTTTTTTATACTCAAATAATCGCGGGGCCGAACCTGGCCTGAGCAGAGCAACCACGGGGTTACGATAAAACGAATAGTTCCTTGCGTCGAGCGTAGAACTAAAAATACTAAAAAGCGCTTTATTCGGAGAAACAAACCATGCGCCCAAGTGGGGCTGATGACTACGAATCATGTACTTCAAATTGGTACCGTAGCGCTCATTTAAATAGCACAAAAACAAATTTACGCAATCGTCATTGTAACTGATTATGAAAGGGTCGATGCCTCTGGTTGTATTCGGCGTGCGGGCATCTCCGCGAGGGTTATAATCTGCCCACAAAGAACTGTAAACAATTTGAAAATTTTTATCGCCTTCTTTAGGCTTGCCACACTCCCAAAAAGATTTGAAACAGTCCAAGCGCGGTACCCCTCCGTGGACCGCGAGCGTTTCTCCGTTAATAATCGCGGCGTAAGGAAGATTATCGAAAAAACTCATAAGCAAATCTTCATCGATATTCTTAAAGGCTTTTTCGCATCGAGCCTGAGACAACCCTTCGCCAAAATGATAAAAGCTTGGTACCTCGTGATTTCCTCTGAGCAAAAAAACCCGACCGGGGTTTTGGTTGAAAAATTTCAACAAAATATATATAGTTCTGGCGCTACTCGGCCCACGATCCAAATAATCCCCCAAAAACACAACATTCTGTATTTTCCCTTTTTCCATTTTGGGTGAAAGTTTCTCAATAATTTTCTTAAGGATTACATAATCGCCATGAATATCACCAATCACTGCAGTAGCGCCGTCTATTCTCAGTACCCCCGGCTGTGTGGCGAGAGTTTTTACGGCACTTTCCATTTCTGCGTCGATAGCTTCCGCCATGCGTATACTAGATATTCTATAAAAATCTTCTAAAAATTCTTTATCTATTGATTTGCCACATGATGTCATAATATTCTTGCAGACCGATCGCGCGGTAATATTCCCCGATATGTATGGAGACTTTTTAAGAGATGCGGTACGCTTTGCCACTGCGGATACGTCAGCACCAAAAAACACAAATAAATTAAAAATCAAAACTGCCATTAATGGATTAAACATAGATGATTTCAACTTTATAACCTCTTTTTACCAAAATTCGTAACCTTTTTATTGTAACACAAACTTAACGAATTGTAAATTACTTTAAAAAACTTTTTTATTTATTAAATAATTTGAAAATAGTTATAAAACTAATTCTTTTTTTTGATATTTTTGTGCAAAGTGTAAAGTTTTTTAAAAAATATATTGACATATTATATTTATTATGATACAATACAGCGATAATATTAGAAAATATATTGCAAAAAGGGGGAAATTTTATGAATATTAAAAAATATTTAAAATTGGTGACGCTCGGTCTACTCACCTTGGTATCTGCTATGATTTTTAAACAATCGGCACTCGCGACCGACTCGCAAAAATGGATGTCTAAGATACCTGACCAAACAAAGCTTTGCAATTTAAATATTCCCGGGACCCACAACAGCGGTACGGCAAAAACAACCGCTTTTACGAGTTTGGCGGCTTCGTGCCAAAGCGATTCGATTCCCGAACAGCTTCAGAAAGGTATAAGATGCTTGGACATAAAACTGAATTCGGACCTATTGGTTAATAACGCAGGTGTAAGCTGCTATAAAAACACATTCGACAAGCTTTACTTTAGCGACGTTTTAAACTATGTATCAAGCTTTTTAGAAGAAAATCCAAGCGAAACTGTAATAATACAAATAAAACAAGAAGGCGATGTAAGTGATGAGTTCCAAGACGCCGTAAATGGTAAACTCGCCGGAAAAGACGACATTTATATGATGCCTCGGAAAAATCCCGCGACTCTAACCCTCGGTAACATCAGAGGCAAAATGCTCGTGTTCACAAGATCGGGGAATATAGCTTCTGCATACAGATATGATAGATGGGCAGACAACTGCGCTTGCTGGCAAATTGACGTCGGAGGAGAGTCTAATGGAATACTTCAAGATACATACAAAGACAAAACGACCGAAGCAAAGATAATGCACATAACAGACTTTTACAGCACTGTTTGGGAATGGTACTCACAGAGCGGCCTTTTTTACATAAATTTTACGAACTGCGTAGGCTATCACTGCCCGAAATTAGTAGCAAAAGAGATAAATAAATTTTTAAAGTCGTTTATCGAAGAAAACAATAAGCAAAAATTTGGAGTAGTTATGATGGACAACCCAGACAGCTCGCTTATTCACAATCTATATAGCTCAAACTACTGCCGTTTAAATATTACTTAAAAAATTTATTGACTAAATTGTAGGTTTTATGCTATTCTTTTTTTGAATAATACCATATTTTTGAATAATACATCAATATTAATATGAGAGGTATCAAACGTATGCGTAAAACCGATATAAGTCACTTCGGAAGTACGGAAGCGACTGAAAGATTTTCTCGCGCAAATACAAATAATAATATCGTTCATAGAATTAAGCTTATCACGACATTGCTTGGCAAGCTAGGTCTGAGCATTTTGGCAATTATATTTCTGACGGGGATTATGGTCGTATGCTCTTTGGCAGCTTACAGGTCTTCGCTGCTAAAAAACGACATCGCACTTAACATAAACGCCTCTAAGATGGCGCTTACGAGTTTTGTATACGTTAACGACGAGAACGGAAACCCTCAGGAATACCAGCGAGTTTACAACCTTGAAAACAGAGTCTGGGTAGATTTTCAAAACATACCTCAGCACATGAAAGACGCCGCTATAGCGATTGAAGATAAGCGTTTTTATGAGCATAAAGGTGTTGACTGGATAAGGACATTCGGCGCAGCAATGAATCTTCTAGGCGGATCGCAAAGTTACGGCGGATCAACCCTCACGCAACAGCTCATTAAAAATATTACGGAAGACAATCAAGTGAGTTTGGCGCGTAAACTCAGAGAAATCTTCAGAGCAACTCAGCTCGAAGAAATGTATTCCAAAGATGAAATTTTGGAGTCTTATTTGAATGTAGTAAACTTCGGCAGCGGCTGCAGAGGCGTTCAAGCTGCGGCAAACGTGTATTTCGGGAAAAATATCGGCGACTGCTCCATTTTGGAATGCGCAACCATTGCGGGAATTACTCAGAACCCGACAGCTTATAATCCGATTTATCACCCCGAAAATAACAGAGAACGCCGTGAAACCGTACTCCGAGAAATGCTCGACCAAAATAAAATATCAAAAGACGAATTTGATGAAGCTATGGAGGCTTCAGCAAACATGGACTTTAGCGAGGCAGAAGAACGTGCGGAAAAAGAAATATCTTCCGCCGCGGTGCGTAATTGGTATGTGGAAACGCTCCTGAGAGACGTTGTAAACGACCTTTGCACAAAATATCACATCGGCAAATCAGCTGCAGAAGACATGCTTTATACACAAGGCCTTAAAATTTACAGTGCCATGGACGCCAAAGCTCAAAACATAGTTGAAGAAACACTTAAAAATCAATCCGTCATGCCAAGAGACAAAAATCTACAACTCGGTTACGTTATGATGGGATTTGACGGAAGAATTTTGGCAACCGTAGGCTCACGAAACGAGAAAAAAGGCAATCTCCTTTATGACAGAGCAAACGTAGGACGCCGTCAACCGGGTTCGACAATAAAACCGATCGCCGCTTATGCTCCCGCGATCGACTGGGGTATTTATAATTATTCTTCGCTTATCCCCGACGAGCCGCTGAAAATAGACAGCGACGGCAACAACAAAATAAAAAACTGGCCGGAAAACTGGTACAAAAGCTATAAGGGCAGAGTCACACTCCAATGGGCAATCGAAAAATCCGCAAACGCCCCTGCAGCTCAAGTTGTAAATCTTTTGACACCACGCAAGAGCTATGAATTTTTGACGCAAAAACTCGAGATGAACAGCTTGGACGGACATGATGCATCTTCACTCGCCGCACTGGCAACCGGTGGTACTCACTACGGCGTGACTCCGAGGGAAATGACGGCTGCATTCCAGATTTTCGGAAATGGTGGCAAATTCTTCAGACCTCACACATATTTCTACGTTACGGACAGAAACGATAATGTAATCCTCGACAATCGCGATGCCGTGCCGACTCAAGCTATTTCGGAAAGCAGCGCAACAATTATGAATAGGCTCCTCAGAAACGTAATCATAGGACCCGAAGGTACCGGTAGGAGCGCAAACATACCCGGCTGGGAGATAGTCGGAAAAACGGGTACGACAACCGATGACTACGACAGCTGGTTTATCGGTATGAGTCCTTATGCCGTTGCGGGCATCTGGACGGGATACGACAACCCCAAGAGAATCGGCGAAACTTCGGCAGCTATCAGAATTTGGAAATCTATTATGACAAAATATCTTGAAGGCAAACCAAAAATAGACTTTAAATACAGCGATAACGTAACAACCGCAACCTACTGCAAAACAAGCGGAAAACTGATGGGATCAATCTGTTCATCGAGCGCAGTAGGGTATTACGACAAAAACAACATGCCCGAAACATGCACATCACACGCAGACTGCGGGCAATTTGATCCTACGGCGGAGGAGAAAAAAGAAGAAGAACAAAATGGTGATGACAACAATCAAGAAGGCACTCAGAACAATACCGGCACCGAGCAGCCCCACGAACAACCTACTGCCGCTCGAGAAACAGCTCCCGCCACCGAAGAACAAGCAACCCCTCAGCAGCAGACAACCGCTGAACCTAAAAAACCAAAAAATAAGCAAAAAAAGCAAACTCAAGATAATGATTAATGTCATTAAAAGAATTTCGGCATAGAATAAAACATAAACATATCCCATTCCTTTAGGAGGAAACAAAATGCCCCTTGTTATTCAAAAATTCGGCGGAAGTTCCGTCGCCGATGCACACCATATCTTCAACGTAGCTAAAAAAATAACCGACGTATATAAAAGCGGGAACGACGTAGTTGCAGTAGTTTCCGCCCAGGGCGATACAACAGACAAACTTCAAGAACTAATGGAAGAAATAACTGATAACGCATGCGGACGTGAAAAAGACGTACTTCTTTCTGCTGGAGAGCAGGTTTCTTCATCGCTGCTTGCCATGGCCATACAAAAATTGGGGTTCCCTGCTATCTCCTTGACAGGAACACAAGCGGGATTTTTAACTGATTCAAATCATACAGATGCAAAAATTATAAGAATAGACACGAAACGCATTGAAAACGAACTAAAAAATAAAAACATCGTGATTGTTGCGGGATTTCAAGGCATAAACGAAAACGGCGACATTACAACCCTCGGGCGGGGCGGTTCGGATACCAGTGCCGTCGCTTTGGCAGCCGCTCTCCATGCAGATGTATGCAAGATTTATACCGATGTGGACGGCGTATATACCGCTGACCCGAGAAATGTACCGTCTGCGAAAAAATGGTCTTCGCTTTCCTACGGTACAATGTTCGAAATGGCGCATTTCGGTGCACAAGTACTTAACGAACGCTCTATTGAAACCGCTAAAAAATTCGGCGTAACAGTTGAAGTATTATCAAGCCTTTCAGGCAGTTCTCTCGGCACGGTTATCACCGAAAAAACACCTGAGTTAAATAATACAATAAGTGGAATTTCGCTTAAAAATCATCTGGCAAAGGTGACGCTCAGCGCAAGAGAAAATATCAAAAAATACGAAGAAATAATCATGTCCGAAACGGATAAAATCGGTATTAAAATTGATAATACAATGAAATCCGTGGGCAGACAAAACAAAGATATCTTTAATTTTGTAATTGAAGAAAGCAGTATTAATGATTTTCTGAAACTGGCAAAAAAAATCGACACTCAAAATATTCAAATATCTTACGAAAAGAATAAATCTGAAATTTCTGTTATAAATATATCCGAGAGCCTAAACCTCAACACCGCTTCGATTATTTTCGAAACTCTTGCCGAAATGAATATAGATATCGAGATGGTCGCTTGCGACGAAAAACGAGTTTCTGTCGTCGTCGCCTCGGAATGTGCAAACACCGCTATAAATGCGATACATTCCAAGCTCTTCGAGGAAGATACAATAATTTAAATCGGCTCTTTACCCGTTATTATAAGCTCTACGTCTTGAGTTACGTCATATCTACATTTTGAAATGATGTTTTTCCAATCGTTTGCTATACTTTTAAAATATTCCGGGTGAGAATTTCGGAGTATTTTTCCAAAACCTAAAGCGTCAATATTGGCGCTTATTATTTTTTTCAGAAGCGAATTATAAATACCGCTAAGTTTGGACTCAATATCGCTCTCCAGACCGGTTATATCGCTTTCCGACGCCTCATTTTTATAATCGCTGTCAAACGCAAATGCCGACATCTGAACATTAATATTTATTTTAAACACAGGATAAGAATTTTCCGCAACTTCGGGGGTTACGATCACAGACGAACGAACTGCCGAATAAGTCACTTCACCAAAATGTTGATTTTGGACGGTACTCGAACTGAAATTCGGGATACTCTTAAAAATCATAAAGCCGAACGCATCATCGTTTTCGAGGAAATCACATAAAACGTCCCCATGAAAAAGTCCAATACCTTTAAAAGTTATCTCTTTATCGTCACCATTTTCGGTTAAACCCAACCAAGCAACGCAAGGGTCGGAAATTTTTCCGTAAACATCTCCAACAAAATGCATAACATCAGAGCCGAGCTCATCGGGTATCAAATCATGGATATTTTGTGCTTTTACGGGTTTGTCGCCGTCCTTTGCTTTAAGAATTTCCGACGCCGCCCCGCTACAAACGCAAAGCTTCACTTTCGGACGAGTTTCGCAGTGGCGTATGAAAAAGTCTATAAAATTATTTACGCCCGTTTTTGCAACGTCTTCGCCCATCAGAATTATCATATTTTGAGAATAAACCGGATTTAAACTCGTCTTTTTTTTAATGTTTTCCAGCGCCTCCAAAAGCGTTGCGCCGCTCACTTCAACTACCCTGATACTCGGCTCTTTTTCATCTTTTGGAGTTTGAAAATCATAGGCTTGAGCTGTCAGCTTATATTTTTCGCCGTCCTTATCTACCGCTACTCCCTGAATGATAAACTTTTCGTGAAGTTCTCCCCCGCCACTGCAGCCACACAAAAACAAAAAACAAGCCATACAAAAAAAGAGCATTATCCCACGCATTTCGATTTTCAATTAAATAGCACCTCTTTTCTGTTTTTGCCGTCTTATAATTATCAGAACAAGCGGAATTATTACAGAAATTATAATTAAAAACCAAATTAAAAAACTTGTCATGAACGGGCTACTCAGAAGCTCCAGTTTGTCGCTGAAAAATGACATTACCGATATTAAAAATCCAAAAATGAGTATACTTCTTTTGCGCACCTGTTCTCCCCAAATTTTTTTTATGCCCTCGCCCGTAAGCATCAAAAACAACGAAAGCTTTATAAATATGCCCGAAATCCAAATGCCCAAATACAGCGAATCAAGATGCTTAAACGAACCGAATTTGCCTATCCCTGCAGCAGTATAAACGGGGAAAAGCTGCGTCTGTGAGAAATCGCCCATCGTGCCCATAACGAGCAATATCAAAGAAACAAAGACAAAATATACTCCCATGTTCCATATAATTATTCCTTTTTTGTGATTACCTTTGGCCATAGGAAGCAAAATCGCCATGGCCGGCACGCAGGAGCTTTGCGAGATTAAGAGTTTTATACCCTCAAAAACCGACTGCGTTCCACAATACATCAATGGTTTATAATTAATCGGCTCGATGCTGGGTATCAGCGAAATAAGGAAAAATATCATCGCAAAAACCGTGAATACAAATATAAGCCCGGACGCCCTTGAAATCGCCTCTATGCCTTTATACGCGCCGTAGCAAGATGAAAACAGCAACAAGGCTGTTAAAAATGGCACCGAGATGGGCGGATTTATCGCATTAAAAATGAATTTTTCGAATACGCTAACCGTGTGAACACTGACAATCAAAAAATAAAAAACATAAATTGCTACCAACCAAAATCCTAATTTTCCACACACTTCTCGCAAGTTGTCCAAGACATTCATTTTTTTATCCATCAAAAAAAGCCAATAAATCGGAATTAATATGACAAACGTCAAAAGTGCGGAAATCGGCGCAGATATCAAATGATCCCAAATTTCAGAATCTCCTATCAAAATATTACCGTACGTCATACTCACAACCATTCGGCTTATGAAAAGAAGACAAAAAAGCTGCGAAACCGAGATTGCAGGGCGCTTTTCCATGTGTCAAAAACCTCTTTTAATTTAAGTTATTTTTCTATTTCAGACCCGGGCAAATCTTGCACTTTAATGCTCTTTCGTGAAAGAAAATTCCAGCTGAGCCTTACCAAAACATCACGCATCGCAAACATGTTAAACGGCGAAATCGGCGACGTAAACGGCACTCCGTAACTGTTTTTTGAGCAAATATTTATTAGTACCGACGTGAATACAATCATTATCCCCCATATCCCGAAAATGCCCCCGACTATCACAAACACGAACTTCAAAATCGAAATCGGCTCATAAAGATTTGGTATAACGTATGACGAAATTGCCGTAAGTGCCACCACCATAAGAGTAGGCGCGCCGATTAATCCCGAACTTACCGCAGTTTCTCCTATGACCAGCGCTCCGACTATACTGACCGCGTGCCCGAGCGGTCTTGGAATTCTCAGCCCCGCTTCTCGCATTATTTCATATATCAGATGAATGATTATAGTTTCCGTCATGAGCGAAAACGGCGTCCTGCCTACTGCCAATGCTATTTTCATAAATATCGGTCCGGGCAGTATTTCGGGGCTGAATGTGCTTATTGCCACGTACAAGCCCGGCAATAAAATCGAAAGAAAAAACGCCATATATTTAAGCCATCTTGTAAATGTGGCGAAATACGGATGCCTTGAATAATCATCAATATGCTGGAAATATTCCGTGAACAAATACGGAACGATAAGAACGTTCGGCGTTCCGTCCAAAATTACGGCAACTCTGCCTTCGGAAATCTTTCCGCAAACCGTATCGGGTCGCTCAGTCATGCCCACTCCGCTAAAAAGCGAAAAATCGTTATCGCCTTCCAAGTATGGCATCAAATATCCCGACTCGACAACAGTTTCAAGATCGACGGAAGCTATACACTGCCTGACTTTATTTAAAATATCCTCGGAAACTTTATCTCGCATATAACAAATACAAACTGATGTCTTACTGACCGTACCGACACGGCTCATCTCAAACTTTAATTTCGTACTTTTTAGACGCCTGCGAATGAGTGTCATATTGACCATCAGCGGCTCGACGAAACCCTCTCTTGAGCCTCTCTGAATGACTTCAGTTGAGGGCTCCGAAACTGAGCGAAAAGGATATCCTTGAACTCCTACCGCAAGCATACAGTCGCAGCCGTCCATGGCGAAAATAGCAAACCCTGACATTATCATATTAAAGGCATCTTGGAAGTTCGATACCTGGACTTGGTCTGAAGCGGAAATAACGTTATCGCGTATGAATTCATATTTTTCTTTTTTCGTATTGCCCAAAATTTTCGACTGTGTAATAGGCGTGACCACGCTATGTGTAAGCGTTTCTTTGTCGACCATGCCACCGATTGTTATAACTGCACAGTCGATATCGTCAATTCTTACATAACGCACAGAAAGATCTGCACTTTCATCAAATTCACGTTTAAAAAACTCAACATTTTCGGTAAGTGACGTGGAAAAAAATCTTACCCTGGGGGCGCTCGGTTTTTTCGGCTTATCGCAATAAACTTCTTTGAGATACGAAATAAAATTCATTTTTGCCCCCTAAAGATAGTCTCATTTATATTAAATTTTGCAAAAATAATATTTTTATGCATTACAAATGCCCTGCCTGAAAACGGCAGGGCTACTTTTTAAAAGTGTCAATGGGTTTAAGACAATTCTTTAATACATCGTAAAACCCACTGTTTATCTAGTTTTTCTCCACATACGGGGCATTTATACTTATTGGCAACTACCCTTAATAAACATTCTTTACATAAGTAATGGCTATGAGGGTATCCCTTTCTGTAGTGCCCTATCACATCATAATAGTAGAAAGTTTTTTTGCAATTATCACAGCATTTCTTATAGTCCTCGTCAAAAGGGTCCTTTTTATCGGCCCTAGCATGCATAATAACGATTATTTCTTCTAATTTTCTTTTTTCTTCGCTACAGTCCAATACTTTCTTAAATTTATCCATATTTTTCGGCACCATTCCTAATGTTTGCCTAGTGATAAAGTCTCCGTGGTATATAGGAAGCCCGTTTCCATTAATATCAATAAAACAAAATTTAGGGGCGCTACGCCCATAGCAATTTATACGGGCAACTGAATGCTGTTCAACGTAATTGACAAGTTTATTAGCTTGATATTTATTGCTAAGTGCAAATATTTGTAACTTGCAAGTATTTAGTTCTTCGCTTAACCTTTTAAATTCATTACGTGTAAGGTCAAAATCCAATGTAGATGGGTTTACCAGAAACGGGAAGCGCGCTTTACTTGTTTTGATAAGTATGCTACTCAGCTCATCGATATATTGAATAAGATAAGTATTGTTAGGGCTCCTCTCTGTAAAAAAGTCTCCGTCCACACCATTTCTAACTTGGTCACTTAGTTTTTTCGCATCATCACTTATTAGTTTCAAATATTTTATTGTTGCTTTGCCTTTACAATATGGGATTGTTTTTTCACACTTTTCACGCAAGCTATCAATTTGCTCACCAAATTTTTTTATAAAATCGTTTATGCTAAGCTTATTGGCATCAAAATCCAATCTTACGTTTTTGATTTTGTCCCAAAAAATTTTCCGCTTATTAAAATTTTTTTCTTCTCTTTCTTTTTTGCTCATCATAAACGTCAACCATCCTTTCAGTTTTACAATTTGTGTCAATTATATATATATTTATTTATATTGTCAACCTATTTTTTAAATCAGGATTTATAGCATTAAAAAAATCCGCTCCGAAGAGCGGATTAATAATTTGTGTTATTTCTTTTTCGATTCTTTTGCATAATATCTTTTTATGGCTTCTTTCAATTTACTTTCAGGAAAATCTCTCCATTCCTCCTCCTTATATTCTGTATTGGAGTATTTATACATTTTACAAAATCCAGCAACAAACATTTGTACAAAAGATTTCTTGTCTTTATCCTTTTTCTGGTCATATAATTGGACTGATTTTTCATTTATAGTTCCAGGATTGGTATCTGGACCCAATGGGCCCAATATTTTCTTATAGAACTCCGATTGGTCTTTAGGTGCTCTGTTCGAACCGTCTCGCCATGCTGCGCCTATAAAGGATTTCATATAATTGCCTTCGTCTGATTCAGATTGTGCGGGTTGTGGCTCGGGTTGTGGCTCGGGTTTCGGCTTGGGTTGTGGCTCGGGTTGTGGCCCGGGTTGTGGCTCGGGTTGTGGCTCGGGTTGTGCGGGTTTCGCTTCGGGTTTCGGCTCGGGTTGTGGCTGTTCTTCTCTAAATAATTCAGATAAACCACTATAATCGGTATCATCAAATTCCCCAGTCATCTTATCAAAAGCATCTTTAATAACTTCCAATACCCTTTTGCTTGCACTGATTTTCCAGGGTGTTATTCTCTTGGCACGATTTCTAAAGTCAGTATATACGGTGTTTTTTACGCCTATGCCATCGAACATAATGTGTTGGAACTCTACTTTCCCGAAAATGTTATAAATAGCCTCACCGTCGCCATCAAGCAGTGCTTGGCCCAGCGCTTTTTTCATTTTACCAATCTTACCGAATACCTTGTGATTTACCACTTGTTTTGCCCAAGATATCATATCTTGATTTTTCGAGCGCGAAATAGCAACAAACAAAGCCGTGATAATTATTGCCAAATTACGATCATACATAATCTTAAAACTATATTTTTCCAAAACTGATTTTACTTTTTCCCAGCCACCTTTTGTCAGCTCTTTTCCGTTTTCTTCATCAACTGCCACAAGCGCCTCGATTAATCGTTTAGTTTGCGGGTGATTTCCTATAGTTTTTAGATCGTACTCGACTTTTTTTGGTACAATTTTAAATATTGCCATAACCAAAACATCTCCTTAGATAATATTATACTCAGACTCACGCCGGTATTGTATCTATCATATATATTTTTGTATATAAAATCAAGTGTTTTTAATAAAAAAATATAGAATTTAAGATGTATTTAATAATTGCATAATTAAATAAAGCTGTCGTTCTTCTTTGATTCGGTTTGTTAAAAAATAATATTTATAACTAAAAAGCCCCCAAGCAAGATGGCTTTTTAATCTTAGAATCTATTTTCGAACTTTTTTCATCTGAGGCTCCCCGACAACGTTTGTATCGCCAGTTATGGAAAGTTTGCTGTATATACTACGATTTTTGCGATACACCAAATTATGCTGCAGTTATGATAAAACAATTCTTAATAAATTTTTTAATGCTACTCTTTTTATTCACTTTAGCCTCCAATTAATGCAATTTCAAATATCATCACCTAGTATTACAATTTTTTCGAATCAATATATCAACATGCAAAAAGCCACACATTTACAGCGTGGCTTAAAGCTTAAAGCAATAGTTTATCCTACTATACCTCTGAACTCCTCTTCAGAAGCGCCATACAAATTTTCCGTTTTGGTCTTCATATCGGATTCTTGCGGGAATCCCTGATGCTTACAATCTATACTAGCTTCGCCTACTTTCGTTTTGGCTCCGAAAATAACCGGAACCTCCACTCTTATTTTTTGGCTTACGGTGAATTTGCAAGCTTGGCCAGGCTTACCTTCACAGTTTGTAGTCCCTCTCTTTATTACAGGTTTACCCATGCACTCTGTTTTTACTTTGCCTACATGGGCAAACGGCTTGATTTCTACGGGAACTCCTACCGTAACATCTTGAAATCCCAAAACCGGACACGTTTCTTCGTCGGGTCTGTATGGTTTTTCGTATGGACATGACATTTTTAATTTCCTCCTTTTTACTGCAAAATCCTTTTATATCCTTTGAAATAACGGTTGAATCGTTACTTCACTAACAATATATTCAGATTTTTGGATTTGTGTGAGAAGACCTATTGCGATAAATGGCAGATTGATATATAATTTAATTTATCGACGGTTCTTTTAAAATATTTTTGATTTTGAGAGGAAGTAAAACGATGAAAAAAACAATAAAATTAATGACGGGAGCAATATTATTGAGCGGATTGTTATTTACAATGGCAGGATGCAAAAACACCGATAAACAAGAAAATCAAAAGCAAGAAGCAAATATCAAAATAGGATATCAACTGGACAGCCCGGCAGAAAACGAAGAAATAGCCGTGATAAACACTACTAAAGGCTCGTTTAAAGTAAGATTTTTCCCCGAAGAAGCACCCAAGACAGTTGAAAATTTTAAAGCTCTTGCAAAAAAAGGATATTATAACGGGACAGTTTTTCACAGGGTAATTAAAAATTTTATGATACAGGGTGGCGATCCGACCGGCACAGGTACCGGCGGTGAAAGCATTTGGGGCAAGGATTTTGAGGATGAGTTCAGCGAGAATTTATTTAATATCACAGGCGCAATCTCAATGGCTAACCGTGGCCCGAACACAAATTCCAGCCAATTTTTTATAAATAATCAAACCCCCGAAGCTTTCGGCGGATGGGAAAATTTTGAGTATGCCTATAATGTATATAAATCAAACTCAAAAGAGTTTACAAGACGCTATGGCGGAACTTTAGATATGTCGAAAGTGACAGCTGAAATCAAAGCTCTTTACGAAACAAATGGCGGCAATCCACATCTTGACGGCTACTACAATACTGCAAAGCGTGGGCACACGGTCTTCGCGCAAGTTTTTGAGGGCATGGAGACAATCAGCGTCATCTCCAACTCCGAAACAGACGGAGCGGATAAACCTATTGAAGACATAAAAATCGAAAGTATACATTTTGAAAATTATCACCAAAACTAAATCGCGGGAGTGAAAATCATAAAAATCGCATCAGGGAAATCAAAGGGGCTAAATCTTATCTCAAGAAAAAACGATAATTTACGTCCCACCAAAGACAGAGTGAAAGAAGCCCTCTTTAACATCATACAGTTCGAAATAAGCGGGAAAAATTTTCTTGATTTATTCGGCGGAACGGGACAAATCGGCATAGAAGCATTCAGCAGGGGGGCAAAAAGTGTTACCATAGTGGACAGTAGTCCTAATGCCGCCAAACTTATAAAATCCAATGTTTCAAAAATAAAAGTGCCGCATAAAAATATAAAAATTAAAAAATCTGATGCTTTAGACTTTTTAAAAGGCGCAAACGAAGTTTTTGATATAGTTTTTTTAGACCCGCCCTATAGCGATACAAATTTGCTAAACTCATGCTTAGAGTTACTTCCGAGATCCGTTTCAAAAAATGCGATAATAATTACCGAAACGATAATTGGCGAAAGTCCACAAAATTTTTCTACATATTATTCTTTGAAAAAGACTTACAAATATGGTAAAATGTGTCTGAATTTGTATAAAAACAATGAAATTTAAATGGAAATTTATTGATAGACGGGTGATAATTATGAGTATAGAAAATTTAATCAGCGAAATGGAAGATATGCTGGAAAACTCTTGGGGATTACCAATGTCAGGCGGCAGGGTCGTTCTAAACTCAAAAAACATAAGACAAATCCTTGAAGATATACGTCTTGCTCTTCCGCAGGAAATCGTGCAGGGTCAGAAGATCATAAACGATCGAAACAGAATTATAGAGAGCGCGAAAGCCGAAGCCGAGACCATGATCAAATTATCCGAAGAAAAGATAAAAGTCATGGTGAGCCAAAGCGAAATCGTTAAAGCCGCCGAGGCCACGGCAGAAGGCATTATAAATGACGCAAAGGCGAAAGCCCAAGAAATCAAAAAATCAGCAAGCGAATACGCTGGCGAGATGATGAAAAAGATTGATGAAAGTGTTACTCAAGGGTTAGTGGAAATAAGGAAAGCGCGCCATGCATTACCCACAGCGCATGACCAGGCAGAAGAATAACGATAAAAAAATTAAATAGCTCAGACAATTATGACGTCTGGGCTATTTTTATTTCCCTATAAAAAGTATAAGTATATTTTTTGTAAATAAAAGATGCACCTTATCAGGTGCATAAATTGGTGGGAGATGGTGGATTCGAACCACCGAAGCGTGACGCAACAGATTTACAGTCTGCCCCCTTTGACCGCTCGGGAAATCTCCCACATCAAATCTATCAGTGGAGCTGGTGAAGGGACTTGAACCCCCGACCTATTGATTACAAATCAATTGCTCTACCAACTGAGCTACACCAGCGAAGGAATAATTCTCACGAATATTAGCATACCATTTATCAGGGCGAATGTCAATACAAAAAAAATGATTGTTAATTTTTTAATTTACCGATCAAAAGTTTCAATTTAGTTTGTTTAAATCTTACAAAAGAGGTGATAAGAAAGTTTACAAAAGTTTTGGAGGTATGATATGGAATATAGTGGCATTGACGTTTCTGAAATTCAAGGAAAAATAAACTGGAAAAGCGTTTCCCTAAGAATAATAAAATTCGCAATGATAAGATCAAGTTACAGCTCTTCGGGAATTGATGCGCAATTTGAGGATAATATTAAAAATATTTCCGAGACTGAAATTTATGCAGGAGCATATCATGAATCTTCGGCGTCAAACATTTTGGATGCCGCCAATGAAGCAAACCATTTTATCGAAACTATAAAGCCTTATAAATTTTACTATCCTTTAGCGGTAAAATATGAGAACGAAGCTATAATGGGCGTCGGCAAAAAGCTTATAACGGATATAATACTGGCATTCACAAAGGTACTGAAAAACGCGAAATATTATCCTATTTTGTACGCAAATGTCGAGTGGTTGAAATCTTATGTAGACGTTACCAGAACGGGAAATTTGGATATATGGATTTCGGACTGCAGTGTCCAGCCGAAAATATATCCATCATACGACAAAAACGTTACAATCTGGCAACACTCGAGCCGCGGCAAAATACCCGGCATCACGGGGAATGTTAACTTAGACATCTCTTATGTCGATTATTCTTTAATTCTTACGCAAAGGGGATTTAATAACTTGAACAACAACGAAAATAATAGCGGCGAAAGAAATTATGCAAGGATACCGCTAAACAGTGAATCTTATGAGCCTATTTTTTACACCGTTCAAAAAGGCGATACTCTTCGAGGTATCGCAAAAAGATTTTTTGGTAACCCCGATGAATATCGCAAAATTATGGAAATAAGCGGAATTTCCAAACCGATTATATATCCAGGGCAAACACTTAGAATACCGAAAGTCAACATACAAAATATACTTTTGCACAGAGTAAGGCCGGGCGATACACTTTGGGGGCTCTCCGAAAAATATCTTGGTTATGGACCGAGATATAACGAAATCATGGCTCTGAACGGTCTAACAAATGACATGATATACGCAGGGCAAATTATAAAAATACCCACAGAACACAAAATCGAAGCAAAAAATTACACTGTCAGACCGGGCGATACACTTTGGAAAATCGCTAAAGACTTACTCGGCGACGGAAACAGGTATTCGGAGATCATGTCCTTAAATAATCTACGAAACGGAAATATCAGAGTCGGTCAAACGCTAAGAATCCCAAAAATTTAAAATACCAAATATACCTATGCCATGCCTGCAACTTTGGGTATGGCATTTAAAAATTCATACTATTTTTCAACAAAATTGTTTTTGCTTTACTTTTCACGATTTTATGATAAAATTATTATTGATTATTTTATGAATTTAACCATTCGTCGGCAAAATATTGCAAGGAGGGCGTTTTAAATGTTGGAAAAGTCTTGGAAAAACTTAAAAAGCGGATCGGATATAAGAGGTATCGCGATAAGCAAAGAAGACGGAAATGAAATAGATCTGACAAACTCGGTAATTGAGAAAATCATGGTGTCATTCGGTAACTGGATCTCTCAAAAAACAGAGCTTGAAGCCGGCGCAATAACGGTTGCCATAGGGCATGATTCGAGACTATCCGCCAACAGAATAAAAAACGTCTGCATAAATACTTTGCGTACAATGGGCATCAACGTGTATGACTGTTCGCTGGCCTCAACTCCCGCCATGTATATGGCGATATCTGCTTTAAGATGCTCGGCCGCCATTGAGATAACCGCAAGCCATCAACCGGCACATCGTAACGGATTAAAATTTTTTACGGCCGAAGGAGGAGTAAGTAGCCAAGATATTGATGATATACTGGAGGGTGCTCAAAATAACGCAGACATAACGCCGAGTTCCGTGCTGGGGAATATCCGTAAAATAAATATAATGGAACATTACTGCACAAAAATAAGGGAATTAATATCAAAAAATATCAATACAGACAATCCGAACCCGCTTGATGGGATTAAGATTGTAGTCGATGCCGGTAATGGCGTAGGAGGATTTTTTGTAGAAAATATTTTGAAACCGCTCGGAGCAGATACCGCCGGGAGCAAATTTTTGGTTCCCGACGGAAATTTCCCAAATCACATGCCCAATCCAGAAAACAGCGAGGCTCTCGAAAGCATAACATTTTTAACAAGAGAATCAGAAGCCGATCTCGGAATTATATTCGATACAGACGTCGACCGAGCGGCAGTAGTTGCAAAAAACGGAAACCTTATAGCCGGCGAAAAATTAATAGCTTTAGCCTCTTTGATTGCGCTAAAAAACAATCCCAATTCAATAATAGTTACGGATTCGGTAACGTCCGATCACTTAAAAGCTTTTATAGCTAAGAATCAAGGAACACAGTTCAGATATAAGCGGGGCTACAATAACGTAATATCGATGGCAAAAAAAATAAACCAAAAAGGCGGGAACTGTCCTCTGGCAATAGAAACGTCAGGCCATGCGGCGTTTAAGGAGAACAATTTCATAGACGACGGGGCTTATTTAGCGGCAAAAATCATAATCGAAACAGCTATCACAAAATCAGAAGGAAGAAATCTAAGCGATTTAATAAAAAATCTTTCGGTTGCCAAGGAAAAGAAAACCGTAAGATTGGCCCTAAAATCAGACGAACCTGTGGAGTATGCCGACAAAATACTTAATTATATAAAAAATTATGCAAACTCTAACAGACACATCGAACTAGACAACGAAAACATAGAAGGCGTCAGAGTAAACTTTACGGAAAAACATCAAAAAGGTTGGTTTATCGCTAGAAAAAGCTTGCACGACCCCGAAATTGTGATCCATGCCGAAAGTGAAAACGTCGGAGGATTAAAAGGAATTTTTAAAACTATAAAATCTTGTCTCAGTCGTTTTGATATGATCGAAAAGCCCGAATTTTGATAGTGTTTACACAAAGAAAAAGCTACCCATCGTAGGTAGCTTTTAAAATTATACCAAATTTTAGCTTTTGAATTTTATGCCAAATTTTGAATTTAACTTTTCGAGAAAATCTTTTTCAATTTTTTCAATCTCTTCAGAAGTCAACGTATGCTCCTTGCTGCAGTAATTCACTTCATACAAAACGGCGTGTTCGTTTTCGGAAAAATTTTTATCTGAATATATATCTTTAACGACTACATCTCTAACCACATCTGACGATGATTTAATTACCGTTTCGACTTCTTTTGCTGTTACATCACGGCGCTGCATGAAATTATAAAGACGTTTAATCGGCGGATATTTAGACTCAAATTTAATCTTTTTTACTTTTCCCGCCAGCTTGCTTATATAAAACTCGCAGTAGAAGATCTTATCTTTAACGAGCTTTAAGTTAGGGATTTTAATAAGCTTAGATTTATTAATTTCGCCGATAAATCCTATCTTTTCGCCGTTTGCGATTATATTGTAGCCCGAGCCGTCTTCAAAAAATTTATACTCATTTTTTTGAAGTTCAAAATTCTGACCAAAACTATTCATTACAATCTCAAGATAATTTAGCAAATCGTAATAGGTATACTTAATATCTTTATCTGAGCCGAAACCTCTCGGTATGCGTACACCCGACATAACAAATCCGCAAGTATCGACCTCTCTTACGCCTGTGTCGAAAGATTTATCTTTGAAATACACTCTCCCAAGCTCAAAAAGTGCGAGATTGTTATTATTTATTGAATAATTGTACGCAAGGCAGCTAAGAAGCGAATATGCCATCATTGGGCGCATAAGCGAATACGCACCTGCAATGGGATTTTGAATCGTCAAGTCCGAATAAATATCTTCTCCCTCATCAATATCGAAAATTTTCATCGTATCGGCAGGAATGAAAGAATAGTTTATTGTTTCGCCGAAGCCGAGTCCTCCAAGCGTTTTACGAATTATATCCATGTTTGACCAAACTTTATTTTTATGGTAACTCGTCATTATTGTGGGCATTACGGGCTTAATGTTATCGTAGCCATATATTCTCGCAACTTCTTCTATCAAATCTACTTCTTTAAGTACGTCCAGGCGATAGCTCGGAATGCTCACTTTTATCAGGTCTTCATCTATTGGTTTGCACTTAAAATTATACTTTCGCAAGCAATTTATCACAGTTTTTTGGTCAAGAGAAATGCCTATCAGTCTGTTGCTATTTTTCACGCTGAGATTAACGTGTTTTTCTTCCGATTTTTCAGGTCGATTGTCAAAAGCGGGAGTTTCGATTTTACCGCCGCAAATTTTCGTAATCATTTCAGCGCAGTTCATAAGTGCATTGAACGTAGAATCAGCATCTACACCGCGTTCAAATCTAAACGACGATGGAGTGGAAATTTTTAGCCTTCTAGACGTCAAACGAACGCTAACTTCATCAAAAATTGCCGCTTCCAAAATGATATCTTTCGTGTTTTCTTTTACGGCTGCGCTGTCAGTGCCTATAATTCCTGCCACGCATTTTATATCTTCGCCGTCAGAGATTACTATATCTCCCGATTTTATCTCGGAAGTTTCGCCCGAGAACGTAGTTATCTTGGTATTTTCATTCGCTTTTGATACCATAAGTTTATTTCCCACGATTTTATCCGCGTCGTAAGCATGGATAGGCTGACCAATATCTATCATCGTGTAATTTCCAATATCAACCACGGCATTGACAGAATTTATACCAAGCGCATTAAGCCTTTCTTTTATGTACTCGGGGACTTGTGCAGATGCGTTCACTCCGCTGATTTTGACCGCGCAAAAACGTTTGCAAACGCTATTATCAATGTTTATTTTAACGGGAAATTTCTCATTATTTACCGCAAATTGTTTTTTGGAAATCGTAGGCACAGGCTCGCCATCAAAAGCTTTTATCTCCCTTGCTATGCCCATATGATAGAGCATATCGGGGCGGTTTGCTTTGACTTCTATTGCCGTGACTATATCATCTTTCACTT
The DNA here is from genome assembly GCA_947305745.1 of uncultured Clostridia bacterium. GTDB lineage: Bacteria > Bacillota > Clostridia > Oscillospirales > Acutalibacteraceae > UMGS1491. The sequence continues at coordinate 288,927 of CAMZEH010000001.1, read as the reverse complement.
CTTGATTACCGTCAAATTCAAAACCTTGCGTCTTGAGTTTTTTCATTATATCGTCATAATTTGCATCTTTTCCACAGTAGTCACGAAGCCAGTTTAGTGAAAATTTGAACATTTTATTTTCTCCTTTCCCCTTTTATATCTGATTCCAAAGGCTTATGTCGTTTTCATAGAGCTTGCGTATTTCGTCGAGATCATAATAAGTCAGCGCAAAGCGGTTAAGACCTAAGCCAAATGCAAAGCCCGTATATTTTTTGCTGTCATACCCGACGCCTTCAAGAACGTTCGGATGAACCATTCCGGAGCCGGCAACAGTAATCCAGCCCGTGCCTTTACACGTCCTGCAGCCCTTCCCTCCGCATTTTGTACAGGACATATCAATGGCAGCGCTGGGCTCTGTATAAGGATAATAAGAAGGCCTAAATTTTACGCCCACTTCTTCGCCGAAAACTTCTTTTAAGAACCTTGTGAGGACAGCTTTTAAGTTTGCAAACGATATATTTTCCGCGACCATTAATCCTTCAATCTGATAAAACATCGGCGTATGTTGCGGGTCTATATCATCAACTCTATAGACCGTGCCCGGCGAAATAATTTGTATCGGCGGTTGCATTTTCTCCATTGCGCGTATCTGCACAGAAGACGTATGCGAACGCAGCAGCACATTCGGAGCGGAAATATAAAACGTATCTTGCATATCTCTGGCGGGGTGATGCGACGGCATATTGAGCATCTCAAAATTATATTTATCAAGCTCGATTTCCGGCCCTTGAACGACCGAAAAACCCATTCCGACAAATACTTCTTCTATTCTTTTATACAGCTTTATAAGCGGATGTTCGGCGCCGATTTTAATATTATCTTTGAATATCGTAACATCGTATTTTGCCGAGCTTTTCTGCGCTTTAAATTTACTTTCCGCCTCTGAAATTTTTTCTTCGGCAAAATTTTTAAAATCATTTATAGTTTTTCCAAAACTTTTCTTTTCCTCTGCAGAAAGATTTTTAAGCTCGGAATAAAGAGATTTTACGTACTTTTTTAAGTATTCTGATTTAATCTCGGATATTTCTTTTGCGCTAGTGACTTTCTTAAGTTTTTCTATAAGTGATGCCTTTTTGCTTTCTATCTCTTGCAATTTATCCATATATATCCCCCTTGTTATTGTTTTAAACTCTCTATTGCCTCTTTAAGCTCCTCGGTTTTATCGAGCTTTTCCCAGCCGACTCCCAAATCTTCACGACCCATATGCCCGTAGGATGCAAGCGGTAAATATATCGGGTTTCTGAGCCCAAATTTTTCGATTATGGCAAGCGGTCTTAAATCGAAAACCTTGCAAACTGCTTTTTCGAGATAGCGCTCTGAAACCTCGGACGTACCGAATGTATCAACTCGGACAGAAACAGGATTGGAAACCCCTATTGCGTAAGCAAGCTGAATTTCGCATTTTTTGGCAAGCCCCGCCCCGACAATATTTTTTGCAACGTATCTAGCCGCGTAGGCTGCGCTTCTATCGACTTTCGTTGCATCTTTCCCCGAAAACGCTCCGCCGCCGTGCCTAGAATATCCTCCGTATGTATCGACTATGATTTTTCTTCCCGTAAGTCCGCTATCCCCGACGGGGCCGCCGATCACAAATCTCCCCGTGGGATTAATAAAGATCTTCGTGTTGTCGTCGATCATATTTTTAGGTATTACAAAATTTATGACTTTTTTGGTTATATCTTCCCTGATTTTCTTCATCGGAACGTCTTCTCTATGCTGAGATGAAATTACTATCGTGTCTACTCTCATGGGTGTATCTCCGTCATATTCGACAGTAACTTGAGTTTTACCGTCGGGGCGCAAATAATCGATGATAGACTTCTTACGAACTTCCGCAAGACGTTTCGCCAGTTTATGCGCCAAAGAAATCGGCATCGGCATAAGTTCGGGCGTTTCATCGCATGCAAATCCGAACATCATGCCTTGATCTCCCGCACCTACTTCGCTTTCCTCGTTTTTATCTCCGCTCTTCTTTTCCAAAGAGCAGTCCACGCCCATTGCGATATCAGGCGACTGCGAATGAATGGATGTGATAATTCCGCAAGTGTTGCCGTTGAAGCCATGCATTGTGTCGTTATATCCAATATAGTTTATGACTTTTCTGGCTTCTTTTTCCATGTCGATATAGCAGCTCGTGTTGATTTCACCCATAATATGTATAAGCCCCGTAGTCGCTGTGACTTCGCACGCAACGTGAGCCTTTGGATCTTTTTTTAGTATTGCATCTAAAATCGCATCTGATATCTGATCGCAAATTTTGTCGGGGTGCCCTTCCGTCACAGATTCCGACGTGAATAATTTTTTAAGCATAGCTAATCTCCCAAATCTAATTATATATATAATTTTAACTTAAAATATCTTTCTCGTCAATTGCGGATAAAATACCATGCAACTTAACGGATCTATCCCAGGGATATAACCAATAATAAATAATCGTAACAAAATATATTTTTAAATCTCTTTTAAAAAAATCTTGACATTTATATATAAATATGTTAGAATACTGGTAGAATCTAGGATCGTTAAGAACAAATTGGAGGTAATGATTATGTCGAATATTAAAAAATTAGCAGACATTTTACTTGAAAATGTTGCGAGCGGCGACGACGACAACACCAACGCAGCAGCGGCCCTTGTTCTTGCGGCACCGTTAACAACGATAGGAGTTTTTGGAGCGCTAGGGTGTTCTATTGCCCAGCACTTGTGCCAAAAGAAAGCTACACAACACATGCTTCAACGTAATGAATCTGAAAGCGAGTACTACCAAGGAGTCGCAGGCGATCTAGGAGTAGCAACCATGGTATTCACAGGGCTAGCGGCAACCAGCATCACCGCCGGTGCCATTTACGCTAATACGGCATCTGAAAACTAAAATCGCCAAACAAAAACATCTCCAGACGGAGGCAATAATGGCGAAAACGCCTCGGCTTTTGCGCAAGCGCATAAAAAGCACCCCTATTGAAAAAAAGGGGGCTTTTTCGTTGCTTAAATTTAATCCCCAAAAATTTTCGGGTGACTCCGACTATAATGATACAAGTACTGCTGAGCAATTCCTGCGTATTCACCGAAAAAACCAGGGCTTTTATCGGGGAAAAATTTATCCATTACACGTTTCATCCAGACGTCCATTGGGAACGCAGAAAGTCTGTGCATACCATAAAGAAGCATACAATCGGCAACCTTTGTGCCTACTCCTTTAATTTGCATTAATATATTTTTAGCCTCATCATCCGGCATTTTTTTGAGTTTTTCAAAATCGATTACTCCTGAAGAAATTTTTTGAGCCGCATCGATTATATATTTTGCCCTGAAGCCCGCACGAATGGGCGCTAAAGCATCTTCACTCAAATTAGCCAATTTTTGAGGTTTCGGGAATAAATGCGTATCGCCTACATCATCGCCCAAATTACTGCAAAGCGCATTAATAATCTTTTTTATACGGGGGATATTATTATTCTGCGAAATAATAAAAGAACACAGCGTTTCCCAAGGGTCTTGACGAAGAATTCGTATTCCCGAGCACTCTTTCACCGCTGCATCCATAACTGAATTTATGCCCAAAAAGCTTTCGGAAATTTTTTCATAATCGGTATCAAAATCGAAATAATCCAACCAAATATTTTTGAAATTATCAGAACTTACATTTTCAAAAATTATTTTTTCGCTTTCTTGATAGACTGTCAAATTCTGCCCTAAAGCAGTGCCTTGGTATTTCCCGTTTAATTTTTGAAAACGAAAACATTGACCACAGTCAAAAGTCTGGCTGAGGTCAAAATTTTTCAAAATATTAATTTCGATATTTCTGCCGATCTGCTTAAATTCCATAAATTAAGCTTCGACAGCGGATTTGCCCGAACGCATACATCTTGTGCAGATATACATTCTTCTTGCCGTTCCGTTAACATTAACCTTTACTTTTTTTACATTGGGTTTCCACATTTTATTTGCACGTCTGTGCGAATGAGAAACTTTGATGCCGAAAACGGCCGATTTGCTACATAACTCACATTTTGCCATATTTATTTTCTCCTTATTCAAAAAACTTATTTAACATTTAAGAAGGCTACGCCTAGCTTATACTGTCACACTGATACTAATATACTAACATATAAATTTCAAAATTGCAAGAGTTTATTTTCGAAAATAAATCGTAAAAAAACCAATTAAAGGTTTTTAAAAAAATTTTTAAAAATATACTTGAAATAAATGTCGACGAATGATATAATGAAAACATCAACCGATACTTGAAAGTTTCTTCATCGTTTCTTGAGATTTTCAAGTGTATTTTTTCTTTTTTACAGCGTTTTATAAGTAAAAATCCAAAGAGGATGTGATGCGAGAAATATCCAACCCAAAAATTGCGCGTATTTACTATATGTCACTAAAGTTATGAAAGGGAAATCGTCCAAAATGAACGAAGACACACAACCTCGCACAGATTCGAACGGATTTAACAAATTTCAGCAAATTTTCTGGCCAATACACGCTTATGAACTTAAAAAATTCTTACCAATGAGTATGCTTATGTTCTGCATACTGTTTGTTTATGCCATGGTACGTAATTTAAAAGATACTTTTATACAACACTATGCAATTTGCGGCGGAACGGAACTTATGCCTGTTTTAAAGCTATTTTTCGTTATGCCTGCAGCATTTTTTGCCGTGATGTTGTTTACATTTTTTATAAATAGGTTCGGAAGCACAAAAACATTTTACATAATGATATCTCTCTTTGTCGCTTTCTACATGGTATTTTTGTTTCTTCTTTTGCCGAACGTAAACGTTTTGCACGCAAACGAAGCAACGGTGCGTCATTTGCAAGAAATACTGCCTGACTTTCTACATTATACGATTCCGTGTTTCACTAACTGGTGCTATACACTTTTTTATGTTGTATCCGAAATATGGAGCACAATCGCGCTTTCGTCACTTTTTTGGCAATTCGCAAACAGAATCACAAAAGAAAACGAAGCCAAGAGATTTTATGCACTTTATTCGCTCATTTCGAGCATCGGCGTGATACTTTCGGGCGGAGTGCTGAGCGCTATGTCCAAAGCGAGCGGAGCCGAATTCGAGCGAAACGTACAAATACTCATCAGCCTTTGCATTTTGTTCGCAATCACAACCATGATAATATTTTACTACATAAATGCAGTTATTGTACCTGACCCGCAATACTGCGACCCGGTTCAGTTCAGATTGCCATCCAAAAAAATGCATAAAAAGAATAATATTGATGTTTGCGAAGGGATAAAAATGCTCATAAAAGAGCCGTACATAGCTCTTATGGCACTGCTCGTTTTAACTTACGGGATTGCCGACAACTTATTGGAAACCGTTTGGAAGGCTCAGCTCAGATACGCATTCCCCGACCCGAACAGATATGCCGCTATGATGGGCAAGCAGTCGGTAATTGTGGGGATTTCAACGATATGTATAACAATTCTCAGCACTTACATGATTAGAAAGCTGAGCTGGAGGTTTTGCGCAGGTGTCACTCCAGTTATTATGCTTATTTTCGGCCTTTTGTTTTTCGGATTAAGCTTTTATGCAAATAACGGGCAACCGGACTTTTACGGCATGCCGATTAGCATTGCTTCGGCGTGGATAGGGCTAATTGTTGTGGCGCTTATCCGCAGTACGAAATATTCTTTGTTTGATGCCACGAAAAACATGGCCTATCGTCCACTCGATGTCGATACTAAAACTAAAGGACAAGCAGCGGTCGAGGTTATTTCAGGCAGAGGTGGAAAAGCCGGCTCGGCACTCATCAATGCTTTCTTAACGAATATTTTAGCCGTAGGAAGTAAAATCTCTGCGCATTTGTACACGATAATACCGATATTTATAGTAACTGTTGCCGGCTGGATCGTTTCTGTAGTTAAACTCAGTCCGAGATATGAGGAAAAAGTTTCAAAACAAAACAGCTAATCTTTAGTCCCCATACGTTATCTTTGATAATAAAAATAAAAAGAGTCCTATATTGCAGGACTCTTTTTGATTAATCATGATATTTTGGCTGTAACTCTTTTATCCAAATCTTCTTCAACTTTTTTTAAATTGCTTGAAGTTAGTGTTGGGATTAGCCCATTGATTTCTTCGACACTTAAATCCCACCACCTCAATTCTTCCAATATTTTAATTAGTTTATCGCTGAATCTCTTCCTTATTAGCCTGGCCGGATTACCTGCCACAATAGTATATGGATCGACACTGCTACCCACGACACTATTTGCTCCGATTATCGCTCCGTCTCCGATATGCACGCCCGGTAATATAGTTGAATTTTGCCCTATCCACACATCATTGCCAATAACCGTGTCACCTTTTAACGGCAAGTCTTCTGCTAACGGTGGATTTTGTTCCCAACCTTCCAATGTATAAAAAGGGAATGTTGAAACGGCGTTCATTTGATGATTGGCGCCATTCATTACAAATTCCACACCTGATGCTATTTGGCAAAACTTCCCTATTATTAACCTATCGTCATTAAAATCATAATGATGTGTGACATAGCTTTCAAATTCCGAATCCGCTATGTAGGTAAAATCTCCAACTATTATGTTCTTATTTGTAACAGTTGGTTTAACATAAATCTCCTTATCGTATCCAGGTATTGGATAAATTGTGTTTGGGTTTGGTATTTTCCCATATTTCATATAGTCTACCACCTCCTTCAGCTACGGTGCGCCTTCCTTCGTTTTTACTTATCTTCCTGCCAACATAATTTCTGCCGATTTAAAATCCTTACTCTTGATCACGCTTCGTATCCTAGTTGAGCTTATCGGCTTGCTTTCGTACGTCACCGCGGGCTCTACAAACACTTCTATATCGCATCTTTCGCAAAGCTTTTTAAGTCTATTGACGTCTCCCACATGGTTCTTGCCAAAACGATAATTAAATCCGCAAAAAACAGCTTTTGCATTCAAAATATTATGTAGAATTTTAGCCACAAAATCTTCGGGCGACAAATCTCTGACACTGTTGAAATCCAACATATAAACCGACTGGATACCCATATTTTCCATAATTTTTAATTTTTGATCGTTTGTAGTTATTAAATTTAGTTTTATGTTTTCAACAATCGACCGAGGGTTTTGTAAAAAAGTCAAAACACACGGTTCCGTTCCATTTTTTGAGTATTCAACTGTTTTTTCTATTATTTTTTGATGCGCAATATGAACTCCATCAAAAAATCCGAGCGCAATCGCTTTGGGATTTACCGATTTTTCCAAATTATAGTAAACTTCCATTTTTATCACTCGATTTTCACTTTAAACATTTCAAAACTTTTAATTCAATATTTTTTTCATCAATCTTGCCGAGCCCTATGAATTTCCTTTCACAATATACTTGATAAACTCTATCACCTTGCGGTAAATCACTAAATTTTACTCGTTCTATGGCCAGAGAACCGCCATTTTTAAATCTTATCGATTGAGCCGAAGTTACCTGCGCTACAGGAAAATTCTCAAACAATCTTTCGGTCGGCAAAATGCATTCTTGATAAATACTATCAATGTCCATATCTATAATTTTCGCAAGAGGCACCGCATCATGCTCGCTAAAGCCGTTTGAGGCCGTCCTGCGAAGTCCGGAAACAGTAGCCCCACAGCCGAGAGCCTTACCGATATCATCGCAAAGAGTGCGAATATATGTGCCTTGTGAGCAGTCGACCGCTATCTCCACTTCTTGATTTTCAAAGTCAAAATTTAAAATTTTAATGTCATTTATTAATACTTTCCGCTTTCCCCTATCTATCGATATACCTTTGCGTGCCAAATCGCAAAGCTTGACGCCGCCTTTTTTTATGGCGGAAAACATCGGAGGGATTTGGTAAATTTCGCCCAAGAATGAATTCAAAACTCTTTCTAAATCTTGCTCTTTAATTTCACTTTTTTGCTCGGAAATTACTTGACCGGTTATGTCGAGAGTGTCGGTCGTGATGCCGAACTTCATCTTTGCCGTATAAGATTTATCATTATCGGGGGCAAAAATTTGAAATTTTGCCGTATCACCCAGTAAAACAGGCAAAACACCCGTAGCCATAGGATCCAGCGTACCCATATGGCCTATTTTTCTTTGCCCTAATTTTCGGCGCAATTTGGCAATCACATCAAAAGATGTGAAATCCTTTGGCTTATCCACGATGATTATTCCATTCACGTTTACCACCTTGCAAAATTCACAACAGTTTTTTTGATTTCTTCGACAGCCTCCGATGCGTTCCCGGCAATAGTAAAACCTCCCGCACGATTATGTCCGCCTCCGCCGAAAATTTCGGAAAATTCATCCGCATCTATTTCGCTGCGAGTACGCACCGAAACTTTACAAGTACCATCCGGTTTTTCTCGCACGGTGATGCCCATCTCCACGCCCTCGATTTTTATCGGAATTGATGCTATGCCGTCAAGCTCATTATCTGTAATGCCGTTTCTCGCCATCTCTTCCAACGTTATATACGTTATTGCCAGTTTATCGTCAAAATAAAATTTCAAATTATTATATATAATTTTCTTGAGTTCAAAATGCTTTTTCGGCTCGATAATAAACATTTTTTCGTTAATTTTTCCTGCATCAATACCCGCTTTAAGAAGTTCCGAAACAATTCTATGCGTGCGAGCAGTTACGTTTGAGTACATAAATCCGCCGGTATCCGTAGCTATGCCTACATAAAGGCACTCCGCCAATTCTCTATCCAACCCGCAACCAAGTTCGCCGAGCATTTCGAAAATTATCTCGCAATTTGCCGCAGAATTCGCGTCCACAAAAGTTTTTTTTGCGTAATTTTTATTCGATTTATGGTGGTCAATACAAAAATCTATACATTTGGACAAATCTTTTACGCTTTTGTGGAGCAAATCTGTATCGGCAAGGTCAACAGATATATAGTTCTGAGGTTTAAAATCATCTTGCGTGGTACAGCTGAACAAAAACTCAAACTTTTCGGGAATTTTGCAGCCAAAATTAACTTTCGCGCGCTTACCGATTTTTTGCAAAGCTCGGCAAAGACCCAGCGCAGAGCCAACCGCGTCGCCGTCGGGGTAATTATGCGTCAAAATACAAAAGAAATCCTTATCTTTTATATTTTTAACGAGTGAAGATAAAGATTCCATTTTTCATTCTCCTAAATTATTATTTTCTTCACCGACAGACTGATTTTGCATGACTTCATCTATCTTTTTTGAAATATCTGCAGCGTATTCAAGCGCATCCGTCGCGATGAACCTGAGACTCGGCACGTATCGGATATGAAGCCTACTGCCAAGCTCTTTCCTGATATAGCCTGCGGCAGACTGCATACACTCCGCCGCCTCTTTCGCCTTATCCATACCTTCGAGCGCGCTGACAAAAATCTTTAGCCCTGAACCGGATTTATCGCTTGAAGAAATTTTTAAAATGCTTACAAAACCGTCCTTTAAACGGGGATCCTTAAGTTCACCGACTATCGCCGTTATTTCACGCTTAATGCTCTCTGTACTGTGCTGCGCTCTATGATTTGGCATACTTCAAAAACTCCTTTATTCTTCCCTATATTCTTCCATAGTGAATGCCTCGAAAACGTCTCCGACTTTGATATCATTAAAGTTTTCAAGCCCGATACCACACTCAAAACCTTGCGCAACTTCTTTCGCGTCATCTTTAAAACGTCTGAGCGATGAAATTTCATCTTCAGCTATTACGATACCATCACGTACGACGCGGATTTTAGCGCTTCTGGTAACTTTTCCGGAAAGTATATAGCAACCTGCAATCGTACCTACGCTCGAAATTTTATACACTTCACGGCATTCTGCACGCCCAAGCTGTACCTCACGGAATTTCGGCGCGAGCATACCTTTCATGGCCGATGAAATTTCTTCTATACACTCGTAGATAATCCTATAAAGACGCATATCTACGCCGTGGCGTTTGGCCGATTCTGCAGCGTCGGGTTCAGGTCTTACGTTGAATCCGACTATAATCGCATTTGAAGCGTTTGCAAGCATTACGTCGGATTCATTAATCGCACCGACTGCGCCGTGTATAACATGAACTCTGACTTCGGGCGTGGAAAGCTTTTCAAGAGACTGTTTAACCGCCTCAACGGAGCCTTGGACGTCGCCCTTTACTATGACTTTAAGCTCTTTAACATCGCCCAGTTTCATCTGATCGAAAAGATTATCAAGCGTTACTTTCGCCTGACTGTTAAACAGTGCTTCTTTTTCGCTGTTCCTACGCTGCTCAACCAGCTGACGTGCTAATTTTTCGTCCGAAACGGCGTTGACTACATCTCCGCCGCTCGGGACTGTATCCAGACCTGTAATCTCAACCGGAACCGACGGCCCTGCGGATTTTACTTTTTCGCCCTTATCATTCGTCATCGCACGGACTCTACCTACTGCCGTACCTGCAACAACTATATCGCCTGAATTCAGCGTTCCGTTTTGAACGAGAATGGTTGCAACGGGTCCACGACCTTTATCGAGCCTTGCTTCTATTACAGTACCTTTTGCTCTGCGGTTCGGGTTAGCCTTAAGCTCTTTTACGTCCGCAACAAGCAGAACCATTTCCAAAAGTTCTTCGATGCCTTGTTTTGTCTTTGCCGAAACTTCTATACAAGGCGTGTCTCCGCCCCATGCCTCTGGCAAAATCTCATATTCTGTGAGCTGCTGGAGTACGCGTTCGGGGTTTGCGCCCTCTTTATCCATTTTGTTTATCGCGACTACCATCGAAACGCCCGCCGCTTTTGCGTGATTGATAGCCTCCACCGTCTGCGGTTTAATTCCGTCATCAGCTGCAACTACCAAAATCGCTATGTCTGTAATCTGCGCACCTCTGGCACGCATTGTTGTAAACGCCTCGTGCCCCGGAGTATCTAAAAATGTTATATCTCTATCTTTGATTTTTATTCTATACGCGCCGATATGCTGAGTAATTCCGCCCGCTTCGGTCGATGTTACATCGGCGTGACGTATGGCGTCCAAAAGCGAAGTTTTACCATGGTCAACGTGCCCCATGACTACTACCACGGGCGCTCTTGTAACGAGGTCTTTCTCTTCGTCTTCATGGTCGTCGATAATCATTTCTTCGATTGTTACAACTTCTTCTTTTTCTACTTTTGCGTGGAATTCCATCGCAACAAGGCTTGCGGTATCGAAATCTATATTATCGTTAATCGAAGCCATTGTACCCATTACCATGAGCTTTTTGATGACTTCTGCCGCCGTGGCTTTGAGTCTGCTGGCAAGCTCTCCGACTGTGATTTCATCGGGGATCAAAACAGTTAAAGGTTTGGCCTTTCTCTCTTCGGCAATTCTCTTTAAACGCTCGGCCTCAGTCTCCCTCTTGGCGCTCTTGAATTTATTCCTCTGCTGCGATTTTTGGACTATCTTTTGCTTACCAACTGTATTATCTGTCCTCATCTTCTCAGAAGCAATTCTATCGTATTTTTCATTATACTTATCAATATTCACGTTTTCGGTTCTTGTATTGATTACGACGCCTTCGTTTGCTTCGTCTTCTTTAATTTTATTGTTTTCTACAGTTTTGCTGCCCGTAAGAATGATTTTGCTCTTAAATTCATCTTTTTTAACTGCCGGTTTTGGCTTATGAATCGGCTTTTTTGCAGGCACCGTTTCTTTTTGATTTTTTGCGGTTTCGGGTTTGTTTTTAGCCATCTCTTTAGCCGCGGATGCTTTCCTAATTTCTTTCTTTTCGGCAGGCTTTGGTTTTTCTTCGGGTTTCGTCTCTTTCTTTGAGGCAAAGTACGCATCAAAACTTTCTACTTGATTTTTCTGCGTATAATATTCCAAGACAATATTAAGCTCGTCGTCGGTCAAAGCCGTCATGTGCTTTCTTTCTTCTCCGGTATAATCCATCAAAAGCGCTATCACATCTTTACTCGGCACTCCCAAGTCTTTCGCCACTTCATGCACTCTATATTTTATCATTATATACATCATTCCTTTCGGATTTTTGCTCTAAAATCAAGCTTATTTTTCGTGCGATATTTATATCTGAAACGCCTATAACGGCTGCGTATTTGCCTGTGATTTTTTCTATATCATCTTTGGTGTAGTCTAACTTTATCAAACTGATTTCGCTGCATTTTTCGGTTACGAATGATTTTACTTTACTAAGTGAATTTTCTGAAATGTCCGCGGTTACCAGTACCAAACAGATATCGCCGCCAAGAAGCTTTGATTTCACTTCGTCCATGCCGAAAATTAGACTCCTTGATTTCTTTGCGATACCGAGAAAAGATAAAAATTTGTCATTCATTTCCGCGCACCGCCTTTTCGAGCAGTTCATAAATACGTTCGGGTTTAAACTTATATTTTCTAGAAAGCAATCGTTCAATTCGGTGCGTTTTTTTGGCCTTTGCTATACAGTTCGCGTCTTTACAAATATAATATCCACGGCCCGATTTTCTATCCTCGCCGCTCATAACTTTTATCTCTGCGCCACTTTCACTTTTTGCGGGACGAACTATCATTAAAAATTCCTCTTTGGGCTTACGCGCCGAGCAAACAATACACTTTCTTATAGGCACTTTGTTTGGAATCAATCGCAACACTCACTTTTGCATTAGTTTTATTTTACTCTCCGAAAAAACCGCTTTCCGGGCGAATATCAATCTTATAGCCTGTTAATCTCGCCGCCAATCTAACGTTCTGACCTCTATTCCCAATTGAAAGCGAAAGCTGATTATCAGGGACCGTCGCTGTGCATGAATTTGGAGTCTCGTCGTCAAATTCCACTCCCAAGACGTTAGCGGGTGCAAGCGCCGCTGCTATAAATTTTGCAGGGTCTTCGCTGTATTCTATCAAATCTATCTTCTCTCCGCCGAGTTCTTCCATGACAGTGCCAAGTCTATTGCCATGCGAACCTATACAAGAACCTATTGCATCTACGCTAGGGTTATTACTCATCAGCGCAATTTTCGTCCTGGAACCCGCTTCACGAGCAACGGCTTTGATTTCGACAATTCCTTCATTGATTTCGGGGATTTCGCTCTCGAAAAGCTTCCTAACGAAATTCGGGTGAGTTCTGGAAATCATTATCTTCGGGCCTCTCTCGCTCACTCGGACGTCAGAAACATATACTTTTATATGGTCGCCCTCTTTGACGTTTTCCGTACCGATTTGCTCGCCTTTTGGAAGCGTCGATTCAGCCTTGCCTATGCGAAGTGTAAACGCTCCGCTTTTTTCATCAATACGCTCGATTAACGCGCTAACTATCTGATTTTGCTTACCTTGGAACTCAGCTGTTATCTGGCTTCTTTCGCCGTCACGAATGCCTTGCCTTATGATGTTTCTTGCGGTCTGTGCGGCAATTCTTCCAAATTCTTTCGTATCCAAAACTATCTTTACTTCTTCGCCGACTTTTGCTTTTTTATTTATTTTCTTTGCGTCCGCGAGCGAAATTTCTCTGCCCGGGAAGTTCACTTCCTCACAAACCGTTTTATATAAATCTACCTCGAAAAGACCTGTTTTTTCGTCCATCAAGACTTCTACGTGTTCGTTGCCGTCATAACTGTTTTTACACGCCGTGACAATAGCTTTATTAATTTTTTCAAGCATAAAATCCATCGCAATTCCGCGCTCTTTTTCAAGAAGTTTTAATGCTTCAAATATTTCGTTTCCCATTTTTATTCCCCTTTAGTAATTTAAATTTATGTGTGATATGTTTTTTCTTTCTACATTTAATATTTTTTCGGTTTCGGTTTGAATTTTTATAAATTCTTTATCGAAATCTTCCAAAACACCTTCTAAAACCTTTTCGCCGTTATCGTTTGGCCGCACAAGCCGAACTTTAACATTGTAGCCTTTGAATTTTCCAAAATGCTCGTCTTTTGTAAGCTCTCTGTCGATGCCCGGCGAACATACTTCTAAAGAATACGAAACCGCAATCGGATCGGCCTCGTCGAGCGGTGCATCTATCGCTCTACTCATCGCCTCGCAGTCATCGAGCGTTATACCTTCGGACTTATCTATGAAAATTCTCAAGATATGATTCGGGCCTTCTTTTAAGAACTTAATATCCCATATCTCAAGGCCAAGCTCATCCGCAAGCGGTTTTGCAATATCATAAACAACTTCAGCGACAGATGAACGCGGCGATCTCACAGGCTTTTCTTCTGACATCAAATACCCCCACTATACAAGCAAAAGAGCGGGCAACCCCACTCTTTGACTACACTTAATATCTCCATTTTATATCACAAAAAAGAAAATGTCAACATGTTTTTTAGATATTTTTTAAAATCATATTTTTAATTTTTTTCTTTAAATTCTGGCAGCGGATAAATCGTTTTTGGTGCTACTCCACCACACATCTGCGGAGTAGCTCCAACTACCACCACTTCTGAAACAAGAATGTCGCTATCCGTCTCGCACACGCATGAATCACCCGGTATCATAACGCTTATTCGGGCGTGTACATTCAGATAAACTCTATGGAGCGTCTGATTAATTCCTGCGCCCGAAAATTCGCTCTTGAAATCTGAATTGACGCTCCCTGAAGATGATATCTTTACAGGCACTTCCGGCCCTTGACCATTTAAAATCTCCCAGCCCAAAAGCGTGCCTAAAGAGATATAAAACGTCTTTTCTTTGAATTCTGCAAACTTTTTCTGGATGAGCATATTTATCCTTGATTTAAGCGTGTTTATTCTGCACATCGCAAGCGAAACCGACAGCACTTCGCTCGAATTTCCTGTTTTTATCACGGTTATATTTTCGTATTCGTTTGCGTTTTGTGCCATATCTTCCATTATCGCGCTGTTTATTACTTCTGACGCTATTATTTTTGCCTTTGACATAGAAATAGTTTCGAGTACGGGCTTGATTTTGAAGTCCATAAATAAAAAAAGACCCAAAATCAAGAAAAATATCAGAAACACAGTGGCTTTTGATTTAAAAAGAGGTTTTCGTTTTATCGCCATCGCCCCGCTTTCAAGCAAAAAATTCTTAATAAATCATACGCTCGAAACGGGCGTTTTGTTAAAATAAAAGTAAAATCTTTCCTGTATTATCTTTTCGTTTTTGGAAATCATTTTATTGAAGGCTATAAAGCTTTCCAAAAAATTGAAGGGGTGATTTTAAATGTGCGAAACAGCTCACGAACACTGCAGACCCTGCCTCTGCAAAAGAATTTGCGGCATCATCAAACTCATAACCGTAGGAGTAATTTTGGGCGGCATAGCGGGGATGGTCGCAATGTACTTCTTTGACCACGACAGGTGGCTTCAATGCCGGACGAAAAAAATGCTTAAAGATGCCGAAAACTTCACCAAAGGTGTGGGCGAAAAAATCACAGAGGCCGTAGGCGGAGGAAATTAGTCTTTTGGTAATAATTAATTAAAAATGTCAATTTTCGTTTTTCGATTATTGGCATTATTTTTTTATCCATTTGACGTAAATTATGCAACTTTTTGCAGTTTTTTGTCGATGCACAGAAGCAATGCTTTAATTTTTCAGTAGGAGGACTAATTTTGAACGATTCAGCAAAACTCAAAAAGAAAGAACTCATTTTTTGCCACCAATACTTAAAAACGGGTAACCCAAAAGAGGCCGCCGTGCTTTCGGGATACAATTCTTCGCCCGAAATAAAGGCAATGTGGTTACTTTCAAGACCCGAAATATGCAAAAAAATCGATGAGCTATACTCCGAGAAAAAGCGCAACTTTATCTACCGCGCGGCAATAGGTTATGAACGCCTTGCATTTGGGAGCATTTCGGACGCGATAAGACTGATATTCAGCGAAAAACTTAATTTTGCGGAAATTGAAAAAATGAATCTTTTCAACATCGCGGAAATTAAAAAACCTCGCGAAGGTTCACTGGAAATTAAGTTTTTTGATAGGCTCAGAGCGCTCGAAAAACTCGAACAAATCGATACTGAAGAAAGCTCAAGCAAAAATCTGCAGTTTTATACCGCTCTCGAAAGCAGCATACAAAAATTAAATAATAATAATAATTTTCAAGATCAAGAAGAAAACTAAATGAATTTCTTAGAATTTTCTAAAAAGCAAACTCTTGCCCTAACCTGGTGGGTGAAAAATTCAGGCTATGAAAATTTTGATGCGATTATTTGTGACGGCTCGATACGAAGCGGCAAGACTCTTTGCATGTCTATTTCTTTTGTATTTTGGGCGTTTTATAAATTTGAAAATTCTGCATTTGCTCTTTGCGGAAAGACCATACGCTCACTCAGGAGGAACGTCGTTACCCCTATTATTCCGATTCTACAAAGTCTCGGATATGATTGTAAACAAAAAATATCCGAAAATATCCTAAAAATTACTTATCAAGGTAAATCAAATCTGTTTTATTTATTTGGTGGTAAAGATGAATCTTCAGCCGCATTAATTCAAGGAATGACGTTATCGGGCGTGCTTTTTGATGAGGTCGCTTTGATGCCTAAATCATTCGTTGAGCAGGCCCTGGCAAGATGCTCGGTAAACGGCTCCAAATTTTGGTTTAACTGCAATCCCGAATATCCCGGACATTGGTTTTTTAAAGAATGGATTTCAAAACGCGAATCTAGAAACGCCTTTTATCTTCATTTCACAATGGACGATAATCCGTCCCTTTCAAACGCCTTAAAAAACCGCTACAAACGTCTTTACAGCGGTTCTTTTTATCAGCGCTTTATTGAGGGCAAATGGGTTGCCGCCGAAGGACTCGTTTATCCGTTTATGAGTGAAGGTACGTCATTTTGCACAGCTCCAAAAGTTAAATTTAACAGATTTGCACTCTCTTGCGATTACGGCATCGTAAACCCCACCTCTTGCGGGCTTTGGGGACAGTACGGCGGCGTATGGTACAGGATTGATGAATATTATTACGACTCCAGAAAAGAAGGTGAAACACGAACCGACGACGAACACTACGCAGAAATTAAAAAAATGGTTGGCGAAAGAAACATCGAGCTCATGACTGTTGACCCTTCGGCGGCAAGTTTTATAACGCTTATTCGCAGATATAACGATTTTAAAGTCGTTCCCGCGAAAAATAACGTATTTGAAGGCATACAAGAAGTTTCTTCCGCCCTGAAACGGGGTGATATTAAAATTTGCAGTAACTGTTACGACTCTATGAGAGAATTTTCCATTTACCGCTGGAATGACGGCGGTAATAAAGATTCTCCGCTCAAAGAAAATGACCACGCCATGGATGACATCAGATACTTTGTAACCACGATTTTGGCCGATGATTACGATGAACCGTTCTTCGCATTGGCCGCCAGAAGATGAAAGGAGAATATAATCTTGAATTTATTTAAAAGAAAAAGTAAAACCGATACCGCAGCCGTCCAGACCGCGCCTTGCGGATACGCCAAAGCACATCCTTATGCATCACTCGGAAATTACGAAAACAAAATCACAAATCAGTGGAAACTCTACCACACGTTAAGAGAAGCCGTACCGATAATCGATGCCGCAATATCGAAAATCGTGCGTCTGACGGGAGAATTCAGAGTAGAATGCGAAGACCCCGATATTCAGTACAAACTAAATAAATTCCTTACGAACATTAAAGTTAACGCCTGCGCTACGGGTACGAACAATTTTATACTTTCTTACCTCGACCAACTTTTAACCTACGGAACAGCAATCGGCGAGATCGTTATGAACTCCGAAGGAACCGATATCGCCGCGCTTTACAACGCTCCGCTTAAAAATATCGAACTCGGTACGGGCAGCAGTCCGCTAAAGCTCAAAATATATAAAAAAAACAAAAACGGCGAAAAAACAGAAATAAAATATCCCGAACTTGTTTTGGTTTCTTCGCTAAACCCCGAGCCGGGCTGCGTTTACGGTAATTCTCTGCTCAAAGGGCTCCCTTTTGTAAGCGACATACTTCTGAAAATCTACAATAGTATCGGGCTTAACTGGGAGCGTATTGGGAATGTACGTTTTGCGGTTACATACAAGCCCTCAAACGATGCTGGAGACAAAGCTTTTGCCAGAGAAAGAGCCTCGCAGATAGCTTCCGAATGGAGTAAAGCTATGAAGTCGACTTCGAATCCGAGCGACTTTATCGCAGTCGGAGATGTTTCGATAAAAGTCATCGGCGCAGACAATCAAATCCTCAACAGTCAAGTACCCGTAAGACAAATGCTCGAACAAATCGTGAGCAAGCTCTCAATTCCGCCGTTTTTGCTTGGGCTGAACTGGTCGACGACCGAGACTATGTCCACCCAGCAAGCCGAAATCCTCAGCAACGAACTCGAAGCCTACAGGCGGCTTTTGAACCCTATTATATCAAAAATTTGCGATATGTGGCTTATGCTTGAGGGGTTAAAATGCGATTACTCCATCAACTGGAACACCATCGACCTGAAAGACCAGTTGCAAATCGCAAATGCGCGCCTAACAAACGCAAAAGCTATGGAGATAGAGCAAAAAATCGGCGAAAACACAAAAAATCAACAGTCACAAATATTTTAGGAGGTATTTTATGGAAAGCGGCTATGTAGTCAAATCAAAATCAGCGAAGAAAATTTCTGAAAAAGAACTCGAAATGATAAACAAACTCACGAGAAGAAAATTTGAGGAAGATGAAATTTATTCATTTTCGGTAGTGCTTTGCGACAACGATATAGACAGAGATTTCGACAGGTTCAGCGACTCGGCTCTCGAGAAACTTTCTGAGCTTTACATAGGTAAAACAGGAATCCTTGACCACAAAGCTACGAGCGAAAATCAAACAGCGAGAATATTCTTTTGCGAAATTGAAAACGTACCCGAAAAAACCAATAAAGTCGGCAAGCCTTATAAACGTCTTGTGGCAAAGGCGTATATGCCTAAGTGCGAGAAAAACGAAAGCACGATTTTAGAAATTGATTCGGGAATAAAAAAAGAGGTTAGCGTTGGGTGCGCCGTCGAAAACAAGATTTGTTCCATCTGTGGCAAAGATTTAAATCAAGAAAAATGCGCACACAAAAAAGGCAAAAAATACAGAAAAAACGGCAAATACGAAGTCTGCCACAATATTCTCGAAAACCCCACAGATGCCTATGAATGGTCGTTCGTGGCCGTACCTGCACAGCCGGAAGCCGGAGTTATCAAAGCGTTTGAAAACAAACTTTGCAAAGGAGGTGAGAAAAATATGGAAGAAATCATTAAATCTTTAGGCGGTGGCGAAGATGTAAATCTTTCCGCTCAGGAATGCGAAAAACTTACCAACATGATTAAATGCTTGGAGCAAAAAGCATCCGAAAGAGATTCTTACGTTGAGGAAATCCGAAGCGACGTTCTGAAAATGAGTAAAATTCTGGAACCCGATATCGGCGAAAGCTTGATTAAATCCGCGCTCGGAAATCTTTCTCTGACAGAACTTCAGAGGCTCAAAAAGGCATTTAAATCGAAAATTTCCAAAAGTATCCCCTCGGCGCCTCAATTTGCGCCGGAAAAACCTGATTTGCCCATACAGAAAAACACCCAATTCAAAATATAAATTAATTTTAACGGAGGACGATATATTATGTCATTTTGCGATTCAATAAAACTCGAAAAAGGTATGTACAACGTAGGCGGAAAAAGCTTTACGAGAGTTCTCGAAGAACTCGACCCTTCCGAAAACTACAAAGGCACAAATCTCGAAGGTTTAGACGCCTATCAAAGACAGCTCAAAAGATTTAACATACGAGTAAGCGGACCGGACTGCGACAAAGTTGAAAAATTCTTCTGCACTCCCGATTCAGCCGTACTTTTCCCCGAATTTATTTCAAGAGCAATCAAAAAAGGTCTTGAGGCGTTTGATATTCTACCCTCAATGACCGCAGCACAAACCGTAATCGACGGCATTGATTACAGAGCCATTACAGCTACAACCGAAGCTCTTGGTAACGACAACACGGGTGCTGAAGGGAAATCTCTCAGAGCCGTGAACGTCTGCACAAACAACAGCTTGGTATCACTCAAAAAATATGGCAGACTCTTCTCTTCGACTTATGAATCTTTAAGATTCCAAAATTTGGACGTCTTGGCACTCGTATTTAAACAAATCGGTATGGATCTTGCCGCAGAGCAGATTTCCGATGCCGTTTCGGTACTCGTTTCAACAGGTGCAAGTGCGGCATCAACAGTAACGGCCGCAACCCCCGGAACTCTCGCTTACGGCGACTTACTCAGCTTATGGTCTGCCATGAGCCCGTATCAGCCGAACGTGATGATTGCAAAAGCCGCAACCATTGAGGATATTTTGGCACTCACACCAATGCAAGACGCGAACGCGGGACTCAATTTTCACGGAACAGGCAGCGTCGTAACACCGATCGGTGCAAAACTCGTTATAAGCGAGGCCGTAAGCGCTACAAATATCGTTGCCATCGACAAGAATTTCGCTCTGCAGATGATACAATCCGGAGATGTAAAAGTTGAATATGACAAAGTTATCGAAAAACAGCTCGACCGTGCAGCTGTAAGCGTAACCGTAGGTTTCTCAAGAATACTCAAAGACGCCGTCAGAGTACTCGACTACACCGCAAGCAACAACGGCTAACATCTCACACCTTACATAATTTAATACTGGCGTACGGCCGTCGCCCTGTGCCGGACTGAAATTTAACATTTTAAGGAGGAACTTAGTTATGAATCCAGAAGAAATTTTGGAAAGATTTGCTATTATCGCGAATATTCCGATTACCGAAAGTTCTCCGTGGTTTTTTCTATGCGAAGAAGCTTCCGATGATATTATTTCTCATCTAAAAGACTCCGCTTGTATAAATGAGAATTCAAGGCGATTGACCGTCGCCGCGGCATCGCTGGCTTTTTACAGATACGTTCTCTATAGCAGTGCAAACGGATCAACCGCGTCTTTCGGAGCCGGTGAACTACGCATTAAAACCGATTCACAAGCAACCGTAAAACATGCTTACGAAGTATGGCTAAGCGCAAAATATGCCATCGCCGACCTTTTGAGAGATGATAATTTCACTTTTGAAAGGATTGGATATTAAGTGCAAATTGAAGCCAAAAGTTTAATAAAAAAATATGGTCAAAAAATCACTGTATCTAAGAGCGGCGAAAATATAAAATCATCTGCATTCATTCAGCCCCTTCGTGCGGATGATCAAAGTACGCTCTATGATGACTATAACAAAAACGATGTCGAACAATATCTTTACATAGGCCTGCCCAGCTGCGACATCGACGACTTGGGGAATACTACCATTACCTTCGATAACGAGAATTATTCGGTTGTCAAATCGGAAAGTGTATGGCTTTCGAACAAAAAAATTTATAACCGCGCGGTCCTTGAAAAACAGCAAGCTTAACCCAAAGTATAGGGCGTTTTATTTATATAATTCGCCCTTATCACCCTTTATTTTTACATCAATTCTAGGAAGGATTTTAAATAATGCTTAGCAAAACCCACACCATTCGCTCAAAAACCGGAAAACTCACCGAGCCTATAATCGTATCGGGAAATTACGTCGGCATAAGACCTCTAACCGTGTACGATTTCATAATTTGCATAAAAATGTATAACGAACTGATGAAAAACAATATATTCGGCGGCCTTGACGGCGAAATTTATTCTACAATATGTGAACAGGCGTGTATTGTATCGCTTTGTACATATAATTCAAGCGGAGAAAGAATTTTCCCCGAGGCGCTCAGCACTCTAAAAACTCTCACGCCGTATGAATTGCAAAGAATTTATTTTGAATATAGTAAACTGCAAGATAATATCATTAAACGAGATAAAATTTCTTGCAAAATAGTTGATAACGTAAAAAACTACCACAAAAAACACATGAAAAAATCTTGAAAACAAAAACACACATTAAGATAACACCGCACAAAAGAACGGTGTTATTTTTTAGTTCTATATTACTCCCTGCCAATTTGTTCATTTATTTGAGCTTTAATCTCATCTTTGGGATTACCCAAAATTTGCATATCTTTTGGGCAACCTTTAAAAGCATACTTATCAATTTTTGTAACGCTATCTGGGATTGTTATACTTTTTAAACCGGTGCAACCATAGAACGCACCATCACCAATTTTTGTAACGCTACCCGGTATTGTGACTTCTTTCAAGCTTATGCATTCGCAGAAGGCATAAGCGGCTATCTCTTGAGCGTGAGTCGAGATTGTTACTTTTTCCAAGTTTTTGCAGTAACCAAAAGCACCGTAACCAATTTTTTCAACGTTATTGGGGATTGTTATCTCTTTTAATCCGGTACAGCCTTTGAAAGCATGGTCTGAAATTTCTATAACATCACTCGGAAACTCTATACATTTTAAACTGGTACATCCGCAGAAAGTGTACCACTTAATTTTTTTAACTTCGCTCGGGATTATTATTTTTTCTAAACTAGTACAACCAGAGAAGGCTGCATCTCCAATTTCTTTAACCGTGCTCGGAATGGTTACCTCTTTCAAGGCCGTGCAGCGCCAAAACGCATGTCGCGGTATTGCATTCACATTATTAGAAATAATTACATTTTTTATTCTTTTGTATTTTTTAATTTTTTCGAAATCTTTTTCGGATTTCACTTCAAACGCATTTTCCGTATGCATAATTTGCAGTTCTTGAGTTTCGCCCACCATATCTTCGAACGCTGATTTAATAACATCAAGATATTTTTTGCTTCCACTTAATTTCCATGGGGTTATTTTTTTCAATCTGTCAAGATACTTTTTGATATATTCTTCACTTATGTTTATGTCTTGCAAAATTGTCTTGAAATTAGTATGATTTAAAATCTCATAAATAGATTTGCCATCGCCTTGCAAAAATGCCTCTCCCAAGCCAATCTCTTTGCCTTCTTTATTCTTAGCTTTAATTTCAATTATAGACTGGGCCCTTGTGGTCAATCCTTGACAGTTTGACCTAGCTATTGCAGCGAATAAAGCCGCAGTGAGCAGCGCCAGGTTTCTGTCGTAACAAATTGTAAAACCAAAATCTTCGAAGGTGTTTTTAACTTTTTCCCATCCTTCACCTTCTACTATTCCTGCGTTTTTCGGGTTAATATTCGAAAGTGCGGTCATTATGTTTTTCATCTGCGATGTGTTGCCCAAACTTTCGAGCAAATTTGCTGTGCCGCTTTTAATCACTTTAAACTGTGCCATAAAAATTCCTCTTTCAAACCACTTTATGTACCTATTATACACATATACACTTGTACGTCAAGTGTTTTTATAGGCAATGTAATATTTTAGGTTTGCTATCGCTATTACCTGTATGCGCTTTTTCTTGACATCTCTGCACAATATATTGTATAATTATTTTCGGATATAATATAGAAACGTTTCCCTCTCGTAATTTAAAATGAGAGGGATATGTGGGCGTTTCGCAAATTAACTATTTGGAGTGAAATTCAAAAATGGAAAAAAAAATTATACTTACCGCCGAAGGATTACAAAATTTAAAAGATGAACTCGACAACTTAAAAACCATAAAAAGAAAAGAAATTGCGGAGAAAATTAAAGTGGCGCTTTCTTTTGGCGACCTTTCTGAAAACAGCGAATACGATGAGGCCAAAAACGAGCAAGCTATCATGGAAGCCAGAATTCTTGAAATTGAAGCTATGCTAAAAAAGGTTACAATCATAAATGAAGGCGAGCTCTCAACAAAAATTATTCATGTAGGTTCAAAGGTAAAGCTAGAAGACAAAACTTTTAAAGAAACAGTCGAGTATAGAATTGTAGGCTCAAGCGAAGCCGACCCGAGAGAAGGACGCATTTCGGATGAATCTCCGGTAGGCGCGGCGCTTCTCGGGCACAAAGCAGGGCAAACTGTAAAAGTTGAAACTCCCGGCGGAATAGTAACGTACAAGATTTTGGAAATATCAAAGTAAAAGGATGAAATTTTAATGGAAAACGAAAATCAGAATACGCAGGCTCCCGAAATAAGCGAAAGCGAAATGATGAAAATTCGCCGTGATAAATTTTCAGAGCTTAAAAAACAAACCAAGAATCCGTTTGAGATTACTTCCTTTAAACAAACTCATCATGCACAGAGTATCAAAGATAATTTTGAAAGTTTCGAAAATAAGGACGTCACAATAGCCGGAAGAATCATCAGCTGGAGAAATATGGGCAAAGCTTCCTTTATGGACGTTATGGACAAAAGCGGAAAGATTCAGGTTTACATAAAGCTTGACGAAGTCGGAGCGGATAAATATGAAGAAATGTCGCTTTGGGATATAGGAGATATAATCGGAGTTACCGGTTACGTTTTTAAAACGCGCAGGGGAGAAATTTCCGTTCACGCAAAGGAAGTAACACTGCTTTCAAAGTCATTTTTGCCGCTACCCGAAAAATTTCACGGCTTAAAAGACGTTGACACGCGCTATAGACAGCGTTATCTTGACCTTATATCTTCGCCAGAAATCAAAGACACTTTCACAAAACGCAGCAAAATCATACGTTCGATAAGAAATTATCTTGATAGCGAAGGATACACGGAAGTCGAAACGCCTGTTCTGAACACTATTGCAGGCGGCGCAGCTGCAAGACCGTTTATCACTCACCACAATACGCTCGATATGGATTTATATTTAAGGATTGCTCCCGAGCTTTACCTAAAAAGGCTTATCGTGGGCGGAATGGAACGCGTTTACGAGCTGGGCAGATTGTTCCGCAACGAGGGTATGGACACAAAGCATAACCCTGAATTTACAAGCATCGAACTTTATGAAGCATACGCCGACTACAACAAAATGATGGATATTGCCGAAAATCTTATTCGAAACGCAGCGAAGGAAGCCTGCGGAACAGATGTAATCGAATATCAGGGCGTTACAATCGACCTTTCAAAACCATTTGAAAGAATGACGATGATTGATGCAGTTAAAAAGTATTCGGGCATAGATTTTTCGGAGTTCATTGGCGATAACGAAAAAGCAACAGAAGCCGCTAAGAATTTAGGAATAGAAGTCAAAAATACAGATTCTTGGGGAGATATTTTAAACAAAGTTTTCGAGGAAAAAGTAGAAGAAAATTTAGTTCAGCCGGCGTTTATTTGCGACTACCCTGTGGAGGTTTCTCCTCTTACAAAGAGGAAAACCGATAAGCCGTATTTGGTTGAAAGATTTGAGCTATTTATAACAGGCAGAGAGCTTGCAAATGCCTATTCGGAGCTCAATGACCCCATTGACCAGCGTGCAAGATTTGAGCGTCAGATGGAGCTACGAGCTGCAGGCGATGACGAAGCTAACTTAATTGATGAAGATTTCATAACTTCACTCGAGTATGCCATGCCCCCCACCGGCGGGCTGGGAATCGGAATTGACCGACTGGTCATGCTCCTTACGGACAGCGCGTCGATTAGAGATGTTATCATATTCCCCACCATGAGGCCGCTTAAAAATCAGTAAAAAAATTATCCGCCAAATCGGCGGATTTTTAATTCTTTTTTCTTTTTGACTATTCTAAATTTCTATTGAACTCATTCACTAATTCCTGATAATACTGGTGGACGCTCTTTCCGTCTATGGTGAACTTTTTATTATATTTATTCATTAAATTGATAAATCCAGAATATTTTTGCGTGGACATAAGAATAAAATCATTGAAGTTTGTATAATGTTGCAGTGCCTCCTTTATAAATCTGTCTATATAATATTCAGAGCCTTCAAATTTATGCCCGTCGAAGTCCTTACTAACATGATCCACTTCCATACAATAATTTTTGACACTTTCGCCGTTCATTTTAAATTTCCCATCATAATCTACTATCACTTTGGGGTAAGCAATACATATTACAGCTTCCCCACAATCCTTTTCTTTATTTCCTGTTTTCTTCAGTAATTCTTCAACTTTGCCACGTATTTCAATTATGTCGCCACATAGGTTATTAAACTGTTCGGTGAGTTTCTCTAGTTTTTTTTTCGTATCATTATCAGCAACAAGGTATGGTGTCGAACTTTTTATTTTATCGTGCAAAACTTTTGCCTTCTGGTACAGCTTCACATATTTTTCAAGATTGTCATAAATCTTTTTCTGCGAGTCCTTCATTCCACGCTTTTTCGTCTTGGCGGCATTGTAAAGCTTCTGTATATCATTTCTATCTTTTTTAAGGGCGTAAAAAACTGTAAAAGATTTATAATTTAAAACGGCGCCCACTATCGCTTCAGCTGATTTACCATAACCTGTCGGTAAAAGCGTACGTAAAAAGGTATCACGATCTCCCATAGGTTTCTCTAATTTACATGAATCACTGGTTAATAATGCCATTTCCGATTTATTATCACTTACAAATAGTTTACCAAGTGCATCCTTCGAAACATCTTCAATACGCTTCAAAATTTCCGTATAAGTTTGATTACTAGAAAGCAACTCTTTAAGTTTTTCTAATGACTTCCCCTCATTAGAATTCTTATCAAATGGAAGCTGGTCAAGTATTTTTATTTTATTGTTCATATCTCGGGTTTTTAGTACACCGAAACGCTTAAAAAACATAATCATCCTCGCCTTTCAAATTTTTATGATTTTATTATAAATCCTAAAGATCTGATATGCAACAAAATAATTTAAAATTCATCAAAATAATCTTTAAAACATCTCTAAAATCATAAATCCTGTTTCGTATGGAAAATTAATTCCACTAATCATGTCTTCATAAGGTTCATAAATAAACCCCCTGATAAATTCCTGAAGCTTGGCGTATACCTCAACCGCTTTGAACTCTAAAACATATTTCTGACCCGAATCCAGCATATTCACTTCGCCGGTATCCAGTACCTTTTGAAGCTCTGCAGGGCCTTCAGCCGCGGGAAGGCACATCGGCGGAAACATGACGCACCACCAATTTTTACCTTTAGCCTCCCCTATTGTTATTCTCAGAGCATCATAATAACCTGCAGGCATAGTTATATCACCGTAGTAACGAGTGCTGAAATACATATGCACAATCTGCGCTTTTACGCTATATTCATATCCGTTTTTTAAAACTTCATCTTGCGCTATACTTTCAATTTCCATGAGTTTTTCCTCTGCAATCTCTTTCGCACCGATAATATCACCGGCCGCAGAAAGTTCCATCCCGACATCATTTAAAATTCTATCTCGAACCTTGAGTTTTAGTGCCTGATCCTCTGCGCTATCTGAGTTTGCTATTATATGTAATCTAAAAATTTTATCACTGATACTGTCACACCTACTGAAAAATCCCAGAAAAGAGCAAAATATCGAAATAATAAA
This sequence comes from uncultured Clostridia bacterium, assembly GCA_947305745.1. Lineage (GTDB taxonomy): Bacteria > Bacillota > Clostridia > Oscillospirales > Acutalibacteraceae > UMGS1491. Next base: position 261,740 of record CAMZEH010000001.1, on the reverse strand, counting down.
TCCACTAACCAACGCTTTTGTTATAGTTTTCATACATCTACTTCCTTAAAAATTTTATTTCTAAAATGAATTATCGGAAGCGGTTTTAATTTTTATACATCGTAATACATCTTTTTCGTCGTTAATTTAAAAAACACACAAAAAAATATTGACAAACAATTAAGTATAGGATAATATCAGTTTATATTTAGAGTATCGAAAGGATTTTAGGAATGCAAAAATTAAAAATTTTATCGGCAGCATTAACAACAGCCATGCTTATCACCCCTTGCTCAGTGTTTGCGGATCCAACGGGCGAAAATGCAGCCAATCACCCACAAGCCGAAAAAGAAACAACAAGCGCGGCACTCTCAAAAACTGAAAAGAAATCAGAACATGCATCAAAAAATGCTGCCGCGGCATCTTCATCGTATGAAATCAGTAACCCAGAGCAAACACCAGTAGATACAACAGCAACAGAAAATAAATCAGCAGATTGTAACCCGTATTCCGCGCCTTCAACATCTACCGCAGCCCACAAACCCTCACTTGTCAATAGTGATGTAAGCACACGCACCCCAAGCGAAAGGCCGCCCAAAAAACGCACAAAATATGATCCTATCTCGGTTTCACTTGTTACCTCCCCTGTTCCACGCATAGACGCTATTAACGACTGGTTGGTTGAAACCATGGTCCCCAGACTCTGCGGATACGAAGAAACATGTCACCGTTTGTTGTCTCGGTGTGCGATACATAAACTACCGGCGGACAGATACATCCTCAACGCAGATATGTATGAATTTTTGCTGATTCATGCCACAGATATGTTTTTTTTTGGAGAACTCAACATCCCCGAGAACATATTGCAATTACTATCTCCTTCGGAGTGGTTTACACTGCGAGCCTTCCCCTTGCCGCGTGAATTAATGAGCCCAAAAGCACTTAACAGTCTTCCATGCGGCCACATGTTTAAGGAAACATCCGGCCGGACAGCGCGTCTCGATCGGTTCCCCTGTATCGGCGAAGCTAATCTTTTTTTACAAAACCACCCTGCCGCGACCGACCTTAGACAACTTCTTTTCAAAAATAAAGATAGTATGTTTGTTGATTTATACGAAAATCTACTTAAAGAAAACCAGAGACTATACTTACGCGCATTACGCGTATGGTTCATGCGGGGTTACGAGTATGGTATATATACCGTACCGCCGCGTATAGTTGAACTGTGGCAGAAAGAAAAAGAACAAAACGAACATCCGTCGGCTGTTAACTACGTGCAATATTTAATTTCTATCGCAACGCGTCAAAAAAGTTCGGAAACAAGCTCGGAAAAATAAATTTGTAGATAAAATAGCATTTTAAAAGTAAGCTGAATATGTTAATTTAATTTCAAACACAAAAAATTAAAACCTCGCTAATGCCAAAATGCAAAAGCGAGGATATTTTTATCTATTCGACTGAGCTGACTACCACATACGCTGAATCTGATTTATTTTCAAATTTCACGCTGTATGCCTTGACTTCGTATACTCCCTCTTTAGAAGGTGCTGTGTATAGCCCGTTGTTGTCAATCGTACCCGTGTTTTCTTCAGCCATTCCCCAGCGCACTTCTTGACTGATTGCGCCCTCTATATGCGCCTCAAACCTGACTTGTTCAAGCGGTTTGACTCTTATCGTGTTCGGGGTGATGACAACCCGTACATTTTCATCAATTACGAGATCCTCTTGCTGCTCTTGAATCTCAACCGGCTTAAATGCCCACCATCTGACGTCGACAGCTTGCGCGGTTGTGCGTTCAAGGAGCCTTACGCCAAGTCTAACCGTGCCTTTTACCGAATTGACCACAGCTCCGATTTGTACGCTCGGCGCTGAAATGGATATTTCTTCTTTCGTAAATATTCCTTTGTCGCCGAACACGAGAAGTCCTTTATCGTCGGTCATGTAGTTTGCTTTATTGTCTATCGCCGTGACGACAGCTACATTCCCCTCGCCCAAACCGTGAACAAATTCGTATGAATAGTATGATTTACCGACTTTCGGATTAAATCCCAAATTAATTCTTTCTACGCCCGTTACTATATTATCGATTTTCGGTTCGGGGAGTTCTTCCACTTGAGGTGTAACTTCCTCTTCATCGGGCTTAATCGGCTCTACGGACGGCGCTTTTGCTTCCGCTCCCTCGACATCTTGGAGTAAATTAATCAGTTCGTTACTGTATAGATATTGTTTACATGGGTTTTTCTCGAAGCTTTCGATAAAATACGTAAGCTGATTTGTAACAATGTGGAATTTTGCCAAGTAAATGTATTTGTTTTCAACATCTTCAATTATCTCGGTGAAATTCTTTGCGTAATAATCGTTTACTATTATATCCTTTATCGACGAAGTTTTGATTGAAATCGGAATTTTTACGTCTTCGTCAAGTTTCTTCTCGTCTTTCCCCACTTCCAGCTTGAATGAACCTTTATCGATAATTATATCGCTGAGCGCATCGGAAGCGGCATCGCAGTAGAGATAATAATCATCTTTCACGCTCTTGAATGTGGATATTTCTGTTTCATTATAACGAATCTCAAGTTCTTTTTCGCCCTCAACGGATTTGAAAAACTCTCCACCAAGTTTAAATGAATAGTTCACGGGCGCTTCGATGTTTTCTTTCTCGAAAATTACCGAAATCTTTACGCATTTGCTCGGATTGACGTATTTATTTACGTCAAGAGTTATTTTAATGCCGTCTTTATCGTAAACCTTTATCCTCTGGTTGACGAGATAATCAAGTTTAAGCTCTTCTTCTTTTGGCTTTTCGGCAGTCAAAAACAGCTCATAGCCTTCGCTCACACGATTATATTCTTCACTTACGCCGCTGGATTTACCCGAACTTGCAACCGAAAATGTCGTTTCTTTCAGGTCTTCTTTATAGGCAAGGCAGAGGTACACAATGCCTTTATCTTTATTCTCCTCAAAGCCTTTGATTACGTTAAGGCGCCTTACATAAGGTTCGGGGACGACGATTTCTCTGCCCATATAATCGAGCGCCATACCGGGGTCGAGAGAAAATGTTTTGTTATCCACCAAAACGACGTCAAGACCCGATACTATACCGACGCCGCCCATCATTCTGTTGCCGAGCCTACGCTTAGAGTTCATATAAGTCTGTTCGCTTTCAAAATCACGTACGGTCATTAGTTTTCCAAAGAAGTAATTGTTTCTTTCGCATGAATAATACTGTTTAGTATTCACATTAAGCCCTCATTTCATATAAAATTTATTTTTTAAACGGCATTTTCGGAAATTACCAGATTATTTACTTGCCTTATGTTCGTGCCAAGAGATAAATCTTCGTTATTGGTGATAAATGAATTCATGCCCATATAGCAGTGATGATCAAGATATATTCGGTCGCCCAGAACTACCAGATTACATTTTGAATCTACAGGTTTTACGCTATTTATAACCCTCAGAAGCTCCACATAACTTTCGTTATCCTTTACCTGCGATTCCGGAAGCATTACTGTAAAAACATATCCACTATCGCCAAATAAATTCTCGACTACTTCCTTTTGTTTATCATAATACATATTTTCTCGTACGTCAAACTGTTCTACAATAATCGGTTCGACGCCCGTATACTCCTCAACTATCTTCGCCACGGCTCTCTTTGTGCCTTTCATTTTATAAATCTTAACGCATTTTTTTATGAGCTTGCGGAGTTTTTCTTCGCCCCACACAGCTGCGTTCTCTACCGAAAGCCAATCTGCTATCCACTCCAGAAAATCTTTTGTAGTCATCTCTGTATCAAAATTTCTTGCCGTGTAATCCATCTTGTCTTCAAGGTCGACGTAAAGCGATTGGAAAATTCCGAGAAATCTTGAGAAAAATGATGCGTTATCATGATTGGCTCTATACACTTCGGGAAGATAAGCCATAAACGAAACCATTGGGAATTCTATCTTTACAGATTCAATCTTTACAGGCTCTTCCTCATAGTCCACAAGCTCCACGCACATCCACAAATATCGCCCTTGCAAATCGTAAAGCAGAACATCATCTACATTCTCCACGTGTTTTGCGCCTATATAATCAAACGTATCTACCTTGCGGTTGATTTCTATTTCTGGGTCGTGCATGAACTCATTTATATCAACTTTGGTCAGCCTTTTCTTACCCGGCAGCGGAATATATATATCAGGTGTATCGCTTGCGTAAAACCTGAGTTTATACTTCGCCGTGTGCGGACATTCTATCTTCGCTCTGAACCTATGCCATATCGTACCGTTTTCCAGCGAGTCAAAAGCCCCCGATATATAAACGCCGTTTTCGCCATTTTTGATATCCGAAATTGCCATGTCATTTTTGAATTTTATGTTTTTAATGATGCTGTCGCTTTGCCAGTCGCTCTTGCGGTTTAGCACAAAACTCTTTGCGCCCGATGCCATAAATTTCCCTCCTATCTACCAAAAATATCGGCGCCTTTGATATAATTAAAATTTATTTTGTCTATATAATATACCCCATTCGGAGGAATTACAATATCATCTGAAACATTTTTTGTTGCGCCCTCGCCGAGAGGCAATATCCTCAGCTTTTCAAGCCTTGAAACATATTTTAATCTGTCTATCATGCCGAACATATCGCCATAGCGCAGCGTCTGACCCAAATCTCGGTTTATTTCGTCCACAAAATTCTTAACCTCTTCTTCGATAAGACCTTCCGACTCCCGATATGATGCATCTACAACCACGTCTCCGCTGATAACAAGCCCGACATATACGGGACTGACAACTTTTACTTTGGTATTTATAAGTCTGTACTTATTAAGATGATTCATTATATTTTTTTCGAAACTCTTTGGAAGTGTAAGCCCGATTTTTCTGTTCCACCTAACCGCTACGGTAACGCAGTTTTGCTTCGAAACGTCTTCTCCCGGCATGTAATTCGGCAAAATCTTCACGTTGGTAAAAGTAAGTCCGGGCGTTCTCTTTACAATCGATTCGTAGTCCTTAAGAGTTATCGCCCTTTCAGGGTTACTGAAAAGCTCTGCCGCTCTTGCTCTTGCGTGTTCCGTAGTTTCTTCGTCGGCTCCGCCTACCGCAGGCAAAATCTGATTAATACGGCTGTTTTTTATCGTTTTATTTTGCGTTATTACCCCTTTAATCAGACCTTCTTTGCAATTTGATTCTTTACCTTTTGTACGCCTGAGCCTGCAAATTCGTATGTTATCTTTACCAATTCTCGGAGCAATTCCATGCTCGTGGTCGCCAAAAATTATATGATCGTCTTCGTCGTCAATCACATAGTGCCGGCTGTATTTATCGGACGAAGAAAAATCTCTAACAGGCTTCCATTTATAGAAAACTTCCTCTCCATCTATATTCTCCGAAACCATGATTTCAAAATCGCTGTCTTGTAAATCTTTTGTATCAAATTTGAGGGATTGCTCAGATATTCCCGTTCCACTCCCAATAACAGGAGTCGGAAGTTTATCTTTATTGTACGAAACCACCATTACTGCTTCATCAGTCGATTTGAGGGCTTTGATATCATCCCAAACACCGCTAAGGTCGACTATTAATCTGCCGTCCGTTATCATCGATTTAAACGTCGGTATTTCCGTTCTGACCCAGCCACCGTGCTTTTTGAGGTAAACCTCGCTCCTGCCATATATCGCTATATTAGTGAAAACTTTCGCTGTCCTGTCGTTATCTATCTGCTCTTTTGTGATTATCACATTATCGCACCAAGTATCGCTTTGCGCGGCTTTCATCACGTTCATCAAAATATTGCTTACTCTCGGCGGATAATCATATTCATCATAAACAAGCGTTGCGCGGAGTTTATAAACTTCATCAAGTGGCGTCATTTCGCCTTCGCATACCAGTTTTACAATACCCGAAAAGAGGAAATTATACGTACTGTCCCGATCGACTTGAGCCTCATGCCAGCCGAGTTTGCCTTTTTTCTTGCCATAATACTCCCACTTTACTTTTGCCATCGGCTCGAATTTATCACTCGAGCGCACGGGGTTACGTTTGATATCCTTTCCGCTATAAACCGAAAAATAAATATTGAATACCGAGTTTTGCGGCAGAGGTCGGTCAAAATTAATCGTGAAACTACGAATTACATTTTCATCATTTTTGCGTTTTGTATCTTTTCCAAACAGATAAAAATGCTGCGAACTGTCAAATTTATAATATTCCTCTTCGGACGGCATTTCAGGATTATCAAACTTAACGCTAAGTATTTTAGCGCTCGCCAAAGTCTGATGATTGAGGTTTTCAAAGACCATATCTCCCGACGTCCACGGAGTACGAATAGGTATGCTGACATCTTTGGAAACTTCCGAAACTTCAATATAAGTTTCAGAGCCTCTGCGACGCCAAAGGTTAATATCCAAAAGCTTCAAAAAGTTATCCTGAACGCCCGGAGAAAACACGTTTAAATACTGATGCTGAGCATGATTGAGCCATGCAAATAGTTCCACGAGCGTAACTCCCGGATCGGCTTCTTGGAAATCTGTCCACTCCTCGCTCAGGTAAACTACGTTATTCAGGCCTTCTTCCAAAATTTCTTCGACCGACTCATTGTTTAAATTTTGGGTTTCTATCATTTCTTTTCACTTCCAATTCAGTTCACGGTTATATTTATTACGGGCTTTCCATACACGGGTACTACAAATTTATTATACTTCACTTTTTCATAATCAATTTCTTTTTTGCCCTCATCGGTAACAAGTTTCGTGAATACATTTATGCTTTTTATCCACTTAAGGCCGGGTAGTGCTTTGATATAATTATATATAAGCTCTTTTCTCGGGAACTCGCCTATACCCCAGCCCTTTCGCGAAAAATTGCCGCTTATCGGATTTAAAAATTCTTTCAGCTTATCTTCGATCCCTTTGTAGACCGACTGATAAGAATTAAAGTCATCTATAGCAACTTCCAGGCTCACGCTAGTTTCAACGTAGTTGACCTCAAAAATTCTAAGTCTGCTGGAATTTGCAAGTGTCATAGGTGCTTTTTCATCTACAAACTGCCAAATTTTATTCTTTATTCCTTGGAATTTTTCGTAGCCTTTCATAAACTCTCTTGGCAGCACAGCCACTGAAATTATACCAATTTCATCTTCGCTCTGCTCATTTATATGTGGCAAACATTTTACTCTATAGATATTCCTGTCGTTAAAACAAATTGCATTTTCAAAATCGCTTATAGAAACTACCCTATCACCACCTGAAATTTGTGAAAACACCCTTCGCGCGGCACTGTCAATGGTTTCCATATCAACTCCGCCCATAATCGGTGTGGGGTTTTCCACGCTCTCGATATTATCGGGCGAAACCACAAAATCATTTATCTTGAGAGCATCAATATTTCCTTTGCTGCCATTGCACACGCAGTACTGAACTTTTATGCTTTCGCTATACTGGGACGGCGGAATTTTGCCGTTTCTGCCGTTACCGAATTTAACTGTACCTTGTGAATAATCTATTTCGTAGACTCTGTCTTCGGTGCCATAAGCTATCAAATTAGATACGGGTTCCCATTTTACCCACAAATTTTCAAGTCTTCCAAGGTCATCATAAACAGGGTTAACTTCAGTTCGTGGCATACCAAGAAGTCTTTCTTGCTCACTTGTGGAAACATTTTCGCATTCATCTACCCAGACCTGCGCATTTGAGGCGTCGGTTGATGAAAGATTACACACCTTATCTTCCTCATCAGGCTCAATAGAGAAATATTCGGGTTCTTTTGTATCGCGCTGAATAACCCTGACGGCGTTGAATTTAATATCGTTTATAACCGGGCGACCTACAATATTTTCAAGTTTTGAATACTTTTTATCGGGGTTTATAATTCTTAAAAAGTAGCCTTCGGATTCGAATATTTTTGCTTTTTTAAAGTCATTTTGGCCGATTATTGTCACCGTTTCGCTATGTGAAAAATCATCTGTGGCATCCATAACATCAAGGTGTTTCCAGATCATTCCGCCTTTATGGTCATCTGCCAGATATTCCCATTTGAGCGTCGGATTAAATCTGTGTATCCCGTCTTCAATATCTATCATCATACGGATCATACCTTGTGCAAGCGGGCGGGTCAAACATACATACATAGCAGGAGCTTTAAAAAGTTTGCGCTCGGCAATTTTCTTTAGTGAGCCCGACGAAACATCTATTTTACTTTCTTTCATATCTGAATTTACTATAACTTCTTTTGCGCTGTGCCCCTCTGCACCGTATGAATAATTGATTTTCACTTCATGAATATAAGGAGTAATATAATTTGCATAGAAATCAAATTGGTCTTTCATTTTTGAAATTCTTGCTCTTATAAAATTGCCTTCATCAGACCCCACCGAGATAGACTCTATATCATTTGGGCATCTAAACTTAAGAACTCGGCGCGTATCTTTGCTGTTTTTGCCGATGCTGAAGAATTTTTCCGCACTTTCATCGACATCAAGAGCCGCCCAGCCTCTGCCGTTCCAGTATTCCCATTTTACTTTTTGAATTTCTATATCTTTAGGGTCAAGGTCCGCAAAATCAACATCACTCATTATTATCTTATAATGTTTGCCGGGCATTTCTGCGTCTGTTTTAATCTTTACAAACTGCATATCCGCGGCAAGTTCAATCATAGCACCCTTTTTGGTAAGAGCTTCTTCGCATTTAATGGAAAAATCGCTATAAAGATTATATTGCTCCTCAAACGGGTAAAAATCCATCATAGAGAGTTCAGAATCGCCCGAAAAAAGCGAATCTGATCCCAAATCCTCAGACTTCGTTTGATATTTAATCGAAGTAAGAGAAATTCCGCTTTCAGGTATTTTTTTAAATACGCAGCGGATATATCTTGACATCACACCGTGAATTTCGCACGGGACGGTCGAACCTTTGAATTTTATTATTATTCCAAGCTCAGTTTTTTCTACGCTGTCAACCTTTTTCCAGTTTTCCCCGTCATAATATTGCCACTCTACATTTTTTGGGTTGGAAAATATTTCAGGGAGCATTTTTTGATTTTTTACCGAAAAACTGTTATAAAACGAGAACTCGATATTGGTATTTGACATATCGAACACTGTATCGTCGGATATATAAATTTCGTGCGCTTGAAGATTATCATAATAGAGATTATCAAAAATCCTGAAGCTCCCGACCCTTTTGCGTTCGGTTTCCTCTTCGCTTGCTTCTTCATCTTCTTCTGATTCGCTCTCCGCGCTATAGACACAGCCTATAAAATCGGAATCGGGTTCGGTAAAATATATTTTGCTCACGGAAGTATCAACGGCAGTGAGCGAATCGACGGTTTCATATACCACGGAACCGTCTTCTGTATCGGCATCCGCATAAACCGCAGAGCCTTTTTCTATATATGTGGGTTCGCTCCCAGGGGTTATGGTCACCGTAACTATCCCTTCGGAAGGCGCAGCCGCACGCAATTTCGTCCCTAGCGTATTTAAAAACGTAAGGTAGTAATTATATGACATTTTATTATACTTGGTAATGGTGTTTTCCATCATTTTGCTATAAACTTTACTGAAAATACCCCGAAATCATCGCTTTTTTCATCAAAATTCCATTCAGGAGTGTATTTTCGAGCAAGTTCTTTTATTTCATTCATAATGTCATCAGCATTACGTTTGTCAAACTTAGGTATATTACTCATTCGCACAGAGCCACGCGCAAAAACGCAACTATTATTTGGTGGCTCAGTTCACTTCCCTTCCGTATGGATATAAAATATGTCCTTTAATCTGTGTCTGAAAGCACTTTTGAAACTCTTTCTTGTGTAGGTTCGATGTCAGTTATATAATCTACTCTCGTTTCGAGATAAGAGACTGTCCCCGTTTCGGATTTCACTCCGATATTGATATCGCTGATGTGGCTTTCCCAAGTTTTTATCGCATTCTCGACCTCGCCCTCCAGCGAAGAAATAACTCCCGGATTAATTGTTTCAAACATATACGGCCTTAAATCCGCACCAAACTGTGGAACTATCTTGCGTTCATTCGGCCTGGTATCGAGTATCATCCTCACGGACTGCTTGATATTTTCGTTATCTTTAACGGTTTCAATTTTTCCGCTTGTTTTATCGACTTGAATAGGGAATTTCCAACCTTTTATTACCGGCATATTCTATCTCCTCCTTTATCCTATCTTTATCAAAGATCCCCCTACCTGGGTTACGGCGTTTGATTTTAAATTAAGATTTGCGCTCGACTGTACGCTCAGCTGCGCATTTGACTGAAGTTTCATTGTGGAAGTTGCTTTAAATTCTTGGCTGTTGCCGTTTAGTACAATTTTGCCTTTGGGGCTCTTGATGCTGACTCCCGACGCATTCGAAATAGTAGCTGAACTTCCGCCGGCCTTTATCAAAACTTCTTGATCCGCTTTTAGGTTTATCTTTTTGGCTTTTATTTCAATCGTACTTTTTTTAAAATCTATCAAAAAAGATGTTTTGCTGTCTTTGCTCTTAATTTTTATCGAATTATTATTTGAGCTGTCTTCCCAAACGGCAGTATGCCCATTTTTGGTCTTTATAGATATTTTTGGCTTTTGCTCATCTTCATCTATTGTGATTTCAGCTCCGTCAGCGGTTTTATGAACACGCAAATTATTCTTCTTTTTTGCTTTAACCGGTGGCTTTTTCGTCGGAGTAGGGACACTGCCTAAAATTACAGGCTGCTGCATATCATTATCCAAAAATGCAACTATTACAAAATCGCCTTTTTTTGGGAGCGAAACATTACCATACCCCGAGCCTGCCGAATCCGTTAGGACTGGAGCGTAATCGAGCGCAATACCCTCACCGCCTTCACTTATCAGCTTTGTTTTTATTTTGTTAAGTCCGGATCTATCTCCGCCCACATCAGTAACTTCTGCCATGTGAAGGCCGGAAAAACATCTGTTTGACATATTTTATCAACTCCCTTGCGGTTTGAATTTATTTGCGACCATATACATTTTTGTGGTATACATATTATCTTCGTTGAAAATTCCACATTCATGAACTACTCGAGTAACAAGATATTCATTATCAAACGGTTTGCCAAAGCCATCTAAGATCACCGATTGCCCCACGCCAAGCTTTGGATTACCTTTTGTACAAAGCATCGTTTCAACAAAGTTCAAATTTCTTCTGTTGTACTCTGCGTTTGCTCTTGCTTGGGCTTGCTCTCTGTTTTCGATCGAGTTATCGGTAATGTTAACATATCTGGTCCCTTTGCTTTTGGAAGAAAAATTTTGCGGTACCACTTGTTTTGAAGCTTTACCCGAACCGATAGAACTGACCTGACTCGACGTTGCCGCAATCGTTTTGCTCGGATTTGAAGGGTCTATTGCGGTCACTTGTACTGTTTGAGGAGTCCCCCAAACACTTGCGGAAAATTTTATATTCTCAACAACATCGTCTTTAAAATTTATCTTATTTTTAGTCCCTCCGAGCTTACTGGGAGCACAAAAATTTATTTCACCGTCTGCTCCTACATAGAAAAACGAACCCGTTAACTCTGCAAGCATGCACAGAAATTCGTGGTCACTTTGATCCACCTGATAAAATGTATTCTTTATTTTCACATCTTTAAATAATGAAACTTTTCCGATATTTGCCTGAGAACGGTAGTTATTTATAACCGATTTAATAATTTGCTCGTAGCTTTTTCCCGCCCCACGCGATTCGGTAAGTTTATTAGCCATCATCCACATTTTTGCGTCCATTCCGTAGATTGTTACGTTAAAAAATTCGTTTTCGCCAACACCATACTCGGCTTTTTCAACAAAACCTTTAAAAACGGTGGATAAATTCGTAGGTTTTCCGGAATGAAAAGTGCTGGCCACCTGGATTTCAAGCGGTTGTCCTATCTTTATTTGAGTAAATTCTTCACTCAGCTGTATTTTGTCCTCTGTGCAAAACCTATGAGCCGGGGTCGATATGCCTATTTCGCAAATCCCAGCCTCTGGCGGTGTGCCGCTATCCACCATCACTTGCGTGATAAGCGTTTCACTGTTTTTTATTTCTTTGTCACCTATTTTTACAACCACTTCAAAACCATTGCTGTAACCTTTGGCCGAACTCTTACTGCTACCGCTCGAAAGCAACCCGCCTGTTCCTTTATTTAACGCATCGCCTATCTTACCAGACGCAGCAGATTTAATTTTTGATAGTAAAGACATATAATGCAGTCCTTTTCGTAATCATAAATTCTAAAAAATTCCGTTTCTACGCTTATCCATGCGCAGTTTTGTTTCTACCCTACCCATTACTTCTCTTGAAATATTATCAACATTCACGTCTCGCATATATGAATGTATCATTTGCGCAACGTCGTTTTTGCTGAGCGTTTTGGAAATAATATCTTTTTCGAGTCTTTTTGTATCTATTACCTCAGGCTGAATAATTTCTTCAATATGAGGTTCTTCATTGCTTTTCAGCGAGGGTTTGTGTATTTCGGAACTCTTGCTTTCCGCTGCTTTTTCGGGGGCTATAAATTTCGGATCTTCCTTATAGACCATGTACGGAGTTTCGGTATAATCAAGGTAGCGCTCCACAGGTGTGGTTACATCTCTATGCACCAGATATTCCATCTGATTTTGGCTAACATTCTTTATATGTTTTGTTATTTTCGGAGTAACTATATTTCGGAATATATCTTTCGTCGTAAGCTTTATTTTATTTTCCGTAAGAATTTTCGGCGTCAGGACTTTATTTATATTTTCTTCGACGACATTTTGAATTTCTTTATTATTAATTACTTTTTCCTTCAGATAAATTGGGGTGAATTCTTCGATTTTTTCGGCTATTCTGTAATCTTTATCCGAAAGAATAAGCTTGCGATGCTTTTTAATAAATTTATCTATTTTTTCCGTGCGCAGCATCTTTGAGCCTTCTTCGGCGTCAATCAAGTGCGACGTGAAAATTCTTTTCAGGATTTCTTTTTGCTCGTGCGACTTGTTCGTAATCGTATCAAGGCTGTTTATGAGCGTTTTGTAGTTTATGCTTCTGGAATTTATATTATTTAAAATTTTCTGAGCCAAATTCGTCTGCTCTGAAAAACGCGTTTCCAGACTTCTGTTATTTCGCCTGACGTTTACTACATCTTCAATAGCCGAGCGCTCTTCGGTATCCAAAACTTCTACGTTTTCTCTGTTTATGCGCTCGCTTTTATCTATAACTCTATTTGTCTGTGATTTTTGAATTTGCTTTTCGTAAATGTTCTTAATTCTGTTTACTACTTCATTTTTTGACGTAACTTTAAGAAGATTTTTCTTGATTGCTTCTTCGAAATTCACATTTCTGAATTTTGAAGACTTAAGAATTTCGAATACGTTTTCGGAAATATTCTTTGTGCTGTAGACTTTGCGGATGTCGTTGTATATCCTATCGAGGCTGCGCTTATGCACGGCTTTATCGACTTGATACTGTTCTTCGTGCGATAGGATATGCTCCTTGATTTGCTCGATTTCCGACCTATCGACGATTTTATTTATAAGCCTTGTATTTGTCTTGAGTACTTTCGGAACCGTACGCTCTACAACTTGATTTACGATTTTATCTACGTTTGTGATTACACTAAGCTCTGAAATTTTTGACTGGAGCTTTACAATCGGAGAAATAAGCCCGAGTTTATTTACGATTTTTTTCTCGAACGATTCCTCTATTTCTTCAATTATTTTCGGGCTTAGTATATTGTTTATCTCACTCGAAATGTGTTTTATTCTACTGACATTTTTTTCGGTTTTTGGAGTGATTTTTTCTTTCGGGGTTTTCTCCGGTTTATCTTTTTCTGACGATTTATGTATTATTTTTTTGCTGCTTACATGGTTAAAAACGCCCTCCACTACTTCTGCATAGTGATGCACGTTTTTAAGTATTTTAAGATAATCTTCGGCTATACGCGCCGTGCTTATTTTGCCGGACTTCGCGGCTTCTTTATTTTTGTAAACTAATTTTTCTTTTTTATCTAATTTTTTTTTTGACGTTTCAAGAAGTGATTTCAAAATATCCGTGAGCGTTTGCTCATCGAAATTATTGCTCGAAACTACTTCCAAATTTTGAATTTGATTATTTGTTAAATTATCGCCCGCTTTTGAAATTTCATTCTTGAGCTGGCGTAAAATTTGCTCTCTGACTACGGTATTATTCTGTACGAAAACATTTTGCTCGCTCGTTGCGGCTTTTAGCTGATTAAGAAGGTCTATAATCGTGGCAAAAGCCTCAGAATCAAAATCCGAACTCGGCGGGGTCGTATATATAAGACTCTCAGCTCGGTAGTTTTCTTCAGTACTATCGGTGGGCAAAACCGTCATGGAAGATTTTGTAAAAAAACTATTGCAAAACTTATCATTGCCCGTAAGCTGAACAAAGCTTACAGGAGATTTAACTTTAATAAGTTCCGGCAATTTTTTGTTTTCTTCTTTGGGTTTCTTGTCCATCGAATACCTTCCTGACTAATGTTTGATTAACCTAATTTTTGATATATGTTTTTTAGCGAATTTTGTGCTTTTTCGATTTTTGCCGTCTGCTTTTCGATAAGCGATTTCAGACTTTTATACTGCGAAAATGATGCGTCTTTTTTGCTTTTTATCTTATAGATCGTCTCTCTGATATCCAAATAACTTCCATCTTTTTTGCTCCCTGTCATACTCGCTTTTTTATATTTTTGAAAAGCACTTTCTTCCATCGCAAGCCTTGCAAGAACATCTTCGAGTAATGCCTCGTTCTCTTTTATTATCATCTTTCGTATATCGAGTTCGTGTTTAATCGCTTCAAGCTCTATATCACGTGCTTTTTCTTCGGCAATAGCCTTTTCCCCTTGGGTTACGGCGTTTTTTCTGACCGCCTCAGCTTTTTCGAGTGCCTCTGCGGTAATTAAATCTATCATGCGCTTTTCGTTTTCGAGCTTTTCTTCAGCTTCTCGCTGTTTTTGTTTTTCCATATCTCGAAGCTCTTTAAGAGTGAATATTTTTTTGGCATCAATCTCGGCCAGCGCTTTTTCGATTTCCTCCATCTGCATTTTATTGCGTTCCAGAGCCGCATTTATTTCGGCTATCCTGATTTCGTAATCGGAATCAAAATTAACCTCGGTGTTCTGAAACTCATTTGTATTCTGTTGCAAAAAATTTTCACCTCTCTATAAACCTTTTTGATACTAGAACTAATTACGAATTATTTTCGTCCCTCATATTCTGTTCGGCTTTTTCGGTAGACTGATGAACTTTTTCGATGTTCGCCTCGTCTTAACTACCCTGTCTTTCAGCCCTTCCTCGCTGTGCGTTCATTCTGCGTTCGTAGTTTGATTTTTGCTCTTCCTGGCGCACTTTCAAAGCTTCAGCATTTGCTTTAGATTGCTCTTCTTTGGCTTTCTCGGACTCTGCTCTTGCAGCTTCGGCTGCTTCACGCTCTTGCTCCCTTGATTTTGCGCTCTCTTCACGAGCTTTCTCTATGCTCTCGAGCGTAGCATCCTTTTCTTCTTCGGATTTCTTCCTGCTTTCTTCGGCTCGTTGATTGCGTTCGGCAAGTATTTCATCACGCTTATGAAGCAGTTCTATTCTTTCGTTATCAAGAGCGCTTTTTTGCTTCTCGAGTTCTTGGATTTGTGCTTGTCTTTTTTCAAACTCCTTTTTGTTTTTCTCCATTATTTCTGCCATAGTTGCCATACTGTCTTCAGTAGCGCCCGTCCAGCCCATAACAGCTTGCGTAGCACTCGGAAGCCACGTCGCGGGAAGAAGCGTCAGCCCCGTGTGGGCGATTGTAATGTTTTCAAAAAGTGCTTCGCTCGACTGCGCATCAAGATCCGAAAACGTCCACTCGGTCATACCGAGCGACAAAAACGAAAACATTGCAACAAGTTTTTTACGTCTACTGTAAACCTGTATAAAACCCGGAGCGGGGCCGTTTTCAAGTGCCGCTTGCGGGCTGCTTGCATTCAAAGCTATAAGAGCCGCTTTTCGTGCGACTTCATTTGGAATTCTTGCAACTCCAGCCACTGCGAACTTGTTTACCACATCGTCGGGAGCATGTATAATATACCCACGCCTTAGCGACAAAGTATAAATATTATCATTTGGACGTCCGACCATAATTTGGTGATCGTTCACGCCGCCTTCCATGTGATAACCGACTTCGCGGTGACGCTGAATATTGGAAACATTTTGAAATCCATAAGTGAATTCATTGAGAGAAACGATAAAATTGAAGCCCGTAAGCAAATTGTCCATAGCCGAAACACGAGGTTTTGGTATTCTGTCGACAATGAGCCCGCCCATATTCTCCATGCTGTCTGCAGTTAGCATTTTAAAGCTCCTCCCAAAAAATTATTTTTATGATATATCAAAAATATTTTTCTGACCGGTTTTTTCCGAACCATTTGTTTTCTTATTGATTTTTGAAATTTCGGAACAGAATTTTATTCTTTCTTTGTGGGTCAAATGCATAATTTCGTGCCTGGACCAGTGAAAATAATAAGCCAAAAAAGCTATCTCTTCATAAAGTACCGACTCGGGATAACTTTTTAGGCTTCCCCGAAAAAAGGCAGTTCATACCCAAACTGATGTTTACATTTCGGGCAAGTTACTGTGGCTGTCGGTGGTTCCACGGCGTTAATTTTTTGATAAAGATTTTGCAAATATGCCATATCGGCCGTGAACAGGTTTTCTATTACATTGGCATCTATTGTTTTTAGGTCGCCGAGTTTTGTAATTACTCTTTCCAAAAGCAAGATGCTAAGATATCCGGGGTTCATCTTTACTCTCGCGTCATTGAGCGGAGCTATTTCGTCTGCCGCATTTGCAAGTCTCATAACGCCTTTTTTGTGTACTTTGCCTTCCTTGTCTACATATCCTTTAGGTAATTCAAATTTTACTTGTGTTTCAAAGGGTATCGATGCTGCCATTAATAATCACTCTTCCTTTAATCTGATATGTTCCCCCCACATATCAAAATCTATCGGTATGCAGGGAGAACGCTATTTCAAATATTTAAATTAATTAACCTGCTGCGGTTGTGACGTCTCTCTTGATACCTTCATGTTGCAGGTTCAAGGTTTCGACCAAGATTTCTGAGCTTTCTGCGTTAAGTCCGGTTGACTCATATCTTGACGGCCATGCATTAATTACAGTCCAGCTCGCTTGAGGTTGTCCTGCGTTATCATAAACTATAATCGTCGCATTGACCGGTTTGAAATTGTTCCCTTCGAGGTAATCATTGAAGAAATTGTAGAGTAGCGGACTTGAATACAGGCCTTTGCTCAGCGTAATCTCTCCGTACGTCACCATACCGGGAAGTTTTCTCGTCGTCAAGAAACCAAACCCGCCTTCACGATATGTTATTGTTTCAACGTCCGTATTAAATCCTTGAACTTCACGGAACGAAGTTGTTCCGAGTCCTTCAAAGTTTGCGGTAAATCTAAAACCTCTTATTGGGGCTTGGAGTCCGTTTGCGTCGGTAGAGTTGGTTGAAAGCACCCCCGTACCGAGGTCCTGGATTCCGGTAGTAGCAAATTCTGGCATATAAAATCATTCTCCTTTCCTTTAAATTATTTATTCTTCACCTTCTGCGCCGCCGGCTTTTTGGGTAATTCTGAAAATTACGAACTCAGCAGGTTTGACCGGTGCCACACCGATTACGCAAATTAATCTGCCGTTATCGATATCATCTTGAGTCATTGTGTTCGGGCCGATATCCACAAAGAATGCCTCATCAGGCGAACCGCCCACAAGTGCTCCCGTTCTCCACATACCCTCGAGGAAAAGTTCGATTGTACGTCTTACTCGCGACCAAAGCGCCGTGTCGTTGGGCTCAAATACTACCCAGTTCGTGTTTGCTTTGATGGATTCTTCGAGGTAAATGAAGAGTCTTCTCACGTTGATGTATTTCCAAAGTGCTTTCGAAGAAGCTGTCCTTGCGCCCCAAACTCTTATTCCTGCACCGGGGAATCTTCTTATTAGGTTGACGCCCTTCGGGTTGAGTAAATCTTGTTCTGCAACGTTATAGTTGACCATAAGTCCCGTACAATTTGCAACGACTTCGTTTGCGGGTGCTTTATGCACACCTCTTGAGTTGTCGCTACGCGCATAAATACCCATAACCGAACCCGAAGGAGGAATGAATGTATCCTTTTTATCGAGCGGGTCGAAAACCTGAAGCCACGGGTGATACATTGCACAGTAGTCACTGTCGACTATATCTCTGTGCTCCATGATATCCGCTACGCTCTTAGCCGTCATCGGCATATCGAGAACTGCAAATCTGCTGGCGAGTTTTTCGCAGTGATTTACGAGCGAAAGCTGTACGTTTGCGCTTGTAATACCAGGTACTGCCATGATATTGACTTCTGCATTATCAAGGAATGATTGAATACCTGTTCTTGAGCCGGGTCCTTTGTCTTGACCGATGAAATCATCATCTGTAAGCTTTGAAGCTGTACCATTTGTACCGCCTGAAAGACTTACTTTTATTACATCGCCGTCTTTACCGAACACTTGCTTTACGATATCAATCGGAGCAACTGCGCTCGATTCGGGTTTGGCTTTCAGGAATACTATTTCTGATTTGCTCATCACCTTTTCAATAAATGACGGTGCAAAAGCATTAAACGAAACTTTCGGATATTTTTCAACATCACCTTCGTGGTCAACGACTACGTTCATTTCGCAAGTCTTAATAGTTATTTGCGGTAAAAGTTTATCGTCGACGACTTTGCCTTCAAATGGTGTGTCAAATGTTACGATGTCTCCCGTAGCATTTTTAACAACGCCGTACTGTGTTTCTCCGGCGCCTTCAAGAGCAACTACGTCGCCCTTATCAAAGCCTGCCGCGTTTTTCAGACGATATTTTCCTTCACCAATATCTTCGAGTATCTGGGTCTTGCTGTCTGAAGTAGGTTCAAATGTCAGGATTACCGTGTTACCCCATGAACCCGGGTTTTTAGCTTCGATATCCAGTACTCCTTCTTTACCTTTTGCGCATTTCGCCTTAGCAATTTGCGCATCCGAAGGAGCTACACGCATTACAAATGCTCTTGACCCTCCATTGATAAAGAAGTGGTTTACCGCATGAGCTAAGAATCTGTACTCACCAAACTCGCTCTCATGCAAATATCCGCCAAACTTACGTGTGAAGTCTGCGGGACCTGTTACCAAAACGGGTGCTCCCGTTACAGGACCTTTTTCTGCCACGCCAATAAAACCTGCTGTGCTTGTTCCGACACCTTGCATCGGGGTGGGGCCGCTGTCAAATTCCTCGACATAGACTCCCGGAGATAAATATTCTGCCATAATCATCTCGGTTCCCTACTATTAAATAGCAAGAACCTTTCAACTCCTTTCCGGTTAAATAAATTGAATTTTTTGCATCTCGTCTACCATATAAACAATCACAGTAACTTGCTCATATCGTAGACTCCATGCGATTTATTAACAGATAAAATAGGGAAATGAGCCCTAATTTATTGTTAAGCAAATTCAGTTCTCCGGGTTTAGCATAAGCAACTCTTTGATTATGGTTATCATCTCTTGCTTATCTAATTCTCCCTTATTAATACTCTTATATTTTTTTAGGATTTCGTATGGTAACTCTTCTTTTTTTAACAGTTCTTCTAATCTCTTCCTTAACTCCGCCAAACTCAGCGATTTTAAATCCGCTTCTATCGAAAGTTCTTGTATCCTCTTTCTCCTCATAATCGCATCATCTGACTCTACTCTTTTTTTTATTTTGTCTTTTTTCAGCTTAGATACAAAATCATTCAGCTTACTTAAAAATTCCTCATTATCCTCTTCTTTTTCTTTTTTGATATCTCTTTCATTTTCAATTCTCTTATTTACCCTCGAAAGATTCCCAATATCGTCATTTTGTCTTTTTTTCAGATTCTCAATCATATAGTTCTCTTTTTTTGATGTATAAAGTAGCTCTTTTTCGTCGTCTACAACGCCGTCTTTATCATCTTTGAGCTTCTGAATTTCACTTCTTTCGGGGTCATATTTAAAACTAATTTCGCTCGCAACAAATTTTTCTTTTCTAATTTTCTTATCGCTGCCAAAATAATAATTAGGTGAATTTACCTCTCTGTCGGAAATATCCTCATTTGGCTTGGCATTTTCAGGTACCAACGAAAAAACAACAGGTGAATTTTTTTGATATTTTTTGTTTCCTACGGCAATAGTTCCAAAGCGTGTATTGAAATATCCCAAGTTATCGGGAGTTTCGTAGTATTTTTCGGTTTCTCTCGGTATAACCGACGAAGGTTTCAAGTTTTTCTTCAAAAATTCATATTTTTGCTCTTCGTCCTCGGAATTCTTATCGTATTTTGGAGAAATATCGTCTTTATTATTCAGAATATAATAATCAAGACTGTTTTCTTTCTTAAGATTTTTACTTCTCGCCCGATTTTTTCCCGAAACCTCATAAGCCAACTCGAAAAACTCCTTTTCAACATACTTTGACTATAAATGCCTTTTGCATCGCCTCCAAAAATAGATTTGCCGGTGGGCCGAAGCCCAATATAATCACACTTTATGAAATAAATCAATATTTTAACCATAAAAAGCCGTAGATTATATTTTTTTATGGCATTTTGATACACAACTGCATTATATCACTAATTTCAAATATACACCATTAATTTTTGACTAAATCATTGTTTTAATAGCATTATTTTATATTAAAATTTCTAAAAACGATACTATTTGTTCAGGTATAGTATGTAGAACTGCCATAAATCGGAAGCCCAAAACTAACCGAAAGCGCGTGATCTATTCTTTGCATTGCGTCCATGCCGAGAGAGCCGCGTTTTTCTCTAAGACGCTTTTTATCTATCGTTCTGATTTGTTCCAAAAGTACCGTAGAATTTTTCGGGAGTCCGCTCCCGCCCGATGCGAGGCTTATGTGGGTTGGTAAATTCGTTTTCAGTTCTTGACTCGTGACAGCCGCGGCAATTACAGTTGGGCTGTGCTTGTTGCCGATGTTATTTTGCACGATAACCACAGGCCTAACTCCTCCCTGCTCCGAGCCGACAACAGGGCTTAAATCCGCATAAAATATGTCTCCGCGCTTTACGTCCATAAAAAAACCACCTTTATATTTCTTTATAAAGGTAGTTTTGGCCGTTTTTATGTATTTTAATCAAAAAGAATAAGCACCTAGATCTAATTCAACATCGCATTAGTGTATAGTGCCACGGCAAGCGGAGCACTCAACTTCCGATACTCCGCGCCAATTTTAACGCCTTGAGCTAATGGCAATGTGCCTCCAAGTGTTGTGAACAATTGATTTAATGGCAAAAATATTTGCGTATTAAAATTACTGCCTACAGTTTGAGGATTCGTGCCCCAATTCATGGCGTGCCCCACACGTGTGGCTATTATTTGCTGCGTCGCAGTAGGGACAAAGATCATTTTTCCTTTAATTAATTGTGCCATTGTATTTTTGAATATATCAAAATCTGGCTTTTGTGCTTTAAAATCGTTCAATATTGTTGCCAAAGCCTGCACAGCATTTTGATATCCCGTGATATCAGCCTGAGGCGGCATCGTTGCACCATATTTTGCCACAATATTTGTCAGATCTGTGATTAAGTTGTTAGCATTCGCTCCAGTATAGTCAACATTTGATTTCAAAGCAAATTCAATTAATCTAGGAGCAACAATAGACCTAGCCGTTAAGCGTACCCATTTAAGCAAGGCAACACCCAACATACGAGTTGCAATAGCTCCCATAAACAACATCTCCTTCAATATAAATTCTTGAATCACGGCCAGGATTCGTATACATTTTATATATATATATATATATATTCAATCATTTTTATTAAATTTTAGATAAAATTAATATATTGGCAATAAAAGGTTAACTCCTTTTTTGGTGCTCTATAGTATTTATACTAAGTCATAAAACGCACAGTTGTTTAACAAAATTTAGTGGCGAATTTTTTAAGATAAGAGTATAATGATTGCAAAATATCTAAAATTTTTTTGGGAGTGAAAATCTGTGAAAAATCTAAAACTTTCTTCGCGCCTGGCATGGCTACTTGTCAGCACCGTGCTTTTCGTCATGAGCATCGCTTTGCTACCAATAAATCCGGTTTTATCATTCATGCATTTTGCGATCGTTCTTTCGATAGTCGCTCTCGGGCTTATTGAGTTTCAATATAATAAAAAGCATATTTTAAATGTTTCCGAAAACGTAAAGAAATTTTTCAGCGGTAACTCAGGCGACATACTCGAAGCCGTACCGATGCCCGTGATAATTGTAAGTACCGCCAATATTAACGAAATTCTGTTTTATAATGATAACTTTAAAACCGTATTTTTGGATAGGGGATATTGTTCCTCAAGCGGTCTTAAAGATATTTTACCGCGCGAAAATTCTGAAACTTTGCTAAGCAAAACGCACGCTTTGATTAAGATAGGTGAAGAAAGTTATAAGCTATACATAAGAAAATTTTTTGATTTCATAATTCTGTATTTTAAAGACGATACCGATTACAGAAACTTAAAACAAAAATTCATTGACGGCCGTATGTGCGTGGGATACGTTTCTTTTGACAATAAAGAAGAACTCAAGCAAACGCTTTCCGAGGAGCAAATTTTATATATTTCACTTGGTCTTGAAGACAGACTCCAAAAATGGATATCTTCTGCGGAAGGCGTGCTTGAGAGAATATCAGATGATAAATATGCTGTGTTTTTCGAAGAAAAGTATTTAAAAAAATTTATATACGAAAAATTTGAAATCATTGAAAAAATTCACGAAATAAAATCTCTCGACAACAAATACGCAACCATTTCCGTAGGTGTGAGCAGAGGTGAGGATACGCTTGAAAAATCGAAAATTCAGGCTAAAAACGCTCTAAATATGGCCCTGGGGCGTGGTGGAGATCAAGCTGCGATAAAGAACAAACATTCGTATGAATTTTTTGGAGGCAATTCCGGCGGACTCGAAAAACGAAGTAAAGTTCGTACAAGAGTTGTAGCAAAGGCTCTGATGGAAAAGATCGAAACTGCGGAAAACGTGCTTATAATGGGACATAAATTTTCTGATTTCGATAGTGTAGGTGCTGCGGTAGCGCTTTGCGGTATTTGCTCGGGTATGAAGAAGAAAAATTGCCGAGTAGTAGTAAATAAAACGCAGACTCTCGCAGGCGAACTTATAAAATATATGGAATCGTATAAAAAAGATATATTCATCTCGCCCGAACAAGCGAAGAATATGATTACTCCCCAGACACTTCTGATAGCTGTTGATACACACAGTGCAGATTTTCTTGAAGATAAAGAACTCTATGAGAAATGTAAAAACATTATCGTGGTTGACCATCATCGCATGAATGTGAATAAAATCCAAAATGCAGAAATATTTTTCCATGAGCCGTTTGCATCATCAGCTTCCGAAATGGTAACCGAAATGGTACAGTACATCAACGATAAATTTTTGAAAAAACCCGAAGCGGATGCACTTTTGGCGGGCATTACGCTTGACACCAAGAATTTTTCACTAAAAACCGGCATACGTACGTTTGAAGCTGCGGCATACCTCAAAAGAAAAGGCGCAGACAGCTCGGCAGTCAAAAGATTGTTTTCAAATTCGCTCGATTCATATAAACTCAGATGTAAAATAATAGAAAAATGCGACATAGTCGAATGCTGTGCAGTAGCGTGCGCGGAGTCGTGCGAGGGTGATCTTAAAATCGCATGCGCTCAGGCGGCGGACGAACTTCTTAACATAAAAAATGTGAAAGCATCTTTTGTAATATTTAAAAACAATGGTATTATAAATATGTCAGCTCGTTCGATGGGTGATATAAACGTCCAGGTCATAATGGAAAAATTCGGCGGTGGCGGGCATCAGACAATGGCAGCCGCTCAGCTCAGTGAAGATTATGATATTAAAAAAGCCAAAAATGAACTGATTGAAATTTTAAAAGAAAATAATTCAAATAGCAAAAAGAACGGAGATTGATCAATGAAATTGGTATTGTTGGTAGATGTGAAAGGCACAGGCAAAAAAGGCGAGGTAAAAGACGTTAAAGATGGATTTGCGAGATTTTTGATTTCAAAAGGCAGCGCAAAAATTGCAAACTCTCAGGCGCTCAATGAACTCAGCATGCAAAAATCGGCAGAGGAGTTTCATAAACAAGAAAGTAAAGAAAAAGCGCAAGAAATATCGAATAAAATTAGCGGCAAGACGGTAGCTTTGCACCTAAAGGCCGGCAAAAACGGAAATCTTTTCGGAGCCGTTACGAATAAAGATATAGCCAAGAAAGTGAACGAAATTTTTGGAATCAGCGTTGATAAACATAGCATAATTCTTGATACAAATATAAAAGAATGCGGTGTTTACAATGTGCCTGTGAAACTTTATCCTGAAATCACAGCAAAAATCAAAGTAGAAGTTTTGCCGGAATAATTTATATAAAAATATGATTATCAAGCCAAGCTGTGCATAAAAGCACAGCTTTTTTCCATATACAATTACCACCCCCTAAACTAGGGGGTGGTATATTTCTTAAATCAACGCTGTAAATTATTTTTATTATCTTGCCGACTGAAAGTCGGCACCATTTTTGAAAGCATTTCTACTATCTCTTGTTCGCCGCCGTGACCACATATTTCCCAAAGTTCATCTAACTGGTTTTTAAATTCCGCAGTACTAAATTCTATTGGGTGGCCGATATATATCTTCTTACTTTTCGTCTTTTGTATTCCTTCCTCGTCCATGAGAAGTTCTTCATAAAGCTTCTCACCAGGCCTGAGCCCTGTGTATTCTATATTTATATCCTCGTGCGGAACAAAACCTGACAAACGAATAAGGTTTTCCGCCAAATCTTTGATCTTTACAGGCGCTCCCATATCAAGGACGAAAATTTCTCCGCCTTTTGCGAGCCCACCTGCCGTCATGACCAGCGAAACAGCTTCGGGAATCGTCATAAAATAGCGTATGACCTCAGGGTGCGTTACGGTAACGGGCCCCATTCTTTTGATTTGCTTCTCAAAAAGCGGTATTACAGAGCCGTTTGAGCCCAAAACATTCCCAAATCGAACCGCTACAAATTCAGTTTTGCTTTCTTTATCCTTCGCCTGAATAAGCATCTCACAAACGCGTTTCGTCGCGCCCATGACGTTCGTTGGATTTACAGCTTTATCGGTTGAAATCTGCACAAACTTATTCACTCCATATTTATCCGCACAATCGAGTAAATTAATCGTACCGTAAATATTATTCTTAACGGCCTCCTCGGGGTTGCATTCCATGAGCGGGACATGTTTATGAGCCGCGGCGTGGAATACAACGTCGATATTTTCTCTTGAAAAAATGTCTTCAAGCTCTTTTTGGTCGCAAATAGTGGCTATTTCAACCGATAAATTTAATTTATCGCCGTACCTCATTTTCAGCTCTTGCTGTATTTCATATGCGCTGTTTTCATAAATATCGAGAATAATTAATTTTTTTGGTGATAAACTTGCAATCTGCCTACAAAGTTCCGAACCTATCGAGCCGCCTCCGCCCGTAACCAAAACTGTTTTACCTATCAAATAACCGCCATATTGATTCTTATCGAAAACTACGGGTTCGCGTCCCAGCAAATCCTCCACTCGGATTTTTCGTATCGCGGATTCAACCGAAATTCCCGACGTTACAACATCATAGACATTTGGAATTATCCTTACTTCCAAATTCGTCTTTGCGCAAATATCGAGTATCCTACGCCTCTCCGCGTTTGAAATGGAAACTATCGAAAAAAGAATGACTTCAACATCCATTTTTTCGCAAATTTCAGGGATCTTCTCCGTCGAGCCCGCTATCTTTACACCCATCATATTACGCCCGATTTTTTCGCTATCGTCATCGACTATCGCAACGGGAATATACTCACCCGAATGTTTCGATATTTCCCTCAAAAGCAGCGCAGTTGAGTCGCCTCCGCCCACTATCAAAAGGCGCTTCTTATTTATAAAATCTTCAGTAGAAACGTTCTCCAAAAGTTTATTGAGCCGATACACTACTCTAAACATCAGCACGGCAAATACCGATGTTATCAAAAATAAAAAGTTCATACGCATGCTCATTTTTATTCCGCAGAGTATCGTCAGCGTAAAAAACAGCACATTTGCGCACAGCGTCGCCATTCCGACGTAGAAAAAATCCTCCGCATCGGCGTATCGCCAAATTTTATCGTAAAGCTTAAACGACAAAAACGTAATCAAAAAACAAACATTTACAAGCGCCAAATACGTTAGAAAAGTTTGGTCAAAATCAATTATGGAAAGGCTGTTCCGATTGATAGCAAACGAAACGTAAAAAGATATATTCCATATCAAAAAATCGCAAAAGAGCAGCGCGTATTTTCTATACCTTTTGACAAATCTCCATATCGCATCTTTTATTCTTTCCATAATTCAAATCCTTTTTGTTTTATTTTGTGCCGAAAATACGGTCGCCGGCATCGCCCAAACCGGGTATTATGTAGCAGTCGTCGTTAAGCTCTGCATCTCTTGCTGCGCAGTAAATTTTTACGTCGGGGTGAGCCTTCGTAAGCGCCTCGATGCCCTGATTAGATGCCAAAATGCACATGAATTTTATCGATCTCGGCTTTCTCTCTTTGACCATTGTTATTGCGTCTACTGCAGTCCCACCCGTTGCGAGCATTGGGTCGAGAAGTATTACATCGCGCTCGCTGATGTCCGACGGAAGTTTACAATAATATTCAACAGGTAAACGTGTTTCGGGATTTCTGTAAAGCCCGATATGCCCTACTCTTGCGGTCGGCATTAGGTTTACGACGCCTTCTACCATTCCGAGTCCTGCTCGTAAAATCGGGATAAATGCTATGTGTCTTTCCGCCAAAACTTTGGTTTTCGCTGTCATGAGCGGAGTTTCAACTTCTACTTCTTTCAGCGGCAAATCTCTCAGTGATTCATAGCACATAAGCATTGTAACTTCGCTTATCAGCTCTCTAAACTCTTTTGAGCTCGTCTCTTTATTCCTCAAAAGGCTGATCTTATCCTGAATTAAAGGGTGATCCATAATCATTACGTTTTTGTGTTCTTGCATTTTCTTTCCTCCGTGATTTTAATAATTTTGTTCTATATCTTTAATTTCCTGAACCCGTCTTTCGTGGCGTCCGCCTTCGAATTCGGTACTTAAAAATATCTTAATTATTTTTTTTGCAGTTTCAAAATCTATATACCTTGCGCCTAAGCACAAAATATTAGCGTCGTTGTGCCGCCTGGACATCTCGGCGAGTTCAGAATTCATACAAAGTGCAGCTCTTATGCCTTTTATTTTATTCGCAGCAATCGAAACACCTATCCCTGAACCGCAGACGAGTATACCTTTTGTGTTTTCTGTGCTTAGGACCTTTTTCGCAGCTTTTTCCGCAAAGATGGGATAATCGCACGATTCTTCACTATCTGTACCTACGTCGACATATTTTTCACCTATTTCATTAAGGTAATTTTTAATAAGCTCTTTGAGTTTATATCCTGCGTGGTCAGATCCGATAATTATCATAAATTCACCTCTCGCTCTTTGATAAACGCTCGTTTAGCTGTCGTTCGGCTTGCGGAATTCTGAGATAACTAAGTGATAAATCTTCCGCCATGCAAAATTCGTCCGATTTATACTTTTCAAGCGCCAAGCGTGCGACATTATGCGCTTTTATATATCTACTATGTTCGGGCAAAAGAAAATATTTTTCGCTCGCATCACTCTCTATAACTTTATTGTAACACGCCAAAGCGCCGTCGCCAACAAATTCTATATTTTTATCCATTTTTGCGAGTTTTTCCGTCAAATCGGGAATTAATTCCGCACTATCTTCGGCTACGCGTGAAATAATGCCGCTTCCATTCTCAAAAAGCGCCGTATAAACTTGATCGCACCTTGCGTCCATACACGCACAAATTAAACTGTTTTCGCTACAAGAATTATACGCAAGCGCCTCAAGCGATGAAACCGCTACACACGGTTTATTATTCGCAAATGCCATAGCTTTAATCGTGGCGGCGCCTATTCTGAGCCCCGTGAACGACCCCGGGCCATTAGTCACTGCATATAAATCTATTTCTTTTGGCTCTGTATTCGAGTTTTTTAGCACGGCATCAATCATCGGCGCAAGCGTTTGGCTATGCGTGAGTCCGGCATTCATAAAAAATTCCGAAACAATTTTATCATCATCTATTACCGCAACCGATGCCGTTATCGACGAGGAGTCAACCGCCAATATTTTCATTAAATTTCTATCCCCTCTATATTTATAATTCTCTGCGTTTCGTCATTGGGATTTTTTTGAATTCTAACCTTTATCGCATTATCCGGCAAGAAATTTTCTATATTTTCACTCCACTCGATGACTATCAGCCCTTTGCCGATGTAACCAAAAAAGCCTGTAGATTCCAGATCTTCATAAGAAGTTATGCGGTACATATCAAAGTGATAAATTTTAATTTTATCGCCCTCATATTCATGCGCAATCGCATACGTCGGGCTGGAAACATCTTCTTTTGTATGGAAATATTTGGCGATCCCTCTTGTGAATGTCGTCTTGCCTGCTCCCAAATCTCCGTAAAACGCTATTACTTCATCGCCTTTTAATTTGCTCGCCAACTTGTAGGCAAGCTTTTCCGTTTCGAGTGGATTTTTTGTGATTATTTTCATTATTTTCTCCGATTAAGCTAATTTACTTAAAAATTTACTTATTCTTACGTTTTCGCAGTTGTTGAAAAGTTCTTCGGGTGTGGTATCCGATATGATTTTCCCTTCGTCCATGAAAAGTACTCTCGTCGCCGAATGCCGTACAAAATTCATCTCGTGCGTAACCATTATCATCGTCATGCCTGATTTTGCAATTTCGACCATGAGTGCTATTACGTCTTTTACAACTTCGGGGTCGAGTGCCGATGTTGGCTCATCAAAAAGCATTATTTCAGGCTTCATCATAAGCGCACGTATTATAGCAACTCTCTGCTTTTGCCCGCCCGACAGCCTTGACGGATAAGAATTCCATTTATCCTTCAGCCCGACTTTCTCGAGTAGCGCCATACCGTTTTCTTTGGCTTCTTTTTCAGAATACACTTTAAGCGTTATCGGCGCGAACGTAATATTTTCAAGTATCGTCATATGCGGGAAAAGATTGAAATGCTGAAAAACCATTCCGATGTTTTTTCTGATGTCATCTATATCACTGCTATTTACGTCGACTTTCTTACCTTTAAAAAGTATTTCGCCCGAAGTCGGCGTTTCGAGCGCGTTTATACACCTCAAAAATGTACTTTTACCCGAGCCCGAAGGCCCGATTATCGCAACTTTTTCGCCTTTTTTAAATTCTGCGTTGATACCATTTAGCACATGCAAAACTTTGCCGTCTTGTTTGAATTCTTTATATAGATTCTTAACGCTTATCACTCGAACGCATCCTCCTTTCAAACAGCGAAAATACTGCCGTCAGTATCGCCACGAGCATGAGGTATATCAGCGCGACGGTCATCAGCGGCACGACAGGTTCGTACGTCTGACTTCTGATTATATTACCTGCACGTGACATATCCATTACGCCGATGAATCCCGCAACCGACGTTTCCTTGATTAAATTTATGAATTCTCCTGTAAGTGCCGATATAACATTTTTTACCGCTTGAGGCAAAATTATTTTCATCATAGTTATTTTTCCGCTAAGACCGAGCGAACGCCCTGCTTCATACTGTCCGCCGTCTACCGAAAGTATTCCGCCACGAACTATCTCCGCAACGTAGGCACCCGAATTTATTCCGAATGCTATCATTGCAACGAGCAGTTTCGGCAAGCCCGTCGATGCGAAAATCAAATAATATATCACAAAAAGCTGCACCACAACAGGCGTTCCGCGTATGACGGTTATGTAAAAATTTGCGATGAACTTCATAATTTTCATTAAAGCATTCTTGCTCTTACTTACTTTGATAAGCGCAAGCGTAAAACCTATCAAAACGCCTATCAAAAGCGCGACAACAGTTATTTCAAGCGTTGTGGCAAGACCGCTGAAAATCATTTTATATCTATCTTTTGTAACTAAATTTTTGTAAATTTGCGCGATTAAATCCACGCTTTCGCCCTCAGGTACGCCAACATATTTAGCTACGATTTTATCTATCTCCTCGTCGGCTTTCATCTGAGCCAAAGCGCTGTTTATCTTATCAAGAAGCTCTCTGTCGCCTTTCGGGACGGCTATCCTATAACTCTCCTCAAAAAGATATTCATCAAGGAGCTTCGCCCCTCCGTTTGAAATATTCACGAGTTTTTTTGCAGGCGTATCATCTACCACAACCGCATCAAGCCTGCCGCTTACAAGATCCAAAACAGCATCTGATGCCGTATCGTATCTATGAATATCGGCATTTGGGAAATGTTCCGTGCAATACATGTCGCCCGTAAACCCAAGCGCAACACCTATTCTTTTATCGCCAATATCGGCACTAGACTTTATATCGCTCCCCGATGAAACTATCACCGATTGCTTTGCGTTATAGTAAGGATCCGAAAAATCTACGCTCTGCGCTTTTTCATCGCTATAGCTCATCGCAGCTATCGCAAAATCGCATTTACGATTGCTAAGCTCTAAAGTTATTGCGTCGAATGAAACATCGTTTATTTCAATGTCAAGCCCCATATATTCGGCAAGCTTACGCGCTATATCAACGTCGATACCTATAATTTTATCGCCATCTTTATACTCAAATGGGTCAAAATCAGCATTAGTGGATACTTTTATGTATCCACGTTCTTTAATTCGGTCAAGAGAGCTTTCCGCATGGATCGCTCCCGTAAATATCACGGCAAAAGCTATCAAAATGCCGCTGATTATACTTTTACAAAATTTTTTCACTTACGATTTTTCCTCCCGAAAAATTACTTTGTCGGTTGCGCTGATTTTATAGGCTGTTGTGAAGTTTTGGGTCTATTGTAGAAATACGGCACCAAAATTGTTGCTACATTTTCGTGTTTTCTGAGCTGCTGCTCGATGAAGAACGTAGTTTGGTTATGGTAAATCTCATCTTTCCAGCCGTTTCCGCTTATACGCGTCAGCACGACAGTCAGATTTTCGCCGTCCTTGAGTTCGGCTTCCTTTTCCGAAACATATTCTTCGATTGGCGTGATTATATCACGGTACGGCGTATAAATAACCGTAAGTGGCACTTCTATGCCCAAATCTTGCCACTGCCTTTTGAGCCTCTCCGTTTCCGTGCTCGAAACCGACACATGAAGAACTGTAACATTTGAAGTTATCTTATTCGCGTAATCAAAGGTTTTCAGGGCCGCTCTGTTCATCTTATTAATAAGAACGATGCACGGGAATGTATCCGTACTGGTGCTGGGCTTATATTGGTAGTTATACCCCAAAATGCTTATTCCTTTTAAGAATTTGAAATAATGTTTGTGCGTCTGAGACATAAACCACATCAAAATCGGCGTTACGATAAGAAGCGCCCATGCTCCGTGCGTGAATTTCGTGGTGAAAACGACTATCGAGCCTATGAACGTAACAAGTGCACCAAAACCGTTGATTATTGATTTATACTGCCAACCGGGAGCTTTGGAACGTAACCATTTGACGAACATGCCAAACTGTGAAATCGTAAACGATACGAAAACTCCTACTGAATAAAACGGTATTAATTTATGAGTATCTGCGTTGAATGCTATCAAGAGCAGCGAACTTACTATGAATATGAAAACTATACCGTTTGAAAAACTAAGTTTCGTGCCTCTTTGCGCAAACTGACGAGGCATATATCTGTCTTTGGCCAGGATCGAAAGCAATATCGGCAAACCGCTGTATGACGTATTTGCAGCGAGAAGCAAGATAAGTGAAGTAGTAAACTGCAAGATATAAAACATTATTCCGTTTCCAAAAATCGCCGTCGCCATTTGTGCAAGAACGGTTTTATCCGCGACCGGAACAACTTTAAGTGCTGTAGCCAAAAAGCTTGTACCGCCGAAAATGAATATTATTATTCCGCCGAGCATAAATAGTACTTGTTTTGCTGTTTTCTGAGAAGGCTCTTTAAAGCTTGGAATGGCGTTACTGACGGCCTCAACGCCCGTAAGCGCCGAGCAGCCCGACGAAAACGCACAGAGGAAAAGTACAAGGCTCATACTTGTCATCGTATTTTGAGAAATGCTCGCTATCTGATCGGGCGTATATGTAATCGGTGCAAGGGTATGATTAAACACGCGCACAAAGCCCGTCACGATAAGCGCTATCATGGAAAATATAAATGCATATGTAGGAATACCGAAAACTTTCGAAGATTCACCGATACCGCGAAGGTTTATAAGCGTAATTATACCCACGCAAACAAGCGAAATGACTATTCTGTAAGGTTCAAGAACGGGATAAACCGCTAAAATCGCAGCCGTCGAAGATGAAACGCTGACCGCCACAGTCATTATGTAATCGATGATAAGGCACGTTGCCGCCAAAAGTGAAGATTTTTTACCGAAATTTTCTTTTGAAACAACGTAAGCCCCTCCACCGTTCGGATAGTGATTTATTATCTGAGAATACGAAAACACTAAGATGAGCAAAAGCAGAATAATCGGCACACTGACAAATCCCACGTAGTGAACTGCCAAAATTCCGAGAGCGGGTACAAGCGCCATGAGTATTTCTTCAACCGCATATGCAACCGAAGAAACCGCATCACTCGCCATTATCGGGAGTCCCCAAAGCCTTGAAAGCTTTTCGTTTGAAAGCTGATCATCTTTTAGCGCAGACCCAAGAAGAATTTTCTTTAATTTTTTAAATCCGTCCATATTTTACTCTCCATTTATGTAAGTTTATAAATTAGAACGCACTACAGATAATATTATCACAAATCTTACAAAATATAAAATGTTTTTTTAAAAACTTTTTTGTCTAATTTTACGCATAAAAAAACTCCGCCGAAGCGGAGCGGAGATTTTAAAGCAATTTCAAGTCTTTACACACACGAAGGGTATCATGTAAATAGTCCGCTAAATGATATGAGCTCGCCAAATAATTAAAAATACTCTGGGGCATACCTCGTACCGTAGCAAGTGCAAATTCGCCAATAGCTAATCTTATCGCAAACATTTTATCTTTTGTATCACCGGTAATTCTGCCAAAGCTCCCAATGTGTTTTTCTATGTTACTGAGTATGTTTTGAAATTCCGCATAACTACCAAAGTCATTTTTCTGCCCTTTCGGATCGGCATCTATAGCACGTATTAAATCGACACAATCATCATCCGTCAGCCAGGGCATACTTGCCACTATTTTATGAAGACTTACCAAACATTTGTCTAATTGCCAGTATTCGCACTTTTTTTGATAAAATTCGTATGCGTTCGATGATAATATTTTCTTCATTTCAGCTTTGTTGGAGAAAAACCTTGAATATTTAAGATAATCTCTTTTAAAATCGTTAATGTCCTTTTTGACCTTGCTGCGCGTTAGAGTTGTACCCGAAAAGTTCAGTGGTTTCCTTTCAAAATTTTCTCCTCCTGCCATAAAAACATCTCCTTTGATAAATTTTTTGAGTTTCCATTGAAATTCGTTTTGATTATATGAAAAACAGAAAATATTGTCAAACTATTTTTGAAAAAATAATGTAAATTTTATATTTTTTAATTTAGTGGCAAAAGAAAAGCCCCCGGAAAACTCCGAAGGCGAATTTTAGATATCAATTATTTCACTGTTGGGATAGCTTCTCTGGCAACAGCCGCACTATAATCATAGAAAGCTTCCAGAGTGCTGTCTAAAGTAGTAACATAGCTCTGCTTTGATTTCTTTGAAGAAATAAATTTAACCATATCTTTCATTTCTGAAGTAACGAGTGACTCTTTCTCTGCGACCTCACGGTTTTGGTCGGCAAATTTGATTTTGGAAATAGCGTAATCCGTGTAAGTTTGGGTATTTATTCTGAAACCATCGCGTTTCCATGCCTCGTATGATGACTGAAGCTGCGAAAATATTTTTTCCGAAGCAGCTTGCGAATCTCTCAAAGCTTGGAGATCACTTTTAAGCTTGTCGATCGAGCAGTAAAAGTCGATAAACTCAGCCTCACAGACGGTTTTTGCCAGTTCTGAAGCTTGACATTTATCCTCAAATTTTGCTTTGCAAGCTTGCGAGTCGTATTTCTTCCCAAACCAAGCGGCTTCCGCAGGGCTAGAAGCAAACGCCATTGCGCTTAAAAATAGGATTCCTGTCGCTAAAATTTTGCTGGATAATTTCATTGTTTTTCCTCCATATTCATTTTTTGGAATTTTATTATATCAAACGCGAAAAAAATTTTAACAACAAACAATGTTTGTCATTCCCTCAATTTTTTGTTTTGTATACATACTTTTTTAAGTTCGATATTTTTTTCTTGCGCATAGAAGTGGCCTCAATATCGGTTTGAATGTACCCTTTTTTGTTTTTAAAAATAACATTGCCCTCTTTGATTTCACCATCTGCCGCACTCAAATCAAATTTTATTTCATCTCCGTTTTCGTCTTCGCAAAAAATTATATTATCTTCAATTCTATCCACGAAAAATTTTTCCATAAAAGCCACTCCTTACGCCGCTTTTGTAAAATTTATTTTTTCTCCGTCGGTCGATGCGATTACATTACCGCACTCGCCAGTGACATAAATATCATCCCCGCAAAACTTTTTGAGTCTGTCCATAACATACGGTTTACGTGCCCTATGTTTATCTTTCGAAACTGATACCACCGCATATTTCGGGGAAACCTCATGCAAAAATTTCTGAGTCGTCGATGTCGTACTGCCGTGGTGTCCGACTTTTAAAATATCGGATTTTATATCATAATTTTTGCTTAAAATTTCTTGTTCTTCCGCTTTTTCCGCATCACCCATAAACAAAAATCTTACGTTTTTATATGTTATTCTCAAAACAACCGAATTATTGTTTAGATTCTCGCTATCCTGTGATATCGGACCCAAAACCTCAATTTTTAAATCCCCAATATCGGCGCTAAACCCTGCCGAAACCAAATTTGCACTGATATTCTTATTGGCGAGGGTTTCAAGCATTCTTTCGTATGTAACTGTTACGGCGTTCGCTTCTTCGGGAATTTCAGGCTCAATAAACTGCGAAA
This sequence comes from uncultured Clostridia bacterium, assembly GCA_947305745.1. Classification (GTDB taxonomy): domain Bacteria; phylum Bacillota; class Clostridia; order Oscillospirales; family Acutalibacteraceae; genus UMGS1491. The sequence goes on along the minus strand of CAMZEH010000001.1, from coordinate 226,659 downwards.
CTTCAAAATTATCCAGCACCTCGGACATTTGCCCGATGTGATCTCTATGCGGATGCGTGGCAACTACTAAATCAAGCTTCTCCACGCCCTGATTTTTAAGATAATTTACAACTTTTCCTTTCGGCTCTTTATCGGCAGCGTCAATTAAAATATTCACTTCCCCGCATTTTATATAGCTGCAATCGGCATCGCCCACATCAAGAAAATGCACCGCCATATCACCGATTACGCTACCATTTTCTTCGTTTTCATACTTGCTTTCGGAAATTTCGTTAGATGAAAAAATATTTTTCCACGTTTGCTCAGTAACTATATTATTTGAAACCAATGCAAGATAAATTGCGCCGAAAATCGGCAAAATCAAAAGATAAACAAGATTTTTAATGTATTTTTTATTAAACTTCTTTTTCAAAATGTGTTTCTCCCAAAAATTTACGGCTATTCGGCGTTATTGAGATTCATTTCCAGGAATTGCTGGTATGTTATGAGGACCTGACGCGGTTTTGAGCCTTCGTGCGGACCGACGATACCCATTTGCTCCATTTCATCTACGAGTCTGCCCGCCCTTGCGTAGCCTACTCTGAGACGTCTCTGCAAAAGCGATGTCGAAGCTTGTCCCGCTTCCACAACGCACTTAACCGCTTCCGCCATCATCGGATCCATCGCACCCTCAGGCTTTCCCTCGCCTTTCGCGGCACTATCAACAACAGCGCCTTTTTCGATTTCTTTCGCAATTTCTTCGTCGTAGTTGCTTTCTTCCGTCATTTTAATCGAATTTACAACTTTCTCGATTTCTCTATCTGTAACGTAGCAGCCCTGAACGCGTATCGGCTTATTACAGCCGACGGGTGCAAAAAGCATATCACCGCGTCCGAGAAGCTTTTCCGCTCCGCTCATATCGAGAATTGTACGTGAGTCAATCTGCGAAGACACGGCAAGCGCAATACGGCTGGGAATATTCGCCTTAATTATACCTGTGATTACGTCCACCGACGGCCTTTGCGTGGCTATTACGAGGTGCATACCCGCAGCACGCGCCATTTGAGCAAGCCTACAAATGTAATCTTCGACTTCATTCGGTGCCGCCATCATCAAATCCGAAAGCTCATCGATTATTATCACGATTTGCGGCATTTTTTCGAGCGTTTCGCCGCTTTTATCTTTCGCGTCGGGGTTTTCTTCAACCATCTGATTATACGACGCAAGATCGCGTACGCCTGTTTCGGCGAATTTTTTATACCGAACGAGCATTTCATTCACAGCCCAGTTAAGAGCTCCCGCAGCTTTACGCGGATCCGTCACGACAGGTACCAAAAGATGCGGAATACCGTTATAGACGCCAAGTTCCACTACCTTCGGGTCGACCATGAGAAGTTTAACCTCATCGGGACGAGCATTATAAAGAAGGCTTATGATAAACGAATTTATACAAACTGACTTACCCGAACCTGTCGAGCCTGCGATGAGAAGATGCGGCATTTTTGCAAGGTCGGCAGTCATTATATCGCCTGAAATGTCGCGTCCGAGAACGACCGTCAATTTGCTTTTTGCGCGCCTGAATTCGGGCGAAACTATAAGCTCTTTCATGCTGACCATACTCACGACTTTATTGGGTATTTCTATCCCAACGGCCGCCTTACCGGGGATCGGAGCTTCTATTCTCACGCCCGAGGCCGCCAAATTGAGTGCAATATCATCAGCAAGAGTAGTTATTTTACTGATTTTTACGCCCGCGGCAGGCTGCAGCTCATAGCGAGTGACGGCAGGGCCGCGGCTAATATCAATAATTTTGGTGTTTACGTTAAAGCTTTTGAGCGTATCGACAAGCATTTTGCCGTTATGGTTGAGTTCCGCGGTTATATCGCCACCATCGGGCTTTTTGGCATCGTTTAGCAAATCTATGGTGGGGAACTCATAAAATTCCGCACTCGAATTATTACTCTCGGGTACTTCAAACTCTTTTGATTTTTCTTCGGCCTTTTGAGCTTTTGTTTCCTCTTTGCGTTCATTTTCATTTTTTATTTTTGAAAGAAATTTCTCGGTTACTTTTGAAATTTCATCTTTTTCTTTTTCGCTATCTTCAAAAATATCCAAATCCTTAGGCTTTCTGGATTTTTCGTTTCGTTTCTCGCCCAAATCTATATCGATCAGCGCGCTTCTACGGGCTTCGCGTTCTATGTTTCTATCTTCAATTTTTTGTTTTATCGCTTTCGCGGGTTTTGAAAACAGCCCGAAGAAATCCATAAGCGTTGCGCTTGTGAGAAACATCAAACAAACAAAAAGAAGTATTATATTGGTAATCCTCGCACCGACCGTACCGAACGCCCACACACACGGAACGCCCACAAGCGCGCCGAAAAGCCCTGAACTTCCGTTAAATTCTCCCGCTCGGTACCTATTAAATATATCCGCTAAAACATTTGAAACGTTTTGACTATTCTCGGCACAAGAAAAAACGTAAAATATCGAACATGCGAAAATTATCGTCGCAACAGAAAGCCAGAGCTTAAGTTTTACGTTCGAACCCGATTTGCCCATGGCGTCGAGTACTGCGACGGTGCCGATGAGAATCGGCCACAAGATGCAGCAAACTCCGAAAAGGCTAAATATAAAATTATGTAGCCAGAGCCAGAGGTTTTCTCCCGGAATGAGTATCAAAAAGAAAACCAAAACCGAAAAACCAAACGTCGCAACCGACTTCCATGAATTGAAAACCTCTTTTTTTTGCTTAGCGGTTGAAGATTTTTTTCTGTCATTTTTTTTAATCGTCTTGTTTGCCAATTTTAAATCCTCCGAAATATCATTAAATTGCCATTCCCGTAAAAATATTTGTGCTTAAAAATTTCTCGATTATTCCGATAATCACACAAACACTTCCTAGCACGGATGTGTATGCTACGAATATCATCATTTTGTCAGTTTTGAGAAGCCATTTGAAAAGTTTTATCGCAAGGAATCCCACCACTGCCGAAACAAGCATCCCGACTAAAACCGGGCCTATCCCCACAGCCTGAACCGCTCCACATTTGAGCGCGTCTTTGAGTTCAAGAGCTGCGGCTGCGATTATCGCCGGCACGCCGAGTATAAAAGAATAATCAAGCGCCGTCTGTTTATTAACGCCGCGCATAAGTCCTGTTGAAAGAGTTGAGCCCGAGCGTGAAATTCCGGGGAATATCGCCGCTATAAATTGCGTAACACCAACGTGTAGCGCATCGAACATGCTAAGCTGTTTTTTGCCGTCAAATCTTTCCAAATCGCCGTCGCTGTCTACACGTTTGACATAACTGTTTTTGTACGATTTTTCTTTGCGAATACCCATAGTTAACATTATAGCGGTTGTGATGAGCGCGATCCCAACAAGAAGCAGACTGCTGGAAGCCGCAAGCTCTTCGGCAACATCTTTTATGCTCATGCCGCTCCCCGGTACGGGTGCAAAAAGCAAAAACAGCGGCAACAAACCTACAAAAAGCGCTATAACCATATTTTGCGAGGCGTCTAGCTTTTTAAAACTAAACTCGCGCTTAAATATCATTCCAATTATCCGGAAAAATGAAATTATCAACTTCCAAATTGTTTTGTAATATACCGCCAAAACTGCGAAAAGCGTGCCTATATGAAGCATTATATCAAAAAAAAGATTGTTTTCTTGCACACCCAAAATATGCTGCGAAATCAGCAGATGACCACTGCTCGAAACAGGCAAAAATTCCGTTAAACCTTGTATTATTCCTTGGATTATCGCGTCAAAATATGTCATTTATGTACACCTCAATATAAAAATCGGCATATAAAAATATGCCTAAAACATACTGATGTTTAATTATATCAAATTTCCAAGTTAAATTATACTTTAAATCGAAAATTTTGTTTCCAATATTTTGAAATTGATTATTTGACGCTATTTTTTGTCCGTTTTATGCTTTTTTGATAGTTTTGTGAGCATATCCACAGCATCCGAAAGACCACCGACTTCGTTTATCAGCCCTTCTTTTACAGCTTGATTTCCGTCAATTACAGTACCCACGTCCATAGACATCTCTTCGGTATTCATACAAAGTTCATAAAACCTTTTTTCGGAAATTTTAGAATGTCCGACTACAAAATCGGCTATTCTTTGCTGCATTCTTCGTAAGTTCTCAAACGACTGTTCCACTCCGAGCGTCATGCCGTCCGTGCGCACAGGGTGGACGGTCATGGTTGCGGAAGGGACTATAAATGAATAATCCGTGCAGACCGCCAAGGGCACACCGATAGAATGCCCGCCACCTATGACAAGCGACACACTGGGCTTGCTCATGCTGGAAATAAGTTCGGCAATGGCAAGTCCGGCTTCGATATCTCCACCGACGGTATTGAGCAAAATCAAAAGCCCTTCTATCTGTGAATCCTGCTCTATTGCGACGAGTTCGGGAATTATATGCTCATATTTTGTAGTCTTAGTTTCATCGCTGAGTGATGTATGCCCCTCGATTTGTCCGATTATGGTTAAAGCGTACAATTTTTTTCTACCCGAAGAAGCAATCACCGAACCTATATTTTGAATTCTTTCGTATTGTTCTTCACTCCCTGTTTTTTCCTTAATATCCACATTTTTAGTGCTATTTAAATAATCGCGTCTTACATATTTTGATTCCATCTTCACTACCTCCCTTAAAGATAGTCTATGAAGATAAATATATAAAATTCATATTTAAAAATATTTTTGTTGACACGATTTTATATCAATGGTACAATCACTACAAATTCTGTCTTAAAGGAGAGTTTTTTATGGAACAGATTAAACCGCCGGTGCAAGCATTAGACGAAACCCGGCTTAGAGAGATAAGCGGAGGCATTGATTTCCTCAGTGGTATCAATATAGCAACGCAAGGAGATTCACTTGGGAAAGCTATAGTACAGCCGATCATCACGGCGTGTGCAAATGACATAGAAGCCACGGCCTCAAAATTGGAACTGAGAAATGTAATAAATACCCTCGCAACCTACGACAAAGAATCTGATCCTATGGAAAAAAGAGCAACAGCTTTTGCAAACAGCTGGAACGAGCATCATCCTCAAAGCGATCCAATAGACGCCAACATTGCTGCGCTGATTTTAGGCCTTAAAGATTATCCCTATGCGAGGGCTACAGTTGCAATCCAACCGGATAAGTCCAGCATTCTCAACAGTCTAAACCAAGTCTATGGGTCGTAGCAATTTCTTGCGTTAATCGTTCAAACTATTTTACACACTTAAAAACCACCGAAATTTCTCGATGTCGGTGGTTTTGTTATTTTTCCCCGTTTATTTGCCTCTGGCAACGCGGATAACTCTTGCTTTTTTTCTTGCTGCCGTATTTTTATGCAAAATTCCTTTTGAAACCGCTTGGTCTATCTTTTTGATAGCAGCTTTTACAGCTTCGGCATTTTCGCCCGCGCCCTCATTGAGTGCGGATTTGACAACCGTTCTGAGCGAAGACATATACGCTTTATTTCTTGCTGTTTTGGTGTTTATTACCTTAACTCTTTTCTTTGCTGACTTTATATTTGGCATCTGATATTTCCTCCTTTTGTTATTATTTTTTATCTTTGATCTGATTCAAAAAACACTGCGAGTGTTCCAAGACCTGTATGAGTGCCGATCATCGGCGTTATATTTCCGAATACAACATTCGTTATGCCTGTTTTTTCTTTGATTTTTTCAGCCAGTTCCTTGGCATCATCAAGACAATCTCCGTGGCTTATAAAAATCACATCATTTTTGACGCCTTGGGAATATTTTTTCATTTTTTCAGCTATCATTTCGATGGATTTATGACGCCCCCGCGCTTTATCGATCGCGACCAACCTGCCCTCATTATCGACGTGAAGAACCGGCTTGATATTAAGCATGCTACCAAAAAACGCAGATGTTTTGGAAAGTCTTCCGCTTTTGCTCAAATGATTTAAATCATCAACCGTAAACAAGTGGCAAATTTTCACTCTATTGTCCTCTACCCATCTGATCGCTTCTTCAAAACCAAGTCCGTTTTTCTTTTGCATCGCGAGTTTATAAACAAGCATTCCCTCACCCATAGAAGCCGAAAGCGAATCTATAACCTTCACTTTGCATTCGTACTTGGAGTTAAGCTCATTCGCGGCGATACATGCCGAATTATAGCAACCGCTGAGCGCCGACGAAAAACATACATAAATTACATTTATACTATCTTTTAGGAACTTCTCAAAACAATCCATATACTCCTGAGGATTAACTTGAGTTGTGGTGGGCAACGTGTGTGCCATCTTAATCATACCGTAAAATTCTGCCGAATCAAGTTCACTTTCCTCATAAATCTTACCGTCAATCGTAAGTTTCATCGGTACGACGTTGACTTTTAACTCATCTAAAAGGTTTTGAGGTAAATCTGCCGTAGAATCGGTAAATATTACGTAATCGCCCATAAATTTTCCACCTCAACTGTGAATTAAATGTAACTCCATAGGTAATTGAAATGATATCCCAAAAAATTTTGAAAAAATTGACCAAATATTATCTCTTTGAGAATTGCGGAGCTTTTCTCGCCTTTTTAAGGCCGTATTTTTTACGCTCTTTCATTCTCGGGTCGCGCGTGAGGAATCCTGCGTGTTTTAAATTTGTTCTGAATTTCTCTGAGTCGAATTCGAGAAGAGCTCTTGCGATACCGTGCCTGATAGCTCCCGCTTGACCCGCTACTCCGCCGCCTTGTACGTTACATACTATATCGAATTTGTTTTCGTTTTCAGTAAGAACGAGTGGTTGACGAACGATAACTTTAAGCGTTTCCAAACCGAAATATTCTTCGATGTCTCTGCCGTTTATCGTGATTTTGCCGTCACCTTTGTAAAGTCTTACTCTTGCTACAGAACTCTTTCTTCTGCCGGTTCCGTAGAAAAATGGAGTTTTATCGTACATTATTTATCCCCCTCCAAACCGTTCCAAATTTCAGGTTTTTGCGCTTCATGATTGTGATCCGCTCCCACAACCGTACGCAGTCTTGTGATTTGCTTGCGGCCGAGCGCGTTGCCCTGAAGCATACCTTTAACAGCCAAATGCATAGCTTTTTCGGGTTTTGACTTCATGAGAACATCGTATCTGGTCTTTTTGAGATGACCGATGTACCCCGTGTGGTGATAATAATACTTTTGAGTGAGTTTGTTCCCTGTGAGAACAGCCTTCTCGCAGTTGATGATAATTACATGGTCACCGCAATCGACGTGTGGAGCAAAAGTCGGCTTATTTTTGCCACGAAGCAAATTCGCTGCCTGTACCGCTACTCTGCCCATCGGTTTTCCCGCGGCGTCCAGTATATACCATTTGCGTTCTACTTCGCCTTTTTTCGGCATATATGTAGACATTTTTATTCCTCCTACATTTTATAAATTTAGCTTTCTTATCATATCATATTAAACGTTACCCTGTCAACTAAAATTTCATTTTGATTTATAGTTTCTCGATTTTTCTTTTGATTTTGATGTTTTTACTCTTTTTATCTCATTTTCGGATTTTAAATTCATTTAAAATCCGATTTAAAGATCGAAAAATTGAAATTTGTGATATTCATTTTTTAAAATGGCATTAAATTTATCTAAATTTTTAAAAATTACTTGACATAATGTATATATATATATATATATATATTATGTGTACAAATCGTAATAACAGTAGAAAATGCCAGCCAATAGGAGAAAATATATATTATGAACCATCTAGATAAAATAAAAAGCATTATCGCTACACGTAAAAGGGACAACGAAACCAAAAAAAGTGATTTTTTCCAGCAAATAAAGGATCTTAATTTCGATTTGGACGCAAAAAAACTAAAAGATTTAAAATCGCTTTTAACAAAAGAACTAGATGATATGATAAGTAAGTTTACATCCTATAGTCAGTTCCTACAATCTAAAAAGAAAAATCCCAGTTCCAGCGTGCCGTATTTGGATTCAATCGCAAGAAATGCTATAAACTTAAGGGACGCTATGAAACCTATCGGTAAAATTAAAATTAACCTAAATCTATTGGAAAACATACATTACTGTTTCGCAAAATTAAAAAAATCGCTTATGGACGCTTCAAAAGCAACGTTCCCTACCAGAATATTTCATTCTGCCACCTTAAGTTATAAACCTACTAGGGGAAAATTGAGGGACTTATTTACTCAACTGGAAAATTGTGAAAAACAATTCTCGCTTGTTGTGTTTGAAAAACAAATAAAATCTTTAATTCCAAAATTAAAAAAATTAAACCTTCCAAAAATTTCTAAAGCTGATAATATAGAGGCAGATATATGGTATCCAACAAAGAAATTAGGGGACTACAAACTATTTACATTTCTAACTAAATTTGAAGGCAGCGATGGGCTTTTGTCATTCGGCATATCTATCGAGAGATTGTTAGAGGTAATCGAAAAGGCGGAAGGGAGTTCAAGTTGTGAAATATATAAAAAAATTAAGAAATATAAAATTGACCAAAAAATAGAATGTGATATTTGCGGTGCTGAACAGGATATCAGTGAGTTTATTGTTCTTCCGTGTTGTAGCCACGCATTATGCAAAACATGTGTTGGCGAGTGTATAAAAACTGATCCGCGATGTCCATTTTGTCGCAAATCTATACCTAAAAATCTAAAATAAACCCTGATTTGCCACATTACCCTTGGCCCCTTTTAAAAAGTTGCGTATTGAGGTATAATTATTATTAATAGTTATATCTTAATACACTTTAAAAGGAGCAATTTTTATGCCTGAAAATAAAAAAGCCGTTGAAGAGATCACCTCTATGGATGAGGATTTTGCCAAGTGGTATACCGACATAGTAAAAAAAGCCGAGCTCATGGACTATTCGAGCGTTAAAGGCTGTATGGTAATTGAGCCTTACGGCTACGCCATTTGGGAAAATATGGTTGCCGTGCTTGACAAAAAATTTAAAGAACTCGGCCACCAAAATGTTTCTATGCCGATGTTTATCCCCGAAAGTTTGCTACAAAAAGAAAAAGACCACATCGAAGGTTTTGCACCTGAAGTCGCTTGGGTAACTCACGGCGGAGAAGAAAAATTGCAAGAACGTCTTTGCGTAAGGCCGACTTCCGAAACGCTGTTTTGTGAACATTATGCCAAAATAGTACATTCTTGGCGTGATTTGCCGAAGCTTTACAACCAATGGTGCAGCGTAGTACGCTGGGAGAAAACCACGCGTCCGTTCTTGCGCTCTACCGAATTCCAGTGGCAAGAAGGTCATACAATTCATGAAACTCCCGAAGAAGCAATGAATGAAACCATGCAAATGTTAAACGTATACCATGACTTTTTCAAAAATGTTTTGGCAATACCCGCGATAAAAGGACAAAAAACCGAAAGCGAAAAGTTCGCCGGCGCTGAGTCTACATATACTATCGAAGCCCTCATGCATGACGGAAAAGCTCTGCAATCCGCAACAAGCCACTATTTTGGCGATCACTTTGCAAAAGCTTTTGGTATAGAATTCCAAAACCGTGACAACAAACCTCAAAACCCTTATCAGACATCTTGGGGTTGCACCACTCGCATGATCGGTGCGATCATCATGGCTCACGGTGACGACAGAGGTCTTGTATTACCGCCAAAAATCGCACCAATTCAAGTGGTTATCGTTCCGATTGCAATGAAAAAAGAAGGCGTGCTCGAAAAAGCTAATGAAATTAAAAATCGCCTTGCAAAAATTTGCAGAGTTAAAATTGATGACTCGGATAAATCTCCCGGATGGAAGTTCGCAGAATACGAAATGCGCGGCATACCACTAAGGCTCGAAATCGGTCCAAAAGATATCGAGAAAAATCAGTGCGTTATCGTAAGGCGCGACAACTTAGAAAAAACCTTTGTAAATCTTGATGAGCTCGAAACCGCGATTCCTGAATTACTCGAAAAAGTTCATAGCGGAATGTACGAAAAAGCCCTTATAAGGCGCAATCAAATGACGCACGAAGCCCATAACTTTGAGGAATTTAAAAACATCGCCGAAAAAGAGGCTGGGTTTATCAAAGCCATGTGGTGCGGCAACGAGGAATGCGAAAAAACTTCAAAAGAACAAACCGCTTTTACTTCTCGCTGCATAAAAGATGACGAAGGCAAAATCGGCGATAAGTGTGCCATCTGCGGAAGACCCGCAAAGCATCTTGTATACTGGGCTAAAGCGTATTAAATCCTATTAAAGCATCAGAAAGGAATTAAAAACTTTGGAACGAAAAAATTTTAATAAACTTGTCAGAGACAAAATCCCAGAACTTCTTGACAAAAACGGCGGGGAAACCGAAATCGAGATTTTAGATAATGAAAAATATATCGAATGTCTTTTGGAAAAGCTGAAAGAAGAATGCGAAGAAGTTATTTCGGCAGACTCAAGAGAAAACTTGACCGAAGAACTCGCCGATTTACTTGAAGTTATAAACGCGATTGCAAAAACTAATGACATCGATTTTGATAAAATCGAAAAAATCAGACTCGATAAAAAGGAAAAACGCGGTGGATTCGACAGCAAAATATTTTTAAAAAGTTCTAATGTTATAAATAAAATTTAATCGGAGGACTTGAACATTGATTAAAAAACAAAATCAAGCGACTATGGACGGCAATAGTGCTGCGGCATATTCTGCTTACGCTTTCTCGGAAGTGGCAGCTATATATCCCATTACGCCATCTTCGAATATGGCAGACGTGACCGACAAATATTCTGTTTCGGGCAAGAAAAATATTTTCGGTAGCACTGTAGAGGTCGTGGAAATGCAATCTGAAGGTGGCGCGGCAGGAGCTATTCACGGAGCCCTCAGTACCGGCGCTTTGGCAACAACTTTCACATCATCACAAGGGCTTCTTTTAATGATACCCAACATGTACAAAATGGCGGGAGAACTTCTCCCCTCCGTGATACACGTTGCCGCAAGAACAATCGCAACTCACGCGCTTTCCATATTCGGCGACCATTCCGATGTTTATGCTTGCCGTCAAACGGGTTATGCCATGCTCTGCGCAAATAATCCTCAAGAGGCTCTGCATTTTAGCGCCATAGCTCACTTAAGCGCAATTAAAAGTCATGTCCCTTTTTTACACTTCTTTGACGGCTTTCGGACTTCTCACGAGATACAAAAAATCAATTTGCTTGACTACGAAGATTTAAAAAACTTAGTCGATTACGAAGAACTTCAAAAATTCAAAAATCGTGCTTTAAACCCCGAAAATCCACATCTTGGCGGCACGGCTCAAAATGATGATGTGTATTTCCAAAATAGAGAGGCTTCTAATATTTACTATCAAAAAGTACCTGGCATCGTAGAAAATTATATGTCGGCAATAAACGAGATCGCCAATACAAATTATAAGCCTTTCGAATATTACGGCGACACAAATGCCGAAAATATAATAATCGCTATGGGTTCGGTTTGCGAAACAATCGAGGAAACCATAGATTACCTCGGGCAAAAAGGCGAAAAATTAGGGCTTATAAAAGTAAGATTATATCGCCCGTTTTCAGCTGAGCATCTTCTTAAAGCACTACCAAAAGGCACTAAAAAAATAACCGTCTTGGACCGTACAAAAGAAGCGGGAGCAAGCGGAGAACCCCTATTTTTAGATGTTTTGGCGGCGCTTAATCATTTAAATATAAAGAATATAGAAATCTTTTCGGGAAGATATGGTCTCAGTTCTAAAAATACCACCCCGTCACAAATTTTGGCTGTGTATGAAAATATGGAATCCGAAAACCCGAAAAACGTCTTTACTATCGGAATTAACGATGACGTCACAAATTTATCGCTGGAAGTAAAATCTAAAATAGACAGCACTCCAAATAATACTTTTTCGTGTAAATTCTGGGGGATCGGCTCTGATGGCACTATCGGAGCTGCGAAAAATACGATTAAAATTATAGGCGACAATACGAACAAATATGTTCAGGGATTTTTCGAATATGATTCCAAAAAATCGGGTGGGGTTACAATTTCTCATCTCCGTTTCGGCGGTAATCCCATTAAATCAACTTATTATGTAGACAAAGCGGATTTTGTGGCTTGTCACACGCCTGAATATATCTATAAATATGACATTTTGAAAGACTTAAAACCTAACGGAAAATTTCTGCTTAACTGCGCTTGGGATGCTGACGAACTCGGGAAATTTTTGCCCGCAAAAATCAAAAAATACATAGCTGAAAAAGACATAGAATTCTACACACTTGATGCAGCTAAAATAAGCGAGAATATCGGCCTTGGCGGCAGAGTGAATACGGCACTTCAGGCTGCGTTTTTCAAAATAACGGGTATAATGGAAGAAAATAACGCTCTAAACTTAATAAAAGATGCCATATCGAAAACATATTCCAAAAAGGGCGAAAACGTAGTAAAAATAAACTGTCAAGCCGCTAAGCAAGGTATGGAAAACGTCAAAAAAATAAATATTCCTAATTCTTGGGCGAATATAAGCGTAGAAAATCCACATTCCGCGTTCGATAAAATTGAAAACTCCGAGCTGCAAAAATTTATGGAAAATATCGCCGAGCCTATAGGCAAAAAACAAGGAAACAGCATACCTGTTTCGGCATTCACCAAATTTGCCGACGGAAAAATTCCGCCCGGTACTTCAAAATTTGAAAAACGCGGCACCGCTAATTTTATTCCCAGCTGGATACCTGAAAACTGCATCCAGTGCGGATTTTGTTCGCTCGTTTGTCCGCATGGGGTGATACGCTCTGCCGTTCTCACCGATAACGAACTCAAAAACGCCCAAAACGTTATGAAATCGAAAAAAATGCTCGGCTTTCCAAACTTAAATTTTGCAATAATTATTTCCGCCGAAGATTGTACGGGCTGTGAAAACTGCGTCTATGCTTGCCCCGGAATGAAAAGCAAAAAAGCGCTCGAAATGGTCAAAGCCACGTCAAAAGATGACGGGCAAAATATCTTTGACTACTGCGAAACACTAAAACGAAAGCCGGACATCTTCAAGAAATTTAAAGAAAATACAATAAAAGGCGTGCAGTTTAAGGAAAACCTTTTGGAATTCTCAGGTGCCTGCGCAGGCTGCGGAGAAACTCCTTATGCCAAGCTTGCGGTCAATCTTTTTGGCGACAGAATGCTAATCGCAAACGCAACAGGTTGTTCGTCAATTTGGGGCGGCTCGTTTCCGTCGTCACCGTATACTGTTAATAATAAACATAAAGGCCCCGCATGGGCGAATTCACTTTTCGAGGACAATGCAGAATTTGGCTATGGTATGCTACTAGCTCAAAAAGCAAAACAAAAAATTATTTCTGAGAAAATTCAAAAAATTATGGATTCGACCACAAATACTGAACTTGTAAGCATTTGTAAAGAATATCTTGACACAATAAACAGTCCGTCAAAAAACCAAATCCCGGCGCAAAAACTTATTGATTATTTTAAAAATAGGGAAAGTAGTTTGGACGTTCCGAGCGATTTGGCAGAATTCATCAAGCAAAACAAAAACGACATCGCGACAAAGTCCATTTGGATGTTCGGCGGCGACGGCTGGGCTTATGATATAGGTTTTGGCGGGCTTGATCACGTGCTTGCATCGGGCGAAAATGTCAATATCCTTGTATTTGACACTGAATTATATTCAAATACCGGTGGCCAAGCGTCGAAAGCAACGCCTAAAGGAGCAACGGCCAAATTCGCTTCATCGGGCAAAAAAACGCCGAAAAAAGATCTGGCATCAATCGCGATGACTTACGGTTATGTTTACGTAGCAAAAGTGGCGCTGGGGGCTGATTTTAATCAGTGCATTAAAGCTTTTGTTGAGGCGGAAAGCTACAACGGCCCATCGATAATAATCGCCTATTCCCCATGCATTAATCACGGCATAAAAGGCGGAATGAAAAACAGTTTGCTCTCCGCGAAACAAGCAGTTCAATCGGGATATTGGGAGCTTCTCAGGTTTGATCCGCGTAAAAAAGAACTTGAAGAAAATCCGTTACAAAGAGACTCGAAAACCCCTGTGATTAAAGTGGAAGATTTTTTCAGAACTGAAAACCGTTTTAAAATATAAAAAACAATAAAACCATCCTCTATTCTTATAATAGAGGATTTTTATTTTAAATAAGGTTGAAATATTATTTATATCAGTATAAAATCATAATCATGGACAAAATATTTGTGTCTATTAAGTAAAAAGGGAGAAATCGCTGATGAATGATGCCAAATTAAGTATCGAGAAATTGAATTTAGAGGACTTCGAAAAATGCCAAAACATTTGGGACATGCAAAGTGACCCTAAACACAAAGACAAATTTTATAATGATATAAAAAATGGTAACAGAATTACGTTTATTTGCAAAAATGAAAACGGAGGTTTTTTGGGCGAAGGCAGCTTGGTTTTTAACGGAGAATATGAAAATTTTACGATCCCGAACGAGCGCATATATCTCTCACACCTGCATGTAAAACCTGAATGCCGTGGTCAAGGCATAGGGTCGCTTCTATGTGACCACATCTTTGGATATTGCAAAAAAAATGGTTACTCTGAAATTTCGCTGGTAGTACTCCTCTCCAATTTCCGTGCGCTGAAGCTTTATCATCGTTTGGGATTCACAACCATTTTGGATTTATTTGAAGGAGACGACGGGGAAAATTTGGGAATGCTTAAAAAATTATAGTCCGATTTACACAAAATCCCTGCCGTAAAACGGCAGGGATTCTTAATTTCAAACAAGTTAGTTGCATTTATCTTGGCGGATTCATACACACAAGCCAGTATGCTATGTTGGCACAGGCGTCATAGAAATCTATTATCTGTTGCGGCACGGGAACCGGAAAAGCAGGGTACGTCGTACTGCTAATTCTTGCACTAATACGTTGCCCTCTAAAGCTTTTTCGTAACCCGTCCGCTGTTTGGAACATTTCTGTACTGTTATGACTCGTACCAGTTACTATTTTGGGGAAATACGCCCGCACAGCTGTATACAATTGAGCGTATTTTTCTTCGCTGAATTTTTTATTCTTAAACATTTCTATAACGTCATTGTCATTTAAAAACTCATGGGTGGAGTCTATAAAATTTTCATATTCCGCAGCAGTTGCATGGGTAGTAGAAAGCTGACCCCGCACAACGTCCAACGCAAACAATGCTTTGGGTTTAAATGCAGGATTTGAGTTCCACCTGGAGTAATTCTTTTCAAAAGTTTCAAAATCATCTTTGATTGAGTTAGGCATAAAAATCAATCCTTTCTAAAATTAAAATATAAAACTCAAAACCACTCTCGTGATTTGTGTACATTATATATATATATATATATAACGTCAATGTGTTTTTTAAAATTTTAGATAAATTTAAGGGAAGCTTAAAAACCCTACCGCTCCCCGGCAGGGTTACATTTTTAATTTTTATATTATTTTAACTAATCAACTGTGGCAAAGGCAAGGTTCGAACCGCGTTTCGATAATTTTGACACTGTTTTCAGGCGAATATAAAAAACTATCCATATGTGTGCCTTTATAAAAATATTTTAGCGGCGTCTGCGCAGGGGAGCTTTCAAAAACATCAATTATAACAAGCTTAATTTTCATCTTATCCGGGACGATATTCTTTATATAGACACTGACTTGTTGGCCCTCCACTGCGTCCGGGCACGGTTCGGCAAGACCCGCTAAATTTGGAGTAAGCTCTACGAAAACCCCATAATCTTCTACGGAGCGTACTATTCCGCTGACCGTCTCTCCGATAGAAAACAAATTTGCATTTTCTTCCCATGTCCCTAAAAGTTCTTTATGAGTTAGATGTACGCGATCGCCCTCTAAGTATTTCACCACAGCTTTTATATCCATTCCTATACGAAAACGCTCTTTTGGGTGGGCTATGCGTGAAATGGAAAGCGTATCTATCGGCAAAAATGAAACAACTCCGCAGCCTATATCCGCAAAAACGCCAAAGTTTTCCATATGCGTAACTCTTGCCGGAATTATATCCCCGGGCAAAAGATTTCTGATATATTTTTCCATGCAAATTTCCTGAGCCTTTCGCCGTGATAAAACCGCAACATCTTCGCCGTTATCGTTTTTCGTGAAATCAGTTATTACAAAACTTACCGCACGATTCACCTTCGAAATTACCGCTATATCTCGAACGGTACCTTCTCTAATGCCCACCGCACCTTCTTCGCGGGGGATTATACCCTTCATGCACCCTAGATCAACAATCAAATTATGCGAACTATCGCAAATTATCGCTCGTGCTTCTAAAATTTTTCCGCTACTGTATGCCTCAACGAGCCCGGAGGGGCTTTGCATATAGCTCCTATTTTCCGAGCTATCAATCAATCGCCCTTCGGGATAAAATTCTATCATTTTTTACGCCCTCCAGTTTGTAATATACATAAACATCTATATGACAACGCGGGGCATAAATATTCTAAAAATTTACCGCTCTATCACTTTATTTCCTTCGGAATCTTCGCACTTTGCGGCGATATCTCCTTCTACGTGCGGCTTTGATCATCGCCGCTACATAAAATACCGCAAAAATTAAAACTATAACAAACAAAATTATAAACATTGGATTTGAAAATAATTTTTTTAAAAAGTCAACAAACTGAACAAACAGATTTCTTTTATATGTCTTCGGAGAAACAAGCTTAAAACTGCCGAGCCATTCTCCTTTATAAAAAACTTCCGCATTACCTAGGACGTCGCCTTCTTTGACGGTAGCTTCAACAAATTCGGGGGCTTGGGTTTTTATTACGATATCTTCCTTTTTGAAATCAGCCGGTATGATTGCAAAAAAATCTTTTTCGGGGCGAAGAAGCAGTTTGTCAACCCCCCAAACGTATTTTAAAGCTATTTCCACAACAGGAAAATCTTTTGGATAAAGCTTTTCAAAGCTTAAATTTCGGTAGATCCAATTGTATATTTTTTTGGTATCTATCATCGCCAAGTTTGAATTTATAGGCTTACCGCTTTCATCTTCCACAGGGCCTCCCATAACTACCGATATGTAAGTTACACCGCAACTTTCACCGCGCGAAATAAGACATCTGCCCGCCTCTTTTGTATATCCCGTCTTAATTCCCCTAACATAGGGGCAATAATACCCGCCGCCACGCTTTACGTCCATTGTGTAGTTGGTAGTAATTATCGGGTCACGCTCGTCGCCGAAACATCTGTATTCACACATTGAAGTAATGGTATTGAAAGTTGGGATATTTCGAGCATACTGAGTGATTTTGTACATATCAAAAGCTGTTGAGTATTGATTATCCGAATATATTCCGTCGGGATTTGCAAAATGCGTATTTTCGCAACCTATTTCTTCGGCTTTTGCGTTCATCTTATCCACAAAACTATGTATATCGCCATCTCCGACGTAATCAGCCAAAACATTGGCGGCATGGCCCGACGAACAAATCAAAATGCAGTGCATTAAATCAAGAACTGATATTTCTTCGCCCGCTTTTAAATGCACACCCGAACTATCGGGGTCGACCAAATCTAAGACTTCCTGACCGACTTTGACTTTGGTATCCGCAATATTTTGAACGTTTTCGTATGCCACTATAAAAGTCATAATTTTCGTAAGGGATGCAGGACTTCTTTTCTGATGTATGTTTTTTTCGATAATAGGTAGCCCTGTGTTTTCATTCACAACGTAAACTGACTCTGAATTCAAAGGCTCATTATAAAAAGAAATGGCAAAAATGCCGCTAACGCCCAAAACGGACGATAAGACTACGCAAAAAAATAATTTCAAATATTTCACAGCAATAACTCCCAAAACAATTTCGTAGATAATAAAAATAAGTCGGTACAGATAATTATATACCGACTTAGTTATAAAGAATGAAAAAATTATATGTTTATGTTGCCCAAAAACTCACTCGAAGCATCTTCTAATGGGGCATTATGTTCCTCATCAAAATGTTTCGGCTCTTCAGTAATTACTTTTTCAATTTGAACATCGCTATAACAAGGCACGCCCGTTCCTGCAGGCAACAGTTTACCTATGATTACATTCTCCTTAAGACCCGTCAGCGGATCGACCTTACCTTTAATAGCCGCCTCAGTGAGTACGCGCGTTGTTTCCTGGAACGATGCCGCCGAAAGGAACGAATCCGTTGCGAGCGACGCTTTTGTAATACCAAGAAGTATCGGCGTACAGCACGCTTTCTCAAGTTCGGTTTCTCCGGCTTTTTGTCTGGCCTCAATCTCATCATTCGCAGTTATAAATTCAGATTTATCGATCACAGAATTTTGGATGAGATGTGTATCGCCCGGCTCATCTACGCGAACTTTACGCATCATCTGCCTTACGATGACTTCAATATGTTTATCGTTGATATCAACGCCCTGCATTCTGTAAACTCTTTGAACTTCTTGAATAAGATAGGCTTCCACGGCCTCTGCGCCCTTAACCGCAAGAATATCGTGCGGATTTACGGATCCTTCTGTAATTGGGGTGCCCGCCTCGATTAAATCTCCGTCTTCGACGCAAATATGCGAACCAAAAGGCACGAGATACGAGCGCTCTTCACCTGATTTTTCATCAAACACAACAACATTTTTATTCTTCTTTATTTCTTCGATTCTAACCGTTCCGCCGATTTCTGTTATCATAGCCAAACGCTTAGGCTTACGGCCTTCGAAAAGTTCTTCAACACGTGGCAAACCTTGTGTAATATCTCCCGAGCCTGCGATACCGCCCGTGTGGAACGTTCGCATCGTAAGCTGAGTACCGGGTTCACCGATTGACTGCGCCGCTATTATACCGACAGCCTCACCAACCGCAACCGGCAAGCCATTTGCAAGGTTGGAGCCGTAACATTTTTTACAGACGCCCTGCTTTGATTTACAGTTCAAAATCGAACGTATCTCAATTTTTTGTACTCCGCTCGAAATAATAAGTTCTGCATCATGGTCGTCCATCATCTTATCCTTGGAAACAAGGACATCTCCGGTTTTCGCATCGATAAAATCTCTGCAGAGATATCTCCCGATTAAACGTTCGCTAAAGCTTTCAATCGATTCTTTGCCATCTTTGATTTCGAAAACAGTAATACCCGAAGTCGCACCGCAATCTTCTTCACGAATAATAACGTCTTGCGAAACATCGACAAGTCTACGAGTAAGATATCCCGAGTCAGCCGTACGCAGCGAAGTATCCGTAGAACCTTTACGCGCACCACGAGATGCGATGAAGTATTCGAGTATATTAAGGCCTTCACGATAGTTCCCTCTGATCGGGACTTCTATCGTCGCGCCCGAAGTATTCGCTATAAGTCCGCGCATACCCGCGAGCTGCTTAATCTGGCTCATCGAACCACGTGCTCCCGAATCCGCCATCATATACACAGGGTTATATCTATCTAGATTTTCCTGCAGTGCTTTAGAAACATCATCGGTCGCTTTCTCCCAAACTTTAATCGTGTGATTTCTTCTCTCTTGGTCGGAGATAAGTCCGCGCCTATAATCTTTTACGATGTTATCAATTTCTTTTTCGGAATTCGCCAAGATTTTTTTCTTTGCAGGCGGAATAACGGCATCGCAAACCGCAACCGTAATCGCACCACGAGTCGAATACTTAAAGCCTTGCGCTTTAATATCGTCCAAAATGCGCGATGTAACTTGTGTTCCATGCTTTTTAATACACGCATCGACGATTTTTCCAAGCTGCTTTTTGCCAACCAAGAAATTAATTTCAAGATCTTTAGCCTTTTCGGGCGTACTTCTATCGACAAATCCTAAATCTTGCGGAATAGGTTTATTGAAAATAATTCTACCTGCTGTCGTTTCTATATAGACTGTCTTACCGCCGACAATCTGGCGAACTTTTATACTTGCATGCAAAGTAATATCTTTTGCGTCATATGCCATCAGGACTTCGTCAAAATCTTTGAAAACTTTGCCTTCGCCTTTTTCACCTTTTTTATCAAGCGTAAGATAATATGAACCGAGAACCATATCTTGAGTCGGAACCGTAACCGGACGTCCGTCGGAAGGTTTCAAGAGGTTACCTGATGCGAGCATCAAGAAACGTGCCTCTGCTTGCGCCTCAGCCGAGAGCGGTACGTGAACCGCCATTTGGTCTCCGTCGAAGTCCGCATTGAACGCCGAACAGACGAGCGGATGGAGCTTAAGTGCTCTCCCTTCAACCAAAACCGGTTCAAATGCCTGTATACCAAGTCTATGAAGTGTCGGAGCGCGGTTGAGCATTACAGGGTGACCTTTTATGACAATTTCCAGCGCATCCCAGACTTCGGGTCTACATCTATCAACCGCTTTTCTCGCCGCTTTAATATTATTCACAACGCCGATTTCAACAAGGCGTTTCATTACAAACGGTTTAAAAAGCTCGAGTGCCATTTCTTTCGGGAGTCCGCACTGATAAATCTTAAGCTCGGGTCCGACTACGATAACCGAACGGCCTGAGTAGTCAACGCGCTTACCGAGAAGATTTTGTCTAAAGCGGCCCTGCTTACCTTTGAGCATGTCAGAAAGCGATTTAAGAGGTCTATTATTCGGACCGGTGACAGGTCTGCCACGGCGACCGTTATCTATAAGAGCGTCTACGGACTCCTGAAGCATACGTTTTTCGTTGCGCACGATTATATCAGGCGCGCCCAAGTCCATAAGACGTTTAAGACGATTGTTACGATTGATTACACGTCTATAGAGGTCATTCAAGTCAGAAGTCGCAAATCTACCGCCGTCAAGCTGAACCATCGGACGCAAATCGGGCGGAATTACAGGAAGCACGTCTAAAATCATCCATTCAGGACGATTGCCTGATATTCTAAACGCTTCCACAGCTTCAAGCCGTTTTAAAAGGCGTACTCTTTTTTGTCCCGTAGCCGTTTCAAGGGCTTCTCTAAGTTCCGCGGAAAGAGTCTCGGGATCAATTTTTTCGAGAAGTTTCTTTATAGCTTCGGCACCCATACCCGCTTCGAAATCGTCCTCGTATTTTTCACGCATATCCTGATATTCTTTTTCCGTCAAAAACTGCTGTGCGGAGAGCTCTTTTACATCGCCCGGATCAATAACGACATAAAGCGCAAAATAGAGTACCTTTTCAAGCATTCTCGGAGACATATCGAGAATAAGACCCATCCTTGACGGAATACCTTTAAAATACCAAATATGCGAAACGGGAGCCGCAAGTTCAATGTGTCCCATGCGCTCACGACGAACCTTGGAGCGAGTTACTTCAACACCGCACCTATCGCAAATCTTACCTTTATATCTAATTCTTTTATATTTTCCGCAGTGACATTCCCAATCTTTCTGCGGTCCAAAAATTCGCTCACAAAAAAGTCCGTCCGTCTCCGGCTTGAGCGTTCTATAGTTTATTGTTTCAGGTTTCGTTACTTCACCGTACGACCAACTTCTAATCTTATCGGGCGACGCCAACCCTATCTTTATTGATTCAAAAATATTAAAATCCATACCGCAACCCCTTTGTTTTTTTATGCCTCGGCTTACCGAGTTAAATTTCAACTACAGCGGAAATATCAGAACCCCCGCTGTTAAACCTTAATATTTTATAATTCTCCGTCTTCGCCGCTTTCTTCTTCGATTTCGCCATCATACTCATCATCATCGAATTCAAAATCCGAATCTCCGGCAGCGTCATCATCGTCAAGCTCATCGGCTTCTTCAATCGTACAATTTGACTCGTCTTCGGCGGTCATAACTTCCGAACCGATTATATCTTTTTCAATCGAAATGCCCATATCGTCTTCTTCGTCAAAATCACGCTTTAAATCCACTTCGTTATTATCTTTATCAAGGACAGCCAAATCCAAGCCTATGGATTGTAATTCTTTAATGAGAACTTTAAAAGATTCCGGGATGCCGGGTTTTGGCACGTTTTGACCTTTTACAATCGATTCATACATCTTGACTCTGCCCACGACGTCGTCCGACTTAACCGTCAAAATCTCTTGCAACGTATAAGCCGCGCCATAAGCTTCGAGCGCCCAAACTTCCATTTCTCCGAACCTTTGTCCGCCGAACTGCGCTTTACCTCCGAGAGGCTGCTGCGTAACCAACGAATATGGTCCCGTTGAACGTGCGTGAATTTTATCGTCGACCAAGTGGTGAAGCTTTAGATAGTACATATATCCTACCGTTACGGGGTTATCGAAATACTCGCCCGTACGCCCGTCTTTAAGCCAAATCTTACCGCTTTCATCGTATCCTGCATCTTTCAAACACTGGAAAATATCACTTTCATGTGCGCCATCGAAAACAGGTGTAGCTATTTTCCAGCCAAGCGCCTTCGCAGCATATCCGAGATGCACTTCCAAGACCTGACCGATATTCATACGCGAAGGAACGCCCAGCGGATTAAGAACTATATCAAGCGGAGTCCCATCGGGCAAGAACGGCATATCTTCGACCGGCAAAATTCTCGAAACAACACCTTTATTACCGTGTCTTCCTGCCATTTTATCACCGACGGAAATCTTCCTCTTTTGCGCTATATAACATCTTACAACCTGATTTACACCCGGCTGAAGTTCTTCTTTACAGTTTTCGCGCGTGAATACTTTAACATCAACAACAACGCCGTATTCACCATGCGGAACGCGGAGAGATGTATCTCTGACTTCCCTTGCCTTCTCACCGAAAATCGCTCTGAGAAGTCTTTCTTCGGCGGTCAGTTCAGTTTCACCTTTCGGCGTTACCTTACCGACAAGAATATCCCCTGCACGAACTTCTGCACCAATTCTGATTATTCCGTTTTCGTCCAAATCTTTGAGCAAATCTTCGTTTACGTTTGGAATATCGCGTGTAATTTCCTCAGGTCCAAGTTTGGTATCACGAGAATCAATCTCATATTCTTCTATATGAATCGAAGTATAAACGTCTTCGCGGACAATCTTCTCGCTTATCAAAACGGCGTCTTCGTAGTTGTAGCCTTCCCACGTCATGAAACCGATGAGAGCGTTTTTCCCAAGACTGATTTCGCCGTTATCGGTTGCGGGGCCGTCTGCCAAAACTTCGCCTTTTTTGAATTGTTGCCCTACGGAAACAATCGGCACCTGATTTACGCACGTACTCTGGTTTGAGCGCGCAAATTTGATAAGTTCGTATTCCTCGCGCACACCTGAATTATAATGAACTTTAATTTTATCTGCACTGACGCTTTCGACAAAACCGTCTTCCTTAGCAAGCACACAAACACCCGAATCTACGCCCGCTTGGTATTCCATTCCGGTACCGACGATAGGCGCCTCGCTCGTAAGAAGCGGAACGGCTTGCTTCTGCATGTTTGAACCCATGAGAGCTCTTGTTGCGTCGTCATTTTCGAGGAAAGGTATCATCGCTGTCGCGACAGATACTACCATTTTCGGTGAAACGTCCATGAAATCTACTTCCGAACGCTCTACCTCAACGAACTGATCGCGATGTCTGCCATTGACCTTCGCATGCACAAAGCAGCCCTTTTTATCGAGTGGCTCGTTCGCCTGCGCAACTACATAATTATCTTCCTCGTCCGCAGTCATATAGACTACTTCGTCGGTTACTTTACCCGTTTTTTTGTCGACACGCCTAAACGGAGCCTCAACAAAGCCATATTCGTTGACTTTTGCGAACGTCGAAAGGTATGAAATAAGTCCTATATTGGCGCCTTCAGGGGTCTCAATCGGACACATACGTCCATAATGCGTATAGTGAACGTCACGAACTTCAAATCCTGCCCTATCTCTCGAAAGTCCGCCCGGTCCGAGTGATGACAAACGGCGTTTATGAGTAAGTTCGGAAAGCGGATTGGTCTGATCCATGAACTGCGAAAGAGGCGATGAGCCAAAGAATTCTCTGATTGCCGCAACAATCGGTCTTATATTTATGAGCGCGTTCGGTGTTATGACTTCCAAATCTTGCGCTTGGAGCGTCATTCTTTCGCGGATAACTCTTTCAAGGCGCGAAAAACCGATACGAACCTGATTTTGAAGAAGTTCGCCGACTGAACGTATTCTGCGGTTGCCCAAATGATCGATGTCGTCCGTAACGCCGATTCCGTGCGAAAGGCACAACATATAGTTAATAGATGCGAAAATGTCGTCTATTATGATGTGTTTCGGAACGAGCTCATCTTTGCGGTTCTTTATGGCAATTTTGAGGTCCTTTTGCGTTTTTGCGGACGCAAGAATTTCAGAAAGTATATTAAATCTAACTTTCTCACGAATACCGCATTCGGCTTTTGCGTCAAACTTAACAAATTTATTGATGTCGACCATACCGTTTGATATGATTTTAATTTCTTTATCGTCTTTCTTGACGTACGCCATGCAAATGCCTGCGTTTTCGATTTCAAGGGCCTTTTCTTCGGTGATAACTTCTCCGACATTTGCGATGATTTCGCCCGTAAGCGGGTTCGGTATTGGGCGGGTAAGCTCGAGACCTTTTATGCGGTTTGAAATCGCAAGTTTCTTATTATATTTATATCTTCCGACTCTTGAAAGGTCGTATCTCCTGGCGTCAAAGAGGAGCGAGTTGATATGCGCTTGAGAATTTTCGAGTGTAGGAGGCTCGCCCGGACGAAGCTTTCTATACACTTCAAACAAAGCTTCTTCCATGTTTTTACAGGCGTCTTTTTCAATAGTCGCCAAAATATGCTCATCATCGCCGAAATACTCGGTAATTTCTGCGTCTGTACCGAGACCGAGCGCACGAATAAACGTGGTGAGCGGGATTTTACGGTTTTTATCAATTCTTACATATATTATATCGTTAGAATCGCTCTCATACTCGAGCCATGCACCACGATTAGGAATTATAGTCGAGCTGAAAAGCTCTTTACCGCCTTTGTCATATTCCATTTTGAAATACACGCCTGGCGAACGCACAAGCTGCGAAATTACAACACGTTCGGCACCATTAATAATGAACGTACCGCTATCGGTCATAATCGGGAAATCGCCCATAAATACCTCGGATTCTTTCACTTGACCCGTTTCACGGTTCAAAAGGCGCGCAGTGACCCTAAGAGCGGCAGCATATGTACTGTCCCTCTCCTTGCACTCGTTGATATCATAATTAGGGTGGTTAATATCCATGGTATAATCCACAAAATCCAAAACCAAATTGCCTGTATAATCGGTTATCCCCGACACGTCGTCAAAAACTTCTTTGAGCCCTTCCTCCAAAAACCACTTATATGAATCTTTTTGGACCTCCAAAAGATGCGGTAACTTTATCACCTCATCAATTTTAGAGAAACTCATTCTGGTAGTATTACCAAGCTGCACAGGTTTGACGTTAACCATAGATTTCAAACACTCCGTTTCATAATTTTAAAATTCTATATTCAAAATAAAATCATACCCACATCAATTCGCAATCAAAATTCACAAAATTTTCACACTTTAAATTTGATATTATTTTGCGATATTATTTCAAAAAACGATATATTTTTACTTGATTTTATGAAAAATAAATGTTATCATATTGGGTGTAATTTGCATGTTAAAGAAAAAGATAATGCAATATATTATTTTACTGCACGCTCAAATATTTGTCAAGTAAAATTAATTGATTTTTTTATTTTTTTGAATTTATTGCTTAAGAGGGTTTTATTATGGATATTTTTGAAGAGCTTCAAAAACGCGATTTGGTAGCACAAGTCACAAACGAAGAAAAAGTAAAAGAAATACTGAATAATAGGAAAATTCACTTTTATATAGGGTTCGAGCCAACTGCGGATTCACTACACGTAGGGCATTTCGTGCAAATTATGATTGCTTCGCGCATGCAAAAGGCGGGACATATTCCGATTATACTTTTTGGCGGCGCAACAGCTCTTATCGGCGACCCATCAGGCAAAACCGACATGAGAAAAATGCTCACGCGAGAAGAAATCGAGCATAATATCGAATGTTTTAAAAAGCAGGCTTCGAAGTTTATTGATTTTACTCCGGGCAAAGCTATGATTGTAAATAACGCCGACTGGCTCTCGGGGCTCAACTATATTGAATTTCTGCGAGATATCGGCGTACATTTTTCCGTCAATAGGATGCTTGCGGCGGAATGCTACAAACAGCGTCTTGAGCGCGGCCTTACTTTCTTTGAGATGAATTACATGGTGATGCAGGGCTATGATTTTCTCGTCCTTAACCGTAAATACGGCTGCGAAATGGAGCTTGGCGGCGATGATCAATGGAGTAACATCATTGCGGGAGTTGAACTCGTGCGCAGGTGTGACCAAAAAGAAGTTTACGGCCTTACTTTTAAGCTACTCACCACAAGCGAAGGCAAAAAAATGGGCAAAACCGAAAAAGGAGCTCTTTGGCTCGACCCCGATAAAACTTCGCCGTATGAATTTTACCAGTACTGGAGAAATGTCGGCGATAAGGACGTTATAAACTGCATGAAGATGTTAACTTACTTGCCTGTTGAAGAAATTGCGGAATACGAAAAACTCGAAGGGCAAGAAATCAACAAAGCTAAGGAAATTTTGGCATTTGAGATAACAAAACTTGTCCACGGCGAAGAGGAAGCAAAAAAATGTATGCAATCGGCAAAAGCTCTTTTTGAGGCAGGGCGTTCCGACGAAAATATGCCAAAGTTCAAAATTGATAAAAGCGATTTAACAGACGACAAAATTTTGATTTTGGACTTACTTTGCAAAGCTGAAATGTGCCCGTCAAAGAGCGAAGCTCGCAGGCTCATACAGCAAGGTGGCATTACGGTTAATGACGAAAAAATAACAGATGTTTATCATGCGATTTCAAAATCAACTTTAGAAAAAGACATAATCGTTCGCAAGGGTAAAAAAGTTTATAAAAAAATAAAACTTGAAAGCAGCCACACTGAATAGCGTGGCTGCTATTTTTTTAATTAAAAATCACTACAAACAGTAGTGCTGTCACTCTCAAATTCACCCGACTCATCAAGCCATACCTTACCTTGCATTTCGGATAATTTAAGGAAACGATAGAGCTTTACCATTTCCAGATACGAATTGTTAACCCTCGAACGATCCAGGTTATCCTCCTCGTAGCATGGCCAACAATAACCTTTTATAACATCAATAATTTCGTCACTTCGGCCTTCGTTCATGCACTCGCCACATATGCTAACAATGCTAACCCGCGGCTGAGCTTTACCTCCGTCGTTTTCCTCCATAAAATGTAGCCCCATAAAACTGTATACTTTTTCAAAGTTTTCTATATATTCATCGGCCCATCTTTTAAATACGTCAAGTGAATACTGATCATCGTCGCTTAAATCTTTCATCTTAGGATCAATGATACAAGGGAGTATTTCTCTAAAGTAAGGGACTTGTGCTTGTGCCACCAAATTAAAATATTGTTTTTGCAAAGCTCGCGTCTGCTTATTAAATTCCGGAGTATGCTTGCGCAATTGTTGAAGCCCATAAAACCCTGCCGTCAAGCTCGGGTTGTAATACTTAGAGACCAATTTCCCAATGGCGTTGCGTAACGCAACAAGATCCAGTCTTTGTTGGCGTTGCGCAAAAAAATTTTGGCAACGCTCCCGGGCATCTTCAAAACTCACAGCAGGCCCTGCAGCTAAGGCTGAAAAATTTGCGGATACCAAAGCACCTAAAGATAGAACGGCAATGACTAATTTGCATACTAAATTTCTCGTTTTCATAATTATACACCTTCTAAATTATTAAATTTATAACTCGCTTGAGCTAAACACAAATAGGAATTTGAATATTTTAAATCAAATAGTGGGGAGTCTCACTGTGGGATACATTGTAATACTCGTCGACCAGGCAACAGTCTCCGTAGCATCTTAACCACATCATGGTTAAACGCCAAATGCCAGAGCGAATTCATATCCGAAAATCCAATGCAGTTAAAATTATGTGGAACCCCAGATACTCACTAAAACTCCAAAATAAGATGATTTCTAAAAAACGTCCGAAAATTATGTTCTTTTTACGGCGTATCGATTAGCCCTATGGAGTAAAGCGGGATTTTTGCAAAAAGCGTCTTTAACGGGCGCATCTAAAAAACCTTGCGGCAATTTACTGAAAATCACCCATACGTCACCATTGGTGCTACGCGATATAAGCATTTCGTCGTCAACGCACAAAAACTTCTCGTCGCTGCTCATTTCGCTGATTTTATCCTGAGTTACTTTTTGCAAGGTTAATTTTCTAATAGAAATTATATTATCAAACTTTCTTTGTAAATCGCCAAGCAGCGCATTTACCCCTCTTTCCAAATATGCCGACAAATCATATTCGGAAAAATTGAGTAAAATCACGGTAACAACTCTATTACCGGGCATATAAAGACTGATTTGACGCTCTTTTACCACAGAAGGCACATAACATTTTGGGCCGTCTGACATCATAGCCGAAGCAGGTGTTATTTGTAATAATGAAGCTGAAAATAGTGATAGTATGGCTAATTTCTTATATATATTTTTTATTCTCATGGTTTTTCCTTTCAATTAGTTAATAGCCTGGCAAACACATTGTAAACTAAATGAAACAAAAAGTCAACAAAAAAACACTGCCGACTTTTTGCAAAGAAAAACCCAAGCAAAAACAATCAGCAGATGGAATTTGGTGGACACAAAGGGACTCGAACCCTTGACCTCTCGCGTGTGAGGCGAACGCTCTAACCAACTGAGCTATGCGTCCATGGCAAAATATATTTTACCACAAACTTAGATTTATACAAGTCTTTTTTATAAAAAAATTTTAAAGGGCCTTAAAGATTTTAAGTGGATTTATTCACAAAATAAACGCCACCCATTACGAGTGGCTGATTATTTAAAATCCAATTTTTATTTTTCCAAAGCTCCCATATAGTCCTCGAGTTCGCTTTTAATAACAGTTACCCTCGGCCCATAAACAACCTGAATGCCTTCGCCTTTTTTGATTACTCCTGCGGCCCCACTTTGTTTCAAAATATCACTGTTGATTTTTTCCATATCTTTAACTTTCACTCTGAGTCTTGTCGCACAGCAATCTAAATCTTCAATATTATCTACGCCGCCAAGGCCTTCCAAAATGAGTTCCGATGTGCCTGATTTTTTCGCCGCGTCATAGTCTTTACGTGTGAAAAGTTTTGACTCTATTTCATCTTCTTCACGGCCGGGGGTCATTAAATTGAATTTCTTTATCGCAAACCTGAACACGAAATAGTAGAGAATGAAATACGCTATTCCGACGGGTATGACATAAACCCAGTTTGTTTTTGCATTTCCTTGGATTACTCCGAAAAGAATAAGGTCTATAATTCCGCCTGAAAACGTCATTCCGACTGCAACACCGAGAAGATGCATAAGCATGAACGAAAGTCCCGCAAAAACGCAGTGTACGGCATAGAGCATCGGCGCAACGAATAAGAATGTGAATTCAATTGGCTCCGTAATACCCGTAAGCATCGCTGTGATCGCTGCTGAGAGAAGAAGTCCTCCGACGATTTTACGCTTGTTCGATTTCGCCGTGGTATACATTGCAAGTGCAGCGCCCGGAAGCCCGAAAATCATAAACGGGAATTTACCTGTCATGAATCTTGCTGCGTCTACGCTAAATTTAGAGACATTTGGCGACGCAAGCTGCGCAAAGAATATATTTTGTGCGCCCGATACAAAGGTACCATCGACGATTTCCATTCCGCCAAGGTTCGTCTGCCAGAACGGCATATAAAACACATGGTGAAGCCCGAACGGAATAAGCGCTCTTTCAATAATTCCATAGATAAATGTACCGATATATTTTGACTGTAAAACGAGCGCACCAAGACTGTGCATTCCAATTTGAACCCACGGCCATGCGAAGAACATCGCAACACCGACGAGAATGTATACAACGGCCGAAATTATCGGAACAAATCTAATGCCACCAAAAAAGGATAAAACAGTCGGTAATTTGATTTTATAAAATTTATTATGGAGATACGCAACGCCGAGGCCAACCAAAATACCGCCAAAAACGCCCATATCAAGAGAAGTTATGCCGCAAGCGCTTGAAATCGTACCATCGAGCATGGCTCCGCGTTCAAGCTTGCCTGTGAGCATAAGTAAAGTATGAATAGTTTCATGCATAATCAAAAACGCTATTACTCCTGAAAGAGCCGCGACACCTTTTTCGTGAGTTGCCATTCCTAGCGCCACGCCCACCGCGAAAATTATGGGCAAATTTGCAAAAATTATATCGCCCGTATTTTTCATTACCATCAAAACTGCGTTTAAAAACGTTCCTTCGCCGAGAATCCACTCAAGCCCGTAAGCACTTATCATCTGTGGCTGCGTAAACGCCGCGCCTATGCCCAGCAAAAGCCCCGCAACAGGCAGCAATGCTATCGGAAACATAAACGCCTTTCCTACCTTTTGGAGTGTGCTGAAACACGCCTCAAACCAACCTTTTAGACCTTTCTTACTTGTGGATATACTTTCCATCCATAAGCCCCGCTTTCAATTATATTTAAATGAGTACAATCACTTTATATACAATCTATGAAATTAAATCAAGTAAAATTTGCATTTTATTTTAGCGTGTACGATAAAGCCACGGTTTTACCGGCTTCCGCCTGCCCCGAGTGTACTTCCATAGTGTCAATCATACTCATATTCGTGATTAAAACCGCCGTATGAGTCGGGTATCCGTTTTCCTTTATCATCTCGAGGTCCGCCGTTCCAATTAAATCTCCGGCATTGACCTTTTGCCCGACTTTTACAAGCGAAACAAAACCTTGCCCTTTAAGACTTACTGTATCAACTCCGACGTGAATCAGAATTTCTACGCCGTCGTCCGACTTTATACAAAAAGCATGCCCGGTTTCAGCTATTTGAATTATCTCTCCGTCGACGGGTGAAACAATTTCATCGCTCGTAGGAATAACCGCTATACCGTCACCCAAAATTTTCTCCGAAAAGACTTCATCGGGGATTTCCAAGACCGTCGTTACTCTGCCGTTTTGCGGCGAAACCATTGTTTTTACGTTACTCAATTTAATTTCTCTCCTTAAACTTTATTTTGCGTTTGATAATATAACATTTTTGCGAATCGCAAGTACTGATTTCGGCGACACCGACAGTTCGTCTACTCCGAGATTTAAAAGCTGTTCGGTGATAGTTTTATCGCTCGCCATTTCGCCGCAAATCCCAACGGGTATATTCTTGGCGTGCGCGTTTTTTACTATTATTTCAATGAACCTCAAAACCGCTTCGCTACTGCTGTTAAACTTATCCCCGACCATACTGTTTTGTCTGTCGAGTGCGAGTGTATACTGCGTTAAATCGTTCGTGCCGATGCTGAAAAACTGTACTTCTTCCGCCAAATCATCGCTCAAAATCGCTGCTGCGGGAGTTTCAATCATTACTCCCAAAGGAACGTTTTCGTTGAATTTAATGCCCTTTTCCGAAAGCTCCTCTTTTACGTCCAGAACTAAATTTTTAATCTCTCTGATTTCATCTACGGAAATTATCATCGGAAACATTATCGAAAAATTGCCGTACTGCGAAGCTCTGTAAATAGCTCTGAGCTGAGTTTTGAAGATTTCGGGGTTATTAAGGCAAACCCTTATGCCGCGGTAACCGAGCGCGGGGTTTTCTTCTTTTGGGAAGTTCATGTATTTTTCTTGCTTATCAGAGCCGATATCAAGCGTGCGAACAATTACTTTCTTGCCGTTCATGTTCATACCGATATTTTTATAAATCTGGAACTGCTCTTCTTCGCTCGGATATGAATCCCTGCCGAGATACAAAAATTCCGTCCTGAAAAGCCCTATCCCCTCGGCGTCGCTCGTGAGTATCTCCGAAAGCTCACTCGGATTATTCATATTTGCATAAACATCTATCTTTTTGCCACTCTTTGTTATGCTCTCTTTGCCCCTATATTTTTCAAGCTCGATATTTTGATTATTAAGAGCCTCAATTTTTATAATAAAACTTTTGTGAGTTTCTTCATCGGGCTCGATGTAAATCTCTCCGCCCGAGCCGTCAAGAATCACGTTTTTACCAAAGAATTCTTGCTTTATTCCATCGCCCACGCCGACTATCGTCGGTATGCCCATAACTCTTGCAAGTATCGAAGCGTGGGAATTCTTTGAGCCTGACGACGCAAGGAGTCCGGCAACACCTCTTTGCTTGAATTTTGATATTTCTCCCGGACTGATATCATTTGCAAACACAATCGAACCGGGCTTAATATCTTTCATGCCGTCAAGATCTCCGCCGACAAGCGAATCGACCAGCATTCGTGAAATCGCTCTGACGTCTTCCGCGCGGCTTTTCATATAGTCGTCGTCCATCTGCAAAAACATATCAAAAAACTTACTCGACGTCACTTTTACCGCATGTTCTGCGTTTTGATGCTCGGCTTTAATCAGATTCAAAATGCTCTCTTGATAGTCGTCATCTTCGATCATCATTTTATGTACCTGAAAAAGCTCCGCCTCACGCTCTCCGCATTGTTTCAAAGCGTTTTCATACATCTCATCAAGCTTTTTGTACGTCTGCTCCCTTGCCGAAAAATATCGATTTATTTCGGCGTCTATGTCATCAATATACTTTTTTGATATATCAGGTCTTATTATTTCCCTAAGCGACAGTTTCCCCATCGCGATACCCTCGGAAACGCCGAGTCCGTTTATAATTATCATAAAAGCCCCACGTTCCCTTATATATTACTGTTTTTTTCGTCCGGAATCTTCACGGGCGTTTCACTTTCGGGCGCAAATTTTTCGCTTAAAAACGTTTTTAATATTTTTGAATCTTCTTCGGCGTTTTCGCCATCTACGATAACTTTTACAATTTCGCCTTTTTTAACTCCCAAACCCATAAGCGTAAAAAGTTTGTCGGCTTTTGCCGTTTTATTAAGCCGCGGCACCTCAATTGTTACATCGCAAGTCAAATTTTCCTTTACTTCCTTAACGAGCTCTCCGGCAGGCCTTGCGTGAAGTCCATGTTCATTTTTAAATTCAAAATCAAATTCTATTTTCCCCATACTATCAAGCACTTATAAGAAACTCCCCCAACTGTTTCACATAGAATATACAGGGGCTCTTAATTTTTGCCTCCACCCTTTCAATTTATTTCATACTTATTGTATCAGAAATTCATGTTTATTGCCACCATAAGCCAATTTGTCGCTTTAATACAAATTAGTTATACATAATTTTTAAATAATGGCAGCTTTGTGATATCGATTATGCGCCGTTATTATGTGATTGTCAACATAAATCTTCCGGTTATGAATTATCGAATATGCCACAGTATTATTTATATGAAACGATTTTAATATTTAATATTTACATTATATATTCGTAATATCGAGGGGGTGGAATTACCTGAATTTTTTTGATATACTTATATTAATATAAAAAAGAAAAAACATTATACACAAGGAGTTTAAAAATATGACGAAAAATAAATCCGTTATAAAATGGATAGAAGAAATGAAGAAAATAGTAAATCCGAAAAATGTCGTCTGGATAGACGGTTCGGAAGCTCAGCTTGAAGAACTGAGAAAAGAAGCCTGCGAAATCGGTGAAATGATAAAACTAAACGAAGAAAAACTTCCGAATTGTTACCTCCGAAGAACTAATCCGAATGACGTTGCAAGAGCGGAAAACAGAACATATATATGTACTCCCACAAAAGAGGAGGCGGGGCCGACGAACAACTGGTGGGCTCCCGAATTTGCTTACGATAAAGTCTACGGGATTGCAAAAGGCAGTTATGAAAACAAAACCATGTACGTTCTCCCTTACTCGATGGGTATGACTGAATCGGAGTTTTCCAAAATCGGCGTGGAACTTACCGATTCTATATATACCGTGCTCAGCATGGCGATTATGACGAGGGTCGGGCAGGAAATTTGGGACGCCCTTGGCGACAGCGAAAACTGGGTCAGAGGTCTGCACTGCTCATGTAATTTAGATGAAGATAATCGTTACGTCTGCCATTTCCCGCAAGATAATGCGATAATTTCCGTAAACTCGTGCTACGGTGGAAACGTACTTCTCGGTAAAAAATGTTTTGCTCTGAGAATTGCTTCATATATGGGGCAAAAAGAAAACTGGATGGCAGAGCATATGCTGATTTTGGGTGTAAAAAGGCCCGGCGAAGAAACTAAATATATTTGTGCGGCTTTCCCATCGGCTTGCGGCAAAACTAATCTTGCCATGCTTATCCCGCCCGAATACTACAAGAAAAAGGGCTATAAAGTTTGGTGTGTGGGCGACGACATCGCTTGGCTTCGCATCGGTAAAGACGGCAGACTTTGGGCCGTCAACCCCGAAAACGGATTTTTCGGCGTAGCACCCGGAACAAGCAAAAAATCTAACCCGAACGCACTCGCAACCGTACAGAAAAACACTATTTTTACAAACGTTGTACAAAACCTAGACGACAACACAGTCTGGTGGGAAGGGCTTGATAAAAATCCACCTGAAAACGCGGTAGACTGGCTCGGAAACAAATGGAACGGTAAAACAGCCGAGACCAAAGGTGCGCACCCGAACAGCAGATTTACAGCCCCTGCGACAAACTGCCCATGCCTCAGCCCTGAGTTTGACAATCCCGAGGGTGTACCGATCTCGGCTATAGTCTTCGGCGGCAGAAGAGCTCACACGACGCCTCTCGTTTACGAAGCGTTTGACTGGGCACACGGTGTATTTTGTGGTTCTGCGGTTTCTTCGGAAAGCACGGCCGCTTCCACGGGGAAAGTCGGGGTCCTCAGCCATAACCCAATGGCCATGAAACCTTTCTGCGGATACAACATGGGTAAATACTTCGGTCACTGGATTAAAATGGGCAATTTGCTCGGCGAAAAAGCCCCGAAAATCTTTAACGTAAACTGGTTCAGAACCAACTCTGACGGGAAATTCATTTGGCCCGGATTTGGCGATAATTTGAGAGTCCTCGACTGGATACTCGACCGCTGCGAAAACAAAAAAGAAGCTCATAAAACAGCCCTTGGATTTATGCCGAGCGATGACGATATCAATCTTGAAGGCACAAATGTCTCCAAAGCAGAGCTTGCAGACCTTTTAAGCATCGACAAAAACCTCTGGGAAAAAGAAATTACAGATTTGGAAACCTACTATGAACAATTTGGAGAAGATTTGCCGACTGAAATTTCTGAAAATCTGAAATATTTAAAAATGAGAATCCAAAAAATGCTTTAATGTCGTATATTTCGCTATATAGTTGTTGATTTTTCGGCAACTATATTTTATAATGTAACTTTGGAGAAATATTTTGAATTTTAAAAATTTAAAGTGCTCTGGGGGAAAAAATGAGGTACAAATACAGCAATAAAAACGGATATCAACCAAAGCTTAGGCACGATGAATACGACGATATATATAGCAGCGACGAAAGAACACCCAGAAAAAATTACGTTGATATATATTCTTCCGAACGAAGAAAAGATAGTTTACCAAATAGGGTAAAATGGACAA
Source organism: uncultured Clostridia bacterium (assembly GCA_947305745.1). GTDB lineage: Bacteria > Bacillota > Clostridia > Oscillospirales > Acutalibacteraceae > UMGS1491. The sequence continues at coordinate 191,289 of CAMZEH010000001.1, read as the reverse complement.
AAGCGCTGACTTTTACTTTCTTTTTAATGCTCGGGATAATCGGTTGCCTTATGCTTTACGCATATAAAACTCTCCACTCTTTCAACTATGATGGAAATCCTGTAGTAGTGGAAGAACAAGATGACCTCGTTAACGACTCAATGGTCCTTAATGTGCTTTTAATCGGAAGCGACTCTATGTCTGTAGGGGATGGCGGGCGCAGTGACTCGATGATACTTCTTTCGCTTGACGCCAGACATAAAAAAATAAAACTCACTTCACTAATGCGCGACCTTTGGGTAACAATCCCGGGCCACGGCCAAGATAGGCTCAATGCCTCTTATGCTTTCGGCGGGCCACAGCTCACAATCGAAACGATAGCCAGAAATTTTGGCATTTTAGTCGATAGGTATGCCGTTGTGGATTTTGAAGGGTTCCTTAAGATAATAGATATACTCGGTGGCGTGGATTTAGAGCTTACCGCCGACGAATGTGCGTACATAAATAAATATTCTCAAGACAAGCATACGCTTAGAGGGTCGGGGCTTAAACATCTCACCGGGCTGCAGGCGCTGCACTATTCCAGAGACAGAAATAGCATAGGCTCCGACTACGACCGAACAAGCAGACAAAGAAATCTTCTTAAAGCTTTAGTAAGTCAGATGAAAAATGCAAATATCGCTCAGATAACCGAAGCACTCTCACAGATTGGACCTCTCGTTACCACAAACTTCAAAACAAACGAAGTCAGCAGAATGGCAACGCATGCCATGGCGTACCTGAAGTATCCCGTTGAAGAGTTTAGACTGCCAACTGACGATAACGTCAGAAACGAAACTTATTCTGGCAAAATGGTGCTTGTAATAAACAACACAGCAAAAGCGAAACAGGACATTTACAACTTTATTTACGAGCCTGACCCGAATTCTCAGCCTAAAATAAAAGCTGAAACATACACAAAAAGCACTGAAAAAAGCCAGCCTACCGACAGCTCCGAAAATAAAACTTCAATGCAAAGTGGTAGCCCCGCAGCGAAAACCACCGCTAAAAAATTAGAACAGTCACCGGCTACAAATTCATCTGCGAAGAGTTCAACATCATCAGCAGCAACTGCTAAGTCAGAGGTTAAATCTGACAACCAATCTTTAGCGCAAACCCAAAGCAATAGCAATATGGACACTAAAGCGCCGACAAACACCAAGGTACCAAACACAACTCCCACAACTTAGCGGGGGAATTTTTGTGAAATTCGTAAATTTAATTTGACAAAGCTGTTAAATTCATCTAATACTTTAAATAGCCGCTTGATATTGTATATGTATATAATTTATACAAGATATTACTTTTCAGAAAGGATTGATCTTTATGCCAGTATATAGACCACATAAAAGGCTGTTTGCATGGAAAACTGAGGACTTACAAGGTATAAACGGCGAGCTTTACGAGGTTGCTAAACGTGAGCAAGATCGCGAAAAGATTCTAGCGGAATTTTTAGATAAAACAGTAAAGATGAAGCGCACTGTGAAAGAGATACTGGTTTTAATATCAAGAGGTACCAAAGAGCGTAACGAAAATAAAAGAAAATCACTAGAAACAAAAATAAATAATAAAATTAAAGAACTAAATCTACTAAGGGAAAAGCATTTAGAGGATTACAATAATTTGAACGACATCGCACCTTGGTATTTCTCTTTTAAGGAAGTCGAATTTCAAGTGAAAAAAAATGATGAAACAACGCAATAATCGAATCAACTATAGTTGAATTAATTATAAGTAAAACCCTCGCAGCATAGCGGGGGTTTTTAGCTTTTAGATCCAAGCGGCACAATTTTATAGGACTGTTAAATCTGCCTAAAATTTTATAAATATGCTTGACATTATATAATTGATACGAACCATGAAAATAGTTTGTATTTTATTATTTTTTATTTTAGAAAGGATTGATTTTTATGCGCAGCATCATTAACATTCACCGCCCGGGGGCGAAGAAAACCGTAAAATTAAACGACGTGCAGTCTATGAACAAATTTAAAGAAAATGCTATCGCGGCAAAAGCATACGAAGACTATGCCGAGGAGCTACTCAAATTATCAGGCAATGTCAAACGTATGTGCAAAGAACTGCACGGCATTGTGGAACAGGCTACCAAAGCACCCACCAACGACAAAAAGCAAAAGTATGCGGATAAGATAAACGCAAAGCTAGAGCAACTAAACCCAATAATAGACAAGTGGGACGACAAAATAGTAGAAGGGCAAGACGGCAATTTGGAAGCTTATTACACGAAAATTAAACCAGTAACCGCCCAAGATCTAGGAGCAACTCAAGACGACTAACAAGCTTAATATCCAGTTAAAAAAACCACACTAAACTAAGAGCCTCGGAACAAATCCGAGGTCTTTTGCTTTGCTTAAGGTTTATTATCAACGACCTGCCTAATAGCAAGCTCGTAAAATTTGCCTTTTAACGCCATAAGCTCATCGTATGTGCCTGACTCCGCTATCTTACCTTTATCGAGGACGATTATTCTATCACAATTTTTAATCGTCGACAATCGGTGCGCTATGACCACGCGCGTACTCTTCAGACTCGAGATACTCTCCGCAACGTGGCTTTGCGTTATGTTATCGAGCGCCGAGGTCGCTTCGTCGAAAAAGAGTATCGACGGCTTTGCTATTATCGCTCTGGCTATCATCAGACGCTGTTTTTGACCGCCTGAAAGTCCGCCTGCACCTTCGGAAATCATTGTGTGCATTCCCATCGGCATCGCTCTTATATCTTCATCTATGCCCGCCAGATGCGCTGCTTCCCATGCGTCGTCCATAGTTTTCCACGGCGATGAAACTATTATGTTTGAAAAAACGTCTCCGGGGAAGAGCGAACCATTTTGCATAACTACGCCGATTCTCTGCCGTACAGAACGCAAATCTAATGTTGCAAGGTCTCGGCCGTTATAATACACCGCGCCTTTTTCGGGTGTCTCAAACCCGAGAAGTACTCTCATAAGCGTAGATTTGCCGCAGCCTGTTGTGCCGACAATGCCCAAATACTCGCCTTTTTTGATTTTCAAACTTATATTATCCAAAATCTTCGGGCCGTCTTCGGTATATCTGAAAGTCACGTTACTGACGTCAATATCGCCCGAAAGAGATTGCGGAATTTTTCTATCCAGGCTGGCTTCGGGTTTTTGCTCGAGGATAGGTTTTATCATATCTAAAATGGGTCCTAAATTGGCAAATTGCAGTGCGACTCCGCTAAGCGTCGTTATCGCCGCGCTCACTTGACCGTAAGCCGAGTTGAATGCAAGATAGTTTGAGCGCCCAATCCCGCTCGTAACAGCGAAATAATAGATAAACAAAAGTCCAATGGTTGAAATAATTAAACTTATTATGCCGTTAATTCTGATAAGTATCGGCGGGGAGTAATCAAGCTTTGCAATCTCGGAATAACTGTTTGCCCACTTAGCAAAAGCTCTTTTTTCCGACCCGCTGACTTTTATCTTCTGCATACCTCCGAAAAGCGCAAACGTGAGTGAATCGAGTTTTGGCGAAAGTTTTAACTTCTTTCTGTAAATTTTTTGCTGGTAAAACGTCATAAATGCCGTATACGCTATTGATATCATAAGCACCGATATACACGGCGCGACAAGCGACGGTGCAAATTGGTACATCTGAGGGATAAACATAAGTGAAAATACAGTTGTGAGCGATGTTGAAATTATCGCATTAATCATCATTTGGCAAAGCTGTGAGATATATCCGATTCTACTTGCCAGTTCACCCGCCGTATACTTTTTGAAGAATTTCGTCGGCAAGCTAAAAAATCTTATCATTACCGCACTGTTTACCGTGAGCGACATTCTTGTTTGGAAGCGGTACATGATTATACTTTTTGTAAGGCCTATAATCATACCGCCGAGCGTGACGCCCGTTAAAAACGTGGCTATCGGCATAATGAGTCCCGTACTGCCCGAAGGTATAATATTATCGTAAATAATTTTTGTAATGTACGGTGAAATCATCGCCACGATTTGCCCCAAAAAAGTGATGAAGACTATAAATGCTATGTCCGCTTTTGAAAGCGTGGCGAACATGAATTTTATCATATCCTTTATCTTCAGCGAATCAAGCGGGAAAGTTACGTAAAAACAAAACGCATCAACATTTATATTTTTCGCCGTTTCTTTGTTGATTTTTACCGTTTTGCCGTTTCTGTCCGTGTATTGGTAGCCCGACCAGCGCCCCGGCACTATCGCTATGATGTCGCCATCTTTCGTACTGCCGAGAAAACTTCCCGTAGCGTCTTTCCACCACTCGCCTTTGAGTTCGACACGTCTGCGCATGGTCTGCGACGGCCGCAGCATATATTCAAGCTGGGAGTCCAAGTCCGAAATATTATCGGGGACTTCGGGAACATCTTTCCCGAGCGCACTCAGGATTTCAGCTACCGCACCTCTCGCCTGCATTGCCGCTTTCGGTGTTTTGATGCCTATAATCGAAAGCAAGTCCGAAAAAGCATCTTGAAATTTTTCGTCATCGCTGCGCCTGCGCTGATTTATCTGGCTTTCCAAGTAATCAAGCTTCATATCCTCACCACCTTTTATTCCGTTATGATAAGTTCTTTATATTTCCCGCCGAGTGCCATGAGTTCATCATGTTTTCCGCGTTCTACGACTTGACCTTTATCAAGCACTATTATTTCATCACAGTCACGTATCGTCGAAAGCCTATGCGCGATGACTATACAAGTGCTTCCCGCTCTCCGAATATTCTGCATTACTTTATTTTCGGTTTTGGCGTCGAGCGCAGAGGTTGCTTCGTCCAAAATTATAATAGTCGGCTCTTGTGCGAGCGCTCTTGCTATCTCTATCCTCTGACATTGTCCGCCCGAAAAGTCTTTTCCGCCTTCGGTAAGGACGTGGTTATATCCTTCAGGCCTCGTTATAATTGCTTCATGTATATCCGAATCTTTGGCAGCCATCATCACCGCGAAATCTTCAATGGAGCTGTCCCACATTGTAATATTATTTTTAATGGTATCGTGGAACATAACTTTTTCTTGGTCGACCATGGCAACAGAACTATGAAATTTATATGGATCGATCTCGTCTTTTGTTTTGCCGTCAAAAGTTATGCTGCCGCTCCACGGTTTATAGAGCCCCGTAACGAGCTTGGCTATAGTCGATTTACCGCATCCGCTTCCGCCAATAATCGCCACCCATTGTCCCGGTTTCAAGCTCATACTGAAATTGGAAATTATCGGTTTTGAAAGTCTGCCGTAACCAAATGTAACGTCTTTTACCTCAACCTCACCGACGAGCTTACGGTCATCTTTTAAGTCGACGTCCTTAAACTCATGCACATCGGTCGGATATTCCAAAACGTCGTCAACGCGCTCCATATCGCAGCGCATTCCGATATAGCTTTGATACACGTCTATAAAGCTTTGCACGGGGCTTAAAAAACGTCCCAAAAAGCCCGTGAATGCCATAAACGAACCGATTGTAAACTGCCCTTGCATGATTAGGTATATACCCGAAAACTGAATTATAATATCCGTCATGGACTTAATGAAACCGGGTATCATCGAAACGTACTGCGTAAATTTGGAAATTTTTGCATTCGCGTTATTTTGCTTTGTGTAATACCCCGCCCAGCGCTCAAAATACCCATTTTCAGCGCCTGTTGATTTTATTGTTTCTATCATCTCAAATCCGGCATAAGTTACGCTCGTCAGCTTACCTTGGTTTGAAATAGACGCTCTTTGATAGTCAAGCATCTTCTCGGAAACATATCTCGCAACGAACATATTCATCACGACCGCCAAAAGGCCTATAACCGTAAGGCCAAGGCTGTAATTTATCATCAGGAATAAATAAAGCCCGATTTGTATCGCCCCGACCAAAAGAGGTGCGATTTTATTTATGAGAGTAAGCGCGATTGTTCCCGTTGCGTTTTGGCGCGAAACTACGTCACCGACGTTTCTTTGAGAGAAGAATTCAAGCGGCAATCTTAAAACGTGCCACATAAATTCCGCGCTCGACGTAAGTGCGAATTTCCCCCTTATCTTCAGCCAATATATCGACTCTATTATCCCCACGAGTACTTGCACCACCATCACGGCAACCATAAGCCCCAAGAACGGGTACAGCCACTCGGGATTTTTGCCTGAGAGCAGCTTATCAATGAAGACTTTTTGGAATATCGGGGAGGTTAAATCTATTACCATGCCCACGATGCTCAGAATCACCGCCAAGACAAACGGCAATAATGCGCCTTTTAAGCAGCGTTTGGCAAAACTCCATACGCTTTTTGGTTTGCCTTCAGGTTTGAATTCGGGCGTGGGGACAGCAGTCAGTGCGATGCCCGTAAACGATTCGTCAAACTCCTGCATGCTTACGGTTACTCGGCCTCTTGCGGGGTCATTTATATAAACTTTGCCTCTTTTTCTGTCGATTCCGCAAAGAACTACAAAATGATTGAAATTCCAATGTATTATCATCGGGAACGGCAAAGCCTCAATGGAATCAGGCTCGAGTTTATATCCCGCAGCCTCAAAACCATAAGAACGCGCAGCATTAAGAATATTCTTCGCAACGCTTCCGTCACGAGAAACACCGCAGTCCGCACGAACCTGCGTAAGAGGTATCCACTTTTTGTAGTATGCCGCTATCATACAAAGGCACGCAGCGCCGCATTCAAGCGCTTCCATTTGCATGACTATCGGTACTTTTACCCTTTTCTTCATGCAAAATGCCTCCTTATGAATTGATTATAAATTGATACGCTTTAGTTTCACCGACAACAGCTTGTACAGTACAGTCGGCGCCTTCACTCAGCGTAATTTGCTTTCCTTTCTCGTTCGACCATTCTCCGATACTCATGCGGACCTCAACCACATTCCCCTCTTGCGATGCTCTTTGAACCGCGGGAAGAACAACCTGTGGATTTTCAAAATTTGCTTTTAAATATTCGGCTGTAACGACATCTTTCCCCACAAAAGTTACCTTCCCGTTAACATATCCATACTCTTCTCTGCCTGCATAGCTGGGGGAAATCTGTACATCCATGCCCTCGGTAATTCGTCTGCTTGTATTTATCGGTACATAGCAGCAAACTTCTTGAGGTTTGTTTTGTTCCTCAATTATAACACCGTTTAAATTTACCGTTTCCGGGATCCCGCCGAAGAACATCCAAATGACGCCTGAAATTATCGCAACAAACAAACCGATAAGCATCAAAATCAAGCTTGGATTATTGACTTTAATATATTCATTAAGCTGTTCGGGAGAAGTTACTCTCTCCAATGTGCTTTTTCGAAATAAAGTGCTTTCTCTTTCATCCATGTTAAATCCCCCAGTTCTAAAAATGATCACACAAAGTCATGGTAGTACCAACCAATTAATAAGTCAACTAAAATTCGAAAAAATTGTTGTAATTTTCTAAATAAAAATTCTTTTCATTCATGGCCTTTGAATTTTCGCCCAAAAACCATCTTACTTATTGCAAAACTATAAGCGCAATGATAACATAAAAATGTAAGGAGTGATTGAAATGTTCAGGGTTTTAAAGAAATTTTTATTTATAGTATTGATTATCTTGACAATATGCACCGGCGGATTTACAATTTATCATCACGCTAAAAATAATATCGAAAAAAACACATATTCGAAAATTTTTGGTAATAATTTAAAATTCGTGACCGTAAATGGCAAAAAGATGTCTTGCTATGAAAAAGGTTTGGGTGATAAAACGATCGTTCTGCTCAGCGGTTTCGGTACGCCTTCGCCTATCGCAAATTTCATGCCTCTAATCGAGAAACTCAGCGAAAATTACAAAGTTATTGCGATTGAATATTTTGGATATGGCTTTAGCGATAATACCGCCGAAATACGTTCAAACGACAATTTTGTCAGTGAAATTCGAACCGCGCTTAAACAGCTCGGAGTTAAGCCCCCTTATGTGCTTATGCCTCACTCTTTTTCGGGTATATACTCCATGCACTACGCAAACAAATATCCCGAAGAAATTTCGGCAATCATAGGGCTCGATGATTCAAAACCCAATCAAATGAAAAATAACAGCTCTGTAACTAAGCACTGGTATGACGAGATAAAAAGCTTTTTGGGGATTTATAGAATCATTGATTATTTTAACAAAGATTATATGGAAGATATGTTCTTTAAAGGAATTGATAAAAATATATACAGCGAAGATTTGTTAGATTTAATGCACAAAGATTTTGTATGGCACTATAATACAATTTCGAATGTAAATGAAGAAAATATGACCTACAAAAATGCAAGCGAATTATTCGACATAAAATACCCCGAAAGCCTTCCCGTACTTTCAATTTTGTGTTCCAAAAACGCCGACAAAGAGTCTCTGGGCTGGGTCAAACTCCACGAAGATGTTATTTCAAATCCTGAAATTCAAAAAATAGAAATTTTGGAAGGTCGCCACTACATACACTACACCCAGTCTGACGCAATCGCCAAACTAACAGATGATTTTCTTTCAAAAATAAATTAAAACATTAAATGCCGAATGTGTATTTTTCACACTCGGCAAAATTTTTATTTAGATTGATTTTTTATGACTTTCAGTCTTGAAAATTCTTCTCGCTCTTTTTCTTCTAGTGCCTCGGTTATGCTTTTTATCTGCGCTTCAAATTTCGGTATCATTATGTTTTTTAGTGCGTTGGCTCTTTTTTGCGTCTTTTTTATGGCATTTGCTAGTAGATAAACGCTCGTTTCAACTTCTGCAAGCCCTGCGGTAAGCCTACTGACTTCCCTGAAGCACGAATAGGCTTTATCTAAATCGGAATTCGAGTTATAAAGCCCAAACGGTATACCCGTTTCTTCTTGCTCGGTAAACCTAACTATCGGTATTTCCACACCCATTACGCTCCTAAACGTAACGCTGAGGCCGGTCTGTTCAGGTACGGATTGCGCCAATTCCTCGCAAACTCCTAAGGCTATATGCGCTTTTTTTAGCGTAGTGAACGCCTTTTTATACGTTGCGTCTATTTTTTCTTGTATTTCTTTTGCACGTTCGATAAGCGCCATCATTTCGCGCACCAAGATGTTACGTTTTCTATCTAAAAGTTCAAAACCAAGTTTTGCGAGGTCATATGACTTCTTTGTCGCCATTAAATTACCTTTTGTGGGAGCTATTTGATTAGACATAATTTTCGACCTCCCGATAATTAATTTTCATCATTGTCCATATCATCGTTATCGTCAACATCGTCATTGTCATCTACATCGTCGGGGTTTTCAATCTCGATTAAATCTATCTTATTCTTACGCTCGAGAAACTCTTTATCGTCAATATAGTATTCATCGAGGATCTCGCCGCTGACTCTGTCAAGCTCCGTGCGAGGAAGTGACGAAAGAAGTCTCCAGCCAAGCTCCAAACTGCGCTCAATCGGTCTGTTCTCGTTAAAACCCTGGTTTATGAACTGCTTTTCAAAAGCCTTCCCGAAGCTGATATACATCTTATCAATCGGCGACAAATCCTCCTCACCGATAACCGACGCCAATGCTCTTGCGTCTTGCACTTTTGCATACGAGGCAAACAGCTGATTGGCAAGCTCGGGGTGGTCTTTGCGCGTAAAGCCTTCACCGATACCATCTTTCATGAGCCTCGAAAGCGATGGCAAAACCGATATCGGCGGATAAAATCCACATCTGTCCATAGTGCGGTCAAGAACTATCTGCCCTTCGGTAATATATCCCGTAAGGTCGGGCACGGGGTGGGTTATATCATCGTTCGGCATCGTCAAAATCGGTATTTGCGTTACAGAACCCGCTTTCCCTTTGACCATTCCCGCGCGCTCATAGAGCGACGCAAAATCGGAATACAAATATCCGGGATATCCCTTTCTGCCCGGGATCTCGCCTTTAGATGAGCTAAACTCACGCAGAGCCTCCGCGTAGGACGTCATATCAGTCATGATGACAAGTACGTGCATATTCAGTTCAAAAGCCAGATATTCCGCAGTAGTAAGCGCGCATCTCGGCGTCAAAATTCTCTCGATAACAGGGTCATTGGAAAGATTCAAGAACATTACTACTCGCTCGCTCACGCCCGATTCATCGAACTGCCTCTTAAAATATTCCGCAACGTCATTTTTCACGCCCATTGCCGCAAAAACTATCGCCAAATTGTTTTCTTCACCGTCAGAAAGCTTCGCCTGCCTTGCAATCTGCACCGCAAGCTCATTATGTTTCATACCCGAACCGGAGAAAATCGGCAACTTTTGCCCTCTGATGAGCGTCGAAAGCGTATCTATCGCCGAAATACCCGTGTTTATATAGTTCTGCGGATACACACGAGAAATCGGGTTTATAGGTGTACCGTTAATATTCATCTTCTTCTGCGGGAATATCTTACCCAGATTATCAATCGGCTCGCCCGAACCATTAAACACTCTACCTAAAATTTCGGGCGAAAGCGCTATTTCCATAGGATGCCCTTTTGGTCTCACGCTCGTATTCGAAAGCGAAACCGAACTCGTACCCTCAAACACCTGCACGACTACTCTATCGCCGTCAATTTGTACGATTCTCCCTTTGCGGTAGTTACCTTCGCCGATCTTTATATCCACGACTTCCTCATAAGAAACGCCGTCGACTCCTTCGAGAACTACCAGCGAACCGCTTATCTCTTTGAGCCCAACATAATTGAGTACCATATCACTTCACCTCCGCGCTAAACCCTTTCGCCTATGATTTTATTGAATATATCATCGATTTCAATTTTATACTCATTGAAAAGCTCTAATTTATCGTTTGGAATATCATACTTTATACGTGTCAGTTTATCAAAAATTCCTGTCTCGATGACTCTTGAAATCGGCACGGACTGAGCTATCAATTGGCGCACTTTACGATTTAAATAAAGTATGATTTTCATCATTTTTTTCTGCTTTTTCAGCGGTACAAATGTATCGTCTTTGTGGAATGCGTTTTGCTGCAAAAATCCGACGCGTATTACTTTTGCTATTTCGATAATTAATTTCTGGTCATCGGGCAAGACGTCCGCTCCGACCAATTTTACTATCTCCATAAGCTTATCTTCTTCGCTCAAAATCGACGCTATTTTTCTCCTATACCTAAGGAACGACTCACCTGCATTTTTTGCGTACCAGCGATCTAAATCGACAAAGTATTCACTGTAACTGTTTATCCAGTTTATCGCCGGATAGTGCCTTGCGTAAGCGAGCGCCTTATCCAGCGCCCAGAAGCAGCGCACAAATCTTTTTGTATTCTGCGTAACAGGTTCTGAAAAGTCCGAGCCTTGTGGCGAAACAGCTCCGATAATCGTTACAGAGCCATTATTTTGGCCAAGCGTTTCCACTCGCCCCGCACGCTCATAAAACTCCGAAAGCCTGGACGGCAAATACGGCGGGAATCCTTCCTCCGCGGGCATTTCTTCAAGGCGTCCCGAAATTTCACGCAGCGCTTCAGCCCAACGTGATGTCGAATCCGCCATTATTGCGACGTCGTAGCCCATATCTCTGTAATATTCGGCAAGCGTTATTCCTGTATAAATTGATGCCTCACGAGCCGCCACGGGCATATTCGATGTATTCGCTATAAGTGCTGTTCTTTCGGTCATCGGTTTATTTGATTTCGGGTCGACAAGCTTTGAAAATTCGTCAACCACTTGACTCATTTCATTTCCACGCTCTCCACAGCCCACGTAAACAATTATATCCGCGTCGCACCACTTGGCAAGCTGATGTTGCGTCATGGTTTTGCCTGTGCCAAATCCTCCCGGCACAGCCGCAGCTCCGCCTTTTGCCACGGGGAAGAGCGTATCTATTATCCTTTGCCCGGTTATTAGCGGTATTGTGCAGGGGAGGCGCTTTTTTATCGGTCTTGGGGTTTTTATCGGCCAATACTGGCACAGCGTTAATTCGTGAATATTACTTTTTTCGTCTTTTATCTTCACGACAACATCATTTATTTTATATTCTCCGCTCGGCTTTGCTTCTATAACCTCACCACGTACGTTGGGTGGTACCATGCATTTATGAGTAATTATCGAGGTCTCAGGGCATGTGGCATAAATCGCACCCGATTCAAGAACATCGCCTACTTTGACGCATACTTCAACATTCCAAAGTTTATTCTCATCAAGCGGCGAAACGCTGCAACCTTTTGCGATAAACACGCCGCTTTTTTCTTCTATCGCCTTAAGAGGTCTTTCAATACCGTCAAAAATATTATCGAGTATCCCCGGCCCCAAGCATACTTTCATCGGTCCGCCCGTACCTTCAACAGGTTCACCGGGCCTGAGCCCCGTTGTTTCTTCGTAAACCTGTATCGTTGTTAATTTATCGTTAACGCCTATGACTTCGCCTATCAGACGGTCTTTACCAACATAAACCATTTCCATCATAGAAAACGATTTCGTGTTTTTCACGGTTACTACAGGTCCATTAATTCCATATATCACATTATTCTCATTCATATCCGTCAAACAAGCTCGACCGCACTTAAAAACCGTCGATACTTTTCCTCCTATTTTAATTTTTTATACTCTAAACCAAGCGGATTCCAAACGTCTCCGCCGCCCACTGTTTTTGCTCTTTTAACTTCTCATCAAAAGTTTCGTCCGCAATAAGACCCTGCACTTCGCTATATCCCCTTATGCCGCCGATGAGTATATCATCATCGACTTCCACGCGGCACTGACTGCCAAATGCTTCTTTTATCACGTCACTATATTTCATATCTTCCACGCGGACGTAGAGAACCGTATCTCCACGCATCAAAATTTCCGAGATATCCTTTGCGCAGTCTTTTAAGTAATTGGAATATTTTTCTTCGTCTTTTGTAAACGAGAGCAACTTTTCACGGCACGCACTAAAAATATCTTCCATCATCTCTTTACGGCGAAGTGAAAGCTTTTTGCGCTCATGCAGCTCTTTATGCGAAATCTCGATAGCTATTTTATTCTTCATAGCAAGGAGTTCTTTTTGGATCATATTGTTAGTGTCTTCGATAAACTCAGCCTCAGCTTTTTTGAGCTCGGCTTCTTCATGCTCTTTGATTTCATCGGTTATTTTCGATTTTTGACGTTTTGTATATTTATCAATGACTTTCAAAAAGTTGCTCGATTTATAGCTTTTCTGCATACTAACCCCCTCTTTCGCCGAGTTTTATATTTTAAGCCCGATAGCCTCATTGATGTATTTTGTTATGGAATCTGCCGCACGTCCTTCGGACTTGCCGTCGGGAATAACAACCACAAGAGGCTTGCCACCGTGATTTTTAAATTTATTAACAGACTCGGGAATTTTATTCGCAAGCCCTTCATTTATTAAAATTATCGCGACGTCTTCTTTTTTTACGGCCTCAGCAAGAGCTTTTTCGGCACCGGCTTCGGTGCGTACAAGCGTTCCGACAATTCCTGCAAGCCGCATTCCAACAATCGCATCTCGGCTGTTACTTATGAGTTCAAAACGCATTGCAGTTCACCTCTAGATCTTCAGTTGACTGATTTGCGTATACATAAGGAATGACATTAGTAATCCATAAAGTGCGATACCTTCACCAAGTGCAACAAATATAAGTGCTTTACCGAATGCTTTGGGATCTTCTGAGGTCGCCGCTATTGCCGCAGGCGCAGCCGACGCAACGGCTATACCGCCGCCGATTCCGGCAAGCCCTAAGGCCAGTGCCGATGCAACAAGTCCCATGCCAAATGCGTTAGCTCTCGCAGCTTCTCCCTCTGTGCTTTGGCTCGTTGAGGTTGAGGTTTCTTCCGCAGGAGTTTCGGCAGCTTTTGCGGGCATAAACAAACAGCAAAGCATTAAGGCGACCGTGCTACACACCTGAAGTACTACTGCTTTCTTTTTGCTTGTGCCTCTCTTTACCGCATTCACGGCCAACCATAAAGTTAAAGTGATGCAAAGCACCGGGATAATTAAATAAATAGTAAACATAATAGTTACCTCCAAAAATTATTTTTTATATATTAAATAGCATAATTATAAACTACTGATGAACATTTTGCAAGCTTTCCGAAACTTTAATCGGAGAATAAGGCCTGCCTTGACCCTCAAAAAATTTGCTGAACATCTCATAAAATTCGAGTCTTAGCACCTGAACTCCCGCAAGGAGCGCTTCGAGAGCTATTACAACGACATTACCGATTACAAGCACTATATAATAACCTATACCCCCTTGGCTCATATTCGCAATTGTAAATACAACCATCATCATTCCTGCGTGTGCAAGCACAAATGCACCCACCCTCAAAAATGATATCGTATTTGACATATAACTTAAAATCGTTTCAAATAGTTCAAAGAAACTTTGTGTAAGATAATCACCCCAACTTTCGGGTTTCCAGTCGGGCTTTCTGTTTACGAGCTTAACCAGCATCTCGCTGAACATCAAAAGCACCAGCGGCAATACTATGAAGGACCCCAAAAATGCGCCTGAAACAATGCCTGTATGAAGTACAATCATATCGATGAGCGCGAAAACCGCCGAGGAATAAAACACAAGTCCGCAAAGGCCATTCGGACTGAAAAGCGCCTCGCCGATATTTCTTCGCTTGAGCGACGAGTACATGCCCAAAAACAGCGAAAGTATCAGTAACAGTACGCCTATCCCCACCGCCGAATAAATTATATAATTCGTCATCGATGATTCCATAACTTCGATTGGCTTTTCTTTAAGCCCGAAAACGTTTTGATAAAATGGGTCCAGCGCATGTTCGAACCCGAAAACCGAACCGAAAAGCGTTCCGAAAATTGCCGAGGATATTCCGCACGGTATCAGCGCCCTGCCGAGTTTCATGTTTTTGAACTTCCACATGAAATATCCCACAAGCGAAACCACCAAACCTTGTCCCAAATCCGCGAACATTATGCCGAACAGCACGGTATATGTAATCGCCACGAACATAGTCGGGTCCATCTCGTTATACGAGGGCATTCCGTAAGTATCCACGAAAAACTCAAACGGCCTGAAAATTCTGCGGTTTCTGAGTTTTACCGGTGGGAGATGATTTAAAATATTTTTGCCTTCTTCGGTCGTATATTCGATATTTTTGACTTTAGAAATCTTTTCTTCAAAACTTTTTAAATCTTCTTTGGGCACCCAGCCGACGAGTATGAAATTATCGTGATATCTCGCGGCGTAGGCTTTGATTTCAAAATAAGCACTTAGCTGACGGAGTTTAAGATAAAATTTCATGCACTGATTTTTTTGTGAATCCCAGAAATCCGCAAGCTCTTTCTCGATTTCTTCAATATTTTTATAAAGCTCTTGCCGGCGGTTTTGCAAAAATTCCGCTTGTTCATATGGTGTTCTCGGGCAGGGCTTAACTTTTACTTCGTCAAAATACATTGAAGAAAACACCCTATCGACCTCTTCTTTATGGTCAATGTCCGCAAAATAAACGCCCCACTGATATTCGCCGTCGCACTTGAACGGGAAAAATACTATATCAATGCCCTTTTTCGCGTTTTGCTCCGTGAGTTTATCGAGTTGTCTATAACTTGCAAGCGGTATCTTGCCAAACCTCGGTTTTATATACTCACACGAAAGGATTTCTTCCAGACTTCTATCAAGACCGTAAAAATTCTTAAGAGTTTTTATTTCTTCTTTTATCTCCGATATTTCTTGATATATCGCCCGCTTCTCGTCTACTTTTTTCGTAACCAAATCAGAAAAGTACGAAACATACCGCTCAATTTTGCTCCTGCTGACGTGGAAATCTTTTATGTCAAGGTTAAAAAGCTTCCCACCGCATCCGCTTATGGCATTGCCGAGCGCTTGAAACGGCTCTGAATAAGGGTTTTCTTCCGAAATCGCGGTAAAACCTTCGGTATCCGAATAAAACGTAAACACGTTATCCGGCTGGAAAACACCGGACTCGCCGCAAATATTAATAATTTCATCAATATTTTTCATGTTGCCTATCATACTGATAAAATTCATTTCCGAAACAGCCATATTTTGAATACCTCACCTTTCATCAATCTAATATGAATAAAAATGAAAAATTAAACTATTAACATCTTTTTTATCTCATCGGGCGACATATGATATTTTACGCCCTCGATGATATTCGTAAGATTCAAAATTTCAACTTCTTTTAGGAATATATATGAAATTAGCACCACAGGCGGTGAAACAGAAAATCTGACATTGTGTCTGCACCAGTTAAATCTCATATTTATCGGCACTTTATCAATAACGTCAAGCCCCCTCGAAAACCATTTTCTGCCCATTTTTGTATTTTTCATGTCCGCCATCATCTTCTTATTGTCAGGGCAAGTTATAAATTCTTTAAGCTTGTCTTCGCTCAGTGCCCCGTGATTTATAAGCCCCGAAACCATATATTCTTCCGACAGATTATAGAATTTCTTCATTCTGACTATCCGCACAAGATTTGTAAGGTCTATATACATATTGAAGAAGTCGATAAGCTCTTTCCTAGCCTTACCTTTAACGTATTTATTTATAATTTCGAAAACAACATCGTAAAGGTAATTATAAAGCGCTGTTTCCACTGCCGTAAGATTGATGCGCTGCCCCGCAGCCGGCTTAAATGGCAAAATAATTTTATAATACGGAGATTTTTTTATTATTTTGAAGAATTCATCGTAAGTTTCGACGTGTTCGAGCGCTCTGATATCAAACTTTGAATGGCTGTAAAAGAAACCCGGTATGGAGTGGATATATTCACCCGACTCGCCCACCGAAAGCAGCATCAAGCTATGCATTATCTGCTCGATTTCCGCTCTTGTGATTATATATTCGAAAAAATGTTCTCCGACCCATAAATCATATCTCCCGAGCGATTCAAAATCTGCAAAAAGCTTAAACTTCAAACGCTCCTCAAGCTCCGAGCGGTGAACGCTGTTTTCGTTAATAGCCGAAAGGACTTCGCTATAACCCGTCTTGCGCTTTAAGTATGACGCTATATCCGCAACCTCTCGGCAACTCAGAAGCTCATCATACATCTTTGGAGAAATTTGTTTGCCGTAAAGGGCACGCGCTTTTGAAAGAACCGCATTTGACGCATAAGATAACATCATTTTACCAAGCCGAAACGAATTTTTATCCATGCTCAAATTCGTCCGCCCTTTTCACCACCATTCCAAAACAATTTTGATCTCAGATTATCTTTCTATAACTTTTTCAAAAAGTTCGTCCGTCCATTTTTTATTGTTTTCCGCATAAATTTTCTCGATTTTTTCCGTTTTGCGCGAATATGAATTTTCGATTGCTTTAAATTTTATCGCGGCTTTAACTTTTTCGCTTTTTTCGAGCGATTTTATATTCGCTCTTGCCCTCTCGAGATATTCATCACGTTTTTTCGCTTTCATGTCGCTTATCTTTTGCTCCGAGTCAATCCTAAGCTGGCGAGCTTCGGTAAGGCTCGCGCGCGCCTCTCTGTCGCGTTCTATGATCCTGCTTATCATATCTTCCATGATTTGTACCTCACTTTCGGTAGATATCAAAATAAAATTTATCACCGCATATCTAATAATACATACACTATGAATTATGATACAAAAATTTAAAAAGTCAATAACCTATTTTAAATTTTAAAAAAATTATTTGATGTTTTTAGATTAATTTACCTCCTTAAAATGAACTGACGAATATTTTAACTATTGACATAAAAGCGCCTATATTGTAGAATAATTAACGGTCACTTATAAATACCACATAAAATTAATCTCTTGCGTGGGCTCATAAAAAAGAGCTATAGTTAAGCTCAACTGGGAGGAAATGTTTTTGAAAAAATTAAAAAAATTATTTGGCGGTATAAATATAACCTGGCCAAAATTGATAATATTTGCGATAATAGCTGGGGCATATACTGCTTTTATGGCGATTTTACCAATTGCCAAATACACATCATTTGCGGACATAGCAATATCCCTTGAAGTATGGATTTTGTTCGGGATAATTATTATCATGAACAGCAAGTCAGCACTGGATTCCGCCACTAAGTGTTTTGTATTTTTTTTGATAAGTCAACCACTAGTATATTTACTGCGAGTTCCGTTTTACAAACGCGGTTTTGAAATATTCCATTACTACCCTGCGTGGTTTATTTGCACACTGTTAACTATACCTATGGGTTTTATCGGATATTTTTTAAAAAAAGATAAATGGTGGGGGATATTGATATTATTCCCCATACTGCTCGTGTTGGGCGGACACTATATAATGTATTTGACAGAAACCGTATCATTTTTCCCTTACCATTTAATAAGCGCTACTTTTTGCCTTCTTTCCCTGCTCGCATACCCGTGGTTCATATTCAAAAACCAAAAACTAAAATTCGCCTCTATGGCAATAAGCATTTTGATTATTATAGCCGGCAGTACTTTTGTGGCGGTAAAAGGCAGAGTATATTACAACGCAATAATTATGTACAGCGGAGGGTCTGAAGGTATGACATTCGATGATACATATAAAGTTTATTTTAAAGATAAAACATACGGTAATGTTTATATAGTATACAACGCGCAACTGAAAGAATACGTAGTTGATGCAGATTTTGCCAAAATAGGCAAAACCGAGCTCACAATTGAATCTCCGGAAGGAGATAAAACAGCATTTGATATCGACATAAAGAGGGATACTTATAACTTAACAAAAAAACAACAGCCATGATAACCCCGAACACACATGCCGACGCTTTACTTAGTAACGTTAATGTATTTTAAGTGTTTACATAACCCGATTTTTAATGTAAAATATTTATTAGAAAAAATTTTAAATTTTTATCAAAATAATAGTCGGTAGGAGTGTTTGCAGATTGAAACCTAAATACAAAAGAATAATAATAAAACTGAGCGGTGAAGCTTTAGCGGGAGAATCGAAATTCGGGATTAATTTCGAAACGATGAAACCTATCGCAAGCGCAATTAAAAAAAGCCTTGAAATCGGCACGCAAATTGCAATAGTCGTAGGCGGAGGGAACTTCTGGCGCGGAAGATCGAGCGGAAACATGAACAGAGTTAAGGCTGACCATATGGGCATGCTTGCAACCGTTATGAACGCAATAGGTCTTTCGGACGCGCTCGAAAGCATCGGCGTAAAAACTTCGGTTATGACTTCGATAGCGTTTGCGCAAATCGGAGAACTTTATTCGCCCGCAAAAGCCGTAAAACATCTCGAAGAAGGCAGAGTTGTAATATTCGGTTACGGCACAGGAAATGCATTCTTTTCGACCGATACAGCATCATCACTGAGAGCCGCAGAAATAGGCGCCGAAGCGATTTTAAAAGCCACAAATATTGACGGCGTTTACGACAGCGACCCAACCACAAATCCGAACGCAAAAAAATACGAAAACGTAACGCTCGATGAAGTTCTTTCAAAAAATTTAAAAGTTATGGATTCAACCGCTGCATCAATGTGCAGAGATAACAAAATCGATGTAATAGTGTTTAGCATAAAAAATCCTGAAAACCTCATAAGAGTGATAAATGGGGAGAATTTAGGCACAATCGCACACGCTTAAAATAAAAAAATCAAAAGGGGATAACATTTATGAACAGCCTTATTAAAGACACCGAAACAAAAATGAAATCATCATGCGAAAGGCTCAATTCCGAATACACATCGATTCAAGCAGGTCGCGCAAATCCCGCCGTTCTCGATAAGGTTATGGTAGATTATTATGGCACTCCGACGCCTATTAATCAGGTTGCCGCTATTTCGGTTTCCGAAGCCAGGGTTCTTGTAATTCAGCCTTGGGACGTATCGCTTTTGAACATAATAGAGAAAGAAATTCAAAAATCAGATATAGGCATAAATCCGCAAAACGACGGAAAAGTTTTGCGTCTTATCTTCCCGCAACTTACCGAAGAAAGACGCAGAGAAATTTCAAAAGAAATATCTTCAATGGCAGAAAATTCCAAAATTTCGATTCGTAATATTCGCCGCGACGCAATGGATAAAACAAAAAATATGAAAAAAAATTCTGAAATCACAGAAGATGAGCAGAAAAAAGGCGAAAAAAGAATTCAGGATCTGACTGATAAATACTGCGCGGAAATTGAGAAACTCTGCGACGCAAAAACAAAACAAGTAATGTCACTATAAGAGGAACAAATTTGACATGACCGATTCAGAAAGTTTTCCAAAACACGTCGGAATAATAATGGACGGAAACAGAAGATGGGCACGACAGCACCATCTTCCGGTGGCTTTTGGCCATTCGAAGGGCGCAGAAAATTTTAAAAATCTTGCAATTTATTGCAATAAAATCGGGCTCAAAAATATGACCGTTTACGCGTTTTCAACGGAAAACTGGAAACGCTCGGAAGCTGAGATTTCAGCGCTTATGCTGCTTTTTAAAAAATACATAAACGACGTTCTGAATAAATTCGAAGACGAAAACATAAAAATAAAGTTCATAGGCGATACCTCAAAATTTTCGGAGGAAATAAAAAAAGGCATCGAAAACGTTGAAACGAAAACCGCTTCAAAAACGGGTATGCAGCTAAATATCGCCATGAACTACGGCTCAAGAGCGGAGATAATAAATGCAACGAAAGAGATTGCGATAAAAATATCAAACGGCAAAATGAAATTTGAAGAAATCACAGAAGAAAATTTTTCAGATTACCTTTATACAAAAAATTTACCCGACCCCGATCTGATCATACGGACGGCGGGCGAACAACGTCTTTCAAACTTTATGCTTTGGCAGGCGGCATACTCGGAATTTTATTTTTCGGACGTTCTATGGCCCGATTTCGGCGAACAAGAATTTGATAAAGCGATTAATGAATATCTTAAACGTACCAGGAAATTCGGAGGTCAATAGTTTATGCGCAAAAGAATTATTTCAGGAGTCACGGGCGCTTTGTTTGCAGTTTTAGTGCTCTTTTTCGGTCAAAGCCAGCCCGCACTTATAAATTTAATCACCGCCGCCATATCGGTTTTAGCGGTAAATGAAATGTTCGCTGTTATGGATATTGCCAAAATTTGGATATTATCAATCCCATCACTAATTTTCAGCGCGTTTTTACCCGCTTTCGGATATGGAATCTACTGGTACGTGCTTTGGTACATTTATACTTTATGGATTTTTGCGACGATGATCTTAAAACCGGAACTCACACTAAAACAAATTTTTATGTGCTATGCCACGACAGTGCTGATATCCGTCTCTCTGAGCTGTATCATTTTGCTTAGAGATTACGGCAAGGAATACGGATGCTTTTACGTACTTCTGGCGCTGTGCATTGCAT
The DNA here is from genome assembly GCA_947305745.1 of uncultured Clostridia bacterium. Lineage (GTDB taxonomy): Bacteria > Bacillota > Clostridia > Oscillospirales > Acutalibacteraceae > UMGS1491. The sequence continues at coordinate 170,055 of CAMZEH010000001.1, read as the reverse complement.
GGCTTTCAGATACCGGTGCGTACTTTTGCGGAAAATTTTTCGGCAGGAATAAGCTTTGCCCCGAAATAAGCCCGAAAAAGACGGTCGAAGGTTTTTTCTGCGGGATAAGCGTGAGCGTGTTCTCGACTCTTTTTGCAACGGCCGTTTTCGATTTGTTTATTTCCGCGGAAAAAATTCATATAAATTACATCAAAATAATAATTATGGCACTGGTCGGAGCGCTTATTTCCGTGCTCGGCGACTTGTGCTTTTCGGCGGTAAAACGCAAATGCGGAGTCAAAGATTTCGGGTCGTTGATGCCCGGCCATGGCGGGATTTTGGATAGATTCGATAGCGTAATTTTTGTCGTTCCGTACGTTTACATTTTTGTAAGATTAATTTCTATCACTTAAGCAAAGGTGAATTTTAATATGCAAAAAAATATATCTATTCTGGGGTCTACGGGGTCTATAGGCACACAAACTCTTGAAGTTTGCAAAGAACAAAATATCAAAATTCGTGCGATTTCAGCAAACAAAAATATTGCATTACTCGAAAAACAAGTCAGGGAATTCAAACCTGATTTCGTCGCGGTTTATGACGAAAAAGCCGCTAAAACGCTAAAACAAAACATCAGCGATACAGATACTAAAGTTCTTGCAAAAATGGAAGGATTGTGCGAAATATCAACACTTTCGAAAATTGATACCGTACTCACCGCCGTCTCGGGAATGATTGGCCTTCAGCCGACTTTGGCGGCGATAAAAGCTAAAAAGACGATCGCCCTCGCAAACAAAGAAACACTCGTTGCAGGCGGAGAACTTGTAATATCCGAAGCCCGAAAAAATGGAGTGCAAATTTTGCCCGTGGATAGCGAACATAGCGCGATATTTCAGTGTTTGGGCGGCAAAACAAGTTCGCCGTTTTTAGAAAAACTTATACTCACGGCTTCAGGTGGACCATTTTTTGGTCAAACAAAGTCTGAGCTTGAAAACGTAACTGTTAAGGACGCTCTAAATCACCCCAGCTGGAATATGGGGGCAAAAATCACAGTCGATTCCGCAACCATGATGAATAAGGGCTTTGAGATTATTGAGGCTTGCCACCTTTTCGGACTCCCCGAGGACAAAATTGATGTTGTTATTCATCGCGAAAGTATAATTCACTCGATGATTGAATATATAGACGGTTCGGTTATAGCTCAAATGGGTGTTCCGACGATGAAAACCCCAATACAGTATGCACTGACATATCCAAAGAGATTAAACTCAAAAAATGAAAAATTAAATCTCGCCAAAATTAAAAATCTATCTTTTTTCGCACCCGATAACAAAGCTTTTGAGGCCATAGAGATATGCCGAAAAGCGATAAAAATCGGAGGCACCGCACCGCTTACGGTTAATGCTGCAAATGAAGTTGCAGTAAGCTTATTCTTGAGCGGAGAAATCAAATTTTTAGAAATTATCGAACTAGTGAAATCAGCAATAAATAATTTCAAACCTCAAAAAGTATCATCGCTTGAGCAAATTCTCGAAACAGACAAATCCGTCCGTGAATTTATAAAATCTTTAGTATAATTTTGCATTAAACAAGCTTTGGTGGTATAATTACGACAAAAATCAAAAGGAGTTTACATAGCCTATGAACGTTTTAATAATAATTTTTGGAGTATTACTTTTCAATTTGATAATATTCGTTCATGAATTCGGTCATTTTTTCTGGGCGAAAAAATTCGGAGTAAAAGTTAATGAATTTGCGCTAGGAATGGGGCCTAAAATATTAAAATTCCAAAAAGGCGAAACAGTTTTTTCACTAAGGCTCTTTCCTATCGGCGGTTTTTGCGCAATGGAAGGCGAAGACGAAGAAAGCGATGACCCAAACGCATTTGAAAAAAAACCGGCGTGGCAAAAAGCGATAATCGTTGCTTTTGGCGCGGTTATGAACCTTATTCTCGGGTTTATTATGACGTTGATTTTACTCGCTCCAAACAAGCAATTCGCCTCTACAACCGTTTCCAAATTCAACGAGGGAGCCAAATCTACTCAAACAGGCTTGCAAATAGGCGACAAAATCGTTAAAGTTGATGGAGTAAAAATAAACACATACAAAGATCTTTCATTCAATCTCATCGCAGACGGAAAAGAAAGTTTTGATATAGAAGTCATCAGAGACGGCGAAACTACTCACCTCGAAAATGTTCAATTCGAAGTTTTAAAACCCGAAAATAGCAGAGCTACAACGAAAATCGATTTTTATGTTGAGCCTATCGAAAAGAACTTTTTCTCGCTTATCAGTCAGTCATTTTGGGACACCATTTCAACAGTTAAAACCGTTTGGTCGAGCCTTGTGGGAATAATTACCGGAAGATTTTCTATACGTGAAATGTCCGGACCTATAGGCATTGCATCTGTTATCGGTGAAGCAACAAACGAAGGCCTCAAAAAGAGCTTTTGGGCAGCTGTCGCCAATATTGTTTCGCTAATGGCCATGATCACCATAAACTTAGGAATTTTCAATCTTTTGCCCCTCCCCGCTCTCGACGGCGGACGTTTAATGTTCCTCTTTTTTGAAATGATAACAGGCAAAAAGGTAAACTCAAAATATGAAGGATGGATACACACTTTAGGATTTTTCCTATTCATAGCCTTCATGCTATATATTTCTTACAGCGATATACTAAGATTATTCATCAACAGCCGATAAAAAGGATTTTAAAATGAGAAGAAAAGCTAAAGAAATTCAAATCGGGAATGTAAAAATAGGTGGCAATAATAAGATTGCCGTTCAATCTATGCTCAGTATTCCGTCATATGACGTAGAGAACAGCGTTAAACAGGCTAAAGAACTGAAATCTGCCGGCTGCGATATTCTGAGGGTTGCAATTCCCGACACTGATGCCATAAGACTAGTCCCTGCAATAAAATCTGAGGTAGATATCGCGCTTGTTGCCGACATACATTTTAATTATAAGCTAGCTCTTAAAGCAGTCGCGGCGGGCATTGACAAAATACGCATAAACCCCGGGAACATTGGCGATGAAGATAAAATTAAAGCGGTCGCAATTGCTTGCAAAAACAAAAATATACCCATAAGAATAGGCGTAAACTCGGGCTCGGTCGAAAAGCATCTACTCCAAAAATATGGCGGCGCAACTCCCGAAGCGATGGCTGAAAGCGCGCTTTATAATGCAAGACTTCTAGAAAAATTTGATTTTGACGATATAGTAATTTCAATAAAATCATCTTCTGTGAAAAGCACTGTTCAAGCATACAGGTTAATTGCCGAAAAATGTAGATACCCGCTACACTTGGGAGTAACAGAAGCGGGCACGGAAACGCTCGGAACCATAAAAAGCGCTATCGGAATCGGTTCACTACTACTTGACGGTATAGGCGACACAGTGCGAGTTTCGCTTACGGACAGCCCACTCAAAGAAGTTACTTCGGGTATAAATATTTTGAAATCACTGGATATGTACGGCCCGTGCGTTAAATTTGTCTCTTGCCCCACTTGTGGGCGCACGAGAATAAACCTCGTAAAAATTGCAAAGGCGGCCGAACAAAGGCTTTCAAACTGCAAAAAAAACATAAAAATCGCCATTATGGGCTGCGTCGTGAACGGCCCCGGAGAGGCGCGCGATGCCGACATCGGCATAACCGGCGGAAACGGCGTTGGGATTATATTCAAAAAGGGCGAAATAATTAAAAAAGTCGCCGAAGATGCACTTGTGGACGAGCTTGTCAAAGAAGTGGAGCTAATGCCAGATTAAACTTAAAAACAAAGGACAGGGTAAATTTGGAAACATTTAAAGAACTTTTCAATCTCGAAAACATAAGCGAAGATTTGGGCCATGCCCGAATTTCTTCTTTGAATATAGAAAAATCATCGCGAAAATTCACGATAGGCTTAATATCCGACAGAAAAATCGATGAAAATGAAATCGAAAAATGCAAAATAGCACTACTTAATTCCACATTCGCCCCCAAAACTGTTGAAATTAATATTCAAATACCTTCTTTTGAAGCAAAATCTGAAGGCGATACCGAAACTATTCAAAAAACTTTAGAGGAATTTTGTCAAAAATCGCCGTCGATAAAAAGAATACTAGGGCGATCGGAGTTTAAAATTTTTGGAGATGAAATAACTCTATCACTCATGCACGGCGGGGAAAGCTTCCTAAGGCAAAAACGCATCGACAAAGACATCACGTGTGAAATTTCGCAAAAACTCGGACGAAAAATAGAGGTAAAATTCACCGAAAGTGCAGTATCATCTGTAGAAATGCAAATTGAAGCGGCATATAAAACTGAAACAAAAACCGAGCTTAAAATTCCTCTGAAAAACGATGAACCCCCTGTAAAAAACGAAAATGAAAAATCCGAAATAAAAATACCCGAAACAGAAATTCGTTCGGGTGATGCATTACTGCCGAAAATAGTGCCCGAAACCGCAGAAGTTCTCTACGGAAGACTAATTACAAAGCCACCTATTTCTATCCGCGAAGTTAATCTTCAAACTCCGAGTGCCACGATATGGGGCGACATTTTCCTTGTTGACACTCATGAAACAAAAGACGGCAAAAACGTAATTTACAGCATATGTATAACCGATTATACCGGCTCGATGATACTGAAAATTATCGAAAACAAAAAGAGATCAGCGTATCTTGAAAAGCTGAAGGTAGGCAAAACAGTTCTCATTCAAGGCGACATCTCAGACGATAAATACGAACGCGAATTTGTTATGAGGCCGAAAAATATTAATTTTGTATCAAAAAGCAAAGTCGTGGACAATGCGGCAAAAAAACGTGTTGAGCTACATTTACATACAAATATGTCCGCTATGGACGGGATAAACTCGGCATCCGAACTCATAACCCGTGCAGCAGATTGGGGGCAAACAGCAATCGCCATAACCGATCACGGCGTCGCTCAGGCTTATCCCGAGGCGATGAATACGGCAAAATCTTTGGCTAAATCCGGTAAAAACATAAAAATCATCTATGGTATCGAGGCTTATTTCGTTAACGATATGCTACCCATCGTTACGGGCGATTTCGAGCGCAAAATTGACGGTGAATATATCTGCTTCGACCTCGAAACGACGGGGCTTAACGCCAACACGGACAGAATTATCGAAATCGGTGCGGTAAGAGTAAAAAACAGCGAGATTTTAGATGAATTTTGTACGTTTGTCGACCCGGGAGTCAGTATACCCGAACGCATCACAGAGATAACGGGAATCAGCGCCGATATGATAAAAGGCGCGCCGAGCCAAAAAGAGGCTATAGAAAAGTTTATGGCATTTTGCGGAGATAAACCCGTACTCATCGCACATAATGCCAATTTCGACGTTTCATTCATAAAAGCTACTTGCAAAAGACTTGGCATCAATTTTGATTTTACGTATGCCGATTCCGTGCCGATGAGTCGTGCGCTCATAATGAGCGCGAAAAATCATAAGCTGGATACAATCGCAAAAATTTTGAAAATACCGGAGTTTAATCACCATAGGGCTTCCGATGATGCTCGTGCGCTTGCATATATATTTATCAAACTGATGAAAATGGCTAACGAAGTGCGCGGAATTACGTCTTTGCAGCAGATGAACACTAAAATTTCGGGCAGTGACCCTAAAAAATCTGTATCCCACCACATGACGATTTTAGTCAAAAATCAGACGGGTCTTAAAAATCTTTATAAACTTATTTCTATGGCACATCTTGATTATTTTTACAAAAAACCAAGAATTCCAAAAAGTCAACTTTTGAAACTGCGTGAAGGTCTTATTATTGGCAGTGCTTGCGAATCGGGCGAACTTTTTCGTGCGATAACCGGCGGCAGACCGCATAATGACCTTATAGAAATCGCTAAATTTTACGATTATCTTGAAGTACAACCGATCGGAAATAATGCTTTTATGGTTCGTGAAGGCATCGCTAAAGATAAAGAAGAACTAAAAAACTTTAATAAAACGGTCGTCAAACTCGGCGAAGAACTAAATATCCCTGTGGTCGCCACGGGAGACGTGCATTTTCTCGACCCGAAAGATTCGGAATACAGAAAAATTTTAATGGCAGGGCAAGGGTATGAAGACGCGGATAATCAGGCGCCGCTTTATATGCGTACAACTGCCGAAATGCTGAAAGAATTTGAATATCTCGGCAAGGAAAAATGTTTTGAAATCGTGGTTGAAAATACAAACAAAATAGCCGACATGACGGAAGACATCTCCCCTATTCCGCCGGGAGTGTTTCCGCCGTTTATCCCAGGAGCGGAGAAGGAACTTGTAGATATAACGTGGAAACGAGCGAAAAAAATCTATGGCGACCCGTTACCCGAAATCGTACAAAAGAGGCTTGACAGAGAACTCGGGTCAATAACAAAACATGGCTTTTCCGTGCTTTATATGGTCGCGCAAAAGCTCGTTGCAGACTCCGAAAAACACGGATATTTAGTCGGTTCGAGAGGTTCGGTCGGCTCATCGTTTGTCGCAACGATGTCGGGGATTTCAGAAGTTAACCCACTTTGCCCGCATTATCTCTGCCCCAAATGCCACTACAGCGAATTTATCACGGACGGCAGCTATGGTTCAGGTTTCGACTTGCCTGAAAAAAAATGTCCCGAATGCGGCGAAACTTTAGGACGTGACGGACATGATATACCATTTGAAACGTTCCTCGGTTTTGACGGCGACAAGACGCCCGATATCGATCTTAACTTTTCGGGCGAATACCAGAATGACGCTCATAGATACACAGAAACACTGTTTGGAAAAGATAACGTCTTTAAAGCGGGTACGATCGGCACCGTCGCAACGAAAACGGGTATAGGTTTCACTAAAAAATTCGCAGAAGAACGTGGTATTTCTCTCGGAAAAGCGGAAACTATGCGACTTGCCACGGGCTGTACGGGCGTAAAGCGTACAACGGGTCAACATCCGGGCGGTATGGTAGTCGTACCGCAAGGCAAAGAAATATATGATTTTTGTCCCGTACAGCGACCCGCAAATGATCAGAATTCCGATAATATCACTACTCATTTCGACTTCCATGCAATACACGATACGATTTGTAAACTCGACGAACTTGGTCACGATGTGCCGTCAATATACAAGTATCTTGAAGATTACACGGGTATTAAAGTAACGGACGTTTCAATGAGTGACCCGAAAGTTATGTCACTGTTCACGTCGACGGAGGCTCTTGGCGTAACCCCCGCAGATATCGACTCACAAACGGGTACTTTCTCTATGCCTGAAGTCGGTACTTCTTTCGTACGTCAAATGCTCATCGACTGCAAACCAAAAACTTTTGCTGATTTACTGCAGATTTCCGGACTTTCTCATGGTACGGACGTGTGGCACGGCAATGCGCACGAACTTATTCAAAAAGGGATTTGCACAATTTCGGACGTTATCGGAACACGTGATAATATTATGGTTTACCTTATGCATAAGGGTGTCGAACCAAAAACAGCATTTAAAATTATGGAAATCGTGCGTAAAGGAAAGGCGACCAAGCTACTGACTCCCGAACATTTTGAAACCATGCGTACTCACGGCGTGCCTGAGTGGTATATAGATTCGTGTATGAAGATAAAATATATGTTCCCCAAAGCCCATGCCGCCGCATATATGATTTCAACGCTCAGGCTCGGCTGGTATAAAGTCTACTACCCCGCCGAATACTATGCCGCTTATTTTACGGTTCGTGGCGAAGATTTTGACGGTTTAACGGTTATGAAAGGTCGGGCGGCAGTAAAAAAGAAAATGGCAGATATACTCGCCAAAGGGAAAGAGGCCAGTGCCAAGGAAAACGCCGCATATTCGACGTTCCAGATAATCAATGAGATGCTCGCTCGTGGCATAGAAGTCCTGCCTGTTGATTTATACAGATCAGATTCTTACAGATACATCGTCGAAGATGAGAAAATCAGATTACCTTTTGCATCATTGGCAGGCGTTGGAGAATCCGCCGCGAAGAGCCTGCAAGATGCATCAAAAGACGGCGAATATATTTCGATTGACGATTTACAAGTGCGCGCAAAAGTCACTAAAGCGGTGATCGAAACTCTGGAAGAGGCAGGAGTGCTAAAAAATCTACCCCAAAGTAATCAAATTTCCTTCTTTTAAACCTTATTTTTACATAAAATTTTAAAAATTGTGCATATCTAATATTGACTAGGCATTTATAGTGTGTTATAATTAAGAAAAGCACATTTAGGAGGTATTATTTATGGAAAACAAAGAAAAATTCGAAAAATTATTGCGAGACGAAGAGTTTGTTACTAAATTGCTCGAAATGCAGACTCGAGAAGAAGTCCAAGAAGAATTCAAAAAGCAAGGTATTGATGTGAGCCTGGAAGAAGTCGGAGAGCTTGGCAGCATAATAAATTACATGATTAAAGAAGAAAAAACTCAGCTCAGCGAAGATGATCTGATGAAAATAGTAGGCGGTGGTGCTAGCCCAATGGCGGATTTAGGAGCGTTGATAACCGGGGGAACGGCTGATGATATCAAGTCGGCTCGAGCTAAAAAATGGGGTGAACTTGAAGTTATCGCCTTGACAGCCGTTGTCGCTATTCCTATAACTGTTGGCGTAACCAAACTTGCAACATGGGGAGTAGATCGGCTTATTAAAAAACTTGACAAAAAAATTGACGCCCCACAAGTTAAAAAACCTTAGTTTTGATACTTTATTTCAAATTCGGGATAGAATTCTTTAGTGTCGTTATTTCGTATAACGGCACTTTTGTTTTTTTCTAAAAGCTTTGTTATCGCGTACAAATCTATCCAAATTTCATTGTCGCACTCTTTTTGCGATTCGTCAAATATAAGCTCCAAACCCCAGTGCAAATGGCTTTTATCTATATTATTAACGTTTTCTTTAGTACTGTAGCCCGTGCGCCCAACATAACCTATGACGTCACCCGCATGGATATCGACGCCTTCTTTTAAATTCACGTGGAACGGGCGATTTTGACGCAGATGAGCGTAATAATAATATCGTTTTTTATCAAAACTTCGTATTCCTACTCGCCAGCCGCCATATTGATTCCAGCCCATTATCTCAACCGTACCCGATTCCACCGCTATAACAGGCGTCCCAACCGCAGCCATCATATCATGCCCCAAATGCGGTCTTGAATAACCATAAGAACGCTTAGCACCAAAATCATCGTAATGCGAAAATGGAAACGTCTTAGCTATAGGAGAAAAGGCTTTTAAACCATATACCTCTTGCCATTCATTATTTTGCACTTCACTTACCGCACGCTTTCTTATTTTATACTCCCCCAAAAAGCCACCTAAAACCGCACTATATACCTCTTTATAATAATTATAACTTTTGCTGTTTTTAGTGATTTGTTCCGCAGCCTCTCCCGATTTCAACCTCTTGACGGTTTCATTCATATCACCTGCGTTATATTTTTTAAAATCGCCTCCATATTTGGTCGCCAAAACCGCTAAAATGTCAACCCAACTTATTTGTTTATCCTCGCTATGAGATTTAACATCTTCAAACATTGCTTTTTCCAATACTTCATAAGTAGGCGTAAATTTTGCGTATTTTATAAAATCATTTTTCTCTTGCGCTCCCGCGTATAGTGAATTCTTTATCAAAAATGCCAAAAAAGCACATGCCAAAGCAAAAATCAAACCGATTAACATAGATTTTTTCTTTATCCTCACAACAAACACGACCATTATCCCCTTTAAAATTTCATTTTAATAAATATGCAAAAAAGTAAAAAATTACTCCTCCGAAAAAGAAAAGTAATTTCCACAATACAAACACTGATTTTACGTAATTTTTAGTATTCAACTTTCGATAAATCCACGTTTTTACCAAAAATTTTATCTGTCAGCTCGATGTCATTAATAACATAATCCCAGCCTTTTTCGTTCCCTTCCCATTTGTATGAGCCATTTCTCGGGCTAGCATTTTTGAAGCGATACTCGATAATTTTAAACTTTTTGCGTTCCTCTTTGAGATTGCGTTTGGAGTTATCGGATTCTTTGTAAACCATCTGGGCAGATGCGTCATAAAGTACTTTTTGCTGAACTTTATCACTGTTACCGTTGCGAACATTTATAAGCGTAATGTTTTTATCGGGATAAAGAGCACTGAATTTATTGATAAAATTTTTGAAATCTTTCAAAGATTCTTTTTGCCTATCGCAAAGAAAGATAATAGTATCCGAACTGTGAAAAATCTCATCTACCTTAGCGCCACGTTTTATCATTTTTTCTCGTACTTCCATTTGACCGTCCTTTAGAGAAAGGCACTCTTTAAAATGATGAATTGATAAAATGTTGTTTTTCGTATCTCTTACTTTTCTGTGCTCAAATTTATCACCGTCCTCCTTTTTCTTATTCGCTGCATTACTTTTATTTAATTCCCTGCCTTTTTTGGGTATCAACTCAATATTTTCAAAGAAATCGCTAAATTTATTTTTATAGCAATTAACAAAAGTATCTAAAGAATAGTAACCCATCCAATCGAACGGAGAGGCTTGAAACCGCTTCCCGCATTTTCTGAGCCACCAAGCGGGCCTGCAAGCAGCCCCTACAGAGAACACGCAGTCACCGATAATTTTCGAACAAGCACCCTCACCGGGAGGCCATGCAAAAACAAACAAAACTACTACTAAAATAAAAGAACAAAATTTTTTAAATTTAAATATCATCACATTCACCCCTTTTTTTATTTAACAGTTTATATCTTATGATATTTTTGTGAGTTTCGCAAAAATAAAATTGCCTCTCTTCAAAAAAGAGAAGCATATTCTTCTGTTTTTATTTAAATTTTAAAACTCAACATTTTTGAAATCCATGTTTTTATCAAAATTTTTGTCAGTAAGTTCAATATCATTCATAACATACATCCAACCGGACGGATTTCCTTCCCAGCTTGATGAGGAATCATTAAAGGTATACTGGATTACTCTTAATTTTCTGCGTTTATTTTTATTTTGTTTGCGATTTTTCACACCACTTTTTGTCTTCTTAGATTTTTTTTCGGAGGTCGCTGCGATGCCTTCATAAAGCGTTTCTTTAGTAACGGTGTTACTGTTGTTGCTGTGAATATTTATAAGAGCGATGTTTCTATCGGGGTATAGCTTGCTGAAATCATTCACAAATCTCTTAAAATCATCAAGTGAATCTTTTTGCCTATTGGCGATAAGAATAATCGAGCGTGAATTTTTAAAAATCTGATCAACTTTCCGCGCGCGCCTAAGCATTTTGTCTCTAAAACCCCATTTGCCTTCTTCGGCGGAAGCGTTTTTACTAAAATGATGCATAGAAACAATGCCGTTTTTCTTGTCCACAACTACTCTATTGTCGCCTATAATTTCACCCGTAGCACGAACGTCTTCAAAAAAATCCGCACATTTATTTTTAAAGCAGTGCATTGCCGTACCGAGAGAATATCTCATCATCCAATCGAGCGGAGCGGATTGGAAGCGTTTATGCGTTTTTCTCAGCCACTGAGCGGGTCTGCAAGCGGGTCCTACCGAAAATATACAATCGCACTTAATCTTTGCCGAAACGTCCGAAAAAAGCCCCGAAAAAAAGCAAATCAAAACAACTGCCATGATAAAAGAATAGAACTTTTTAAATTTGTACAGCATAAGAACTAACCATAACCTTTCATATAATGAGTTTTGTTCTATAATATTTTTATTTACACAATTCAACTAACCACCTGACTTAACAAAGTCTCAGTTGTTTTTACGTTTATCGTACTCATTATACAAACGCTGAGCCGCGTCTAATAAAGAACACCATGTCCTTGCAACAGCCTGTTTCGTTAATCCAAGTCTTTTTTGATAGCCGTGACGGCCGCCTTTTTCATCAGAAACTATTTTAGAGCCGCTTTTATGTTTATTTTCAGCTATCTCGTCGTCTTTCTTATACTTTCGAGCACCAGCGGTTGCGTAAAGTTCCCATAAATTCTTTTGATCATTTAAAAATTCTACTATTAAATTAATAACACGTTTATCTACCACTGCTTTAGATGAATTCGATTTAGATTCTCTTAATATTTGATGTTCCACATATTTCTCACACTCGTTTAGTTTTCTTATAGCTTTTGCAAGATGATCATTCAATTTCATCTGTGTACGTTTTTTGGCCGTAGCTTCTTGATAGCCACTAACACTCACCGCAATAATCCCTACGGTTGTAGCCGTTATTGCTAGTAGCACTGGTAAGCCAGGGCATACACAAAGCATTAATGCCCCTATCCCTATAAATTCGCCAGAAGCCGCAAGACCCGTCCCGATGCAAGTCCATACTGCACCCATTCCAACCGATAGGGCTAATTCGGCTTTAGAACTATCAGATGATTCTTGCTGTTGCTCGGAGTCTTTAGTAGCATTATCAGCATTTTCGTCAAAAACTATGTTTTTACTCAGTCCATAATGTGCATGGAGTTGTGCAAAAGCCTTTTTAATACAATCATATTTATCTTGCCCAGTTTCCCGCTCAATGTCTTCCACTGTTTGTTTTAAATCTTTATCTTCTTTCGCTATTTTATAAACCGCTTTTAGTTCTTTCATAGCGTCATTTACTATCCTCTTCACATTGCGCGATATTCTCTCTTTCGCTTCTTTGCTTAGAGATTCAAATGTTATTTTATTAGAAGCCTGAGCCTTTATAAACTCTCTTAATTTTTGGTGAAACCGCTCACAATCAGCACTAGACCGAGATTGTATCAAGGCAAAATCATAACATTTATGAGTAGTAAGCCTTGTCCAAGAGGAATCTTTTAAAAGTTCCCCTGCTCGGGTTAAGGATCCAAAGATATTGTATTTACTCCAATTTAAAACGTCTTCCGCATCATCTGGTGTAAGCCTGTCCACACCGTTTTCACCCTTTTTCATTTTTTCAATGTCAAAACAACCTGCTCGTTTTAATTCATCAATCGCTCTCCCACAATGTGTAATCGACATAAAACCACCTCCTAAAAATATTTTTTACATCACCAAACTTTGATGATGTTATATATTATAGATATATATGCATGTAATTGTCAAGTGTTTTTATAAAAATTTTTAAAAAATATAAAACGCACCAAGGTTGCCAAATTCATGAAAAAACTGTAAAATATTAATTGAATAACTATTTATACGAGGTGGATTTTAATGTCAGGACATTCAAAGTGGAATAACATAAAACGTAAAAAAGAAAAAACCGATGCTCAAAGAGCAAAAATATTCACTAAAATCGGGCGTGAGCTCGCAGTGGCCGTCAAAGAAGGCGGCGCCGATCCGAATGTAAATTCAAAACTGAAAGATTGCATCGCAAAGGCAAAAGCCAACAACGTGCCAAACGATAACATTGAGAGAATTATCAAAAAAGCTGCGGGGAGCGACGGCAACGACTATGAAGAAATAACTTATGAAGGCTATGGACCCTCAGGCGTTGCGATAATCGTTGAAACGCTCACGGATAATCGTAACCGAACCGCCGGAAATATTCGCCACTACTTCAGCAAGTACGGTGGAAATCTCGGCTCTACAGGCTGCGTTTCGTTTATGTTCAAAGAAAAAGGCATAATTGTCATCGATGCTGAAGAAGTAGAAGAATCCAAAATCGAAGAAGACGCGATCGAAGCCGGCGCGGGCGATTTCATAGTCGATGATGACTGCTATGTAATCTACACCGACAAAGAAGATTACAGTTTCGTACATGACTACCTTGAGAAAAAAGGTTATCAATTTATATCTTCAGAAATCGGCATGGTGCCTGATAATTACGTCACGCTTTCTGATGAAGAAGCAGACAAAGTTAACGTACTTTTGGATATTTTAGATGAAGATGAAGATATTAAAAGTGTGTGGCATAACTTAAAATAAAATTAAGTGAGGAAATTGCTTTGAAATACCTTGTTTTAGACGGTAACAGTATATTAAATCGCGCTTTTTACGGGATAAAAATGCTCTCGAACAAAAAAGGGCAAATGACGAATGCGATATATGGGTTTTTATCGACGTTTCAAAAGCTCAAAACCGAACTCTGCCCCGATGCGGTAGCGGTTGCGTTTGACTTGCCGAAACCTACGTTCAGGCACAAGATGTTTGACGGCTATAAAGCCAACCGCAAAGGTATGCCTGAAGAACTTGCAACCCAGCTCCCCATTTTAAAGGAGTTATTGGTCGCTTTGGGGTATAAAATTGTAACTCTTGAAGGATATGAAGCCGACGATATTCTCGGGACTTTCGCGAAATACTGCGAAAATAAGAATTACGAATGCTTCATCGCCACAGGAGATCGCGACAGCTTACAGCTTATCTCAAAAAACGTTTCTGTCAGAATTGCCAAGACGAAATTCGGTAAACCCGAAGCAGTTTTTTATGATACCGCAAAAGTGCTGGAGGAATACGGCGTAACGCCCGAAAAACTCATAGATATTAAAGCGCTTCAAGGCGATTCATCGGATAATATCCCCGGCGTGCGCGGGATCGGCGAAAAAACCGCTAAGGATTTAGTACAAAAATTCGGCGGGATTAATGAAATATACGAAAATCTTGAAAATTTAGATATAAAATCAGGCACAAAAGAAAAACTCCTAAGCGGCAAAGAAAGTGCATTTATGAGCTATGAGCTCGGCAAAATCAACAAGGACGTCCCGCTTGAAATCGATGATAAAGATTTCATTCCGAACGAGCCTGACATCAAAAGTGCAAAAAAAATACTCACCGATTTGGAATTTTTCTCATTTATGGATAAGTTAGGTCTTGAAAATGCCAAAAATACTGAAATAATCGCCAATTTAACCGAAATTAAAGACAAATCTGAAGCGGAAAAACTTCTTGCAAAATTAAATTCAGCCCCCTACTTCGCCGTTTCCATGGATACCGAAGGGGGGACCGTCAAAGAAATAGTAATTTCGGAAAATAACGATGTTTACGTTTTAAAAAATCAGGATTTGAACGGCACTTTGGAAAAAACACTTAAAATACCGCAGAAAAAAATCGTTTATGACTTTAAAAATCTGATGAAAAAAGCGTCTGAAATCGGCATATCGCTCGATAAAAACGTTTTTGACGTTATGCTCGCAGCTTATCTGCTCAGCCCATCGGATAAAGAATATATCATCAAAAGAATTGCCGAAGAATACGGAATTTCAGCGCCGAATTTCAATGTTCTAAGCGCGGAAACCGAAGAAAAACTGGAAGAAACATTCCTCTTAAACAAGCTTTTTGAACCAATAAAAAATGAGCTGGAAAAACGAAATCAGACCGAACTTCTGGAAAAAATAGAGCAGCCTCTCGCCGAAGTGCTTGCCGACATGGAAATCACGGGCTTTTGGGCGGATAAAAGCGGAATAGAAGCGTACGGTTCCGACCTTGCAAAAGAGCTAACCGGCATACAAGAAAAAATATACGCTCTGGCAGGAATGGAATTTAACATAAACTCACCAAAACAGCTCGGGAACGTACTTTTTGAAAAATTAAACTTACCGAAAGGCAAAAAAGGTAAGACGGGATATTCAACAAGCGCGGCAACTCTGGAAAAATTAAAAGGCATGCACGAAATTGTAGATTTGATTTTGGAATTCAGAGCGCTTTCAAAATTGAAATCTACCTATTGCGACGGCATGTCGGGCCTCATAACAAGCGAAAACCGCATACATTCATCTTTCAATCAGACCGAAACACGCACAGGCAGAATCAGCTCGACAGAACCGAATTTGCAAAATATCCCCGTGCGTACGAAGCGTGGACGAGAGCTTCGAAAATATTTCGGCGCAAAAGAAGGTTGTGTGCTTATCGATGCCGATTATTCTCAGATTGAGCTGCGAGTCATGGCGCACATCTCGAATGATAAAAACATGGTCGACGCTTTCCAAAACGGCAAGGATATCCACGCGATCACAGCATCTCAAATAATGGGCATACCGCTGAGCATGGTCACTCCCGAAATGCGTTTTCGCTCAAAAGCAGTCAATTTCGGAATTCTTTACGGTATGGGCGCGTTTTCACTGGCTCAAGATTTAAAAATCAGTCGTTTTGAGGCGCAAAATTACATTAACAGATACCTCGCGCACTACAGCGGCGTGGATAATTACATGCAAAATGCTATTAAATCCGCTAAAGAAAAAGGATATGCGGAAACGATTTTTCACCGCAGAAGATACTTGCCCGAACTCGAATCGACAAACCATAATCTGCGTGCTTTCGGTGAGCGTGTGGCGAGAAATATGCCGATTCAAGGCAGTGCGGCGGACATCATAAAAATAGCCATGATAAATGTTTTTAACGCTCTTAAAAAGCAAAATTTGAAATCAAAACTCATTCTGCAAGTACACGACGAACTCATAATCGAAGCTCCGACCGAAGAAGCCGAAACCGTCAAAGCGCTACTTAAAACCGAAATGGAAAACGCCGTGAAAATGAACGTACCGCTCAAAGTTCATATAGCTTCGGGGAAGACGTGGTTTGATGCAAAAGATTAAAATCGAAAAATTAACGATTAGCGATATCCCGAAAGTAGCTGAGATTGATAAAAACGCACTGCCGGAAAACTGGAGCGAAAAAAATTATAATGAATCGCTCGAAAACCCAAATTACAATATTTTAGTGGCAAAACTTGATAATAAAATAGTCGGGTTTATCAGCATGTATCACGCTTCGGGCGAAGGTTATATTTGTAATATCGCTGTCGAAAAAAGCCACAGAAAACGCGGTATTGGTACGGCTTTACTTAGCGAAGCAATTAGATATTCAAAAAGAAAAAATTTGGAATTTCTCACTTTGGAAGTACGTGAATCAAATATCGGCGCGGTAAAATTTTATGAGAAATTAGAGTTTGCAAAAATCGGTATTCGTAAAAATTTTTACAGCAATCCTACCGAAAACGCAGTAATAATGACTTTATATTTTCAAAAATAAAAAGGAGGTCAAAATTAAAATTGAAAATACTTGCAATCGAATCTTCTTGCGATGATACAGCCGTAGCCATAGTCGAAAACGGCAGAAAAGTTTTAAGCTCCACGGCCTCATCGCAGATTGATATACATAAAATTTACGGCGGCGTCGTACCCGAAATCGCCTCCAGAGCGCATATCGAATCCATCACGCCACTAACAAAACTCGCATTAAAAGAGGCGAATCTTTCGCTAGAAAACATCGACGCCATCGCGGTAACGTACGCCCCCGGTCTGATAGGCTCACTGCTTGTCGGGCTTGGCTTTGCAAAAGGGCTTGCGCTCGCCACGGGTCTGCCGCTCGTCCCTGTGCATCATATAAAAGCCCACATTGCCTCGCTTTATATAAGCAACCCTGAATTAAAGCCGCCATTTTTGTGCCTGGTTGTTTCGGGCGGGCATTCGCACATTTTGGAAGTAAAAGACTACACAAAAATAAACATCATCGCCAAAACGAGAGATGACGCCGCAGGCGAGGCTTTTGATAAAATCGGGCGCAGGCTCGGGTTTGACTACCCCGGCGGAATAACTCTCGATAAAACCGCCGAAAACGGAAATCCAAACGCTTTTGGGCTTCCTGTTCCGCTAAAAAACGAAGAAAACACGCTTGATTTCAGCTTTTCAGGTCTGAAAACGGCAATGATAAACATAATAAATAAATTCGAGCAAAAAAATGCCCCTCTACCGATAGAGGATATGTGCGCGGCATTCAGAAAATCCGTTGTGGATTGCCTGACAAACAATTTTATATGCGCGGCAAAACAGCTCGGATATACAAAATTAGCGATAGCGGGAGGCGTTTCGGCAAACTCGCTTTTAAGACGTGAACTCCAAAAAAAGTGCAATAAGAACAGTTATTCACTATTCATGCCCGAAAAAAAATATTGCGGCGATAATGCCGCAATGGTGGGTTCTCAGGCTTATTATGAGTTTCTAAGCGGAAAAACAGCCCCGCTGAATATCAATGCTTTAGCAAGCAAACTCATTAGCGAGGACTGAATTAAAATAATTTCGTCACCTTTTTGCCTGTAATTGCCATACACGTTGTGTTATCAGGCTTAACGCTATCTTTGTTCAAGTATAATTTATCTTTAAATCCCATTAAATGATCTTTTTCTCTTCCATTCATGCCGCCTTCGCGTTTAGCGACTTCCAAACGCTTAAAAAATTCTATCAACCTTTGCTTGTCTGAAGAATATAAAATAGCTACACATACGTACGTACCCTGTCGCTGCTCAGTGATGTGTGTGCCGCTCCAGTCATCTCCATTCGGCCCTCTAAACCTTTATATTTGCTCGCTCTTATTTGATAAACTGTTATATATTTGCTCCTAGCGATCGCCGTCGCCCTCAGCCAAATAATTGAAGTGCTCACCGATTTTTCCCGAATCCTCCTTGTTAATAAAAAATTTTGATGCCCAAATTTTCTTTTCCATTTAAATCATCCTTTCAAAATGAATTTTTTAAATCTTTAATCAAGATTCAAAAAGATTACACCCATATATACACAGTTTGTCAACTTAATTTATAAAAATGATATAAATTTAACAAAAAAGTTTAATTCAACGTCTTAGACAAAATTAAACCAGCCCCCACAGACATTGAGGGGGGTTAGATATATTTATTCACAAAACAATATCACGGATTAAACGACGTGCAATTGTTCTCATCAAATATAACATTAAGTGCTACGGCTATAACAAAAACACACAGTAACGTATAATTTTCATCTAAAATTTCCGCAATGTAATCGCCTCTAAGCCAGTTCCTAATGATAGTCTTACACCTCAAAATCATTATTAATTTACCGCTTTTATAAAAATTCATTTTTCTATCTCGGATACTGCGTGTTAAATACATCTCATTATTATCACCGAAAATCAGATCTTTACCTATTGCAGCTTTCACTTTAATTTGCTCATTTGTTTTAAAATTTTTAATGACATAATCGTTAACCAACATGAATTTTCTATCTATATTTTCTTTATAAAGCACTTCGCCCATAGCTTCACTATTTTTACCGATTACTCTCATTTTAAAATGCTCTTCGTCGTCTGATTCCACGTTTACTGAATATGCTGGATTTTCCATATCATTCTCTTCATAAATTTTCAATCTGCGAGTGATAATTTGCCCTTCAAATTTCAGTTTCATAAAGTTTTATCCTTTATCAATAATAAAACATGTAAAATTAAAATTCGCCACACAAGACTCTATCCTTTGTGCGACGTTATACATATGGTGGACTTAAGGGGATTCGAACCCCTGGCCTCCGCATTGCGAACGCGGCGCTCTACCAACTGAGCTATAAGCCCACATCCACATGAATATTTTACTACAGATCTCATCGTTTGTAAAGTACAAATTTTTAATATTGATAGGCTATAAAAAATATGGTATAATAGAGCGGTATAGTTTTGCGGATATGGCGGAATTGGCAGACGCGCATGGTTCAGGTCCATGTGAACGCAAGTTCTTGCAGGTTCAACTCCTGTTATCCGCACCAAAAAGCACCGAGTTTAGCTATATACAGACGCTCGGTGCTATTTTTTATTATAAAATTTAATTTTGAGAGTTCCCCAAAACTATATTTATAAAATCACTTACGAAATCATCGTCCAAACTTATTTCCTTATTTTCGCCACTGTGCATATTTCTAATTTTCGCTTTACGCGTTTCAAATTCATCACTCCCGATGACTAAAACGTATTGCGCACCAATTTTATCAGCATATTTCATCTGATGCTTAACACGTTTCTCGGAAATATCCGCCAGAGCATTGATCGAGTTTTGACGAAGCTTTTGAGCTAATTCCAAAGAAAAACTTCGAGCTGTATCATCCGCGCAAGCTATAAACACCGCAGGAGAATTTTTCTCTGAAGGGTTTAATTTTTGATTTTCCATAATCATTAAAAGCCTCTCGATACCCACACCAAAGCCGAGAGCCGGCAAGCTCGTACCACTCAAATCTTCGGCAAGGCCATCATATCTTCCGCCGCCGCAGACTGTAATAGGCGTTTCGCCACCACTATACACAAACTCGAAAACAGTGCGCGAATAATAATCAAGACCGCGCACAATACTCGGGTTTACAGAAAATGGAATTTTCGCATCTGAAAGATACTTCTTTAGATTCTCAAAATGCTCTTTGCAATCATCACAAATATAATCGAGAATCACGGGAGCGTCTTTGCAAATTCCCTGGCATACAGAACTTTTACAGTCAAAAATTCTCATCGGGTTTTTAGCAAGCCTTTCCCGGCACGTTTCACACAAATCGTCTTTATGAATTTCAAAATATTTTTTTATGGCATCTATATATTTTTTGCGACACTCCGAACAGCCAATCGAGTTAATCTGCAAACTAACATCTTTTATGCCCAGGCGATTAAAAATAGAATCCCCTAGCATGATAAGTTCGGCATCGGCAAGAGCGGACTCCGTACCGAAAACTTCCGCTCCGAATTGAAAAAATTCTCTCAAGCGACCTGCTTGAGGCTTTTCGTATCTATAACACGAAGATACATACATAAGTTTGAGCGGCAAAGCACCGTTGTGAAGTCCGTTTTCCAGCACGGCACGCACTACTCCGACTGTACCTTCGGGCCTTAGCGATACACTCCTTCCGCCTTTATCATCAAAAGTATACATCTCTTTTTGAACAACATCGGACTCATCGCCAGCAGAGCGCTGAAAAAGTTCGGTATTCTCAAGCACAGGTGTACGGATCAACTTAAAGCCATAAACCGACGCTTCGCTCTTTAAAACTTCTTCGACGGAGTTCCAAATCTCGCTCATCGGCGGCAATAAATCTTGCATTCCTCGTATTCTTTTTGAAATCAAATTCATATTCATTCACAACCTTAAAAGCATAATCATAAACACTCTATAAAAAACACGGCTCCCCTGAAAACATGAAGTTTCGAGAAGCCGAAAAAGTTTTATCAAAAACTAATTTTCAAGAACGGGTTTTCCAACGTTACGCCAGTCCAAATCGCCACGTTCAAGTCCATGAATCAAAACTTCAGCAGTCGCTATATTCGTCGCAACAGGAACAACGTGTATATCGCAAAGTCTTAAGAGATCATCTTCACCGCGCGAGGCAAATTCCGGATGAACCGAATCTCTTAAAAGTATTACCATATCAATTTCTCCGCAAGAAACACGAGATGCTATCTGCTGGCACCCGCCTTGAGGTCCGCTTAAAAAATTGATAACATGAAGACCTGTCGCATCGGAAACCATTTTACCGGTCGATGCGGTTGCGCAAAGTTTATGATTTTTAAGTACGCCGCAATATGCGATACAAAATCTGACCATTAATTCTTTTTTTGGATCTTGAGCAATAAGTGCAATATTCATAATAAAGTATCCTCCACAAAACTACATAATTTCTATCTAAAATTTCACCTGAATGCGGTAAAATTTCTCGCCAACTGTTTACAAATCACAATTACAAACAATTAAGCTCACCTGCACCATTGTATCACAACGAAAATAATTTTTCAATATTTATTGCGCTCTTTAACAATAAATTTAAAATATAACACATTTTTTTAAGAAATGCTACTACCATATTAAGAATGGGTTAATGATGCCCCAATTTTTAAGCTTATTTTTATGAACATTTGATAATTTATTTTTGTATCAAATCAAAATAGCAGTTCATAATATCTCTTGCGACGTTTTTCGAGAGCGTACCGCTTTTTCCGTGCGCAATCACGACGGCGATAGCAATTTCGGGGTTTTCGTACGGCGCAAAGCATACAAATGTCGTGTGGTCATTGCCTGAATTCTGCGCCGTACCTGTTTTAGCGGCTATTTGAATCGGATAATTTGCAAAATCTCTGGCCGTTCCGCTGAGCGCAACTTCGCGCATACCGCGTTTTACGGTCTCCAAATTTTCGGGCGAAATATTTATATTTTCGGCGGGCTCAAAACCAAAATCTCTAATCACATTATTCCTGCTGTAATCGGTTATCGTTTTTACGAGATGCGTTCTACCGCGCCTGCCGCCGTTTGCGATGGTTGCCACATACGTTGCCAGCTGTATGGGCGTTATCATGTTATCTGACTGCCCTATCGCAGCTTGTGATGAGCCTGATTCATACCACTTTGCGCCTACTTTTTCGGAGTGTTCGGGGCCTGCAACAATTCCGCTGCTTTCGCCAACTTCTACTCCCGTCTTGACACCTACTCCAAATTTATTCGCCCAAACTTTCAGAAGCTCAGCGCCAAGCCTGCGCCCAAGCTCCGCGAAAAACACATTACACGACTTTGCAAGCGCAGTGATAAGATTTATAGAGCCGTGAACGCCCATGCATTTTAATCTGTAGCCGTGATAATAATTAAAGCTTCCGCCGCAATGAATTTTTTCTTCGGGAGTGATGTTGCCCGTCTCAAGCGCAGCGCAGGCAACAAGAGGTTTATAAACAGAACCTGGAGCATACGCGCCCGAAAACGCACGATTTAGCATCGGACGCGATACATCGGAATAAAGCTGCGAATAGTAAGATTTGTCGTGCGTAAACTTGTCCAAGTCATAGCTCGGATACGTAGATGCCGCCAAAACGGAGAAATCTCGCACGTCCAGTACAACGGCGGCCCCCGACGTACAATCATGTATGCCGCTTTTTTTGATATTTTCCTCCAATGACTCATTTGCGACTTTTTGAAGTTTTGAAGAAATCGTCAAAAACAAAGTATTCCCCGAAACCGCAGGCTCCTTTTCCGAGACGTCCACAATTCCGCCGTCTTTGGAAATCTGAATCATTCTCTTGCCGCCGATGCCTCGCAGGAAATTCTCGAAAACGCCTTCTATTCCCGTCTTGCCGATAATCGCATCGAGCGGATAATCGCTCTTATGAGTTTCGTATTCTTCTGCCGACATTAAGCCCGTATATCCCAAAAGATGCGGTGCCAGTTCGCCGTCAACGCACTTCCTGACGATTGAAGTTTGTATCCTCGCGCCTTTGAATTCTTCCGTGCGCTCGGAGAGAAACACCACCGCTTCTTTGCTTATGCTGTCCGCCAAGACATACGGGGTGGACTTTGAAAAATATATCCCGTTTTTTTCCATATTATACTTAACGCTACAAATAATTCGGCTATCCTCGAGCGAAAAGTCTTCCAATTTATATTTAGCTATCATTTTTTCCATACACTCGATAGCCGTGGCGTCTTCGGGAAATTTCATAACTTTTTTAAACGTTTTTATCTCGCTCTCTTGGCCGTCAAAAAATTCAAATTTCCCGCCGCCATATTTTATAGGCAGGGTGTCTATCCAAGTATTTCCGAGCTTTTCTAAGGCCCTGACGAGCCTTAAAATCAAACCGTTTTCTTCATCTTTAGCAATCAGAAGTCTATCGAGAACTACTTTATAGCCCGTATCGTTAATAACAAGCCCATTGCCGTCACGGTCCAAAATCTCGCCGCGCACAGGGTCGGTCATCACAAAATAAATATTACTGCTGTTTGCACGAACTCTGTAATAATTATAATTTATTATCTGCCAGTCCGCCAGGCGCGCGACAAACAGCCCGAAAATCACAAAAACAAATGCAAAAACTATTCCCGTTCGTTTTTTGTCAGTCCACAACTTCTTCATCACCGCCAAACTTATATGAAATCACACGGTTAAAATAAAACGCCGGTACAAACGCCGAAGTCGATGCAAGTAAATTTCTCCAAAAGTTTTCTTTCCAAACACTTGCAAAAATTCCGATATCCCACACCGAAAAAAATGTGCCAAAACTATATACAATCAGAATTAAAAATGCCGAAACCAAGATTTCGGTTAAAATATTCGCACGCAAAACGTAATTTGAAATCATGCCTAAAAAATATCCAACTATACAAAAAAGCACGGCGTTAATCCCTATCCCCGAGCCGTAGCCGTAGTCCATCAAAACGCCTGCCAAAAGCCCGAAAAACATACCTGTATTCTCACGCTCAAAAAGCGCGATACTTACGAATATAGGTATCACGAGGAACATATAAAGCCCGCAAAAGCCGAGCCTTGAAGCCAAAACTTGCTCCAAAGCGTACACAAACAAAAGTTCGGTTATGTATATCACATGCCTCGTAAAATTATTTTTTCTGCTTCTTTGCATCTCAAATACCGCCAAATTATTTTTCTGTATCTTGTGAGGTCAAAATCTCAATCTTACCTTTATTCCTAAAATCATTTATAACATAAACATTTTTTACTTCTTTAACATTCTGGAACGGCTCTACGACGGCATAATAGAAAGAATCATGGTCGTCGTAGGCGGTTTTTGTAACTTTGCCTATCTTCAGGTCTTTCGGATACATTCCACCTGTACCTTTTGTAGCCACCATCTCACCTATTTTAATCGGACTCTGCGCGGATATAAAAGCCATGCGAGTAAGACCGTCTTTCGCAAAACTGAGGTTTCCGCTCAGAACGCCGTCCTCTCGCGATTCCACGCCTATTACTCCAACCTTGGAGTCAGCCGATAAAATCGTCCTCACTAAGCTCGAGCAAGCGCTCACCTTACATACGCTGCCCACAAAACCTTTTTCGGTTATAACGGCATCTCCGACCGAAATTCCGTCGTCGGAACCTCTGTCGATGGCAAAATTACCGCTGTCTGAAGCGTCAGCCTTCCCGATAACCGCCGCTTTTACGAAGCTTAAGCTATCGTCCGCCTCTTTCATTCCATAAAGATTTTTAAGGCTTTCGTTTTCTTCTTTTAAATTATAATAATCAATTGTTTTATCACGCAGTCTACTAATTTCGCTCTGTAATCTTTCATTTTCGTTTTGGAAGTCCTCTTTTTCGCGAAATTCATGCGCATAATCGCCCGATTTATCGAAAACCCAGGCGATTCCTCTTTGAAAATGTACTGTTAAATATGAAATCCCATTTTCTATGAAATTATTGTCGGGAAAAATTTTCGTATACACAAAAACTACGAGTAAAACCGTGATAACACTCAAAATAAGCTTAAATGACGCACTTTTAAAAAAATTTTTCACTTCTCAAACACCTCAAAAAAATTTTCAGCGCTTGTTTTTAGATTTATTACTTTCTTTAGGAATGCGCACGCCCAAACATTTACCCGTACCATCAACAACGCAGTCAAGCGGACGCTCGGCTATATACACGGGAATATGCGTATTTTCGGAAATAAGCTTATCAATTCCACGAAGCAGCGCCCCTCCGCCCGTGAGCATGATGCCCCTATCGATTATATCCGCGGAAAGTTCAGGTGGAGTGTTTTCGAGCGTCAGTTTTACGGCGTTTACTATGCAATTTAAAGGTTCGGAAAGCGCCTCTCTGACTTCTTTCGCCGTTATTTTAATATTCTTCGGCAAGCCGTCAAGAAGGTTTCTGCCTTTTATTTCCATATCTTCTTCATCTTCGTATGGTACGGCCGAACCAATTTTTATTTTGACGTTTTCGGCCGTTCTTTCGCCGATGAGCAGGTTATATTTACGTTTGACGTACGAAACTATAGCATCGTCGAATTTATCGCCCGCAACGCGCTCAGACGTTGCCGTCACGATATCTCCGAGCGAAATGACCGCCACTTCGGAAGTGCCTCCGCCGATATCAACAACCATACTCCCCGTCGGATCAGAAACAGGCAACCCCGCACCAATCGCCGCCGCCATAGGTTCTTCAATAAGCTGAACGATACCCGCCCCCGCTTGCTTTGCGGAGTCTTCAACAGCTCTACGTTCAACTTCCGTAACGCCCGAAGGAATACAGATTACAACCTTAGGTTTACTGAAAAACAGGCTTTTCACAGATTTTTTAATAAAATATTTAAGCATTGCCGCAGTTATGTCGAAATCTGCAATAACGCCGTCTTTAAGCGGCCTTACGGCGACTATCGAACCCGGAGTTCTTCCGACCATTTCTTTGGCTTGTTCACCTACAGCCAAAACCGTGTCGGTTTTCGTGTCAATCGCAACAACGGAAGGCTCTCTGGCAATAATTCCTTTCCCTTTTAAAAATACAAGCGTATTCGCTGTGCCAAGGTCAATTCCTATCTCTTTTGAAAACATATTTAATCTCCTTACAAAATTTATTAAACAAAAATTTATTTCCCCGTTGAGCCAAATCCGCCACTGCCGCGAGTTGTTTCATCAAGTGAATCCACCTCAGTAGGCATCGGAGTTTCTACTCTCATAACCGCGAGCTGAGCAATCCTTTCTCCAGGGCTAATAGTATAGTCTTCCGCCCCCAAATTACAAAGCGCGACACAAATTTCACCACGATAATCGCTATCTATCACACCTACACTATTCATTAAAGTGATGCCGTGCTTGACTGCAAGTCCGCTGCGAGCAAATATAAGTGCGACGAAATCACGGTTTGGTAAACCCACAGCAATCCCTGTGTGAATTAAAGCCCTTTCACCCGGTTTTAACAATACATTTTCTTCCATACAAGCATACAAATCCATACCTGCAGACCCGGCTGTTGCGCGTTTTGGGACAATTGCATCTTTTGAAAGTTTAACAAAATTTAATGTTTCCAAATACTGATTTTTATCTTTCATACTATCTCCTTTTTCTCCACAAAGAATAATGTTTAATTTTTAAAAATTCTCAGACAAAAGTATTCATGGCGTTTGTAAAAAATTTTTTTAAAAAAGTTTTCCTCATTTTCCACATGGTTTTCAACATTTTGAGCGAAAAGCTTTCTTAACAAATGGGTTTTTAAATAAAAATCATGTTATACAACATTTTTTATAGTTAATTTTTCACTATTAGTAAAACAAACCCAATAATTAATACTCGTATCCTTTATCATCATACCATAATACAGGGACAAATCGAATATTTTTTTTATTAATTTTCAAATAAAAAAAGCACATAAAATTATGTGCATTTTAATTTTGCTTTATTAACTAAATTTATTTATCTTTTTCTTCAATTTTTGGCGCTCCGTAAATAAGTAACGCCAAAGGTTTTTTCTTTTTTGTCTCAATCTTTTCGGTAAGTTTATCCGCGCCTACAGATCCCACTAGAACTTCTGTGACATTGGCATCAGGTCCTATTTTATTTCCCTCTTTTTCGGATTTCCCACCCGCAACAAGTGCCATATCGTAATCGTTTGTAAATGCAGTCTCGCCTTTGACACCGTAAACCGAACAGAGTATGGTATTGGCATCTTCTTCAGTGATGTTAATTCCGATTTCTTCAAAGTAACCCTGAACTTCCTCGGGACTTATACATTCGATAATTTTCTCTGCAAATACACTGTCCTCCAAAGCAGTTAAAATTTCTTTATCCATAAAAAACACCTCCGATTATATTTTTAAGCAAACTATACTATGTCACTTTGCTTTTGTCAAGTTTTTTATTTAATGATATAATTCTAAATTTTTTTTCAAAAAAGTGTTGACAAAACTCTTTTTATACTGTAAACTTAAAGATGTTGGTGTTGATGACGCTGAGGGTACACCCGTTCCCATCTCGAACACGGTAGTTAAGCTCGGTGGTGCCAAAGATACTTAGTCGGCGACGGCTTGGGAAAATAGGGGAATGCCAACTTCATAAATTACCACTCCTTTAAATAAATTATATTATGAAAAACCTACTCTGAATGGAGTAGATTTTTTGTTTTATCTGGGTTACACATATACTCTACGCAAAAGACATACCCGTTTCCACCTCGAACACAGTGGTTAAGCTCGGCGGTGCCAAAGATGCCTAGTAGGTGACGGCTTGGAGGAATTGGGAAACGCCAACTTCATAAATTATATTATTAAAGAGCCTACTCTTTTCAGAGTAGGCTCTTTTTATTAATATCCAATCCCGAAATGGTCATACGACAAGTTCGTATTACCAAGGTATTTCTGAACTTCTGAGTCGCCCTTGACATATTTGTAAGATTTTTGGCCTCGATCATAACAAAGTACACGATTAACATAAACCGGAATTCCTAATTGTGGATCTTGGTAGTAAAAGTTGCCGCCGCCGCAAATATCTAATAAAGCAACATTCTTGTCTTTGTTTTCTGCAACATACTCAAAAGCTTTACGGATCACCTCATCATTAATCATACTCAGAGAATCATTCGAATCGCCCTTCAACAGCGCAACAGCTTTCTCTATTCGTTTATCTATCGACTGCGAATATGCACTATCATGAGTGATACCAAAAATCATGTTTAAAAGCAAATTATACCCATGTTTAGTCAGCACCTCTACAAAATCCACACTAACTTTTTTGTTGTTCGCCAGCAAAAACCCCGCCAAATCCCCGGATC
Organism: uncultured Clostridia bacterium; assembly: GCA_947305745.1. GTDB lineage: Bacteria > Bacillota > Clostridia > Oscillospirales > Acutalibacteraceae > UMGS1491. The sequence goes on along the minus strand of CAMZEH010000001.1, from coordinate 141,890 downwards.
CGGATGAGATATAAGTATGAAGAATCTTGTGCAAATATGCATAGCTTATAACGTCTTTCTCTGTTAGGCCATATTGAATCCAAATGTGTTCGTTACAGAATTTCGCAGAGTCTTGATTGTATAAAGTCTCTCTCGTAAGATTTTTAACATCCCAGTACCCGTTTTTACTATTTTTATCTTTTAAAAAATTTCTCCTGATGTCTGTTACAATTTGTGGTTGAATGGAATCACTAGCCAACTGATGAACATCAAAAAACTTATCAACACGAGAGCCGGTCACGCAATTTTTCCCCCGGTCAAACCAATCATCAAAATTTACAACTATATCTACATCATCTAGCTGTTTACGTACTGGCGCGTTTGTTTCATCCGTAACCGCATTAACAACCTTTCCATCATTATCATCTAGCTGTTTACTTACTGGCGCGTTTGTTTCATCCGTAACCGCATTAACAACCTTTCCATCATCCTCTTAGATTTAGGATCAAAATCATTTTCAACAAAAATTTTGGTTTTATCTATAACCGCATTAACAACCTTTCCATCATCCTGCAAGCACTTCCACAAAATAAGCGAAAGTGTGCCCACTACGCCGGCTCCCGCACCGACACCCATAGCTATTTTCGCGCTTGTGCTAAGTTTGTTATTCAAGTTGTCGCTTTTCGCGGAAACGTCCGGAATAAATCCTTCGACCTGCGAAAAAATCATAATTGCGCTCAAAAAACTTCCTAAAAATTTTTGACTATTCATAATATTCCTCCATTTTTTATTTTTTATAGCAAATCAAGCCTCTTGATTATATGATAAGGTATCATACCTAAAATCAAACTCATCATTTCTAAAATAATCCCATGGACCATTAATCGGCACATATAATTTCGAGCCGTAGTTATCTTTATAATTTTTGTAGCACCAAACAGAAAATATCGACGCGGCAGAAATCACCAACACACTCGAGCCAACACCCAGCGCTATTTTTGCGCCTGTGCTAAGATTACTTTCCGAAGCATTTTTTGCAGAAACACTTGGAACAAATTGTTGGACCTGAAAGGAAATCATAATAACACTTAGCAAAGCTGTTAAAAATTTTTTCTTATTCATAAATCCTCCTCCCAATTTATCATTCCACACTTGTATTGTAACATATTTTTTATATTTTTGCAATAGTATTTTTATATATTTATAAAACGTATATTTTAAAAATATTATCCAAAACTATCAACAAATTCATTTTGATAAATTGTGAGGTAAAATATGGCGGTAATATTGATAAGAACTATAATTATTTATATAGTAATGATATTTTCCATCAAGATAATGGGAAAACGGCAAATAAGCGATCTGCAAACTTCTGAACTTGTCATAACCATAATGATCTCAAATATCGCAACACTGCCCATGGAAGACCCTTCCGAGCCACTTCTTTCGAGCCTGCTCCCGATAATAATCCTCATATGCTGTGAAATTATCGTTTCATGTTTAATGCTAAAAAGCAGAAAAGTTCGAGAAATCGTATGTGGCAAGCCTGTTGTTGTGATAAAAAAAGGCGAAATCCAACAAAAAGCCATGAAATATCTACGTCTGAGTACTCAAGATCTCGTTGAGCAGCTACGCCAACTGGATATTTTCGATATTAAGGATGTATGGTACGCGATAATGGAAACAAACGGACAAATGAGTATCTTAAAGAAATCCGAAAGCCAGCCTCCGACCGCAAAAGATACAGGTTTAAAACTCCCTAACCCGCAAATTAATGCTGTTATTATAAGCGACGGAGTCATTTCGGAAGAATCTATGAAATTCTGCGGTATTGACGCCGATTGGCTCGATAAAACGCTAAAAGAAAAAAATATGGCAATAAAAGACGTATTTATAATGACAGCAAACGAATCGAAAGAATTTAACATCATAAAGAAGGAGATTTTGACATGAAAAAAATAAGATATGTTATAATTTTACTTCTGGCATCACTGGTTTTTTGCAGTTTTTGTTTATATTATACTTCCGAAGTCTGCGCGAAAACAAAAAGTCAAATCGACGAAGTTCGCTCAATGGTGATTTCAGGAAGGAAAAACCACGCTAAAGAAAACATTAACGCTTTAGATGAATACTGGCAGAAACATCAATTTTTGCTCTCGATGGTAATTCATCACAGTGAACTTTCAGAAATTGAAAAATCTATTAAATTAATGCAAATAAACATCATAACAAATCCGGAAGACGATTCTGATTTTTGGGCAAACAGCACCATCGCACTAACAGAAACTGAAAACCTTGAAAAAATAGAAATTCCGTCCGTCGAGAACATATTATAAATTCACCGACACATCATCGGTGAATTCATCCTTGCAATATTAATTATAACAGATAACCATACTCCCCAAAATCGCTTTTCGATATCATTTTCCCTTGCTTTTTCATTTCATATTCGAGTGCTTTTACAATATGTTTCATCTCTATTTTTTTCGATTCCGATGCAGCCATAAACGTTGAAGTTATAACCACGTTTTTAATATTACCACCCGAAATTTCAAATTTTTTAGCAAGAAAATCAAAATCAACATCTTTGGAGAGCGGAGCGTTTTTAGGGAATATCTTTTGCCATATAATTTTGCGTGATTTTTCATCGGGGAGCGGGAAATGCACAACATAACTTATTCTCCTGAAGAATGCTTGGTCAAGATTGCCGAGTAAATTCGTTGTCATTATCGTTATGCCGTTGTACTCTTCCATTTTTTGGAGTAAATATGCGGTTTCCAGGTTTGCATGCTTATCGTGAGAATCTTTTACTTCCGTACGTTTCCCGAAAAGAGCGTCGGTTTCATCAAAAAGAAGTATCACGTTGCTTTTATTTGCGCTGTCAAATATTTCAGCGAGATTTTTCTCCGTTTCGCCTATATATTTCGAAACAACTCTTGAAAGATCCACCCTATAAATCTCAAGATGCAGCTCACTCGCTATGACCTGCGCAGCCATAGTCTTACCCGTCCCTGGAGGGCCCGTGAAAAGCATACTAAGCCCGGTACCGTAAAGAATTGTATTTTTAAGACCCCATTCATCATAAACAATATGCTTGTACTTTACCTGATTACAGGCTCGCTCAAGCGCTTTTTTTTGCGCCTCAGGCAATACAAGCTCGTTCCATGTATGCTTTTTCTTAATCAGCGTTGCTTTATCTGAAAGCTCACTGGTTATCTGTGTATATGCCGCGCTTGACAAATCTTTGGCACTGAGGAGTTTTGCCCCAACCCAATCTTGTTTAAGGATTGCTTCATGCACCGCACGTTTTATTTGCAAAGGATTAAGAGTAAATTTATTCGCCAATTCATGAATATCGACGTCATCGGAAACAGGCGCACCCTTTAATTCTAAACTCCAAATTTTAAAACTCTCTTCATGATTCAGGTCTTCCAAATTCACGGCCATACTATAATTATCCCTAAGAACTACAGGTAATTTCTCGTTTTCGCAAGACAGTACAAATATACACTCAGTAAATTGCGAGGCTGTTTTTATTATAAATTCGGCATTCGTTTGATTGTTTTTATCATTTGCGAGAATTTTATCGAAATTTTCAAAACAAATAAAACCCTTTAAAAACGAAACCTCACGACAAACCGCCATAAAGTGAAGCATAAAATTCTCATTAACCGGAGAAATTTTTGCAAAATCGAAAACAACAACCGCTCTATTCAAAAGCCCGCAAATGCGATTCATAAAATACGTTTTACCTATTCCGCGCGCGCCATGCACATAAAAACAAATAGTCATATTTTCAGGTTTATTATTAAAAAAATTATATGCCTTTTGAGCCAAATTTTCACGAATGGCAAGGGGTGCTATATTCTTTGGGTAAAACGTCTGTGCTTCGGGAAATGCAATACTGCTTTTTGCGTTGCTCATTATATTTTCAAAAACGCGCTCGTCTATTTTTACGAAGCTTTTATCTAAGCAAAAAAGACCGAGCTTATCCTTGATTTCAAAAAGCATTTTGGAATAATTCTCAATTTCAAAAATGTTTTCCGCAAAAAAGTAAAGCTTAAATACCGAACTATACCTAATATTATTCGTACCGTCTATCTTGAGAAATCTTTTTTTAATGCGGATATCCGCCTTTTCCGCCAGCGCACAGACCACAAAAAACCATTCTAAATCGCTTAGATGATAAATACTTCTGAAATAATTTCCCGCCAAAAAAATACTCTCTTCTGTATTACTGAGCCTTTTTTTGATATAATTTCTCGCACGCTCGAGGTCGCTTAGAGCATAATTTTTGATAACGTCGTATGCTTCCCCTGAAATTCGATTACTGTAATAAGTAAGCATCATATCCACGACTTTAATTTCGTCGTTTATATATTCATCGTTATTTTTATATCCCAAATCTTTAAGTTCATCACCAAACGTGATATCAAATATGCTATCCATTATAAATCACCTCGTATGCGTGATTACCGATTACTGGCACTGAGTATGCGTTGTGCCGGGATTTGTTATCGAAATTACTCCTCCCCAATTGCAAAAGCATTTGCAGTTATTGACGAGCGCAGGTTTGCCCTTTATCAGCACTTTTGGGCTCGGCGGTATCCACGGAGCGGGAATAACCGGAACACAAGGCATAGGTACACCCCCGGCAGCCGCAACCGTAGGATTTGCCGGTGAACTGCATAACCCGAACGGAAGTATATTCGCCATCGGATTTTTATCCATGATTGTTGCCGCGGGCTTGTTCTCCATTAAAACCGTCGGTGAAGACGTTGCAATCAAACTGACAGGCGTTTTCCCCATGGTGCAGGTACACATCGCCGTGGTAGCAACCGCCATTGCACACATATATTATCCCTCCGTTTTCATTTTCTCACTTTTCTCAGATTAATCTCAGCATATAAAGTTTCATGAGACTGCTCTTTCCCGGAGATTTCTACGCTGACTTTCCCTTTTGAATCATCTGCGACGAGTTCAAAATCCACAGTCTCACTGTTCATAAACTGGCTCATGTACGGCATGGTAATTCTTCCTTTGGCATCTGTTTTTAAATGCCACACTGCGTAGAATTCCCCGCCCGCGGGCAGTTCGTTTTCGGCAAAATCTCTGAGGATGTAGCACTTTTTCTCATTATCGAAACCGCTTATTGTGATCTCGGTTTCCGCACTGCCGAATTTATAGATATAAGTCTGACCTATCAACCCCGAAATAAGCTCCTCTATGTTGAGTTTTAAAATATCGGTCTGCGCAGCCGTAGGCTCTATCAGTTTCATAAAATCAAGCTCGTTTTTAAGCACCAAGTGGACATCTTTATCTATGACCGGTTTTTTATTATGGGTAACATTTATATTAAAATGCATTATTTTTTGCATAGCTTCGTTGTCGACAGTATAAGGCATAGTAACGGGAATAACCTGCGTTTCGTTTTCCCGCAGATTTACTTTGAATTTCATCGGAATGTATCCCGAACAAGAAATATTTACAGTATATTCTTGAGGATATAAATTCGAAAAAACATAGTAGCCATCTTTTTTTCTGGTATATGGATTTTGCTTACCGTTGCAAAGAATTTCGGCACTTGTAATGGGGGATTTGGAATATATATCTCTCAGCAACAGCACCAAAGAGGCTCTATGAATTATTCTCATAAAATCACACCTTTTGTCTTTATTTTATCAGGCTTTCAAATCAAACTTCGTCATCTGAGAATTCACCTTCGCCGAGATCTGCACTTTCGACGTCCAAAGGCTCGCCTTCTTCGTCTGTGAATTCGCCTGCGTCTTTTTCACCTATGTCCGCAGTTTCTTCATCGACAAATCCATCGCCGCTTTCTTCGCTCAATTCACCATCTTCAACGAACTCATCAGCATTTTCTCCGCCGAATCCATCGCCGCTTTCTTCTTCACCAAACTCATCACCAAAACCTTCGTCCTCGTCTTCATCGGGTCGTTGCGTCCACTCATCGTCAATATCTTCTTCTTTGATATGCGTATCGAATTCAAGTTTTCTTTTATAGACGTACTGTTTACTGTCAATATGGACTGTTTCAACACGTTTTTTCGGCTTTTGAATATTTTCAGAATCGAGAGCTATCGGCCCAACAATATAAAATACCGAAAGTTTATATGATTCGCCAAACATAGTCCATACCTTGACCTTTTCTTCCATATTAAGCGGAAGCATACTTATCGGCACGTTTTCAACCGGCATACCCATATTATTTGGCATATATCTTGGCGGTATCACGGGATTATCTTTGATTACTTGTATGATTTTACCTATTATCTTGGCCTCATCAAGTGCTTTGGATTCCGCTTCGGCTTTACTGCTTACGGAAATAACATAATAAAGCTCTATCATGGCTGGAGGGTCTTGTTGACTGCCGTCGGGTAATATTTTCGCACCGTCTTTCGCCGCACCACTAAGATCTTCTCTTATGTCGTAAGGATGAATCCCAACAATATACCCGCCGCGCTCTTTCGGGTCGCATATACCTATTTTCTCTGCGCTGTCAACAGGTTCGGGAACAAGCTTATCTCGCAGAAGTTCAAGTATTCCTTTACCTATATCCGATATTATCGTATATTTGGCCATAAATAATCATTTCCCCTTTAAAAAATCAAACTGCGTTTTACACACATATCATCCTTTGTTAATCTGGTTAGGTACGGAAGGATTCGCCAATTGAACCACATTATTATAAAATATCAAAAATTCGTGTTCGGCATCGTATTTGTAGTCTATGTTATAAGCTTCGGCGAAAAATTCAGCCGACATATAAATTGTATTTTTATAGCTTAAAACCGGCACTTTCATATTTTTCGGCTCATCATTAAGGTAAGCAACGTTTTTACCAGCTTCGAATTCCAAAGTTTTATCCGGCGACTGAACTACCATAACAGCGTTGTTGTACATGTATTCAATCGTGCCGTCAATGTATTGATATAGATCATCAACAGCAAGCAAAATGTGTCCGTCATACATTATCGGAGCGTGCTTTAAATTAAAGTATCCGCCGAGAAACATAATTTGTTCCGGAGAAACAGTTTGCCCTTTTTTGGTGTTTTTAGAGAAATCTTCCGAGCCTTTCACGAGTTTGTCATATTCCTCATCACTGTATTCCTGCCTTGCGTAAGACTCAAGAATCGTTACGGCAACCGAAAGTGTATCTTTGGCAGTTTCCAGCCTTTCACCGTCAAGAATATCATTATTTATAATTTCACCCAAAATAAGCAGGTCCAGCAAACTCCGCTGCTGAACGGTCAGCGACGTAACATCTCTGAGATCCATAAAACTTTCGATTTTAGCAATTAAATCTTGCAATTTTTTAAAATCATCTTCACTCAGAGATTTGAGTATAAGGAGTGCCTCATCGGAAAGTGCGCCCTGAAAATCGTCTGCAACTTTGTCGAGAGAAATTATTCTTGAAACTTCTTCGTCAATTGCCGCTATGCTGCTGTTTTTCTTCTTTGAAGCTTCGATCAAACTATGAACACTGTCGAGCTCTTTTTTGAGTTCGTAGTAGTGTTTCATATTCTCAGCATATTCCTGAAGTTCGGTATTGCCCGAAAGTTTCGCTCTTTCGATTATCTCATCGAGCTTTTCGGTAATATTATCGATGTCACCCGATATCTTTAAATCATCAATTATCTTATCTATTTCTTCACTAGTGAGCTTGGCATCAATGCTATCATCGGATAAATCGAGTGTACCGTCGCTGCCTCCGACAGCTTTAACCAGTGTATAAAAAGTCATCGCAATAGTTGCCGAGGAAAGCACTATAAGCATTATATTTTTAGCTATCTTTTTTATTATTTTTTTAATAATATCCACTTATAAACAACCCCTCAACCAAATAGTATTCAAAATATATAATATATTAAATTACATTGTGGCACAAATGATTTTGTTTATCAATACCGAATTTGAAAAATATATGTAAAATTTTTATTATAAAAAAACAGGCCGCTATTAAGCGGTCCGTTTTAGTTATACTACTACTAATTTTGCTTTTTGCTAAACGTAATCATAGTACAATTTTTCTCAGCTACTTCCTTGACTTGTTCCCAAGAAACCTGATTAACAGTACTACAGGTATCATCATAAGTATACCACTTGTCGCCTTGCTTTTTGTAAGTATAATAATGCCCTAAGTTGTCGTTGCCGACGTGGACACTTATAGCAGTAACTTCAAAATCCTGATTTTTGTACTTTACTGTACCATCGCCGAAATCAACAATACTTGTATATTTTTTCCCGCTGAGGTCAACCGAATTAACAAAAATAGCAAACTGATCCTCTATAACCGGAACATCAAAATTTTGTGCACCCAGAATTAAATTCAAACTAGTTTTACGTTCCACAAATTCCGCGATAATATTTGTCTGACCCCCATAATATTGCGTATACTTATCTTTAATATCAGATATAAAAGATGTCCAAGCTTCGTTTATGTCTTGTTGAGTGCCAATCTTTTCTTTTGGTAAAATCTGTTTTGCAAACTCCTCACTTTTTGACATATCTATCCTGTCACAACGCGCCATCAGATTAAAAAGCTTAGCAAATGCTTCATTTTTTTTAGCTGTTTCGGGCTCCGATTTCAAATCAGCGTTCTCAATAAATTTTCTGAATGAATTTAAACTATATAACTGCTGCACAAGAGAGTGCCAAAAACATAAATTTTGCGTATTGGTAAAGTTAGCGTTTGTGTTTTTATTTTTTGTCAAAACACAAATCAAACCGACAGCAACCGCACCGATCGTAACCGCTCCACCAACTCCCACTCCGATGCCTACAGCTTCGACTACCTTTTTATGAAACTCGTTACCATTTTTCGAAACACAAGCCGTCGCTGATGCCTGGTTTGTATCTTTAATCGAGAATACGGTTAAAGCCAAGGTGACGCTTAGTGATGTTGATAATATCTTGAAAAATAATTTTTTCATTTTAGTACTCCGATATATTTTATTTAAGAGTATTTTAACATAATATTTGCTTTTTGTCAATATTTTAGACAAAATAAAAAATAGTAGTGGAAATTTAATCCACTACCGCCACTATTCTTTCTGTTAAAGCGCTCCAATTTCAACGCATTTAAGCTCAGTCCGGCCTTCATTGAAGTAAAACCGTATGAAGTATTTATCCATAATGTATTTATCCGTCGGTATAGATGAGGGATCATTGATATTAATCGAAAGATTTGAAAATACCGTCTTGTAGAAGTTCGGGCAACTGTAATTAATCGATGAATACGGTTCGCCCATGACTTTGCGCCTTTCAATTGCCGTGCTTCTCGTCCCAAGACCCATAAATTCGTTCTTAACTCCCAAAATAATCTTCTCGCAAACATATGCGCCTTTTTCCTGGTCAACTTTAAATACCGCTGAAGTATCAAGAGCCAAATACGTAAGAATCATACGGCCGTCGGTTTCGGTTTTGTAACTCGGATCGCCAAACTCTTCCATGACTTTATCGGGATTTGCACCAAGATATGAAATATAGTCAATGCCGTCGCTGCGGAATTTACCGTTAAACGTCTCTGAACCGAGTTTATCGTAAGCCGTACCTTCGCCTTGCTTTTTGCCGGCCGAAAAGCTTCCTTTATAAATAATAACCGAAGTGCTTGGGTCGTAAAGCGTTCCTTCACCCTGGTAAAGCCCTGCTTTAAACTCGCCAACGTATCTGGCAACGCCCATATCAAGGTCATAAAGAGTACCCTGACCGTCATAAACGCCATTTTTATACTCACCCTCATAGAGAAGGTTTCCGTCCACGTATGCTTTACCTGTGCCACTATATACGCCGTCTTTGAACATTCCGGTGTATTTAATCGTAGAGCCGTCAGATTCGAATTCTATACCGCTTCCCGATCTTGCATCGTTTTCAAAATTTCCTTGATATTTCTTTAAATTAGTGTCTGGGTCGTACTCAACGCCATATCCGCTGCGCATACCGGAATCGAATGCGCCCATGTATATTAGTTTTCCTATATCATTAAAGAGTTTGCCTTCGCCTTTATAGAGGTTATTATCAAACATGCCGTCGTAGATGAGAACGCCTTCGCTATTATACATCTCGCCTTTGCCTTTATATTTTCCGCCCTCAAAGTTTCCTTTATAAATCATCTTACCGTCGGCAGTGTACTGTATTCCATAGCCCTCGGGATGCCCTTTTGAAAGCGACCCGTTGTATACCATGACTCCCATGCTGTCGTAGACTCTCGCACGGCCTTCGAATTTGGTGTATTTTTCGGTATTTAGTCCGATATTTGCCGTCCAGAGCCTGCCTTCAGCCCAAGGATACAGCATATTGACAAACAAAAAGCCTATAACGCCGACCACAACGCACGCCATTACGACAAAGCGTTTTGAAAAATACAGTCCACCAAATCTCCAATAATCTTCTTTGCTACTCGGTTTTCTGAGTAGCGTCTGGATAGCTTTCTGGACCTTTTGCTGAGCTACTTGAGCTGCTCTGTTGCCCCAGTTTTGGACCTGGACCATAAAGCTCGTTATGGCGGTCAGCTGAGATTCCAACGCGGTAGTTATTCTTTTCCAGAATTCCATTATAAAATTCATTTATTTTCCACCCGTTTTCAAAAATTTAGATTAAAAACCCCGTAAATTTCTTCCTGAACTGACCGTTTTCAGAGCCGTTGATTTGTTCTTCGCATTTCATCAGGTACTGAACCGCTACTTTATCGTTTTCGTTTACTCTCAGAACGTCGGTAAAGAGTTTTCTCGCTTCTTCAAATTCAGCAGTCAGATAGAGTTTTATAGCATTTTCGAAAGTTTCGAGCGTACTCATATACAAATCTTTGCGGTATTTATTTGTGCCGTCTATTATCTCATAAATATCCGTCGCGCCCTCGCCGGTGATATTTCCGACTTTGCCTATAAATCTATATGTGTACGGCGAACTCTTGTCAAGCTCGTTTATTATGGATTTCGTCGCAACTTGATGTATTCCGATGAAATTAATTTGCGTATCTATGTTAAAGAGCTGCATAATTTCATCCGATACAACAACAACTCCGCGTCTTTCCTCATCGCCCGAGACGCCTACAAGAACGTCACCTTTGCCAAGGACTATATTCATGTGTTCTTTAATTGTTGGGTTAATATCAATCTCCCTGAACTGAACCGCCGCATTAAAGGCATCAATCGAGTTTTCGGGGAAAAGTATAACTGCATCGAGACCATCGAAAGACTGCACCACACCATGATTATCTTTTACGACTTTGAACATCTTCGAATAACTCTTGTTAAGCGCATCGAAAACGGCATATTCGTCCTCGAAATCGTAAGAACCCCTGCAAGAAATGTTAAACGAAATATATATCATATTCATATTGACAACATTTTGGTCGTGAAGGTCAACTTGTGTAATTTTCTCTTTATTCATCAATCTAAAGACCGAAGTTGGCACGTACCTTATATACTCTTTATTGAGGCGTATGAGATTGCGTGTATATCTGCCTATTTTTTCCGCCATCAGATTGTACGCTTCCGAGATATCCGCAAGCTCGTCCTTTGACTCGGGCAGAATTCTAACGTCCCATTTTCCTTTTGTGAATTCGGCAATCGCGCGTTTAATTGTTTTGAGCGGTCTTAGGCACACTTTGACCACAAAACATAGGTAAGCAAAAACGGCAACCGTGATAATTAAGATTACAGAAAGCGAATGCAGAAATATCTTTTTAAAGACTTCATTACGATGAATATCTTCATCGAGAAAATTTCCGACCAAACCGACAACTCGTCCGTTTTCGTCTTTTATTGGGACAAACGAAGCAGTTATGTTACCGTAAACATCTCTGAAGTCCGCGTCCAAAGAGTCTGTTGTATTTGTTTTGTTTGCGAATTCATTCCAGATTTTGTAAATTTTCTCAGCTTCATCTCTTTCGAGCACGCTGTCAATCAAGCACATCTGCGAAGTAGCTATATCGGGTTTGGTGTATTTAAGCCTATCATACGACGAGGATTTTTCGCTAAATTCCGTATTTATTGTGGTATACAGCTTATTGTAACGCTCGATATAGGTTATTATATAATCACTTCTGTCGCCTATCTTGAGCATCAAATCTGAATATCCGTTTTCGACCATACGTTTGACTTTGAGATAATCAGGCGACATATAGCCTTTTATATGATTAAGATTTGAAAAATCACTTCCAACTATATGATCTGCAACAGTCTTTGCACCTCTTTCCTGCTCACTCATCAGAACCGATATATATTCATCAGCACCGTCGCTTGTATTGATATACACAAGAACGCCCATCGAAAGTAAATAAATCGGCAAGAACATCGTTAATATCCTGATGGCAAGAGGAATTCTTTTTATTTCTATTCCGCTGAGGTACCTCACGAGGAAAATCAGACCGACTATTGCTGCCGCAACAACTATCATTATCAAAATTCCCCACGGGAAGAATTTACCTCTGATGTCAGTCACGAGTTTATTCTCTCCGCCGCATTTAACATAATATACTCTGTCAAAAGCTTTTGAAACGCCGTAAAATACGCCGTCGCCAAGGCATTTCATGGGTTTTACGTCTTTAAGAAACACACCCGAGCCCGAAACAAGTTCGTTATTCAGCTCATAAACCGGACTTGTCGTAACGCTTTTGGTATTAAATTTATAGAATTTCCCAGTTATGTTATCCGTAAAATAAATATTATCGGAATTATCAACGCTCATATCGGTCAGGACAAAATCTGAAGTCGAAATGGCATTTGAATATTCCATAAATTCGCCTTGATTGTTCATACCCCAGAGTTCGCCCGTGCGTGTGGCATAGAAAACCCTGCCGCCCGAAAGCACACACATATCGCTTATTATCGACAAAGTGCTGTCGGCGACTTCATACGGCGGTTTTATTTCAAAAGAACTTATTTTCGTAGGACTTGCGTTCGAAATCGGATCTGCGGAAATCACATCATAAACGTCGTCCTTGCCGCAGATGACGTTCATTTTCTGGTTTATAAACTGTACTTTGCGTATATATTCGCCGTATGGAGGATTTGCATCTTTCGAGAAATCAAAATTTACAACTTGCTTGATATAATTTCCGTCGGTATCGTACATCAAAACGGTTTCGGAGGTAAGCGGCAGAGTATCCTTTCCATTCGTCACGTTATCAAGCTTTTTCGCGCGTTTTACAAAATAAAAATTACCTTTTGAGTCAGATTCCAAATTGCTGTAAGTGTATTCGTAATCATCATTCGATTTTTCAAGATCTATTTTGAAGTCGGTCGAACCGTTTTTTGAAATTTTGGTAATGAAATAATTTCCTTTTTTCTCGCTGACGCTGAGCATATAAACATTACCCGACGGGTCCATATCCGATGCGAGATAAACACCGAGATCAGGTTTATTGACAAAATACTGCACCAAAAATGCAATCGCGAGAATAAACATTCCGGCTATTGTAAGGCGCACATTTTTGTTCTTGAAAAATTTTTTCGTTTTTGAAAATCTTTCTTTAACGGGTTCATTTTTGATTTTTGCTTTTTTGGCTGTTTTTGATTTTGCTTTTACATCAGATTTTTGCTTTTGTTCGGGGTTTTTGATTTCTTCTGTTTTCTTGGGCTCCATAGAAATTCCTCCTGCAAAAATTTTTTGAAACGGCGCAAAATAAAATTTTAAAAAATATAAATATTTACTATTGAAATTATCGATTGTATAATATAGTATATTATCATAGAATAATACAGTCAAGTATTTAAAAAATGTTTTGTTTATCAATTTTAATAAGGCGGTGTAAATTAATGCAAAAAACGCTAAGTCAAGGCGATTATGTGGTTATCGCCACGCTGCACGAAAGCGAAAATATAAACGTAAAGCTTACTTATAAAGGCGAAAAAACACTCAATAACATGTACACCCTTAATGAATTCCCTTATGACAAAGATGATACCAAATATTTTAAAATTTTGTTTAATTTATTTCACTCTAAAAATAAACCTAAAGATTTTGTTGATTTTTTCGTCACAAATGATAATTTTTACGCCGTTTTTAAATACCACCAAGCGCCGAACATACCGCTAAAATTTAAAAAAGGTTTGATAACCGCTAAATTTGAAGAAAGATGCTTTTTGCTCGAAAATATCTTGATAAGAATCGAAAAATATTATAAATCTCCGATGGAATTTTCCGGCTGCATAAGTGAGCCAAACAACATCTCTATTGATGATGAAAACAATGTGTATTTTAATTTCGACCTCAAAAATATGGACAAGTATCTTGGCAAAAACACGGATATACTTTTTGATCATATTCACGAAATTATATATACGATTTTAAGACCCGAAGCCGACCAAGGTTTTAACAAACAGCTTCACATCGTGCTTGATAAATGCAAAAATCATGTTTATACATCTATCCCCGAACTGGTGATTGAGCTCAGAAAAGCCGAGATTGTCTCAAAAACGAGCAACTGGATTTCATACCTTAAATACAGATTCAGCCTTTACAAACCGCAAATTATTCACGCAGGAAAAAATCTTCTTACTTTCGTTATTGTTTTCGGCCTTATTTATATCGCGTATAATAAAATCAAACAAGGCGCCGACGTACAGGTAACAAACGCTGTTACAATCGGTAACGTAAATTACAGCGCAGATAAAGAAGACGATTCCGAAAAAACACTGACTTCCGAAAACGAAGCCGAAACGAAAAATAAAAAGGTGGCGGGAGCGAATATAACGCTCAGCGAAGGGCTCGATATGGAATATGAAGATTATATCGTCCAGCAAGATGACACCGTGGCATCGATAGCCCAGAGCTACTATAACGACCCGAAATTCACCACAGCTATCTCGACTTTCAACGGCATAGACACGAACGAAAAACTTACCCCGGGAAGCATTTTAAAACTCCCGAACCGCACAGCTATCGCGCTTTACACTTCGAAATAATAATCAATCAAAAATATATAAAAAACACCGCCCCGCCAATAAATTTGGCGAGGTTTTTCCTTATTCCGGATTAATTCCTTGCACGTTTTCTCCTCTCATTTCATTTCATATAAATATAGGTTTTTTCATATTTATATAATCGGCAAGAAATGAAAAAGACTCTTGCAAAAACAAAAAAGGCGGTGATAAAAATGGAGCAGGGTGGCAAAAAATCGCTAAATGACATGCTTGAAACGGCATCCAAAAAACTCGGCACAGACCCCGAAAAACTGAAAGAAGCAGTATCTAAAGGGAACATAAACGAAATACTGGGAAATCTCGGAAACGAAAAAGCAAAAGAAATTTCAGAGATACTTTCGGACAAAAACAAAGCCTCTAAAATACTCTCCTCACCCAAGGCAAAACAGCTTCTTCAAAAATTTTTCGGAGGTAAGTAATCGATGGAAGACCTGACAGAAAAATTAACTTCTTTACTCGGCGACCCGGAAATAATGGATAAAATTCAAAATCTTTCCGGTCTGTTCGGGTCTTCTGAAAATGATAAAAACACCGAAAATGAAAACAAAACAAGCGAACAAGTAAAAGATAAATCTGATGATTTCGGTTTTTCGCCCGATATGCTGGGAACGCTCTTTAAAATCATGCCGCTGATTTCATCGCTTGGGAAAGACGATAAATATACAAAATTTTTAAAATCACTAAAGCCGCTGCTCTCCGAAGAAAGGCAAAAAAAGCTCGGTGATTCGGCGAAAATACTCAAACTTATGCGAATACTCCCGCTCATTAAAGACCAAGGTTTATTTTGAGGTGAAAAATGGAAAAATTTTCTCATTCACCCGAAGAAATTAAAAAAATGCAAGAAATTGCCATAAAATACATGAAAGAGCTGCACAAACAATCAAATAATCAAGATGAAAAAAACCAGAAACCTAAAAACAAAATACCAAAAAAACACGTTTTTAAATATCACACAAACAGAAATCCCGCAAAAAACATACTGCAAAACTTTTTAAAAGAGCCCGACAAAGCACTGATAATAATACTAATCGTTTTGCTTATGGAGAGCGAGGAAAATATAAATTTGGTGCTGATACTGATGTATCTACTGATGTGACTTTTTATTTATTCGACAGCCGAGACATATTTTCTGCCCGTTGTTTCGTCGGTTTTTAGGTGGTAAATTTTATATTTTGAAATATTATTCTCAAGAATACCGCTCATACCTGGCTCAAAGCTTTCAGAAGGCATAACGTATCCGACTTTCAAAATAATGTCATCATCTTTGCGGTAAGCGTTGACGGTATGAGGGATGTAGTTATCGACTCCGCTTACACTCTTTACAAAAAAACAATTTTTATTCTCATCATACTCAAAAAAACCCTCATCAATACCAATTAAATCAGCTTTTTGAAAAGTTCTGTCAAAAAGGCTTTGGCATGCCTCTTGCACTTCATCAAAACTGAGGACAAGCTCCTGTTCTTCGTTAAATTTACTTTTATCATCTTTCTTTTCCATCGCCGCTTTCCATACCGACGCCGATACTACCGTGTTTGTTTCTGCAGGTGAATTTTCATCAAAACTTTCCGGATTTTGCATAACCACAGGCCAAATGAAATTATCATAATCGCTGAGTCCGAGTGCATTGTCGCCCTTTTCGGCGGCGCTCAGTGCAATGGAAACAGCAACTATTGAAGCTATTAAAATAAGACAAACAAGCAAAAATTTTACGGCATTTACATTAGGTTTCTTGATATGTTTACAATATATTTTCCTAAAAAAACCGTCGTTTTCGGATCTACCTAAAAAACTCCTAACGCAAATAAGATTACATCTTCTGTTAATTCTCTCGTACTTATACATGATACTCCGCAAGCCAAAACTTGCACATTCCACCTTTCTAAACTTCCTTTTTAGGTTTAGAGTATCATAAAGATTCCGAATTTTTTGGCGTTTTATGTATGAATATTTTGAGTTTTTTTGAGTGGAAAAATAAAATGATGCATTAAAAAAGCTTATCGCCACTATTTAAAACGATAAGCTTAATACTTTTTATTATTCTTCGGCGTTTTCTTCTTCTATGTTCGTTTCATCATCAGTTGTTAAATCATCTTCCGAAACCGAATCATCTACTTCTTCCTCGTCATCTCTCGGAACGCACGCAACCGCAACAACTTTATTTTCTTCGCCGAGCCTCATGACTTTTACGCCTTTAGACGGCCTTGAACATTTACGAATAGTATCGGCATGCATCCTGATGATAACTCCGCTATCCGAAATCATTATGACGTCTTCATCATCGCTTACACTGTTAACCGCCGCAACATCTCCGTATTTTTCCGTATGATAGTTAATAACGCCTTGCCCGCCTCTGGACTGAATTCTATAATCCTCAACATCGGAAATCCTGCCGTAACCTGTTTCAGAAACAGTCAGAATTGATTTTTCATCGTCAACAACAACCATTCCAACGACAGCATCATCATCTTTAAGTCTTAATGCCCTTACACCCCTGGCACTACGTCCAACCTCTCTGACGTCCGTCTCGTTAAATCTTATCGACTTACCTTTTTTCGTCGCTACAAGCATTTCTTTTTTGCCGTCCGTCATGCGGACCCAAGTAAGTTCATCGCCTTCATCGAGGTCAACAGCAATCAGTCCGCCTTTTCTCGCCGTATTGAAGGAAGTCAGTTTTGTCCTCTTAATAACGCCGTTCTTGGTAATCATAATCAGATATTTATCATCTTCAAATTCCGTTACCTTAATCATCGAAGTAACGCGTTCTTCGCCCGAGATCGGCAACAGATTTGCTATATTCATACCTTTTGACGTCCTTGAACTTTCGTGTACTTCATAACATTTGAGCCTATAAACACGGCCGAAATTAGTGAAGAACAGAATATAATCATGGCTGTTTATTACAAACATCTCGTTGACGGTATCTTCATCGCGGCGCGCAAGACCTGAAATACCTCTACCACCACGGCGCTGCGTTTTGTAGCTATCGAGGCTTTGGCGCTTGATGTACCCGTATCTCGTCATCGTAAGAACGCATTCTTCTTCGGGAATTAAATCTTCGATATCCACTTCACCGCTGACGTTTTCAATAGCTGTTCTACGTTCATCGCCAAACTTTTCTTTTACTTCTAGCGCTTCCGTCTTGACTATCTCGCGAACTCTATGTTCATTGGCCAAAATATCTTTGTAATCTGCTATTTTTGCCGCGAGTGCAGCGAGTTCTTCTTCGATTTTGGTGCGTTCCAGACCTGTTAAACGTCCAAGCGGCATTTGTACTATTGCTTGAGTTTGAACGTCATCAAGCCCGAACCTTTCAGAAAGTCTTTGTCTGCCTTCGGCAATAGATTTAGATGAGCGCAGTATCGCAACAACTTCGTCTATAAAATCAAGCGCAATTTTAAGCCCTTCCAAGATATGCGCTCTTTCTTCGGCTTTTTTGAGGTCGAATTTCGTGCGCCTTGTTATGACTTTCATCTGGAATTTGATGTATTCTTCCAAAACTTGCTTTAAGTTGAGTATTTTTGGCTCGCCGTCAACTATTGCAAGCATTATCACGCCGTATGTTATTTGCAGCTGTGAATACGTATACAGATGATTGAGTACTATTTGCGGCGCTGCGTCTTTTTTGAGGTCTATTTCTATATGCATACCGTTTCTATCGGAATGATCTTCGATTCTGGAAATTCCTTCAATTCTCTTATCTTTGACCATTTCGGCAATATTCTCAACAAGCCTTGCTTTATTGACTTGATACGGAAGTTCGGTAACTATTATTTTTGATTTGCCATTTTTATCTTCGACAATCTCGGTTTTCGCTCTGACGGCTATCTTTCCGCGACCTGTCGAATATGCCGCACGTATACCCGAACGCCCCATTATAGTTGCGCCCGTCGGAAAATCCGGCCCTTTGATGTGTTCCATAAGTTCCGGTAGCTCTGCGTCAGGATTATCAATAAGGCAGCACATGCCGTCAATTACTTCACGCATATTATGAGGTGGAATATTCGTAGCCATTCCGACTGCTATACCCGTAGAGCCATTGACGAGCAAATTCGGGAATCTTGACGGCAAAACAGTAGGTTCTTTGAGCCTATCATCGTAGTTCGGTGCAAAATCAACCGTATCTTTTTCAATATCCGTGAGCATTTTGAGCGAAATCTTACTCATACGAGATTCCGTATAACGGTAAGCAGCAGGCGGATCGCCGTCGACCGAACCAAAGTTACCATGACCGTCCACAAGCATATATCTCATAGAAAAATCCTGCGCCAAACGTACAAGCGCATCATATACAGATGAATCGCCGTGCGGGTGATATCTACCCAGAACGTCACCGACGGTATTTGCGCATTTTCTATAAGCTTTATCAGGACTTAATCCATCTTCAAACATCGTATAAAGTATGCGCCTATGAACAGGTTTTAAACCGTCACGCACATCAGGCAGCGCACGAGAAACTATTACCGACATCGAGTACGCCAAAAATGACGTTTTCATTTCTTTTTCAATGTCAACATCAACAACTTTAGGCGTAAAAGCTTGTTCTTCACCTAAATTTCTTTCACCTTGATTATCCATCAAATACCCCTAATCTTTCAACATTTTTCTTTAAAAATGTTAATAATTTTAATCTTCCTCTTTCGGTTTGATTCCCGCAAGAATTATAGCCTGAACCTCCGCTCTAAACTCAGGCTCCACGGCCCTCAGCGGCAACATAAGCTTAATAATATCGTCTTTGGTCACAACTATAATATCGTCATATTCTTCGCTCTCGTAAGAGTCGTCCAGAACTATCTCTTTTTTTACTCCACCTTGAATTATGTCAATTTCATCGGGAAAAACTTCCAAAGTAATCGGTTTGTTATTAAAAGCTTTTGAAAGTATTCTTCTGACTCCGAAAAACGGCACACACCAAATCATCAGTATGGCAAAAATCGGTAACAAAGCAAACCAAAAATAATATGGGTTTCTCATGATTAAAAAAATAGCAATCATTATTCCCAAAATTCCTGCGTGAATGAGGGTTTGTCTTTGCTGCGTCTTAATGGCATCTTTAAAGTTTCCTACCCTCCTGATAACACTGTAAACCTCTTCGGGTTTTAATTTATAGCTTATCTTGATACCTGTTTTTTCTTCCTCGTACTCTTCGAATTCATCATCCGCAACGATTTGATTTTCGTCTCGGTCGCTTTCTCCGCTCGATAATCGAACGTCATCGCTTTCGGAATCGATTTTTTCGCTTTCTTCCGAGATATCTTTCGCCAAATTATCAAGTTGAACCAAATTGTTCCCCGTCTCAGACGGAGGGTACGAATCGCTGTCTTTCATATCGGTTTCACTTACTCCTTAAATTTGTTATTTTAGTATATAAAAACGCTAATGATTAAAATTATATTGATAATTGAAATTAAAATCAACATCTTTTTCAAAGTTTACATATTACACATCCAAATTTTGAACGTATTTCGCATTTTGCTCAATGAATTCACGTCGCGGCTCTACTTTATCTCCCATAAGTATAGTAAACGTCTCGTCTGCAGCTGCTGCGTCTTCGAGCGAAACTCTGAGCATCATTCTCGTTTCGGGGTTCATCGTTGTTTCCCAAAGCTGTTCGGCGTCCATCTCACCAAGACCTTTATAGCGCTGAATCTCATTGCATCCACCGAGTTCGGCGATTATTTTATCTCTTTCTTCATCCGAAAACGCATAAAAATGCTTTTTGTTCTTGGTGAGCCTATAAAGCGGCGGCTGTGCTATATATATATGCCCTTGCTCCACGACAGGTTTCATAAATCTAAAGAAAAACGTCAGTAAAAGCGTACGTATATGTGAACCGTCAACGTCCGCATCGGCCATAATTATGACTTTCCCGTAGCGGAGTTTATTTACGTCGAAATCTTCGCCTATTCCGCAGCCCAGCGCCATTATGACGGGCATTAATTTTTCGTTTCCGTATACTTTGTCGAGCCTTGCTTTTTCTACGTTGAGCATCTTACCCCAAAGCGGTAAAATTGCTTGAAATTTACGGTCGCGCCCACTCTTTGCCGAGCCTCCCGCCGAATCTCCTTCTACGATATATATCTCGGTTTCCTCGGCGTTTTTAGATTGGCAATCCGCAAGTTTTCCCGGTAACGATGCTGATTCCATCGCGCTCTTTCTGCGTACCAAATCCCTTGCTTTTTTCGCCGCATCTCTTGCCCTTGAAGCAGCTAACGCTTTTTCGACTATCGCTTTACCAACAACCGGATTTTCTTCAAGATAAGCCGCAAATTTATCAGCAAGTATTCCATCTACAAGGCCTTTTATTTCAGTGTTTCCGAGCCTTGTTTTTGTCTGCCCTTCGAACTGTGCGTTCTGAACTTTTACACTGATTATCGCTGTCAAACCTTCTCTTACGTCATCACCTGAGAAATTTTTATCGTTTTCCTTAAGTAAATTATATTTCCGTGCATAGTCATTTATAACCCTTGTAAACGCCCTTTTAAAGCCGTCTTCGTGCGTTCCGCCGTCCATAGTGTGGATATTATTAGCGAACGAAAGAACCAAATCGTTGTAGCTGTCGTTATATTGGAACGCTACTTCGGCGCTTGCGGTATCATTCGGAAGTTTGCCTGAAAAACTTATAACATCATCGTGCAAAACCGAAAGTCCGCGCTTTTGTGAATATACTCGACAAAACTCTTTATTCCGCCGCTATAATGAAAATCATCTTCACGAGGCTCGTCGGCGTTTCTTGTATCTCTCAGAACAATCCTCACACCTGCATTCAAAAACGCTTGTTCGCGTAGCCTTGTTTGAAGCACTTCATAGTCGTAAACCGTTGTTTCTTTGAAAATCTCAGGGTCGGCTTTGAATGTTATGGTCGTACCTTTTTCAGTCGATTCACCCACTACTTCCAAATCGGTTACGATGTTTCCTCTTGCGAACTTTTGCTTATAAACCTTTTTCCCGTCGCAAACTTCTACTTCAAGCCATTCGGAAAGCGCATTGACAACCGACGCACCTACGCCGTGAAGTCCACCCGAAACTTTATATCCGCTGCCGCCGAATTTTCCGCCTGCGTGCAGAACCGTAAATACAACCGTAACAGCGGGAATTCCTGCCGTCGGATGAATGCCTACGGGAATTCCGCGCCCGTTATCTTTTACTCTTATTATATCTCCGGGCAAAATATCCACTTCAATCTTACTACAAAAGCCCGCAAGTGCTTCATCAATACCATTATCTACTATTTCATACACAAGGTGGTGAAGCCCACGCGGACCCGTCGTACCGATATACATACCGGGGCGCTTTCTGACGGCTTCAAGCCCTTCAAGAACTTGTATTTCACCCGCACCGTATTTTCCGCCGCTTTGATTTATTTCGTTATTATCCAAGCTATCCAAAATCAAATTCCTCCAAAAAATTCAAATATCCTTTATTTTAAAAGCAAAATTAATTGCTGAAAATTTCCTTTTCGTTATCAAACCCCGAACGGTTTTCGTTAGCTCCGAAATTAACCTCTTCTTGTTCGTTTTCTTTCGCGTGCCACTTAGAAAATCTTACCATAAACGGCGAGATTATATAAAACGCAAGCGCACATAAAACCACAATCGCAAGCCCTAAAAGACAGTATCGGCCGCCCATGATAACCGCAAAAATAAAGAAAATTATTGATATTATTTGAGTAACTATGAAAAACCTGAAAATATCGGTATTAACCTTTACTTTTGATGTTCGTCCGCAGCTTGAACATCTATGAGTTTCTCTGTTTTTGGCAAGGAAAGAATCAAAATAACTTGCCTCTGACCTGCAATAAGGACAATCGGGTAAATTTAAATTTTTCAAAATAAACACCTCCGTCAAAATTGAGCTTTGTGAGTCATTCTTTTTTGTATAGTTACCGTCGTAAGTGGGCTTATATATACCATATTTTCTGAATTTTTTTCGCAAACAATAAATGATTTGGGTATTTTATCTGTAATATTTATTATTTTACCGCTTTTTTCAGTTTTTGACAAATAATTTCTGTTAACCTTATAAACCGTGGTTTTATCTATATCAAAAACGCCGACTATCTCATGAGCATCTATTATAACATCTCCGCCGATATTAATATACATAATCCCACCTCTAAAAATCTTCGGTATAAATGACTTTTCCGCCGCTTATTTCGTAAGCTTTGCCTGATTTCATCATGCTGAGTGCCGTTTTATCGCAGCCTGTAATGAAAACTTGCCAATTTTTTGTTTTCCTAACCATATATGCTTTGCGCAAATCGTCGAGTTCGCTCATGACGTCATCGAGGAGCACGATAGGTGGATCGGAAAATTTTTTGTTTAGAATTTCGGCTTCTGCGAGTTTGAGAGAAAGCGCCGCAGACCTTTGCTGACCTTGTGAACCGAAATTTTTCACGGGTTTTTTGTCTATATAAAGCTCTAAATCATCTTTATGCGGCCCGAAAGACGTAAATCCGAATTTAAAATCGGTTTCTCTACTTTTTTTTAGTTTTTCGAGCATGCTTTCTTCAAATTTTTCTTCCGTGAACTCAGAAACCTTCATAATTTTCGAAACGTATTTAATTTCAAAATTCTCTCTATCCATCGATATCTCGGAGTATATCTTTGTTGCTTCGGCGTTCAGAGAAACCATGTAATCGAGCCTATTTTTCATTATTTTTGAGGCAAGCCGTGAAAGATTTGTATCGAGAATTTCAAGAAAATCAAGATTTTTTTCGGGTTGGTTTTTGAGGAGCGAATTTCTTTGCCTCAAAGTTTGATTATATCTTATCAGGAGCGCGGTATATGTCGGTTTTAGTTGGCATATCGCTGCATCGAGGAATTTTCTTCTTTTTTCGGGTCCTCCGCCGATGAGCGAAAGGTGTATCGGTGAAAAAAGTACTGTTCTGAGAGTTCCGATGATTTCCGTGGGATACCTCTGCGGCACGTCATTTAAAAAAGCTTTTCTTTTTCCTTCGGCGAAATTTATTTTTATTTCTTGTTCGCGGTCATCGGCGAAAACTTTTGCTTTTATACTCGCAAAATCTTCTCCGAAACGCACCAAATCTGCGTCTTTCGTGCCTCTAAACGACCTTGCGCCGGTTAGCATCCATATCGATTCTATTAAATTCGTTTTTCCTTGAGCGTTTTGGCCGTAAATGAAATTTACCCCGTCGCAAAAAGTCTGTTTTTTTACTTCCAAATTACGGTAATTTTCTGTTTGAATCTCTAAAACTCGCAACTTCTTCAATCACCTTATAAATTTTATTGGAGATTTCCACCGTATCGCCGTTATAAAGCTTTTTCCCGCGCTGCTTACACACTTCATCATTTACCTTAACTTGACCATTCAAAATAAATTCTTTGGCCTCTGCACCCGTAACAGCCTCGCTGCAAAATTTAATAAACGAATCAAGCTTTATAAACGGAGTTTGTATTACAATTTCAGTTTCTGTGTTTTCTTTATTATCAAGCTTTTCCATGTTTTTTATCCTTATTGCGCTTTTATTCTTACGGGCAGTACGAGGAACAAGAATGAATTTCCTTCTTTCGGAACAATTTTTATCGGACTGAGCGCGCCGCTGAGCTGCACTTCGACTTCATCGCAATCGGTGTTTCTGAGGGCGTCAGACATGTATTTATTATTAAACGCAATTTCAAAATCGCTTTTTATGTCGCTCGAACACGCAACTTCATCATCTGCTTTTCCGATTGTCGTGACGCAAGAAATATTAATTCTATCTTTTGAAAAAACGCAGCGCACAGGACTTTTAAGCCTATCTGTGATGAGAAGCGAAACGCGTTCTATGCTGTCTATAAACTCCTGCGTACTGACCTTCACGGTGTTTTGAATCGTTTTCGGAACAGTTGATTTATAGTCTAAAAACTCACCCTCCAAAAGACGTGAAATTATGATGTAATCTCCGACTTCAAACACAATATGGCGCATTCCCGCCGAGATTTTTATTTGTTCGTCTTCCATAGGCAAAAGTCTGAGCACTTCTCTGAGCGTTTTACCCGGCACGACGAATCTTAAATCTAAATCTTCTTTAATCGGTTCCGTGCGCATTGCCATGCGGTAACCGTCAACAGAAACAAGCGTGATCTCTTTATTTTTTATCTCAAAAAGCGTTCCTGTATGAACAGGTTTTGAATCGGTTTCGGCGACCGAAAAAATTGTCTGGCGTATCATACTTTTTAAGATATCCGAAGAAAGCTCAAATGCCGAAGATGCGTCAACGGTAGGCAAATTCGGGAATTCTTTTGCATCTATACCCATAAGCTCAAATGAGCTTTTTCCACTTGAAATATGCACAACATAGTTATCATCGAGAGCTATCTCAACGAAATCGTTTGGAAGCTTACGAACAATCTCCGTAAAAAGATGCGCGTTCAAAACGATTGAGCCTTCTTCCATAATTTGCGCAGGAATATTTGTTGTTATGCCGAGTTCGGTGTTATATCCGCAGAAGGATATTTTCATATTTTCCGTAGTCAGCAGCACTCCCTCGAGAGCCGGGATTGTAGATTTTTGAGCTACTGCTTTTTGGACGTTCGAAAGCGCTTCGACAAGCTTATTTTTTTCACATGAAAATTTCATAAAGTTTTCCACGTTCCTTTCTTCTGAAAAAATCTAAAAATTTTAATAATGGTAAGAATAGTATTAATTATTTTAGTATTAGTAGTAGGGGCTGTTAATTTGTTGAAAAACTCTGTAATCCGCAGTAGCGAGATTTTTAAAACAATTTTTCTTTTGTGGACAAGTTGTTTATAATTTGTGAAGAATTTTTTTGGGAACTGCATTATCCACAATTCTGTTGAAAACGAAATGTTTAAAGTTGAAAAGTTGTTGAAAGAAAATCGGATAAAAAAATCTATCTGTCTCTTATGTTTTTTATTATATCTTCTACCATAGCTTTTGTTTTTTTGTCGGTTGCGAGAGTTTTTTCAACCTGCTGCAAAGCATAAACTATTGTCGAGTGATCACGTCCGCCGAATTCATCTCCTATGGAAGTGAGCGGAAGCTGTGTGATTTCTCTGACTATATACATCGAAATCTGCCGCGCGTTCGAAACTGATGCCGAACGTTTTGAGGAACGTATGTCGTCAGCCGTTACGCTGAACGTCCTTGCGACTTCTTCGATTATTTTCTCAATCGTTACAGGTGGCGGTTGGTCGTTGTTAAGTATGTCTGAAATAGCCATTTGAGCAGTTTGAATTCCCATTGGCTCGCCCCCGAGAAGGTGATGAGCTTTCATCTTTTTGACAGCGCCTTCAAGCTGACGAATGTTTGTTTTTAGTTTTTTCGCTATGTATTCACAAACTTCGTTCGGTATTTTTATATCAAGAAGTTCGGCTTTGCGCTTGATTATCGCTATTCTCGTTTCGAAGTCGGGCGGCTGAATGTCTGCAATCAGTCCCCACTCAAAACGTGTGCGCAAACGGTCTTCGAGAGTTTGTATTTCTTTTGGAGGCCTGTCCGATGTCAATACGATTTGTTTTTTAGCTTCGTAAAGCGAGTTAAACGTATGGAAGAATTCCTCTTGAGTTGAGTCTTTTCCCGCGATGAACTGAATATCGTCTACGAGCAGAACGTCTGTTTTGCGGTATTTTTGATGGAACTCACTCATCGTGTTTTTGCGGATTGAATCGATTAGCTCGTTCGTGAAGTCATCGCCTTTTATGTAAAGAAAAGTCTTGTTCGGACTTGTTTTTTTTATGTCATTGCAAATCGCGTGCAGAAGGTGAGTTTTACCGAGCCCTGAGTTACCATATATGAAAAGTGGGTTGTATGCTCCCGCCGGGTTTGCGGCAACTGCCAAAGCGGCGGCGTGTGCGAATTTATTTGAAGAGCCGACTATGTAAGTATCGAAAGTGAATTCATAGTCCGAGTCGATTGCAAGGTTTTGATCGCATTTTTTGTCTGAATTTTCAAGTTCGTCAGGAATTGTGAAACAAATATCTATTCCTGAGCCGAAAATTTCGCTGAAAGCGTTTGTCAGAAGCGGTAAATAACATTTATTGAGGGTTTGCCTGTGAAATTCGTTTGGCGCCATCAAAACAGCTTTACCCTCGTCAAAATCGAGTTTAATGGGTTCGATACGGCTTATCCACGTCTTGTAAGCCACCCCGGTGATTCTCGTCTTGCAAAAATCACAAATAAGGCTCCACGCCTCATTAAAAGAATTCATATAAAAACCTCCGAAAAATAAGGGTTCTAAAGATAAAAATATATTCCGAAATATTCTATCATTTTTTAAACTTTTTTTCAACAATCGAAGTGTTTGAAACTTATAAAAACATCCGTAGCTTTTTAAATCGGTTGGTGTGTGATTGAAAATTTACAAGTTAATAAAAAATAGCGATAAAGTGCCTTGACAAAGCTGATTTTTTGCGTTATAATTAGTAAGCATAAATTAAAAGTCAGTGATGATGTAATGATTAAAGTTACGAAATTGATGGATTCGGAGGGATTTTAGAATGCTTAGAACTTATCAGCCGAAGAAGCTCCACAGAAAAAAAGAGCACGGCTTCAGAAAGAGAATGTCCACAAGAAATGGGATTAAAGTTTTGGCGAGAAGAAGGGCCAAAGGCAGAAAAAGATTGACATATTAATTTTTTGGTCGCACTTATGTTAATTTGAAAAATTTAGACCTATTTGTGGGTCTTTATTTTTTTGTAAAGGAAATTATTATGAGGGAAAAAACCAAGATTAATAAAAATCGCGATTACAAGAAAATTTATAGTCGTGGGAAAAGCATGGCCTCTCCTGTAGTTGTTACATATCTTTTAAAAAGTAAACTTCCAGCCGTTCGTTTTGGTATTACCACGAGCAAAAAGATAGGAAACGCCGTAAAAAGAAACCGCGCGAGAAGAATTATCCGCGCGGCTTTTGCCGAACTCAAAAATAAAGTAAAAAACGGATATGACTTGATTTTCGTGGCCAGAAGTAAAACATGTTTTGTAAAAACTCAAGATGTTTTAAAAGATATGAAAATTCATTTGGAGAAGTTTGGTGCCTTAAAATGAAAAAGCTTTTCATAAAACTTATAAAATTCTATCAGAAGTATATTTCAAGATTAAAAAAACCTTGCTGCAGATACATTCCAACGTGTTCTGAGTATGCGATAACTTCCATAGAACGCTTTGGAGTTTTGTGCGGGGGGTTTATGGCACTATGTAGAATTTTAAGATGTAATCCGCTTTTTAAAGGCGGTTATGACCCTGTTCCTGAAAAGAAAAAATGATTTTTAAGCAGCAATTTTGGAGGATTTTATTTCAATGAAGAGAATTAAAAATTTTGTGATAAGCGCGTTTTTATCAGGAATGTGTTTAATATTTTCTGTACCTGTTTTTGCAGGAAATGTTCAAAATACCAATAAAATAACCATAAAGGGCGTTCTTTTAAAACTCAACTTTGTACAAAGAAAAGTTCTGTTTGAATCCACTGAACAAATTTTAAATGAATTGGATTTAATACTCGTTGTTTTAAAAAATATCGAGAAAAGGATAAGTTTTGAAGAAAAAAGCTTGATTTCGAAGCAATTTGTAAAAATTTTGGATAATATTAAAATTGCGAATCACAGAGATGAAAAGTGTGATATTTTGTTGCGCGAAGCCGTTTATATGGGTAGTCCGCATGCACCGAAAATTTTACCGATAGAATTTAAAATGTATGACGAAATAGAAGAAATTAGAATTTAAATTTGTGTAAAATGTTTTTTTGTATATTTTTTTGTAATCGATTTTATACAAATAAACGAATTTAAAAAATCAACTTGACAAAACTCTTTTTACACTGTAAACTTAAAGATGTTGGTGTTGATGACGCTGAGGGTACACCCGTTCCCATCTCGAACACGGTAGTTAAGCTCGGTGGTGCCAAAGATACTTAGTCGGCGACGGCTTGGGAAAATAGGGGAATGCCAACATTATAAATTACCACTCCTTTTAAATATAATATATTTTAAAAAACCTACTCTAAGAAGAGTAGATTTTTTACTTTATAAAAAATACCCCGACTCATTATCAGTCGGGATAAAATTATAAATTAAATTCTATTCTTCTTCCGGAACGTAAATCGATTCAATGCTTCTTCCTAAAATAATGGTATCTATAAATGCATCGAGATCAGCTTTTTCCTCGGGGTTGATATCTTTCGGGCTGATCTTCCCAACTCTTATTTTAAGTTCGTTAAGTTCTTTTTCGATATTGATATTTTGTTCGGTTTCTTCGAATAGAGATTTAAAAATCTCAGAAAAGCTATTGTCGCTTAGACTGCTTTTAAGGTACACTCCGTTGTATTCGCGCATGAATTTGAATAAAGAAATGTTTCCTTTCATATTTTCGCGTTTAATATATTTTTCAAAGAGGTTTCTATTTGTTTTAAGCCCGTAAGAGATCATTAGCAAGATGACATCAAAAACATTTTTTGCGCTTAGGCTGTTCCAGTTAATTTTCGTGAAACCGGTTACAAACATAGGATTACCTTTAATGGAGTAGTCTACAAGCGGTTTAATGGTGTTTTTGATCTCCTGTTTTGTGGTTTTCGCGATGGGGTATCCTTCTCTGAGTGGTCTTGGGTTTGCCATAGTCAATACATCTCCTTAGAATAATATTTTTGTTATTAATCATAATTGCTGTTTTGCATATTCTTATTTTGTATTCTTCTATCAAGTGTTTCTAAAATTCCGGATAGATATTCATTTAATTTATCATAAGGTATCGGTTCAAGCGGTTTTGCTACAAATCTTTTTGATCCCATATTTAGTGTAAAAAGCTTTTTGTTAGAAATTAATCTTTCTATAGCTAATTCTATCCAAGTTAATTTGCTTGTATCGTCGATATAAGGTATAAATTCCTTAAATGCGGGTATTAAATATATTATGTTTCCGGGTTTGTTAGGTATTTCGATTTGCGTTCCGTAGAGTGTGTTAGGCAAACTTGGAAGTGGTGTTGTAGATGATGTGTTAAGTGAATTTGGATGTTTATACAAATCCATATATCCGTCGTAACTTGCAATAGTTTGTTCCCTTTTATCAGGTAGTAACAATCTTATTTGAATTTTATTTGTTTCTTGTTTTTCGTTGTCATTTGAAGTATCTGTTTGATTTGAAATGTTAGATTGTGCGGTATTTGGAGAGCGTAATCCATTTTTTGTGTTATTTTTGTTTGCACCGGTTGTTTGAGGTTGTTCATCCGGGATTTCAAGTTTATTGATGTTGCTGTTATTTATGTATCCTACAATTTCTATAATCGCATCAGAAAATGTACTATTGTTGATATAATCAAATTTTTTAATAATTTCATTAAATGACTTAATTTTAAAAGTTTTACTATCATGTAATGCGTTTAAACTACTTATAACAGTATTTTTGGTATTACATATTTCTATATTTGTGCTATTATCATCAGCGGATACGGTTTTTACCATGATATAAAACAATGCTAAAAAATAGTTCTTTGATTTGCTATGTTGAATTTTGTTGGAAGGCCAGGCAACTAATTTTGTCGAAAATGCTTTTTTGTTTCTTCTAATTTCATCTTTGTTTGGTGATGGTTCTTTTGTTAAACTTTCCATGCATTTTGGAAGTTCGGGTATTTTCTTTTTTTGGCAAAGTTTGTTGAATTTTTTGTCTTTTGATAATTTAAGTAAAATTTGCTTTGTATTTTTCTTAGATTTGTTTATCCACACTTCCGCCATCAGAACCACACCTTTCAATTTTTATTTATAATATAGATGTTACATATATTTATTTGTAAGTCAAGCGTTTTTTATAAATTTTATAAAATAAAAATCCTCGTTGAAAAATCAACAAGGAACAAGGCTATATTTAATTATTTGTTTTAAATTTCTGTTTTTGAACTTTTTATACAAGCTATGGTATAACCTAAAATCAGCCAGAAAAACCCAACCATAAAAGTCATATCAAAAAGAATTGCTTTTTCAAAAAGACAATATCCGCAGTAAGCCACGAGCGCCGAAAAAAGACGTTTGAACACACTGAAATAATTTTTTCCAGTACTGCTGAAAAGATGTTTGCATACGTCTAACGCGACTACAAAAGTGATGATCGCAAATATACCAAACCCAAGAAGCCCGTAGCAAACAAGTATTGTCAAATATCCATTGTGTAAGTCAGGGTGAATAAGTCCGTTTTTGATGTATTTTTTGCCGTAAAGGAGCAAATTTGCTCTACCGATGCCTATTATTGGATTATGTTTAAATATTTTAAATCCCTGTTTAAGAAGTGTGATTCTTCCGCTGCTGACTTCGTAATTTGAACGCCCTATATGTGTTCCTGAGCTTTCTTCACCTTGAATAATTATGGAGTCTATATGCTCGTCAACGGATTTAATCACATCATCGGGATTATTGCCATTAATTATATCCTTAACAACTCTCTCTTGCCTATGGACATCGTTTACTATAATGCTTATAAATTTTTGACAAACGCTCCTTAGTGCAAAACATGCCGAAACCATAACTAAACAAAATGCCATGACAATCATAAGAGTTTTTATGAGTCTGAGGCCTTTGAAATTCTTTTCTCTGAAAAATAAATTACAAAAAAATCTAATAGCGCAGTAGATGATAATAAACAAAAA
Organism: uncultured Clostridia bacterium; assembly: GCA_947305745.1. Taxonomy (GTDB): domain Bacteria; phylum Bacillota; class Clostridia; order Oscillospirales; family Acutalibacteraceae; genus UMGS1491. The sequence goes on along the minus strand of CAMZEH010000001.1, from coordinate 110,380 downwards.
TGATGCATTCGAGTCCGATAAAAATAAACAAACAGAGTTTACGATCACGCAAAAAATCAAAAATACCACATTTGGTTTTTTTGCTCCGGCTCTTGCCGATATGTAATGATTTGCAAGAAAATCACATGCAACTATAGACTGCACCATTGAAAATGCAAGTATATTTGAATTCGTATAAATACCTATAAGCCTGTTTCTGAAAATTCCCAGGTTATACCCGAAAATTGTATATTCGTTTTTTACAAGTAGTAGCATTAGCGAGAGAATTCCGCAAACTGTGGCAAAAATCGTCCAGAATTTGAATATAAATATCATTTCTTGTTCTGTTTTTTTGAGATTTTGTTCGGTGTACATTCCGTAAAATATAAAAAAACATACTGCTGTATAATAAATTATCACTAAATTCGGCACAAACCACACGGTAAAATGCACGCATGAGGTAAGCGTCATGGATATTAAAAACGCCCAGAATAAATTTTTGTGCGCTATTTTAAACGCTCTTTTTTCTATAAAGAAATCGTGTATTAAAATAAAGAGTCCCCAGCAGAGAACGAGCGATTTTACAGCCAAAGAAACTATATTTAAAAATGCCAACATCTCAAAAGAAAGTGTGAGGATATATGTCTTTCTGAAAAGACTTGAATTAAGCATATTTTGTTTTGTTAGGCTTCGCAAATCTTTAGAAAACATATATTCCCGCCTTTCTTGTTATGATTTAAAAATTTTACTTTGCAAATTTTTTATAATTTTCCAAAATGTAGTATATTTCCTCATTTTTAAGAAGTGTATGAAGCGGCAAAGTTACTTCGTTTGCGTACATTTCATAGGCATTAGGGAAATCTTTTACGTCAAAACCTATGTTTTTATAGGCGGTAAACATAGGTAAAGATTTGTAATGAACATTTGTTGAAATTCTAACCGATACCATGTTTTCGATGAATTTATTTCTGAAATTTTCATCTCTGCCGAGAAGTCTTGTGATGTAAAGATGACAACTTGATTTTGCGTTTTCTGTGATGTGAGGCAGCGTTTGGATATTTAAATCTTTTAAACTTGAATTGTAAATTCCCACGATTTCTCGCCGCCTGGCAAGGAGTTTATCGTACCTTTTGAGCTGCGAAATTCCCAGCGCTGCCATTATGTCGGTCATGTTACATTTATACGCGGGATATATTATATCATATTCCCAAGCGCCGGCCTTTGTTTTTGCGAGTGCGTCTTTATTCTGCCCGTGCAGCGACAAAAGCATATACTGCTTATATATTTCATCGTCGTCAAGGTCATTTCTCGGTTTCCAAGTTACAGCTCCACCTTCGCCTGTAGTGAGATTTTTAACGGCGTGAAACGAAAAACACGTGAAATCGGCAATACTACCTGATTTTTTACCGCCACACTCTGCTCCGAAAGAATGTGCACCGTCGGCTAGAACTACAATTCTGCCGAATTTTTCTTGAATTTTATTAGACGGCTTAAATATAGTTTTTTTCGCATTAATTATATCAAATATTTTTGTGTAATCGCACATCACACCGCCCAAATCTACGGGAATAATCGCTTTTGTTTTGGGAGTTATCGCTTTTTCGAGTTTTTCGTAGTCCATTTCGAAAGAGTCTTTTGCGGTGTCGACCAATACGGGTGTTGCGCCGACGTGTATAATCACGCTGCAAGAGGCAGAATACGTGTATGCGCTTGTTATCACTTCGTCGCCCTCCCCTATTCCGAGGAGCCTGAGCGTCATTTCAAGGCAGGCTGTTGCTGAATTGAGCGCAGCAGCTTTTTTGGTTCCGCAATAATTTGCTATCTTTTGTTCAAATAATTTTGTTTTTGGTCCTGTTGTTATCCAGCCCGAACGCAGTACTTCCGTTACGGCGTTTATATCTTCTTCCGAGATGTCGGGCGGTGAAAACTTTATATCATACGGCATATTTTAAAGTTCCTTTCGGTTTTATTTTGAAATCACGGCTTTTATGGTCTTTAGCATTATTTTTATATCGCCCCAAAAATTAAACTTTTTGATGTATTCAAGATTATATTTCATTTTTTGGGGTAGTATTTCTTTTACGTAGGTTTCATCGGGGTTTTGCGATGATTTTAAAAGGTTTGCTTCGTTTTTGTAGAGTATGCTCGTGAGCGAAGTGACTCCCGCAGGCATAAGCAGTGTTGCGTACATTTCGTCGGTATATTTTCCCACGTATTTTGGTACTTCCGGGCGTACTCCGACAAATGATAAATCTCCCAAAAGAATATTGAATATTTGCGGGATCTCATCTATTCTTAATTTTCTTAAATATTTTCCGACTTTAGTTATTCTTGGGTCGTTATCCGTTGTAACTTGAGCACCCAATTCTTCAGCGTTCGTTACCATTGTCCTGAATTTAAAAATTTTAAATTTTTTCCCGTATTTTGTAATTCTTGTCTGTAAGAAAAATGGATTTCCGGGTGAATCTATTATAATTATGATGGCTGTCAAAAGTATTATTGGAGTCAAGACAGCGCAGAGGATAAGCGAGAAAATAAAATCAAAAACTCTTTTGGTGAGTAGCGAAAATTTTCGGTTTTTGAGTATATCATAGTAAATTTTTGTTTCTTTGTTTTGCATATAATTCGGTAATTTTTCAAAATCTTTCAAAGTAATACAGATTTCTCCTTTTTAGATGTTTTTGGTCACAAACTCTCAGGTTAATTATACTCTTGCCAAATTCAAGTTTCAATATTTTTTGATACGCTTGATGTGTAATTAAATGTGTGTTATAATAACGTTGTTAAAAAACAATGAAGAGGAACAGTTTTGTGAAGAATGTGATAAAAAAAACTTTTGTTTTATTTTTGTGTATTTGTAATTTAAACCCATGTGTTTTTGCTTACGGTTATTATGATTGGAGTTCATATTTTTGGCTTAAAGGTGAGAAATACGAGGAATTCCGCAAAGAAATGGCTACTACTCGTGCGCTTAGGAAGATTGCAGAAATTTCAGGCCCAAATTTTTCAGATCTTGATTGTGTTTCTTATAACGACAAAGTTGAAAGAATAAACAATATTCTTGAAAGTGCAGGTACGGAAAAGCTTTACTTTTTTTTAGGTAAGTTTTTTGATTGTATTTTTAAAAAGCAATGTTCGCGATTTCTTGAACCTCGGGAGCAGTGGTGTGTTGCTAAAACAATTAATCCTGGTTTTGTCAGAGAAAAAGTTTCGGGTTATGGAGAAGATATTCTTACTGAAAATATATCTACGCAATGGCTTGATGAGTGCATTGAGGGAAGCGGTATCATGGGTGTTGCACCCGCAAGTAACCGAGATATGGCGGCTTCTACGTTTATTTTTGAGTCTTTTTATTACATGAGTAATTACAGATTGGTGGATTTTTTTTGTATTGTTTACTGTTATTTTTTTAATACGAGATTTAACAGCATTCCGGAGCTTTTCGAAGATGTTTATCCGTGTCTTTATAAATTAACCTCCATCGCCTATTATGCTGAGAGTAATCTAAAAAATACATCTTGTATCAACCAAAGCTTATTATATCGAAAAATGAAACGGCTTGAGCAAATTTGTGATCCACAGTCCCCTGAATTTAGAAAAAAAGGTAGTATAAATTTTTAATTTTTTGTTTTTTGATACTTTATTTTGTGGTATAATAAGCTGGAGTTTATAAAATCAAAGGAGTTTTGATTAATTTGGCAATTCTTGATTTTTTGGGTAGTATATTTGGTTATGTTTTGTGGTTTTTGTTCGACGCGGTAAGTAATTATACAATTGCGATAGTTTTATTTACAATTCTCATCAACTTGATAATGTTCCCGTTTGCTATTAAACGCCAAAAAACAATGGCTTCTAATGCACGTATGGCGGAAAAGCAAAAAGAACTTAAAAAAAGATACGAAAAAGACATGAAAAAATATAATGAGGAACTCGCTAAACTCTACGAAAAAGAAGGCATAAACCCGATGTCGGGTTGTTTATCGACTATGCTTTTGCCGCTTATTTTGTGGAGCGGAATCATTGGGGCGATAAACAGGCCTCTTAAAAACACGTTACATATACCTGATGAAAAAATAACAGCAGCAGTGCAAATTTTACCGACTTTACCCGAAGTTGAAGGGAAAATAACTAAAGGATATGAAGAGCTTCAAATAGTTCGTCATTTTTCTGAGATAAAAGAGCATTTGACTATGTTCAACGAAGAAGAGCTTGCGGATATTGAAGAATATAGCTCAGGATTTGATTTGATGGGTATGAACTTACTTAAAAAACCTAACGATTGTGCGTTTTCTGAAATGCTATGGACAATACCTGTTGTATGTTTCGTCAGCTCAATACTTATGATGTATATAAGCCAAAAAATGTCTGGTATGCAAAATCAAATGCAGGGCTGCATGAAATTTATGCCTTATGGGATGTTTGTTTTTACTTCTTATATTGCATATACAATTCCGGGAGCTGTGGGTATCTACTGGATACTCAACTCAGTGGTTGGGATAGGTCAAAACGTTATTTTAAATAAATTTTATAACGTGCACACCATAAATGCCAAGAATGAAGCCGCACGTTACGCAAGGTTAAAAATTCAAGAATCTTGATAAAAAATGTAACCCCCCTCTAAATGTAGAGGGGGATTAGTTTATTCTGAAAAATATATATTTCTGTCGTAACAGTACGGATCTAAAATTAAATTCAATCCCATTTTTATCGACCCAATCAGACGATAAATTTTCTTAACGGTTTCTGTTTGTTCGATGTTTCTAGTTTTATTTACAAAATAATACAAAGCTATGGCGTTTTTGCGATGAGCTGCACTTAATTTTTCTTTGGTAGCTGTATTTAGCGTAAGTATTTTTTTGGGCAGATATTCGATATACGCCCTTTCCACGTTCGAAGGATTTATACCCAAAATTTCATAAATTTTTCTGTTTATTTCTTTGAGTGTTTCAATTTTCATGATAGTTTTAAGAGGTGTGTCGTTTTTTACGGCGTTGAAAATATCAATGCACTCTTCTGAGATTTTTGTGATTTTTTTGTTCAAATCAATTGTTTCACTGATTCTTCTCCTCTTTACCGGTCGTTCGGCAAAAGTATCGGGTCTTGCCCTTTTCATAGCGAAAGCCGAGTAAGAATTTATGGATACAGAGCTTAAAGTTAGTGATGCGAGCAGTAAAGGTAATGTTTTTTTAGAATTTCTCATATTTTTTTCCAATCTTTCGTTTTTGCGAATTTTTAATTGTTATCAGATATCAATTAAATTGCAGAGTTATTTTAATATGGTTATAATAATTTGTCAATAGCTTTTAAATTAATTTTATGTGGACAAATTTGTCGTTTTGGTTTATCATAATATGTAAGAATATTTCGGGGGTGTTTTAATTTTATGGTAAAAGAAGTGTATGCTTCTGAAGAAACGGTTGCGCTTGCAAAACAAAAGGCGTGCGGTATGCTCGGGGTGGAAGAAAAAGATGTTGAGTTTGAGGTGGTTCAGCAGCCGTCAAAAAAACTTCTCGGCGTATTTAGAGGGAAACTTGCGCAAGTGAGAGCGATTTTGAAGGAATCTGTTGCAGCAAAAGCTATTAAAATTTTAAAAGAAATTCTGTATTATATGGACTTGAGTTCACTTAAAATAGAAATTCTTTCCGAAGAAAAAGATATCTGTTATTTGAAAGTAAGTGGCGACGAAGTGGGATATATCGTCGGCAAACACGGTGAGACGCTTGATTCACTTCAGTATATTGTTAATCTCATTGCGAATGACAAAAACAAATCAAAAGATTTTTGCAGGGTCAGAATAGAAGCGGGTAATTACCGCGAAAAAAGAAAAGCTATACTTGAGGAACTCGCTGCAAGGATAGCGCATAGAGCTATCAGCAGCGGTAAAAAGTTTAATCTTGAACCAATGCGTGCCTACGAGCGCAAGATAATACATAGTGCTGTCGGTGAAGTCGAGGGTGTGCGTTCGTGGTCCGAAGGCGAAGGAGCTGAGAGACATATAGTTATTGCGCCTTCATCTTCATCGGACGATAGCGATAAAAAAGATTAATTTTATTATGTGGTTTTTAAACCTGCTCCCTGACCCAAGGGAGCAATTATAATTTTTAAAATGTATTTGGAGAGGTGCGGTGTAGTGTCAACAATAGCGGCCATATCCACGGCTCAAGGCGTCGGGGGTATTGGTGTAATACGAATTTCAGGAGCAGAGTCTACAAAGATTGCAGATAAGATATTTGTACCATTTATTGGCGGCGAAAAAGAAAACTGTATTCAAAATCTTAGTGGTTATCGCGCTAAATACGGTAGAATTTTGCATGAAAATGAGTTTATTGATGAAGTAGTTGTGTTGGTGTTTAAAGCGCCGCATAGTTACACAGGCGAAGACGTAGTGGAAATTTCGTGTCACGGCGGGCTTTATATAACAAAACGTGTTTTAAGAGCTGTACTGGAGGCAGGCGCGGCACTCGCCGAGCCGGGTGAGTTTACAAAAAGAGCATTTTTGAACGGCAAAATGGACCTTTCACAAGCGGAAGCTGTTATGGATTTAATATCAGCCAAGGGTAAACGTGCCAATCAGATAGCGTTTGGCATGCGTGAGGGTAAGTCTTCGAAAAAAATAGAGGAAATCAAGGAGGAACTTCTTGAAATCTCGGCAGGACTAAGCGTTTGGGCGGATTATCCCGAAGAAGATATTCCACAAGTCGATGAAAGCGTGTTGAAAAATAACATTCATAAAATATGCGAAAAACTCCGCTCTATGATAGATAATTATGATACGTTTAAATCAATAAAAGAAGGCGTCAAGACTGCGATTGTGGGTCGACCGAATGTTGGTAAATCTACGCTTATGAACTATCTTTCAGATTCTCAAAAATCAATCGTTACAGATATACCCGGAACGACTCGTGATGCTATTGAAGAAACAGTCATGATTGGCGATATACCCGTACTTCTTATTGACACGGCGGGAATACGTGATACACTTGATAAAGTGGAGAAAATCGGGGTTGAAAAGGCGAAAAAATATATTAATGAATCAGAGATAACGCTTTTTATGGTAGATGCCTCTTCCCCACTCTGCGCCGATGACAGAGAACTTCTAAAAAATTTAGATGAATCAAAAACAATAGTTTTATTGAATAAATGCGATATTGGAATGAAAGTTGATATTAATGAATTATCAACATTTAAAAATAAAATTGTTGAATTATCGGCACTGAGCGGTAAGGGAATAGATAAGCTCAAAGAAATTATAGAAAATATAGTCGGACTTTCAAAATTCGATCCATCAGATACAGTTATCTCCAATGAAAGACAGTTAACAGCATTAAAAAAAGCCACGGAAATACTGGAAGAAATAATAAATCAGCTTGATTTTGGAATAACGCTCGACGCAGTAACCGTTTTAATGCAAGACGCACTTGGAGTATTCATGGAGTTTACGGGAGAAAACGTCAGTGAAGCGGTCGTGAATAAAGTTTTTTCAAAGTTTTGTGTGGGAAAATAAGATTTAATAGAGGAGAAAATAAATTGCATAGCGAAGAAGAAAACAATAAAAATAATACTGAGAATATAAATGAAGGATATGAAGTAAGTGTAATCGGCGCGGGACATGCGGGTATCGAAGCGGCGCTCGCATCTGCAAGGCTCGGCTGCAAAACTGTGGTTTTTGCGGTTAATCTGGATTCCGTCGGTAACTGCCCTTGTAATCCGTCAATCGGCGGTACGGCCAAAGGACATTTGGTTCGTGAAATAGACGCTCTGGGCGGTGAGATGGGTAGAACAACCGATGAATGTTTTTTGCAAAGTAGAATGCTTAATCTGGGTAAAGGACCCGCGGTGCATTCACTAAGGGCGCAAATTGACAGAAATAGATACAAAGAAATTATGAAACATAAGCTTGAACTTCAAGAAAACTTATCTTTGAAACAAGCAGAAATAATTGATATTTGCCGTGATAAAACGGGTGAAAATTGGGTTTTGACGTCCAGGAACGGTATAAAATATGCATCAAAATGCGTTGTTTTAGCTACCGGCACATTCCTCGAAGGTGTGGTACATATCGGTGAAACGTCATATCAAAGCGGACCCGATGGTATATTTCCCGCCGTTTTGCTTGGTGAATCCCTCAAAAAATTAGGTTTAAAATTAAAAAGATTTAAAACAGGCACACCCGCACGTGTACTGCGTTCGAGTATAAATTTTGAAAATCTAGAAGAACAGTGCGGCGATGAAAATATCGTTCCTTTTTCGTACGATACCGAAGAAATTGGCGAAAACAAAGTGAAATGTTATATCTCTTGGACGAACGACAAGACGAAAGAAGTGATACTGAAAAATATTCACCGCTCGCCCATGTATAGCGGTAAAATCGATGGTGTCGGACCGCGTTATTGCCCGAGTATAGAAGATAAAATTGTAAGATTTCCCGATAAAAAACGTCATCAGATGTTTATCGAGCCTTGCGGATTAAATACAGAAGAAATGTATTTGCAAGGCATGTCTACTTCCCTACCCGAAGAAGTCCAGATAGAAATGTACAGAACCATACCCGGACTTGAAAATGTAAAAATAATGAGAGCGGCGTATGCGATTGAATATGATATTGCCGATCCACAGCAAATGAATGCGGCGCTTGAATTCAAAGAGTATGCGGGACTTTTCGGCGCAGGACAATTCAATGGAAGCTCAGGATACGAAGAAGCGGCGGCACAAGGTTTGGTTGCAGGAATAAATGCGGCGCTCAAAGTAAAAAACAAAGAACCACTGGTTTTGGACAGAGGAACCTCATATATAGGCACACTTATAGACGATTTGGTTACAAAAGGCGTAAATGACCCTTATAGAATGATGACGTCAAGGTCGGAATACAGATTAGTTTTAAGGCAAGATAATGCAGATGAGAGATTAACGCCCATCGGCCGAAAAATCGGGCTTATAAGCGATGAAAGATATGAGAAGTTTACTAGGAATTTAAACTTAAAAAATGAAGAAAAAAAGCGAATAACCAAAGTCGTGATTGCGCCAAGCGAGGAATTAAATCAGATACTTGTTTCACGTGAAACATCACCGATTGTTACAGGTATAAAAATGAGTGACTTGCTCAAACGCCCACAAGTTACGTATAAAGATTTAGAAAAATTCGATAAAACCAAACCGCAAATCGATAAATCTATTTTCGAAAAAGTCGAAGTTGAAATTAAATATGAAGGCTATATTGCCAGGCAAAACAATCAAATTAAAGAGCTTAGACGGTTGGAAGAAAAAGTATTGCCCGAGGATATTAATTATGAAGAAATTAAAGGTTTGCGTTTGGAGGCAATAGAAAAATTGAGTAGAATTAGACCTCAAAATATTGGTCAGGCGTCACGTATTTCAGGTGTAAGTCCTGCGGATATATCGGTTTTGATTATTTGGCTTGCATCAAAATCACGCAAGAAAGAGGGAAATTAAAATTTATGATGGATTTATTGTTAGAAGAAGCGAAAAAGCATGATTTAAATTTGACCGAAAAACAGCTAAAAAAATTTCAAATATATATGGATTTTTTGCTTGAATACAATGAGCATACTAATCTGACAGCGATTACAGAGCCTGAAGAAATAATGATAAAGCACTTTTTTGATAGCATTATTATAAACAATTTTTTGAATATTAAAAAAAATTCGAAAATAATAGATATAGGCACAGGCGCGGGATTTCCGGGCGTTCCGCTGAAAATTTTTCGCGAAGATATCGGGCTCACATTGCTTGATAGTTTAAACAAAAGAATAGTTTTTTTAAGTAAATTAATGGACAAAATCGAATTAAACGCTAATATTATTCACGCCAGAGCCGAGGAGTTTAGCCATAAAAAAGAGTACCGAGAGATGTATGATTTCGCGGTATCTCGCGCAGTTGCACCTCTTAATATTTTATGCGAGTTATCTATCCCCTACGTTAAAAAAGGCGGCTTTTTCGTAGCTCTAAAAGGTTCAAATGCGAAAGAAGAACTTGAAAAATCCAAAAAAGCGATTGAAATTTTAGGTGGTAAACTTGAAAGCGTCAAAACGTTCGAGCTTCCGAAAAATATGGGTTTAAGAAATATCATAATAATTAAAAAAGTTAAAAACACACCTCAAAAATATCCAAGAAACAATTCGCAGATTTCAAAATCACCGCTATGAAATGTTTCACGTGAAACACAATAAAAAAGTTTTGCTTTTTCAAAAATTATGATATAATGTTTTTGTATTACAATTTTTTTAGGAGGAATTATGTGTAGAATAATTTCTGTTTCAAACCAAAAAGGCGGTGTCGGAAAAACTACGACATCTATAAATCTTGCGGCGGCGCTCGGAATTTTAAACAAAAAAGTGCTTCTGATTGATTTTGACCCACAGGGAAATACGACGAGCGGTCTGGGTTTTAATAAAAAAGAGGTTAAATTGTCTTCCTATGATTTGCTTGAAAAAGAAGCCACAGCCGAAGAAACCATAATTAAAACGGAGTTTAAAAATTTAGATTTAATACCTTCGCATATCAACTTAGCTGCGGCAGATTCTGGTATTAGCTTGTTTTCGGGTAAGGAATCAAAACTCAAAAGTAAAATTGAACATCTCAGAAATTCTTACGATTACATAATAATTGATTGCCCTCCTTCGCTGGGCATCATAACTATTAACGCTTTTTGCGCGAGCGACAGCGTTTTGGTGCCGATTCAATGCGAATTTTATGCTTTGGAGGGTCTTTCTCAACTCGTTAATACTATTAAAGTTGTTAAGCGTCATCATAATGCAAATCTTGAAATTGAAGGAATTTTGATGACTATGTGTGATTTGAGGCTTAATCTTACACATCAAGTTATGGATGAAGTTAACAAAAGTTTTCCGAATAAAGTTTTTAAAACGACTATTCCTAGAACCGTGAAAATTGCCGAAGCACCGGGATTTGGTAAACCTGTTGCTTATTTTGCAAGATTTAATAAAGGCACATGGGCGTACAAAGGTCTTGCTAAAGAAATTATTAATAACAATAGAAAGGGTTGAGTGAATTGGCAAAGAAAATGAGTGGGCTTGGCAAAGGACTTGATCTGATTTTTATGGAAAACAATACTGAGAGCGAAAACACCCCCGTGACTCTGAAATTGGACGAATTGGAAGCTAATATAAATCAGCCGAGAACGGAATTTAATGATGAGGCACTAAAGGAACTGGCTGATTCCGTTGCAAAATATGGCATAATTCAGCCGATTGTGGTCAAACCTATTTCGTCGGGGAAATACAGAATAATCGCGGGAGAAAGGCGTTATCGAGCTGCTAAAATGGCGGGCCTCACGGAAGTACCTGTGATTTTAAAAGATATTTCGGACGCCCAGATAATGGAGCTTGCTCTGGTGGAAAATTTGCAGCGCGAAAATTTAAGCGCGCTTGAAGAGGCAAAAGGTTATAAGTCGCTGATGGATACTTATGGCATGACTCAGTCGGAAGTGGCGGAGGCCGTGGGAAAATCGCGTCCATATATTGCGAATACCGTAAGACTTTTAAATCTGCCGAAAAGCGTAATCGAAAAGCTTGAAAATGGTGAAATAACGTCAGGCCATGCAAGGGCGATGCTTGCGCTTTCAAGCGAAGATGACTTCGAAAGAGCACTCAAAACCACGATTTCACAAGGATTAAATGTGCGTCAGCTGGAACAATTAATTAAAAAGATGACGTTTAGAGAAATAGAAAAACCGAAATCTTTCAGAACCATAAAATCAGATGTTTTTTACAAGAAAATCGAATCAGACCTACAAAAAAAACTCAAACACAAGATAAAAATTGTTTCGGGCAAGCGTAAAAAAGGCACGGTGCAGATAGAATTTATGGGCGAAGAAGATCTTTCAAATATATACAAAATGCTTTTGGGATAGGTAATAAAGTTATGGAAAATTTAAAGAAGTTGTTGCTGATACCGATGCTTGTTTCGGTTATAGTTTGGATTCTGTTCAACCCTTATATTTATTATTCAAATTCAGAATTTATTTCAAATTTTGCAATTACGATAAATGATTTTTGTAAAAATATCAGCCTGAATTATCGTTTTTCAAATGATGATGTTTTAAATTTGTTGCGCTTTTTGGAATACTTCATTTTTGGCATACTTTCTGCGATTTTGTACAAAGTTTATTTCAAAAAAATCTGGACAAATGTGTTGAATCCGATGTTTTTGGGTTTAAGCATCGCGGCGTTAGAGGTTTATTTGCGCAATTGCGGAATTTATAAATTAGAAATTGGTAATATTTGGGTTTCATTTTTTGAATTTTGTGCGGGACTTCTTATCATTTTGGCTTTGCGTGTACCCGGAAATAAAAAAGCTTTTTCATCCAGATATAAAAAAAATAGATATAGTGCAAGGAGTTAAACTATGTTAGATGTCAAATTTATAAAGGCGAATGCCGAAAAAGTAAAAAAAGCTATGAAAGACCGTCAAAAGGACATGAATGGCATCATAGACGAGATACTCGAGCTCGACAAAAAAAGACATGAGATTATTACTGAGTCCGAGGCGATGAAATGCGAACAGAATGCGGTAAATAAAAAAATTCCGGCGATGAAAAAAGCCGGCGAAGATACTACGGCACTGTTTTCTAAAATGAAAGATATTTCGAATAAAATCAGTCAAAAAAATAAAGAGCTCAGCGACGTAGAGACAAGACAACGCGAGCTTTTACTCAGCGTTCCGAATGTTCCGAACGACGCCGTGCCTTATGGTAAAGATGATAGCGAAAATCCCGAGGTAAGACGATGGGGTGAGCCGAGGGAATTTGATTTTGACGCGAAACCTCACTGGGAAATCGGGAAAAATTTACAGATTTTAGATCCCGAACGCGCCGCAAAAGTGACGGGTACAAGATTTCATTTTTATAAAGGGCTCGGCGCAAGACTCGAAAGAGCTGTTGTAAATTTCTTTCTGAATACGCATACAGAGAATGGTTATACAGAAGTGTTTCCGCCGTTTATGGCCAATACCGCATCACTCTATGGCACGGGGCAATTGCCGAAATTTGACAACGGATTTAAAGTGGAAGGAACAGATTATTATCTTATTCCGACTGCTGAAGTGCCTGTAACGAATTTCCACCGCGATGAAATTTTAGAAGGTGCGAAATTGCCGATAAAATATTGTGCATATTCGGCGTGCTTTAGGTCGGAAGCTGGTTCTGCGGGGCGCGATACTCGTGGGCTTATTCGCCAGCACCAGTTTAATAAGGTAGAGCTCGTCAAATTCGTAAAACCTGAAAATTCGTACGATGAACTCGAAAAACTTACAAATGATGCCGAAAAAATCTTACAGCTTTTGAAAATTCCTTATAGGGTTGTGCTTTTATGCACGGGCGATATAACTTTCTGCTCGGCCAAGACGTACGATATCGAAGTATGGATGCCATCTTATGGAAAATATGTTGAGATTTCATCATGCTCGAATTTTGAGGATTATCAAGCGCGTCGATCACAAATCAGATACAAAGAAAATCCGAAAGACAAAGCCAAACTTGTGCATACTTTAAATGGTTCCGGGCTTGCAGTCGGCAGGACGGTCGCTGCTATCTTGGAAAACTATCAAAATGTAGACGGAAGCGTGACTGTGCCTGAAGTTTTGCGCGAATACATGGGTACGGATATTATAAAATAAAAAAATCCCCCTGAGAAAATCTCGGGGGTTAGTTTGTTTTGATAGTAAACCACGGGATAAAAACGGTTATCATATTATTAGCACTATTGTATTATTGGGTGTTACAAATTATATATTCGTATCCACTTATTTCTCTACCACCACAGTATTTCCAGATTCTTGTTGTTTACACTTTTCTATTTATTGTATGTACGAACTTATTACAATTTCCAGTGCTGTTAACGCTGCTGTGATACCTAGACCTACACATACAGTTTCAAAAATTTGACATTTTGTGGTAAGCTTTCCAATAATTAACTCACATCTATTATAACATAAAGTTAAAACAACATCAAGAAACAATTAATCTAATTTTATATTTGGCAATTTTTTTAAAATAGATTATAATTAATTGTCTGATAAAATAGGTAAAAAGGAAGTGAAAGCGAATTTTCGCAAAACTTATGTTAAATATAGGATGTCACTTGTCTTCGGCGCTTGGCTATGAAGCCATGGCAAAAACGGCAATATCAATAGGGGCGAACACTTTTCAGTATTTTACGCGAAATCCCAGAGGCGGCGCGGCTAAGGCGATTAAAGATGAAGATGTTGAGGCATATTTGAAATTATCGAGCGAAAATAATTTTGCTAAAGTCGTCGCGCATGCGCCGTATACGATGAACCTCTGTTCAGCGGCGGAACATATACGAAAATTTTCAAAAAATATGTTCAAAGACGATATTTTGCGTGCTGAATTGATACCCGAAAGTTATTATAATTTCCACCCCGGAAGCCATACGGGGCAAGGTGTCGACGCAGGTATATCGCTCATTTGCGACGCTTTAAATGAAACTCTGAGCGAAAATCAAAAAACTATCGTTTTGCTCGAGACAATGGCGGGAAAAGGCAGCGAAGTTGGCGGGAAATTCGAAGAAATCGCAAAGATAAGGGAAAATACCGAACTTAAAAATAAAGTTGGCGTTTGCCTGGATACTTGCCATGTTTTCGATGCGGGATATGATATAGTCGAGAATTTGGATGGTGTGCTGGAGGAGTTCGACAAAATAATCGGAATTGAGAATTTAAAAGCGGTACATATAAACGACAGCAAAAATCCTATCGGAAGCCACAAAGACCGCCACGAAAAGATTGGTCAAGGTCATATAGGGATTGATGCCATGAAAAATATAATCAATAATAAGCATCTGAGAAATCTTCCGTTTATTTTGGAAACGCCTCACGACGATATTCAGGGATACGCCGAAGAAATAAAGATGTTGAGGAATTTGTATGACAAATGAGATAGATGCCGAAAATGCTTTGGATTATGAATACAAGTGCGGTAAACTCAGCGAAGTGGTTATAGATTCGCTGCGGGCTTTTTTGGGTAAAATCAAGAAAAACGGGCTTAAAAAAACAGCCGAGATGTTTTTGCCGGGAGTAAATCTTGATGATTTTGTTTTGCAAAAGATAAAAAATCAGATGAAAAAAAGGCGCGCAATAGAGTTGAAAAAAGGACTTGGCAGAATTGATATTCAATATAGGAGAAACGGCATTCAGATTGAACCTGCAGGATTTTTGCGCATGTTTATAAAGAAAATCACAATAACCGATGAACAAATTATTCGTTCGTTTAATGATATAGTTTTTCAAATTGAAAAGCGATATATTTACGACGACAATTATATAATAAGCAAGATTGACGAGATTATTTTCGAGCTTTCCAAAACCGGCATTTATACGCCGAAGAATTCCGAAGAAAAGACGCTTTATGATTTTGCGATGCTTATAATTGCGAATTATTTTCAAGATAAAAACGACGTACCGAAATGGATTTCACCCGCGATAAAGTCGCTGGAGAGCAGTGATTTTATTGAGAAATGGATTGAATTCTTGACGGATAATGTTTCTGAAATCATTGCACAGGTAAGCGAGAACATATTTTTTGACTTCAAATTCACGTTTGATTCATTTTGGGTGCGAACTTTTCTCAATAGAAAGACGAATAAAGGACAGCTGTCGGAACTCATCAAGATGTTCGATATAGACATAAAATCGATAATCAAAGGATTTGCGCAAAGTTATGTAAGCCCGAGTTTTCTGCGCGGCGCAAGAGATATCATCAGTGACATCGCTTGTGGACTTCTCAGTAATACAAATATTTCCAAAAACGAATCTCTGATGATTGGCGGCTCCGGGATACCTAAGGGTGCGTTCGATATCACCGTTTCGTTTGGGATTGGCGGCGAGAAAACCAGAGCTTTCAGGTGGTATACAAGAGAAAATCAGACTTGCAATTTTGAATATTCTTATTATGATGATTTTCGCGAGTCTTATTTTACAGATGTTAAAAGAGAAACAGTTTCGAGAACATTCCCAAATATTAACCTGGGCTTGATTTCGAGTTACCACGTTCAGAATTTAACAAAACATTCGGCAGTTGTTGAAAATTTGGAAGAGAAAACGCTTTATTACCGTATTATTTGCGAAAACGAGGTTTCGAAAACATATAAAATCAAAATTAACGAGCAAGATTCCAAAAGTAAATTCCTGATTTTTGCCGATTCGCAGGGCATGGTTAAATCCGATTACGACAGCTTTGAAAATCTTATGCGAAACGCTGCGGAGAATAATCAAGATGCCGACTTCATGGTGCATCTGGGCGATTTTGTCGATGACGGGAACAATGAAGATTACTGGAAATGGGTTCTTTCAAGCGACGTCTGGAAAGAAAATACATTTTTGGCACTCAGCGGTAACCACGAGGCGCGCAGGAATATAGTTGCGCATAGTGCGGGCGTTGAGAATTCGGTTTTGGGGCATTTCAATTTGCCTGTTGCGAGAGAACAAAATAAAGAATTCGGTGCATACTACAGCGTAGACTACAAAAATATGACGATTATCGCCCTGAACACCAATACGGGCGGGGAAGTCGGGCTTGACGACAAGCAATACAGATGGGCTATTGAAACGGCGAAAAAATCAAAAAAGAAATGGAAAATTTTGATTACTCATAAATCGCCCTATTCGAACGGCCCGCACCATAAAGACCCCGATGTAAAGCTAATCGGCAAGCAAATCGATGATATTGCATACTACGGCGGCATAGATTTGGTAATCGGCGGTCACGACCACGTTTATGCTCGTACCCCCGTGCTTGCTCAGGGCTGTGTAAATTCTGCGGAAAGCGAAATGACTGTTTGTGGCGGCAAAAAATACAAATCTTACGTTAATCCCAAAGGTACGATATTTGTTGTGCCCGGTACTTCGGGAGTCAAAAATTACAAACAACATTTTCCCGTTGGGTTTCCGGCTGAAAAACTTCTTGATTTAAATTTACCTGTTTATTCTGCGGTTTCTTGCGATGATGATGCGCTTTATTTCGACGCATATTCGTTTGATGAAAAAACGGCGGAAACCACAAGAATAGATTCTTTCTCGCTAATTAAACGTGCCGAAAGCGAAGAAACTATTAGTGCTGGGGCGCTTGACGATTTAATCGAAGCCGTGCCCGATGTGCCTTGGAAGAATCACGAAGAAGCGATTTCGGAGATTCAAAAAAAATATTCTTTGATGGATTACGCCGAAAAACTAAAACTTAAAAACTACACAAAACTTTTAAAGCTTTTGGCGATAAACCGTCACTATAAAAACATTACGCAAGGAAAAATATCGGTCGTGCGGACGTTAAAAGAATTTTTTGCGGCCGTGAAAGATGAAAAAATAGGCACGATAATAACCGATTGCAGCGAAATAAGCTTTGAAAACGCGGTTTTGCCCGCGCGAAAAATATATATAAATCGTTCGCTTTGTATCGCCGGAGATGCTAAGCTTTCGCACGTCAGATTTGTGATTTGTGAAGATGCTTGTGTTATGCTAAAAGGCGGTGTATGCGTCGATAATACCAGAAAACCGTTTTCGACTTATCCTGCCTACGATGCATTTGAAATGCACGATAATTCTCTGTTTATTCTCAGCGAGAACGCGAGTGTAAATAACGGTTACGGCGTGGGAAAAAGCGGTTATGCTATTAACATAAAAGGCGAAAACGCTATGGTTTATTTGAATACTTCGGGGCATAACTTTTCAAGGAATGGGTTTATTTTTTCTCCAAATCGTACGTCCGCGGTTAAAATAAGTTCGGGTAAATATATTTCTTGCAGCCGTAAGTATACACTGAGCGTAAATGGGGATACTACTTTAAGCGGAGGTTTTGTGCGCAGTATAAGTCTCGGCGAAGATGGCAAACTCCGTATGATCGGCGGCACGATCGGTGATAATCAGAGAAAATCGCTGACTTATCCGATAAAACTGCAAGGCAAAGCCGAAATATCTTCGGGTACGATTAATTCTCACGGAGGAGTTTCGATTTGTCTTGAAGAAGCAGCTCGCATATCGATAGATAAAAACCACGATAATGCAGTTGATATAAAAGGGGAAATTTTATATAATTAAACATATAAAGTTTAGGAGGTTATTAGGTTTTTGACTATAAAAAAACCGAAAATAACGTATGCAAAAATATAAACATCTCGCGGAAAAAGACGCAAAAAGATTAAAATTTTTCAGAAAATCCCGAAAAGTCGCAAAAAATGGTATGAAAAGGTCGCTCATAATTTGCGGACTGTTACTTTTGCTCGGTGTGGGAGCGATTGCGTTTTATAAAGTTCTCGATAACGGCGATTCTTCGCGGACGAATGCGATTTGTGATGCCTCGAGCGATAAAAAAGAAAAAAATTATGAAGAAACCGAATTAAACGCACTCGACCGAAAAGAACTCGATCGCGAATCGGAAAAAAACGAGTCGATTAAAGCGGGCGATAGTGATAACAAAACCGAAAATGTAGGCACGGCGTGCGGGGATTTTGCCGACTGGAATAAGAAATGTTCGGTGGAGATGATTGTTGTAAATAAAGATAATTTTTTGCCGAGCGGATATCAGCCGAAAATCAAGAGTTGCCGCGGCAAAGAGATTGCGGAAGTCGCTTTTGACGGTCTAAATACGATGATAGAAGATGCCAAAAAAGACGGTGTTAAACTGTGGATTTCATCGGGTTACAGAAGCACAGAGCTTCAGACGAAACTATTTAATCGTCAGGTTGAAAAAGAAAAATCAAAAGCTGTGATTTCGCAGGAAGAGGCGGAAAAACGAGCTGCGATGGTAGTTGCAAGACCCGGCACGAGTGAACATAATACGGGTTTGGCGGTTGATTTTAACGGCGTGGAAGATAATTTTTACACAACGAAAGAGTACGACTGGCTCGTTAAAAACGCGCATAAATACGGTTTTATCGAGCGTTATCAGAAGAAATGGAAAAATGTTACGGGCGTGATATATGAGCCGTGGCATTTCAGATACGTCGGCAAAGAGAACGCCGAAAAAATCAGGAATAGCGGTCTTTGTTTGGAAAAATATGTTGAAAATAATTTAAAATAGATTGGAAGAAATTTTTATGGATAAAGTTAGAACGAGGTTTGCGCCCAGCCCTACGGGATATATGCATATCGGCAATTTGCGGACGGCGCTTTATGAATATTTGATTGCGAAATCGCATGGTGGCGATTTTATTTTGAGAATAGAAGATACCGACCGTTCAAGATACGTTGAGGGCGCGGAAGAAGTTATATATAATACACTTAAAGCCGTGGGTTTAAAGCACGATGAAGGCCCTGATATCGGCGGAAATTACGGTCCGTACGTCCAAAGCGAGCGCAAAGGCGGATATTTGAATTACGCGAAAAAATTAATTGAAAATGGTGATGCATACTACTGTTTTTGCGATAAATCAGAGAGCGACGAAGGCCATTTGAAGTCAGGTCATAAGGACGTCTGCAGAAATCTGAGCGAAAGCGAAATAAACGAAAATTTAAAATCGGGCAAACCGTACGTCATAAGGCAAAAAACGCCCGAAAACGGTATGACCAAGTTTGAAGATTTGGTTTTTGGTGAAGTTAAAATCGATAACAAAGAAATTGAAGACCAGATTTTAATAAAAAGCGACGGTTATCCGACATATAATTTTGCGAATGTAATCGATGACCACGAGATGCATATAACACACGTGGTTCGTGGCTGTGAATATCTTTCTTCGACACCGAAATATAATCTTTTATACGAAGCTTTCGGTTGGGAGAAGCCCACATACATACATCTTCCGCTTATAATGGGTCAAAATGATGACGGTAGTGTTTCAAAGCTTTCGAAAAGGCATGGTGCCGTGAGTTTTGAGGATCTTACCAAAATGGGATATCTGCCCGAAGCGATAATAAATTATATAGCGTTTTTGGGTTGGTGCCCCGAGAGTAACCGTGAGATTTTCACGCTCAAGGAGTTGGAGAATGAATTTTCGCCCGAAAGAATAAGCAAATCACCTGCCGTTTTCGACTATAAAAAACTTGACTGGTTTAATTCCGAATATATAAAATCCAAGTCTGCGGAGGAGTTTTTTAATCTCGCAAAGCCCTACATAAGATCGGCGTTGGGCGATGTAAAAGTAAGTGCGGAAAAGATAGCGGCATTACTCCAAAGCAGAGTTTCAAAACTTTGTGAAATTCCGGATTTGATAGATTTCTTCGGTGAACTTACGAAATACGATACCGAACTTTTTGTAAATAAAAAGAGTAAGACGAATA
Source organism: uncultured Clostridia bacterium (assembly GCA_947305745.1). Lineage (GTDB taxonomy): Bacteria > Bacillota > Clostridia > Oscillospirales > Acutalibacteraceae > UMGS1491. Next base: position 90,136 of record CAMZEH010000001.1, on the reverse strand, counting down.
AAGAAATTTCCGAAAATGTTTTGGAGAAAATCAAAACTGAACTGGAAACGCTCGAAATCTGGGATTATGATTCTTTGCATGATTTATTAATTGATTACGCGAAGAAGAACGAACTCAAAAACGGAACGGTCATGTGGCCTGTGAGGATAGCGATTTCGGGTAAAGCGATGACCCCCGGCGGCGCTATAGAAATTTTGGAGATACTGGGTAAAGAAGAATCTTTGGATCGCATCGAAAAAGCTATAAACTTATTAAAGGAGGGAATTTGAATATGGAAAACGGTGAGGAATTAGAAAAAGCTGAAGCAGAAACTGGCAATTTTGTGTTTGAGGAGATAAAAAAAGAGATTTCCGAAGGGGGCAGAGTTGAGGGCTGTGAAGTTCACACGAGATTTCCGCCCGAACCTAATGGATATCTTCATATAGGCCACGCAAAGGCTATATGTGTGGATTTCGGAGCGGCGAAAAAGTTTGGCGGAAAGTGCAATTTGCGCATGGACGACACTAATCCGTCGAAAGAAGACGTCGAGTACGTGGACTCAATAAAAGAGGACGTGAAATGGCTCGGTTTTGACTGGGGAGATAGGTTTTACTACGCCTCAGATTATTTTGATGTGATGTTCGAAAACGCTTGTAAACTTATCGAAAAAGGTCTTGCATATGTGTGTGAGCAAACTCCCGAGGAAGTGAAAAAAAACAGAGGAGATGCCAAAACTCCGGCGGTCAGTCCGTACCGCGACAGACCTATATCCGAAAGCATGGATCTATTTAAGCGTATGAAAAACGGAGAATTTCCTGACGGTAAAATGACGCTACGAGCCAAGATAGATTTAAGTTCGGGCAATTTTAATATGCGCGACCCCGTCATATACAGAATAAACCACGCTCACCATCACAGGACGGGTGATAAGTGGTGCATATATCCGATGTACGATTACGCTCACCCGATTGAAGACATCGTTGAGGGGATAACGCATTCGCTGTGTACGCTCGAATTTGAAGACCACAGACCGCTTTATGATTGGGTTGTGAATAATTTTGAATGTAGCGTAAAACCCCGCCAGATTGAGTTCGCGAGGCTCAATATAAACAATACGGTTATGAGTAAGCGCAAGCTCAGAAAGCTCGTAGAAGAAGGCTATGTTGACGGTTGGGACGACCCAAGGCTTCCGACTATTGGTGGTCTTCGTCGCCGCGGATATACTCCGGCTTCAATTAGGAATTTTTGCGATAGAATCGGCGTATCGAAGGTTATCAGCACGGTGGAATACTCGTTTTTGGAACACTGCCTGAGAGATGATTTGAATTTGACGGCAACTCGTGCGATGGCTGTTCTCGACCCCGTGAAACTAGTGATTACAAACTATCCCGAAGGCAAAACCGAGGAGCTTGAAATAGAGAATAATCCGAATGACGAGTCGGCAGGGACGCGTAAAATCACGTTTTCACGAGAAGTTTACATTGAACGTGATGATTTTATGGAAGAACCGCCTAAAAAATATTTTCGTTTGTTCGTGGGCAATGAAGTCAGATTAAAATCGGCGTATGTGGTAAAATGCACGGGCTTCAAGAAAGACGAGAACGGCAATATTAGCGAAATTTATGCGGAATATGATCCCGATTCCAAAGGTGGCAACCCGAAAGACGGACGAAAAATCAAAGGTACGATACATTGGGTTGATGTAAATACTGCCGCCGATGCAACGATTAATCTTTATGAAAATCTTTTCACGAGCGCAAACCCCGATTCCGAAGAAGATTTTATGAGCGTTTTGAATCCTGAATCACTTAAAGTTTTAAAAAATTGCAAACTTGAAAGTGCGCTCAGAAACGCAAAATTAGGTGATTCTTACCAATTCATGCGCAAAGGATATTTCTGTTTGGATAAAAATAGTAAAGAAAACAATTTGATTTTTAATCGTAGCGTCGGGCTTAAGGATAGTTTCAAGCCGAAAAAATAATACAATTTTCGACAAAACCAAAAGAATGTATTGACGGTCGCAAATTGTATATGGTAAAATTTAATATATTTGTGTTCAAATTTATTTAAGATGAGTGGGGGATTTCTTAGTGGTTAGGATTAAAGTGTTGTCAAAATTGGCTTGGGTATTGTCTTTTGCTGCGCTTTTCGGCAGTTCGTTGGTACATGCCATTCCCAAAAAAAGTAACAATAAAAATTTGATAAATAATGCAAATATAAAAAATAATGATTTCCAAATTGATCAGGATGGAGCACTCGTTCATTACAGTGGGAGTGATACAAACGTCATCGTGCCGGACGGTGTGAGGGCCATATCTTTCGGTGCTTTTATGGATCACCCCGAAATGGAAACCATAACTCTTCCCGAAGGGCTTGTCACCGTCGATGAATGTGCTTTTTACGGTTGCAGGGGGCTGAAAAGCATTAGATTGCCCGAAAGTGTCATCTGTGTTGAGAGGCTTGCTTTTGGCAGTTGTGCGTCGCTTGAAAAGATTTATATGGGCGAAAATGTCAGTAATATTGCCGAGCTTTTTGTTTGTGATTGCCCAAATTTATGCGAATTTCAGGTCAGTGACAAAAATTCGAATTTCAAAGTTTTTGACGGAATTTTGTATAGTAAAGATATGAAAAATTTGATTTTGTGTCCACAAAACACACCCGAAGTTGTATCAATACCCAATAATGTTACAACTATTAAAGAGCAATCTTTTTTCGAGTGTGTGAACTTAAAAGAGGTCAATATTGGTGAAAATGTAAAATATATAGATGAAGCCGCATTTTACGGTTGCAAAAATTTGAAAAAAGTTAATATGGGCGATTCGGTCCGGAAAATTCGTTCTTATGCTTTTGCCGAGTGCCCGAATCTCGAGAGTTTTTGTGTTGGGCAAAATGTTACATACATTGGAAATGGAGCGTTTTTCAACTGTAACAATCTTCAAAAATTTACGTGTTTAAATAAGAAAATTGAATTCGGAAAAGATGTTTTTACCGAGGGTTTGGGAGTTACGATGTATGTTGAGGACGACTCCGATGCTTACAATTATGCGATAAATAATAAATATAATTTTGAAATTTTATAGTTTTGACCAAAAATAGCCAAAAAACATATGGCTATTTTTTTTGCGAAAAAAGGGGAAAAACTAAATTTTACTATTGATTTTAAAAAGATTTTGTGTTATGATTATTCGGCAAGCCCAAAAAAGGGTAATATTGATTAAATTTTCAGAAAGGATTTGGTGTAGATGGACGACAAGCAGACAGCTGGTTCCACACAACAACCCGAGTTTGGTCGCTTAAGATCGGCTCTGTGGCCCGTACACGGCTACGAAATGAAGAAGTTCCTCTCGATGAGCTTCCTCATGTTTTTTATTCTCTTTGTGTACACCATGGTCAGGGACCTCAAGGACCCATTGGTACAGTATTACGCGGTAGGAGGCGGACCTGAGCTTATTTCGCAGCTCAAACTTTTCTTCGTCATGCCGATGGCGTTTTTACTCGTAATGGTGTATTCAATGCTCATCAATAAGTTTGGTTTTAATAAAACATTCTACATAATGATAACATTTTTTGTGTCGTTTTATGTTTTGTTCGTGACATTCTTATTCCCGCAACGCGCGCTCATTCACCCTGGAGAAGCTACAGTGAAGGCAATGCAGGCTTCTTGGCCCCCGTTCCTTTATTGGACTATTCCGTGTTTGACAAACTGGTCAATCACATTATTCTACGTTTTCTCTGAGCTTTGGGGGACGATGGCAGTTTCATCACTCTTCTGGCAATTCGCATATAAAGCAACAATGAAAAATGAAGTTAAGAGGTTCTTCGGACTTTACGCACTCGTTGCAAATGTTGGTGTTATCGGTTCTGGAGCACTCTTCAAATACATTTCTCATACGTACAAAGGCGAGCTTTCAATTACAATCAGTGTAAGTTTTGCAATTCTTGGCGGACTTGTTGCTATGGGGCTTTTCGCTTATATCAACAGTGTAGTTTTGAAGGACCCGAGATACTTCGATGCAACTCAAGTAAAAGAAAAAAAGAAAAAAGAAAAAATCGGAGTTATGGACGGCATCAAGATGCTTTTCCGCAACCCATATTTGCTTCTTATTTGTACGATCGTAATTTGTTACGGTGTCGCAATTAACTTCTTTGAAGTTATTTGGAAAGCATACATGAAACTTGCGTTTGCAAACCCCAACGATTATCAAGGCATGATGGGAAACCTGTCGATGGTTACTGGCGGGCTGACGATTGTCGCATCGATTGTAGGTCAGAATATCCTCAGAAAAACCAAATGGAGAACCGCAGCGCTTATTCCTGCTTCAATATTGGCTATTTTCGGTGGTATATTCTTTGTTATCGTTCTTTACCACAGGGGTGGCGTGAACGATTTCATGGGCTTGAATTTGGTTATGCTGGCGGTTTGGTTTGGACTCGTTCAAGATGCACTTTCGAAGAGCGTAAAATATTGTTTGTTCGACGCAACCAAGAACATGGCTTACTTGCCACTTGACGCAGATACCAAAACAAAAGGTCAAGCAGCGGTCGAAGTCATTGGCGGACGTGCAGGTAAAGCGGGCGCTTCTGCAATTCAAACTATTCTCATCAATGTAGTTGCAGCAGGTTCGAAACTTACAAGCCACGTAGGAACAATTGCAGTCGTGTTTGCTCTTACGGCAATCGGCTGGATTGCATCAGTATTTAACCTCAGCAAAAAATATGAAACGAAAGTTGCAGAAAACGCGGCAAAAGGACAATAATAAATATCCAAAGCGACCGGAGATAATCCGGTCGTTTTTTAAATCAATTATTCATATAACGAGACTTTTCAAAAAAATTCAAGAAAACGCTTGCTTTTATGGAATTTTTATGATATCATGATTAAGTACGACTGCAAATGATATGCGTTGAAGCGGGAGGTTGCGGCATTTATGTCGGTTTTTCCGTGGAGTATGTCCGATTTTAAACCGGGCGAAAGTTTTAATGTTTTTAATTCAGGTTTACATATTTATAGTTAAATTTGTATTGAAAATCATACTTTTATCTTATCCGGGTCGAACGTAACAGTTTAATCCGTATTTTATTTGCCCAATTTTGGAAACACCCGGGCGAGTGGATAATTTAAAAGTGCGCCCACCACTAAAAATTAAGTAAGGAGGCGATTTAATGGCAGTCAGAGCCGGAAAGGCTAAAGAAAAAATAAGAATCAGAGTAAAGGGTTATGATCCGCAGCTCGTTGATGCGGCATCTCAAAAGATCGTTCAAACGGCGTCCAGAACTGGTTCGAAGATTTCGGGTCCGGTACCGCTACCGACCGAGAAGCAAGTCGTAACAATTCTTCGTTCCACGCACATCAACAAAGACAGCCGTGAACAATTCGAGATGAGAACCCACAAGAGACTTATTGATGTTCTCAGACCATCAAATAAGACAGTTGATTCTTTAACAAACTTGGAACTCCCTGCAGGTGTTGAGATTGAGATTAAACTCTAATCAATGGATATGCAGCTGGGGTCATGTTGGCGTTATGGCCAACCAATAACCTAATATAGGAGGAAAAGAAATGAAAAAAGCAATCCTTGGAAAGAAAATCGGAATGACGCAAATTTTCGATGAAAACGGAAAAGTCGTTCCCGTAACTGTAGTTGAGGCAGGCCCATGTGTTGTTTCGCAGAAAAAAACAGTTGAAACAGACGGCTACAACGCAGTTCAAATCGGTTTTGGCGATGTAAGACCAAAACTTGTCAACAAACCTATGAAAGGACATTTTGACAAATCTGACGTAGCGCCCAAGAAAGTACTCAGAGAGTGCCGTCTTGAAGACATCAGCACTTACAACGTTGGCGATATCATCAAAGCAGACGTTTTTGCAAACGGTGAAAAAGTTGATGTTGTCGGAACCAGCAAAGGTAAAGGTTATGCGGGCGTTATTAAGCGCTGGAACTTTGGTAGACTTAAAGAGTCGCACGGTACCGGACCTGTTGTAAGAAAAGGTGGTTCTATCGGTGCTTGCTCGGATCCGTCCAGAGTATTCAAAGGAAAGAAAATGTCCGGACATCTTGGGGCTGAGAGGGTTACAGTACAAAATCTCACAGTGGCCAAAGTCGATGCCGAAAACAATCTTATCGCAATCAAAGGCGCAGTGCCCGGCCCGAATGGCGGCATCGTGATGATTAGCGATAGTGTTAAAGCGTAAGGAAGGAGGAATTGTAATGCCTAAAGTAGCAGTACTTGATATGACGGGTAAAGAGGTCGGAAGCGTAGAACTTTCTGATGCGATTTTTGCCATTGAACCGAACACGGCAGTAATGCATGACGTGGTTGTAAATCATTTGGCGAATATGCGTCAGGGGACACAAAGTGCTCTTACACGTTCAGAAGTTTCCGGAGGCGGAAGAAAGCCTTGGAGACAAAAAGGAACAGGTCATGCAAGACAAGGTTCTATCAGAGCTCCGCAGTGGAGACACGGTGGTATCGTATTTGCACCGAAGCCTCGTGATTACAGCTATACACTTAATAAGAAAGTTAAGCGTTTGGCGATGAAATCTGCATTTTCCAGCAAAGTTCTCGATAATAACTTGATAGTTTTGGATTCGATGAACCTGGAAAATTACAAAACAAAAGCAGTCGTTGATGTTTTGAACGCAATCGGAGCAAACGATAAAGCACTTATAGTGTTACCGTCAATGGAAGATAAAATAATAAAATCAGCGAGAAACATTCCGGGAGTAAAAACAGCGCAGATCAATACACTGAATGTATATGATATGCTCAACGCCCGCAAACTGGTAATACTTAAAGATGCAATCAGCAAAATTGAGGAGGTGTATGCATAATGTTGGCACACGACATCATAATTAAGCCGATCATAACCGAAAAAACAATGGGTGGTATGCCTAATAAAAAATACACCTTCAAAGTAGCTAAAGACGCAGGGAAAATCGAAATTAAAAAAGCAGTCGAAGAGATTTTTAAAGTAAAAGTTTCGAAGGTAAACACACTGAAAATCAGAGGAAAGTTCCGCCGTCATGGTAGATATCAAGGTTACACACCGTCTTGGAAAAAGGCGTATGTTACACTCACCGAAGACAGCAAAGCAATCGAATTCTTTGAAGGAATGTTCTAATATGAAACATTCAAGATCGTACGGCTCCGTTTTATTTGTGGTCGGAGAAATTATTTCAATCATGTTTGGACTCAAAATTTTTTATGATAATTTCCCAAATGACATGATGTGGGCCATAATCGGGGCATCGCTCGTTATCTTCAATGTTTTAAGTTTAAGATACTATCTTAAATAGTTAATCAGAAAGCAGTGTAAGGAGGAGTCAGCCTCCGCAAAGCTTAAATTTTAAGGAGATGAATTTAATTGGCAATTAAGAATTATAAACCGACCACGGCATCAAGACGTAATATGTCGGTTACAGATTATTCAGAGCTGTCGAAAGTGGCGCCTGAAAAAAGTTTGTTACTGCCGATGAATAAACATGCGGGACGTAACAGCTACGGAAGAATTACCGTTAGACACAGAGGTGGCGGAAACCGTAGAAAATATCGTATTATCGATTTCAAACGTCAGAAATTTGGCGTACCGGGTAAAGTCCTGACGCTCGAATATGACCCGAACCGTTCATCGCATATTGCACTCGTTGAATATGCGGACGGCGAAAAGAGATATATCATAGCTCCTCAAGGGCTCACAGTCGGGCAGGAGATTATCGCAGGAGAAAGCGCCGATATCAAAACAGGTAACGCACTTCCGCTCGTCAATATCCCTGTAGGTACGTTCGTACACAATATCGAACTTTACCCTGGAAAAGGCGCACAGCTCGCAAGAGCAGCGGGAATTATGGCTCAGCTCATGGCAAAAGAAGGCAAATATGCGCTTTTAAGACTTCCGTCGGGAGAGCTCAGAAATGTTCCTGTTGAATGTATGGCAACTATCGGTCAAGTCGGAAATATCGACCATGAGAACGTGAAAATCGGTAAAGCAGGACGTAAACGTAATATGGGTTGGAGACCGCAAGTTCGTGGTTCCGTCATGAACCCGTGTGATCACCCGCACGGTGGTGGTGAAGGTAAGTCACCTGTCGGACGTCCGGGGCCAACGACACCTTGGGGCAAACCTGCACTTGGATATAAGACAAGAGCTAAGAAGAAAGCTTCAAATAAATATATTGTTAAACGCAGAAACAGTAAATAATTAGGGAAAGGAGTGCACTATCTTGAGTAGAAGTTCGAAAAAAGGGCCTTACGTGCTCGCATCGCTTTATAATAAAGTGAAGAAGATGAATGAATCCGGTGAGAAGAAGATTCTTAAAACTTGGAGCAGACCGTCAACGATTTTCCCTGAATTTGTAGGACACACATTTGCAGTGCATGATGGGCGCAAACACGTTCCCGTGTATGTAACGGAAGACATGGTTGGTCACAAGTTGGGAGAATTCGCTCCGACAAGAACATTTAAAGGTCATGCCGGTTCAAAAACCACAGCTAAAAAATAGTCAGCGAAAGGAGTTGCAATCATGGAAGCAAAAGCTCATTTGAGATATGCCCGTATTTCGCCGAGAAAAGTTTCTATCGTACTCGATTTAATCAGAAACAAACCGGTTGAATACGCAATGGCGGTACTTAAAAACACCCCAAAATCAGCTTGCGAATACCTTGAAAAACTGCTCAAATCGGCAATGGCGAACGCAGTCAATAACTATCAAATGGACGCATCTCGCCTTTATATATCAGAATGTTTTGTATGCCCCGGACCGATTCTTAAGAGGATTAGACCGATGTCAAAAGGCAGAGCATACAGAATTGAGAAGAGAAGTTCGCACGCTACAATAGTTCTAAAGGAAAAAGATTAAGTCAAAGGAGGTTAATTATGGGGCAAAAGGTAAATCCACACGGATTTCGTGTAGGAGTAATTAACAACTGGGACTCACGTTGGTTTGTAAAGAAGAAAGATTTTGCCGATGCTTTGGTCGAAGACTATAAAATTCGTAAAGTTCTTCTGAAGAAACTTAAAGCGGCAGGAGTACCCAAGATTGAAATTGAAAGAGACAATGCAAAAGTACGTTTGCATATTCACTGTGCAAAACCCGGTATCGTGATCGGTAAAGGCGGCACAGAAATTGAAAAATTAAGAACATTTTGTGAAAAATTAATCGGAAAACCTGTAGTTATCAATATAGTTGAGGTCAAGAATGCTGATGTTAACGCTAAACTCGTAGCAGAAGGCATTGCGGCACAGCTTGAGAAGAGGGTTTCGTTCAGACGTGCTCTTAAACAAGCTATGGGACGTTCGATGAAAGCAGGAGCAAAGGGTATTAAAACCCAAGTTGCGGGAAGACTCGGAGGTGCCGAAATCGCAAGAACAGAGCACTATCATGAGGGAACCATTCCGCTTCAGACAATCAGAGCAAATATTGATTATGGTTTTGCGGAAGCAGCCACAACCTATGGTATTATAGGCGTAAAAGTTTGGATTTATAAAGGCGAAGTTTTAGCTAATGCGCCGAAGAAAGAAGTAAAGAAAGGGGGCAATAAAGATGTTGATGCCGAAAAGAACTAAGTTCAGAAAAGTTCACCGTGGACGCATGAAAGGTCGTGCGCTCAGAGGCAGCACAGTTTCACACGGTGAGTTCGGACTTCAAGCTTTAGAGCCCGCTTGGATAACTTCCAACCAAATCGAAGCCGCCCGTGTCGCTATGACAAGGTTCTGCAAAAGGGCAGGTAAAGTTTGGATAAAGATTTTCCCGGATAAGCCGGTAAGTAAGAAACCCCTCGAAACTCGTATGGGTAAAGGTAAAGGCGCACCGGAATTTTGGGTATCGGTAATTAAGCCGGGCAGAGTAATGTTTGAAATCGGTGAAGTGCCCGAAGAAACAGCAAGAGAAGCAATGCGTTTGGCATCAAACAAGTTGCCGATCAAATGTAAATTTATCAAAAAGCAGGGAATGGATGGTGAAGTTGAATGAAAATTTCCGAAATCAGAAATTTGAGCGTCGAAGATTTGAAAAATAAGCTCAAAGATTTAAAGTCCGAGCTTTTTAATCTTAGATTTCAACTCGCTGTTAATCAGCTTGAAAACCCGATGAGAATCAAAGCGGTGAGAAAAGACATCGCAAGAGTTCAGACGATCATTCGCGAAAAAGAGCTTAAAGAAAAAGTCAGTGCATAACGGAAGGAGGCCATATTGTGGAAAGAAAAATGAGAAAAACCGAAATTGGCAATGTCGTGAGCGATAAAATGGATAAAACCATAGTTGTTGCGGTTGAAGATAGCGTTAAGCACTCACTTTACGGTAAGATCGTTAAGCAGACGAAAAGACTTAAAGCGCACGATGAAAACAATGAGTGTAAAGTTGGGGACCGTGTAGAAATTATGGAAACCAGACCTCTCTCGAAGGATAAGAGATGGAGACTTACAAAAGTTGTTGAAAAAGCAAAATAATTTAAGGTTAATAAAGAAACTTAACCGGTTAGGAGGAAGGATTAACTGTGGTACAACCTCAAACACGTTTAAAGGTAGCCGATAATACAGGCGCAAAAGAAATTATGTGTATTAGAGTTTTGGGCGGCACGAGAAGAAAATACGCTCATATCGGTGACGTAATCGTTGCTTCTGTTAAAAAAGCAACACCCGGAGGCGTTGTCAAGAAAGGCGATGTCGTAAAAGCAGTTGTTGCGCGTTCGGTAAGCAAAGTACGCCGTGAAGATGGTTCTTATATTAGTTTTGATGAAAATTCAGCTGTAATTATTAAAGATGACAAAACTCCAAAGGGTACTCGTATTTTTGGACCTGTTGCAAGAGAGTTACGCGCAAACGGATACACGAAAATACTTAGCTTAGCCCCGGAAGTTCTGTAACAGGAGGTGTTTATTGTTGGCTAAAGAAAAGATGACAAAAGCGGCTCGTTCGGGAAACGGCAAAGTACACGTAAAAACCGGAGATACCGTAGTTGTTTTAAGTGGTAAAGATAAAGGAAAACAAGGAAAAGTTGTAGCAGTCAGCCCAAAAGAGGCAAAGCTGATTGTTGAAGGCGTAAACGTGGTTTCAAAACACGTCAAACCCCGCAAGCAAGGTCAGGAGGGCGGCATTATCAAAACAGAAGGTGCAATGTATGCATCGAAAGTTCAGCTGGTATGCCCTCATTGCGGTAAACGTACACGCATCGCCCATAAATTTATGGAAGATGGTACGAAAAAACGTAGCTGCAAAAAATGCGGAGACGTTCTGTAAGGAGGATACTAATGGCAAGATTAAGAGATTTCTATAAAGAAACAGTACGCCCGAAGCTTCAAGAGAAATTCGCCTATAAAAACGTAATGCAGATTCCGAAAATCGAGAAAATCGTAATAAACGTCGGCGCAGGCGAGGCGAAAGATAACTCAAAAGTTATTACTTCAATTGTTGAAGATTTGACAATAATTACGGGTCAAAAACCTGTTGTATGTACTGCCAGAAAGTCCGTTGCTAACTTTAAAATTCGTGAAGGCATGAAAATCGGTGCAAAAGTTACCCTCAGAGGCGACAAAATGTACGAATTTTTAGATAGATTCTTCAATTTGGCACTTCCGAGAGTTAGGGACTTCAGAGGGATTAACCCGAAGTCGTTTGACGGAAAAGGCAACTACAATATGGGCGTAAAAGAGCAGCTCATATTCCCGGAAATTGAGTACGATAAAATTGATAAAATCCGCGGTATGGATATTTCGATTTCCACAACGGCGAAAACCGATGACGAAGCAAGAGAATTACTGAGATTAATGGGCGCACCATTTGCTAAATAGGAGGGATTATTGTGGCTAAAACATCACTGAAAGTAAAGCAAACTCGTAAACAAAAGTTTTCTACCCGTGAATACTCCAGATGCAGATTATGCGGTAGGCCGCATGGTTACCTTCGCAAATTTGGTATATGCCGTATTTGTTTTAGGGAGCTTGCATACAGAGGAGAAATTCCGGGCATCAGAAAAGCAAGTTGGTAAAAACTTAAGCAAGGAGGTAAAGTATTTATGCAGATTACAGATACAATCGCAGATTTATTGACGAGAATTCGTAATGCGATTTCCGCAAAACACGAAACTGTTGAAGTTCCTGCGTCCAACATGAAAAAGGATATTGTTCAAATTCTTTTTGATGAAGGTTATATAAGTAAGTTTGTTGTGTCGGATGACGGAAAACAAGGTATCATCAAGATTTTCTTAAAGTACACCGAAAATAAGAAGTCTGCCATAACGGGGCTTAAAAGAGTTTCAAAGCCCGGTCTGAGAATTTACAGCAGCGTCGAAGATATGCCTAAGGTAATGAAAGGATTGGGAGTTGCCATAATTTCCACATCGAAAGGAATTATGACAGACCGCAAAGCAAGACGTGAAAACGTTGGAGGAGAAGTTCTCGCATTTATTTGGTAATGAAAAGGGGGGGCAGAGATGTCCAGAATTGGAAGAAAACCTATAAATATTCCCGCCGGAGTCGAAGTAAAAATGGATAACGGCGTAATAACGGTAAAAGGGCCGAAAGATACTCTCACTCATACAGTACATCCGAAAATGAGCGTGGAAATAAACGAAGGAGTCATCACGGTTACAAGACCTAACGACCAGAAAGAATCAAGGTCACTTCACGGACTTACAAGGTCAATCATCAGCAACATGATTGAAGGCGTAACGAATGGCTTTAAGAAAGAGCTTGAAGTTAACGGAGTAGGTTACCGTGTACAAAAGCAAGGCACAAACCTTGTGCTCAACCTCGGTTATTCGCACCAGGTAACAGTTCCCGAAGTTCCCGGAATTAAATATGAAGTCAAAGGGAACGTGATAACTGTTCTTGGCGCAGATAAGCAAAAGGTCGGTCAGATTGCAGCGGAAATTCGTGAGAAACGTCCGCCTGAACCTTATAAAGGAAAAGGTATTAAGTACGTAAACGAAGTCATTCGCCGCAAAGAAGGTAAGACCGGTAAAAAATAATTAAGGAGCGTGAATTAACATGGTAAACAAGGCAGATAAGAATCAGGCCCGTTTGAGACGTCACAAAAGAGTGCGTGGCAAGATAATGGGCACGGCAGAGCGTCCGCGCATGAATGTGTTCCGCTCCAGGAGCAACATTTATGCTCAGATTATTGACGACATCGCAGGCAAAACATTAGTATCAGCTTCTTCGGTTGATAAAGAATTTGACGGATACGGCGGAAATAAAGAAGCAGCGAAAAAAGTCGGTCAAATGATAGCGAAACGCGCACTTAAAAAGAAGATTAAAAGTGTAGTTTTTGACCGTGGCGGATATATTTTCCACGGCCGCGTTAAAGAATTAGCAGAAGGCGCCAGAGAAGGCGGACTTAAATTTTAATTGAGAAGGAGGGAAATACTTTTGGCTAGAATAGATGCATCAGTACTTGATTTAAAAGAAAGGTTAGTTGCCATTAACAGAGTTTCAAAGACAGTTAAAGGCGGACGTATTTTCAAATTTGCAGCGCTTATGGTAGTCGGAGACGGTAACGGACACGTAGGTTTCGGTATCGGAAAATCGGGCGAAGTTCCGGACGCTATCAGAAAAGGCATTGAAGATGCCAAGAAAAATTTAATAAAAGTTCCGATTAAAGGTAGCACAATACCGCATGAAATCATCGGTGAGTTCGGAGCAGGCAGAGTCCTCATGAAACCTGCGGCGCCCGGTACCGGAGTTATAGCCGGAGGCCCTGTGCGTGCAGTTGTCGAGTCGGCGGGAATTAAGGATATTCGTACAAAAGCACTTCGCTCGAATAATCCTTGTAACGTCGTCAGAGCTACAATCGAAGGACTTAAGAGTTTGAGAAGTGCCGAAGAAGTGGCGGAACTTCGCGGTAAAACCGTAGAAGAAATATTAAAGTAGGAGGTCAGCTGATATGAAAATTAAACTTGTCAAGAGCTTGGCTGGCCGTTTGAAAAAGCACATTGCGACAGCTAATTCTCTTGGACTCAGAAAAATCGGCGATAAAACCGTACAGCCTGATAACGAGGCAACGAAAGGTAAAATCGCAAAAATTGGATATTTGCTTGAAATATCTGAAGGAGAATAATGCGAGATTTATTATTATCGGGAGGTGAATTGAAGTTGGAATTACAAGATTTAGTAAGTGTTAAAGGTTCAACTCACAGCAAAAGACGCATTGGCCGCGGACACGGTTCAGGCTGGGGAAAGACGGCCGGAAAAGGTCATAAAGGTCAAAACGCACGTTCGGGCGGTGGAGTACGTCCGGGCTTTGAAGGAGGCCAAATGCCGCTTCAAAGGAGAATCCCAAAAAGAGGGTTCAACAATATTTTTGCCAAAAAGGTAGTAGCGGTGAACGTCGGAGAGCTCGAGAAATTCGGCGAAGGTTCTGTTATCGACGCAAACGAGCTTATTTCAATGGGGCTTGTAAACCGCAGTTTTGACAAAATCAAAATTTTAGGTGAAGGCAATCTTACAAAGAATTTGACGGTTAAAGCACAGATGTTTTCGAAATCTGCAAAAGAAAAAATTGAATCTGCAGGCGGGAAGGCGGAGGTGATCTAATTGATTAGAACCTTAATAAATTCATGGAAAGTACCTGAACTCAGAAGAAAATTATTATTTACATTATTTATAATTATAGTGTTTAGAATCGGATCAGCGATACCGGTGCCGTTTTTGAACGTTGATGCACTCGCGGGCATGATGGGAAATCTCGCGGACGGCGGAGCGATACTCGCTTATTTGGATACGCTTTCGGGCGGTGCGTTCGCGCAGGCAACAATTTTTGCGATGTCGGTTTCGCCGTATATCAACGCATCAATCATAATGCAGCTGATGACGGTAGCGCTTCCTTACCTAGAGAATCTCCAAAAAGAGGGCGAAGAAGGACGTAAAAAATTAACGGCGATAACCAGGTATTTAACTATCGCAATTGGTTTGATGCAGGGAACGGCATTCTATTTCTACTTAAAGAGCGGAAGCTATATGGGTCAATCAATAGTCAGATATACCGAAGGTTTTGCGGGTACATTTGCCGCCCTGGTAATTGTGCTTTCATTCACGGCAGGTACTGCGCTTATGATGTGGCTCGGCGAGCAAATCAACGACAAAGGCGTCGGAAACGGGATATCGATTTTGATGTTCGCAGGTATAGTTTCGAGAATGCCGAGCTTAATCGCGAAATTGGTAGCGTATTTCAATTTGGCACTCGAAGATTCGTCATCATTCGGAAAATATTTTGTATTCGTGCCGGTTTTCGTATTAATGTTCCTTTTCATGATGTGGGTAATCGTATTCATGAACGACGCAGAGCGCAGAATTCCGATCCAGTACGCCAAACGTACGGTCGGGAGGAAAATGTATGCAGGGCAGAGCAGCCACATACCTTTAAAAATAGGTATTGCCGGTGTTATGCCAATAATCTTCGCAACATCGATTTTGGCAATCCCGAACTTTGTAAACTTCTTTGCTCGACCGACTGGTTGGGTCAAAACTGTTTTGGATTCGCTTTCGGTTAACGGTCCGGTTTACACGATTGTGTATTTCTTCTTAATCTTGATGTTTGCATACTTCTATGTGGCGGTTACTTACAATCCGATTGAAATGGCAAACAATCTTCGCCAAAGTAACGGAGTGATACCGGGGATAAGACCGGGCAAACCGACATCTGATTATTTTGGAAGAATCCTTTCGAAAGTAACATTGCTCGGCGCGTTGTTTTTAGCGTTTATCGCATTGCTGCCGATTGGTTTTGCAGCATTCACGGGGATGGGCAATCTCTCAATGGGCGGTACATCGATTATAATTATGGTCGGCGTTGCGCTCGAAACCGTAAAGCAAATGGAATCGCAACTGATGATGAAACACTATAAAGGATTTTTAGATTAAAACTCAGCATCTTGGATAAAAGGAGCGTGACCCATGAATATAGTACTTTTGGGAGCTCCCGGTGCCGGAAAAGGCACTCAAGGAGCAATGATATCCAAACACTTTGGTATTCCTACAATTTCCACAGGGAATATCATAAGAGATGCGTTGAAGAGCGGCAGTGAAATGGGTCTTAAGGTCAAATCGTACGTTGATAAAGGTCAGCTCGTGCCCGATGAGATAGTCATTGGAATCGTGAAAGACCGCATCAAACAGAGCGACTGCGAAAACGGTTTTATATTGGACGGTTTTCCAAGGACCTTAGCTCAAGCCGAGGCCTTAGACAAATCGGGAGTAAATATAGATAAAGTTGTCGATATAGAAGTTGACGACGAACTTATTTACAAACGTATGTCAGGGCGTCGAATTTGCAGTAAGTGTGGGCAGACGTATAACGTTGAGCTCGGCTTGCCCCCGATTAATGAGGGCATTTGCGATGACTGCGGAGGAGACCTTATTCAACGCGCGGATGATAAATTAGAGACAGTAAAAGCAAGGCTTAAAGTTTATTATGACCAAACTCACGTTTTGAAATCTTATTACGATAAGCAAAATAAACGGTTGGTCATAGATGGTTCGAAATCGCCGCAAGAGATTAGAGATTATATAACACGTAATTTAGAGGCTTAATTATGGTAGTGCTTAAGACAGTACAAGAAATCGAAAAAATGAAATTGGCGGGCAAAATATCCGCCAGAGCCTTAAAACTTGCTGGTGAGATGGTAGAACCGGGAATTTCAACCGAAAAAATTGACGAAGCGGTAAGCAAATATATAAAATCTCAAGGTGCCGCTTCATCAACTCTCGGGTATAGCGGATTCCCGAAAAGTTGTTGTATATCTGTCAATAATCAGATCATCCACGGCATACCCAGTAACAGCTGTATTTTAAAGAGCGGCGACATTGTAAGTATAGACATAAGCGCCAATATCGGTGGATATCACGGCGATAATGCTTATACTTTTGCGTGTGGCGACATCAGCGAAAACGCCAGGAAGCTTATAAATGCGACGAAAGAAAGTCTGCAGAAAGCTATAAGCGTGGCGAAAGTCGGTAATAGACTTGGAGACGTGGGAAATACGGTTGAGGAGTATGTCAAAGAGCGTGGCTACTCGGTGGTACGTGATTTCGTAGGACACGGAGTAGGTACGTCATTACACGAAGATCCGTCGGTGCCTAATTACGGTAAACCCGGTCATGGACTGCGTTTGCGTGAAGGCATGACGATAGCGATTGAACCGATGGTTAACGAAGGTACGAGCGAATTCATAACGCTTGACGACGGATGGACGATTATCACTGCCGATAAGAAATTATCTGCACATTTTGAACACACTGTTGCAATTACGTCATCAGGGCCTTTGATCTTAACGGACCCGACATAAGGAGAGCAAAAATGGAACTAAAAAAAGGAACTATTGTGTACTCCTTGGCGGGGCACGACAAAGGTGATTTTCAAGTAATAATTGATTACGATGATAAATATGCTAAAGTGTGCGACGGAAAATACAGACCTCTTGAAAGGCCGAAAAAAAAGAAACTTATTCATATAAAGCTTACGAATACGGTCGTTGATGAAAGTTTTTTGAATACGAATAAGTCGATAAGAAATATATTAAAGCCATTTAATGAGGCAAAGCAAAATGCGGAATGAAATTATTTGAATAGGTGGTGAAAAGAGCGACAAAAACTTAATAATTAAGTTTTATGCTCGTAGATTATGGCAAAATCTGATGCGATTGAACTGGAAGGTACAGTAACCGAAGTTTTACCGAACGCAATGTTCAAAGTGGAGATTGCACCGGGACGTGAAATTTTGGCACATCTTTCAGGTAAAATGCGAATGAATTATATTAAAATTTTACAAGGAGACAACGTCACCGTTGAGATGTCGCCTTACGACCTAACAAAAGGGCGTATAACCTGGCGTAATAAAAATTCGGGTAAGAATAAACCTGAGAGCGACAGCAGTAAAACGGTCGGCGATGCATCGGCAGAAGCATCAAATGATGTAGCTGACGGAAATGGCTAAAAAATAAATAATTAGGAGGGAGATAGAATGAAAGTCAGACCTTCAGTTAAGAAAATGTGTGACAAATGCAAAATCATTAAAAGACATGGAAAAGTTATGGTGATTTGCGAAAATCCCAAGCATAAACAAAGGCAAGGATAATTTTAATAAAAACGTATGGAGGTGGGTTTAAGAATGGCCCGTATATCAGGTGTAGATTTACCGAGAGACAAGAGAATCGAAATCGGTCTTACTTATATCTTTGGTATTGGTAGAACTACCGCAAAAAAAATAATTGAAGCTACAGGTGTAAATCCTGACACAAGAGTCAGAGATTTGACTGAAGATGATGTGGCAAAACTCAGAGCTTATATTGAGCAGCACTATAAAGTGGAAGGTGACCTCAGAAGCGAAATCGCTTTCGATATCAAAAGATTAATTGAAATCGGTTGCTATAGAGGTGTGCGCCACAGAAAAGGACTTCCGGTTCGCGGCCAACGTTCAAAGACAAACGCAAGAACCAGAAAAGGTCCGAGAAAAACCATGGCAAATAAAAAAGGTTAATGTGAAGGAGGAATAGTTTAATGGCAGAAAAGAAAGTGACTGTTCGTAGACGTCGCGACAGAAAGAACATCGAACGCGGCGCAGCACATATACAGTCAACATTTAACAATACAATAGTAACAATCTCAGATATCAATGGTAATGCAATTTCGTGGGCGAGCGCAGGCGGACTCGGATTCAGAGGTTCAAAGAAGTCCACTCCGTTCGCAGCTCAAACAGCAGCCGAAACAGCAGCAAAAGCAGCTATGGAACATGGACTCAAATCCGTTGAAGTATATGTAAAAGGTCCGGGGTCAGGACGTGAGGCAGCAATACGTGCGCTTCAGGCAGCGGGACTTGACGTAACAATGATTAAGGACGTAACACCGATTCCGCATAACGGTTGTCGTCCGCCAAAAAGAAGACGTGTTTAATCAGGAGGTGCAGTAGCAAATATGGCAAGATATACAGGAGCTGTGTGCAGAATATGCCGCAGAGAAGGACAAAAATTATTTTTGAAAGGCGAAAGATGTTATAGCGGAAAATGTGCTTTTTCTCGCCGTTCGTACGCCCCCGGCCAACACGGTCAAGGACGTAAAAAATCTTCCGAATATGGTTTACAGCTTCGCGCAAAGCAAAAAGCAAGACGTTATTACGGAGTTTTGGAAAAACAATTTTCGCACTATTTTGATTTGGCTACTAAAATCAAAGAGGGTAAGACAGGTGAAAACTTGCTCGGTATTTTGGAATCGCGCCTAGATAACGTAATTTATCGTTTGGGCTGGGCGAATTCCAGAGCAGAAGCCAGACAACTCGTCGTTCACAGACATTTCAGAGTTAACGGCGTAAGAGTTAATATACCTTCATTCTTGGTAAGAACGGGCGATGTGATTTCCATCGACGAAAAATCACAAAGCAACGCGAAAATCAAATCCATCTTAGAGGCAAACGCTTCTCATCCAACACCAAAATGGTTGGAAGTAAATAATGATAAGTTCGAAGCCAAGAAGATCGCATTCCCCGCACGCGAGGATATCGATTTGGAAGTCGAAGAAACACTCATCGTCGAATTGTACTCCAAATAATAATTGTCTTTATTTTAAAGCAGTAATTTTAATTTTAAATTTTTATAGGAGGATTCGATGATAGAGATAGAAAAACCGAAAATCAGTTTACAGGAAGTTTCTGACGATAAAAATTACGGTAAGTTTGTAGTGGAGCCGCTCGAAAGAGGATTCGGAAATACTCTGGGCAACAGCCTCAGAAGGATACTTCTTTCCTCGTTGCCGGGCGTTGCTCCGAGCAGCATAAAAATTGAAGGTGTAATGCACGAGTTTTCGACTATACCGGGCATCAAAGAGGATGTCACGGCGATCGTACTGAACATCAAGGATATCTTGGCAAAATTACACTGCGACGAAGATAAAGTCGTGCATATCGACGCCAAAGGGCCGTGTAAAGTGAATGCCGGTATGATTATTCACGACAGCGAAGTTGAAATAATCAACCCGAATCACCACATTGCCACACTTGGCGAAGGTGCCGAACTGCGTATGGATATCACGCTCAGCAAAGGCAGAGGATATGTTTCCGCAGAGCGCCATAAAGCCGACGGCGACGATAATTCAATCGGTGTTTTGCCTGTGGACTCAATATTTACGCCTGTCAATAAGGTAAATTATACAGTTGAGAACACCCGTGTTGGGCAGATTACCGACTTTGATAAACTTTCACTTGAAGTTTGGACGAATGGCGTAATAACCGCAGAAGAAGCGGTTTCGCTCGCCGCAAAAATCTTGATAGAACATCTTAGTTTGTTTGTTGAGCTTTCGGAAGTTGCCGAAAAAACAAATTTAATGGTTGAGAAGACCGATAAACCAAGCACCCAAAAACTTGATGTAACTATCGACGATTTGGAACTTTCTGTCCGCTCTTACAACTGTTTAAAACGAGCCGGAATTAATACGGTCAGCGATTTAACCAGCAGAAGCGAAGATGATATGATGAAGGTGCGTAATTTGGGGCGTAAATCCCTTGATGAAGTTATCGAAAAACTGCATTCAATGGGTCTGGATTTAGCTCCTTCGTGCGAATAAATGTAAATAAGGGAGGTTAAAGTAATGTCAAAAAAGAGAAAATTAGGTAAAGCAACCGCTCCAAGAATGGCAATGCTCAGAGCGCTTGTTACATTCCTCTTGGAAAAAGGAAAGATAGAAACTACCGTCACAAGAGCGAAAGAAGTGCGTTCTTTGGCGGAAAAAATGATCACACTCGCAAAAGTGGACGATCTTCACAATAAACGTATGGCAATGGCTTTCATCACGAAAAAAGACGTCGTCAGAAAGCTTTTCACAGAGATAGCTCCTTCATATGAAGGCCAAAACGGCGGATACACAAGAATTACAAAATTAGGCCCACGTCGTGGAGACGCGGCTGAAATGGCTATTATTGAGCTTATAAAGAAAGAAGAAGCAAAAGAAGAAAAAAAGGCTGAAAAATAGTATTTTAAGCTGAGATTCGCTCATGTTCGGACTATAAATGTTTTTGTTTGGCATGAGCGAATGGTATTTTTTGCAAAATAAAATGTAGAAAGGTAGTGACGTAAGATTAAGCAGCAGATGTTTAATCGATGATTATGGATTTGATGTTGTTTGTAGCTTTAGGTTCATTGATTTCACTATGTTTTGCGTGCTTTTTATTCAATAAAGTACGTGGTTTTTCCGAAGGAACCGAAAAAATGATAAAAATAGCGACGGCCATTCGAAAAGGCGCGGCGGCATATTTAAGACGTCAATATAAAGGCGTAGGGATATTTTTTGCAGTTGTATTTGCGATTTTGCTGACGCTTTCGCTCCTCGGATATCTTAATTATTTTGTACCGTTTGCATTTTTGACGGGTGGATTTTTCTCGGCGCTTTCGGGATTTATCGGTATGAAAACGGCAACAATGGCAAACGACCGCACAGCCTGCGCGGCACAAAAAGGTCTCAATAAAGGCCTTAGAGTGGCGTTCTCAGCAGGTGCGGTAATGGGTTTCGTGGTAGTCGGACTCGGGCTTTTGGATTTATCAATTTGGTACTTCTTCCTTAAGTTCTGGTATACAAACGTTGAAGTTATCGCCAGCGAATCCTTGATGATACAAAATATTACTTCCAACATGCTCACGTTCGGAATGGGTGCATCATGTATGGCACTTTTCGCAAGAGTAGGCGGAGGGATTTTCACAAAAGCGGCTGACGTAGGGGCAGACCTTGTCGGTAAAGTCGAAGCAGGCATTCCTGAAGACGACCCAAGAAATCCAGCGGTTATTGCGGATAACGTAGGCGATAACGTAGGTGACGTTGCAGGAATGGGAGCAGATCTTTACGAATCATATGTTGGCTCTATAGTTTCAACAAGTGCATTGGCAGTTAGCGCAGGGCTCGGCTCAAAAGGTATGGCAGTTCCCATGCTCTTAGCTGCGCTTGGCGTAATATGTTCGATTTTCGGAACATTCTTTGTGCGTACGAAAGAGGACGCTACGCAAAAATCTCTTTTAAAATCGCTCCGTTTGGGGACGTACATCAGCGCAGGAATTATAGCAGTTGCGTCATTTTTCATAGTAAGAATGCTTTTGCCGCAAAATACAGGTGTTTTTTATAGCGTTATAACAGGACTTTTGGCGGGCGTTTTGATCGGATTTACGACTGAATACTACACGTCCGATACATATAAACCCACAAAAGAACTTTCAAAGACTTCCGAAACAGGCTCAGCTACGGTTATCATCGGCGGGCTTTCTCTCGGCATGATGTCGACATTTTTCCCGGTAATTATAGTCGGTGCTGCGGTTCTTATCAGTTTCTTCGCATGCGGCGGAAATGTCATGAGCGATGCGGGATTTAATAAAGGTCTTTACGGAATAGGTGTTGCGGCGGTCGGAATGCTTTCGACTCTCGGAATTACTTTGGCAACCGATGCTTACGGTCCGATTGCTGATAACGCAGGCGGAATTGCCGAAATGGCAGGAATCGGTGAAGAAGTCCGTAACAGAACAGATGCGCTCGATTCTCTCGGCAATACGACAGCGGCAACCGGAAAAGGTTTTGCGATAGGCTCAGCGGCACTCACGGCACTGGCGCTTATTGCGGCGTATATTTCAGAAGTGCGCACACTTGCACCGAAACTTTCGTTCAACCTCAGTATAACCAACCCGCCTGTTCTTGTAGGGCTTTTCATTGGCGCCATGATACCGTTCCTCTTTGCGGCGCTTACAATGGAATCAGTCGGCAAAGCGGCACAAAGCATAGTGCATGAGGTAAGAAGACAAATTAAAAATATTCCCGGACTTTTGGAAGGCACTGCGGAACCTGATTATGCATCTTGTGTTGATCTTTGCACAAGATCCTCGCAGAAACTTATGATAGCGCCTGCAATTTTAGCGGTCATCGTGCCGATAGCTGTCGGACTTGTTCTCGGAGTAAATGGTGTTGCGGGATTCCTCGCAGGAACAACTATCACAGGTTTTGCACTTGCGGTTATGATGTCTAATGCGGGTGGAGCTTGGGATAATGCGAAAAAGCATATCGAAGCGGGCAATTTTGGCGGAAAAGGTTCAGATTGCCATAAAGCTGCGGTCGTAGGTGACACGGTTGGCGACCCGTTTAAGGATACTTCAGGACCGGCGATAAACATTCTTATAAAACTCACGTCAATGGTTTCGATAGTTTTCGCAGGACTTACAATAGCATTTCATTTAATGTAAATTAGTTTTTTTACAACATTTTGGTGTGCTTCGATTTATGAGGCACGCCAAATTTTTTGTGTAAGTCTACTCCTGCATATTGAAAATGTTGTAATAAAAGTGTATAATATTTAGAGCTTTACTATATAATTATTTAAAGGTTGAACGCAGAAAGGATGTTTTAATGAGTAATTTGGATAAGCTGACGGTTCGCGACATAAATGCCGAAAACAAGAAGGTTTTACTCAGATGCGACTTTAACGTTCCTTTGGATAATAAGCGTAATATCACCGACACAAAGCGCATTGATGAGGCGCTGAAAACTATAAATTATCTTATAGAAAAAAATGCAAAAATTATAATTTGTTCTCATCTTGGTAAGCCTAAGGGCGAGTATAAAGAAGAATTTTCTTTAAAACCCGTTGCAAAGTATTTGTCTGCGAAGATTGATAAAGATATAAAATTGGCAAATGACGTTGTTGGAGATAGCGCTAAAAAAATAGTTTCCGAGCTTAAACCCGGCGAAGTATGTATGCTTGAAAATTTGAGGTTTGAATTCGGTGAAACATCTAACGATGAAGAATTTGCGAAAAACCTGGCATCTTTGGCAGATATATACGTAAATGATGCATTCGGTACATGCCATAGAGCGCACGCGTCGACGGTCGGAGTAACGAGATTTTTGCCGTCAGCTTGCGGTTTTCTGATAGAAAAAGAAATTTCGGTACTCTCCAAACTGAAAGATAGTCCCGAACACCCGTTTGTCGCGATTTTGGGCGGCGCGAAAGTTTCGGATAAAATCGAAGTTATTAATAGCCTTCTCGAAAAAGTAGATATCGTAATGGTAGGCGGCGCAATGGCCTACACTTTCACGAATGCGCTGGGATATCCCGTAGGCGATTCGATTTGCGAGAGCGATAAAATAAGCTTTGCCAAAGATATGCTGGCTAAAGCGAAAGAAAGAGATGTGAAATTTCTGTTTCCGGTTGATTTAAAAGTCGGGAGAGAATACAAAAAAGATACGGAATTTAAGATTGTTGATGCGGATAAAATCCCTGAAGGCTGGATGGGGCTTGATATAGGTCCAAAGACGATAAAACTATTTAAAGAAGCGATATCCGGCGCAAAAACAGTCTTTTGGAATGGCCCGATGGGTGTGTTCGAGTGGGATAATTTTATTGAAGGTACGCTTGAAATTGGAAAGGCGGTTGCCGAAAGCGGGGAGATGTCTGTGGTAGGCGGGGGTGATTCCGCAGCGGCTATGGAAAAGCTTGGGCTCGCGGAAAAAATGACGCACGTTTCAACAGGTGGAGGCGCTTCACTTGAATTCTTGAGCGGGAAAAGTTTGCCCGCGATCGAGGCGCTGCAAGATAAATAGTTTTAAAAATTTAAAGGGGTTTTCTTATAAAAATGAAAAAAATTATAGCGGCAAACTGGAAAATGAATAAAACATTGGTCGAAACCAAAGATTTTTTTCGGGAGTTTAAGAGTAAGGTTAATGCTCAAGAAAACTGTGAGATAATAATTTGCCCGCCGTTTATATCTCTTACAGAGGCCGCAAATGAATGTAAAAATACAAATATAAAAATCGGTGCTCAGAATTGCCACTACGAAAGTTCGGGCGCGTTTACGGGCGAAATTTCTGCAGAGATGCTATGCGATATCGGTGTGCAGTACGTGATTTTAGGTCATAGCGAGCGCAGAAAATATTTTTTTGAAACCGACGAGATGATAAACAAAAAAATCCATAAAGCACTTGAAAACGATCTTAAAGTGATTTTTTGTGTAGGAGAAAGCATTGAAATTCGCGAAAAAAACGCTGTTAACGAATTTATCGCAGAACAAATAAATAGCGGTCTAAAAGGAGTTTCAAAAGAAAACCTGAGGAATGTAATCGTTGCTTATGAGCCGATTTGGGCGATAGGTACCGGCAAAGCTATTAACTCCGAATCTGCCTGCTGTGTTGCGAGATTTATAAAGAAATGTTTGGCGGATAATTTTGGTAGCGAAACGGCAGTTTTGTACGGTGGTTCGGTTAAGCCCGAAAACGCGAACGAATTTGTGAAATCAAGCGATATTGACGGTCTGCTTGTTGGAGGGGCATCGCTTAAAGCGGAAAGTTTTGCTGAAATTATTTTTGCGGTCAGATAAAGAAGTGGGGGCGATTAAAGTAGACTCGAAAAATGTACTTCTTGTAATCATGGACGGCTACGGAATAGCACCAAAAAGTGAATTTAATGCGGTTTCCGAGGCGAATACGCCAAATTTGGATAAAATTTTTTCAGAGTGCCCGACGACTACGCTTAAAGCGTCCGGTTTGAGCGTAGGTCTGCCTGACGGGCAAATGGGCAATTCAGAGGTCGGGCATACAAATATAGGGGCCGGAAGAATAGTTTATCAAGATTTGACGTACATAAACAAAAGCATCGAAAACGGCGATTTTTATTCAAATAAAGTTCTGAATTCGGTCATGGATAAAGTTTTTGAAAACAGCTCCACACTGCATATAATGGGACTTTGCTCGAGCGGAGGGGTGCATAGTCATATTAATCATCTTTTTGCTCTTTTGGAGCTTGCAAAACGCAAAAAATTAAATAAAGTGGCTATTCATGCCTGGACTGACGGCCGTGATACAGACCCGAAATCCGCCGAAAATTATTTGAATATGGTAGAGCGTAAGTTAAAAGAGTTCGGTTTTAGCGGAATACAATCGATTTGTGGACGCTTTTACGCAATGGATAGGGATAATAATCTTGAACGTACAAAATTGGCCGTCGATGCAATTTGCGATGCTAAGGGAGAGATTTTCGGCGAAGTTGCCGAGGTTACTTCCAAATGCTATAAAAACAACATTACGGACGAATTTTTACCTGCTTTTGTGCGTGAGGGATACGGCGGATTAAGCGAAAACGATGCTGTTATTTGTTTTAATTATCGACCTGACAGAGCAAGGCAAATCACAAAAGTTATAAGTAAAAAAGTGTCGAATTACGTTTGTTTTACGCAGTACGATAAGAATTTTAAAGACGTGAAAATTGCGTTCACTCCGCGCGAAGTCAAAATGACGCTTGGAGAATATATCTCATCTCTCGGTATGAAACAGCTCAGAATCGCCGAAACAGAAAAATATGCACATGTTACGTTTTTCTTCAATGCGGGCATAGAAAAGCCGTACGCCGACGAAGATAGAATTATAATTAATTCGCCAAAAGTGAAAACATACGACTTGAAGCCTGAAATGAGTGCGTTTGAAATTACAAAAACGGCCAAAGAAAAGATAAAAAGTAAGAAGTATAATTTGGTTGTTTTGAATTTCGCAAATCCCGATATGGTCGGGCATACGGGGGATTTCGAGGCCGCGAAAAAAGCCGTTGAAACGGTAGATAAATGCGTTGGTGAGCTTTTAAAAGCTGTAAATGACGCAGGCGGAGCTATGATTATAACCGCAGATCATGGGAATGCCGAAAAAATGTGCGATGAGCGTGGTAACCCTCATACTGCGCATACATGTAATCCTGTGCCCTTCAGCGTTGCGGGGTATGAACGCACGCTTAAAAACGGTGGTGCGCTTTGTGATATCGCACCTACTATATGTAAAATTTTGGATATAAAAAAGCCCGACGAAATGTCAGGCGAGAGTTTGATTTAAAATTTAATTTTCAATGAGCGCCGATATAAATTTTGATGTCAAGTCAGCCATTTTTATTCGGAAATCCTCATCTGCTTTTGAGGCGTGGCTCATAATAATTACGCTCCCTGAAATGTCGCCGTTTGTGATTATCGGCGATATTATTTTTGCTTCGTTTTTTATGCCTTCTATCGGAGTGATAATTTTCGAACTATCTTTTTGAATGAATGTTGTTCTTTTTTCAATGATATTTTCCGCTTCTTCCATCAAGTTTTTGCCGATGAAATCGCTTTTTGGCGCGCCCGAAACAGCTATAACCGAATTGCGGTCGGTGATTATAACGGGCGCCGAGATTTCTTTATGCAGTATGTCGGCAAACTTTTCCGCAAATGTGGGTATTTCACCGATTGCCGAATATTTTTTGAAAATTATCTCGCCTGCACTCCCGGTATAGATTTCAAGCGGGTCGCTTTCACGAATGTGCATGGTGGAGCGTATTTCTTTAGGAATGACGATTCTGCCCAGATCGTCTATGCGTCGTACGATGCCTGTTGCTTTCAATTTTATTCCTCCTTTTTGGTTTATATAGTAAAACAGTATTATTTTTAGGCAAATCTTTGAAAATATTCCTTAAATTTATAAATAAGATAGACGCCTGCCGCGCTGCGGTTTAGCGGCTGTTTTTTGAGTTATCAAAAGTATAGAATTTATTATTTTTGAAAAAATTTTAAAAAAATACTTGACAATATATATATATATATATAATGTTTACGAAAACATGTTTTCAAATTTTTTAATTAAATCTATTTTATTTAAAGAAAGGTGGAATTTTTATGCCATTGAAAGGTAAATTTGATTTAGCGGAATTCAAAAGAAAGTGCGAAGATTGTACACGTAAAAACAAAATATCTATGCCGCCCATATACTATACTGCCG
The DNA here is from genome assembly GCA_947305745.1 of uncultured Clostridia bacterium. GTDB lineage: Bacteria > Bacillota > Clostridia > Oscillospirales > Acutalibacteraceae > UMGS1491. Next base: position 62,423 of record CAMZEH010000001.1, on the reverse strand, counting down.
GGCAGGGCGAGACTTTGGAGAGTCTATTTAAAGAATTAATAGTTTGGCCGGCGCTTCGAAATAATAGAAGAATTCAAGATATTTATTACAATATTGATAACAAAAGTTTAAAAGGTAAGCCCGATCTGGAAGGGGAGCGTATAAAAATATACTCTGCCAAGTGGTTGGAGACAAATAGGAGTGTCCCTGCTGACGTTATGAATGCCATCCGTGATTTTGAAGAATGGGCTCGTAACGTGGACAAGCCGGCGAGATTGACCGGCGAGGAAGCGAAAATTGATGAACTTAATGATCAATTGTTGAAATAACCGCTTTTAGCTTATATTGTAAAAGGTTTCTGGTTTGAAGTTTTTGAGCCGGATACCTTTTCTTTGAGTAAAATAATTCAAAAATATGTGTTGCGCCTCCTCGAAAATTAATATATAATACTGAAGTGCGCAAAATTATTGAGAGGATGATAACATGAAAGTCAAAGTTAATCAGAACTGTATAGGCTGCGGAATGTGCATTGATATATGCCCGGAAGTTTTTGAATATAACGACGACGGTCTTTCACGTGCAAAGTCGGAAGAAGTCAGCGATTCTTTAAAAGATTCCATCTCCGAAGCGCAGGAAGCTTGCCCTGTCGATGCGATTGAAGTAGAATAATTTTAATATTCAAAAAATTAGACACCGCTTTAAATTTAGCGGTGTTTTTTAGTTGCTCATTTATTGTATGTTTTCGATAATATCTAAAAGCTCTGTTTTATATTTTGAAGAAAAAATTTTTTGCCTTATTTCCGATGCGTTTTTGACGTCCTTAACATAACACGAAAGATGTTTTCGCGCTTCAGTTAGGCCTCTATGCTCGCCTTTATATTCGCAAAGCTTTTCGATGTGCAGTTTCATAATATTTATTTTTTCGTCTATGCTTGGGAAATTAAATTTTTCGCCTGTATAAAGTGAATTTATTTCGGAGAATATCCAAGGATTGCCCATTGCGCCACGCCCTATGGCGACCATATCGCAGTTTGTAAAATTTATCATTTCGTTGGCGTTTTTAGCCGAAGTTATATCTCCATTGCCGATTACGGGTATTTTAACTGCTTTTTTTACGGCTTTAATTACTTCCTGATCGCAGCTTCCCGAATAGCCTTGCTGTTTGGTGCGACCGTGGACGGTTATGGCAGATGCGCCGGCCTCTTCGCATATTTTTGCGACTGTCGGAGCATTTATAGTGCTTTCGCTCCAGCCCGAACGTATTTTTACTGTAATCGGTACGGGCGAAACAGACTTTGCCGCATATACAATTTCTCCGCAAAGTTCGGGAGTCTTCATAAGCGCGGAGCCCGAGTTTTCTTTCACGATTTTAGTCGCCGGGCAGCCCATGTTTATATCTATTATCTCGGGGATTCTATCACCCAAAATTTTTATTGCCTCAGAAAAATCTTTTGGATCGTTCCCGAAAAGCTGGAGCGCAAACGGATATTCTGAATCTGAACGATCAGAAAGCGAAAACGTTTTTTGACTGCCATAAATTATACCTTTTGTACTTATCATTTCGCTCGTAAAGTAAGCCGCGCCGAACATCGCGCAAATCTCCCTGAACGCGCGATCGGTAACACCCGCCATAGGAGCAAGCGCCGCTATTCCATTAATATTTACATCGCCTATCAGCATAAAATTACCTCTGAGAAAAAGTTTTTCAGTTTATTATTTTAACACAGACATGGATGTGGTATAACTAAAATATAAGATTAATTTGGACAGGAGATTTTTTTATTGGAAAAATTTGTAAAGCGCACTTGGGCAGAGGTTAATATCGATAATATTAAGCATAATTTTAATGAAATAAAGAGAAAATTAAACCCTGCAGCTAAACTTTTATGCGTTCTGAAAGCTGACGCGTACGGCCACGGTGCAGAATTTTTGGTAAAGGAATACGAAAAGCTCGGAGCGGATTTTTTCGGCGTTTCCAATCTTGATGAAGCAATGCAGCTAAGAAAAGCGGGTTCAAAAAAGCCGATTTTGATTTTTGGATATACTCCCAGCGAATGCGCGGATATTTTGGCAAACAATAATATTTCTCAAGCTGTTTTTTCGCTCGAATACGCAAAAAAACTTCAATCAGAGTGCAAAAGCAAAGGCGTGAAAGTAAAGGCGCATATTAAAATAGACACGGGAATGAGCAGGATCGGATTCTTCGCTCAAAATGAAGAAAGCCGCAAGCAATCGGTGAATGAAATTTTAGAGATAAATAATATGCCCGAAATTGAAATCGAAGGTATGTTTACGCATTTTTCTGTTGCTGACGACATTACGAATAATAAAGATTACACGCTTTCGCAAATAAACAATTTCAAAAGTATAATAGAAGATTTGGAGGCAAACGGCCTGCATATTCCGCTAAAGCATTGTTGCAACAGCGGCGGAATGATAAACTTCCCGGATATGCAGCTTGATATGGTTCGGGCGGGAGTTGTATTGTATGGTCTATATCCTTCTGAAGAAATTATCGGCAAAATAGACCTCAAACCTGCCATGAGCCTTAAAACAGTGGTTTCGCAGGTCAAGACTATACCTAAGGGTACGAGTGTGAGCTATGGGCGTACGTTCGTTTCGGATAAAGACATAAAAGTTGCGTCGGTGGCAATCGGTTACGCGGACGGTTACTCTATAAAATTTTCGAATAATTCCGAGATGCTTGTTCACGGAAATCGCGCGAAAATTCTTGGCAGAGTTTGCATGGACCAGCTTATGCTTGACGTCAGCGATATTGAAAATGTTTCTGAGGGTGACGAGGTAATTGTTTTTGGAAGTGACGGCCAGAATAATATTTCGGTAGATGAACTTGCGAAAAATATCGGGACGATAAATTATGAAATTGTTTGCCTCATAGGTAAGCGTGTGCCGCGAATTTACTTGGAAAGCGGTAATATTATCGGTAGTGTAAGCTATATATAAAAAAATAAAAATATTGAATTTTTAAAATTCTATGCTGCAATTTTATCATTAATACACAAAAAGTTGAAAACTCTGTTGAAAATGTGAAAAATTAGTTATTTTTATCAAGAAGGTGATAAATTTAATGTCAAAAAGTATAATTATCTCACCTGAAGTAAAAAATTGGGATAAAATTTATGATTTTATTTACAAATATTTTAGAAAAAATAATTTGTCACAAAAAAGTGTTTTTGAAATACTCATTTCCTCGGAAGAAATATTTTCAAATATAATCTATCATTCTTGCACCGAAACCTACGATGAAGTTATTATTTCTGCCGATTATCAAATTCTTGCAAATACGGCATCGGTTGTGTTTAAATATGGTGGGGTGGAGTTCAATCCTCTCAAAAACAAATTGCCCGATGTAAGTTTGCCGCTCTACAAGCGCAGGCTAGGCGGTTTAGGGCTTCTGATAGTTAAAAATTTTACCGACGGTGTTACATACACATATTCAGGCGGTAAAAATATTCTGAAAATTTCAAAAAAAGTTGCTGATATTTAAAAGGAGGAATTTGTTATGGAATTCAAGAAAAGCGAAAATAACGGAGTAACGACTTACAGCCTTAGTGGGAGGCTTGATACGCAGTCTGCACCTGATTTTCAAGAGGCACTCGACGAAGCTTTCGGAAGGGGCGAGAATAAAATTATTTTGGATTTTAAGAATCTGGAATATATGAGCAGTGCCGGACTCAGGACGATGCTTTATGCAAAGAAATGTATCGACGAAGACGGTTTAGATGAAAACGGCGCCCCGAAAGGATTTTTAAAACTTATCAATGTTTCGGACGAAATTATGGAAGTATTTGATATGACGGGTTTTTCTGAGTTTTTGAGTATTAATGAGGAGTAAAAATTTCTCTGCGGAGCAGGTATTTTAAATTTTATCAAAAATTAATTTGACGGATTTTGTTTTTTAGGTTAAAATGGGGTTACGAATTTTTGCAAGAGGTAGTAAATATGAAAAACAAAAAGCGAAACCCGCTCTTTAATTTTTTTGCACTTTTTATGGCGTTTTTAACTGTTTTAGGCGTAGCAAATCCTGCTTATTGTGCTACGAGCGAAAGCGTGCCGGTGAAACACATTTCCGGGGCAAAAGCCTCTGATAATAAAGAAATTTCATCAGAAGAAATCACTGCATTTAAAGTTGGATTCGGTTCTGCGGTGATGTGTGCCGTTGTGGGCGCGTTGCTTTATTTTCCGAGTAAAGAAGCGTATAACTCGGCGTCGTACCATGTGTCCGAATTTTACCAAAAAGAGAGATTTATCAAAGATTTCGGAAAATGCGATGCACAAATTGTAGAAAAACAGCAAGGTAAATTTTGGGATTGGGCTGCGTGCCTTGTGAGTATAATAAAACTGTATGGTAAAAATAGTGAAATTTCTCAAAAAGATATAGTCAAAACGGTGATGGGTAGATGTTCGTTTTTCGAGAATAATCGTACGGAGTCGCTACCCGTGGGGTGGTTTTACGATAGTAAAATACAAGGTTTAGGTTGTAAATATGGGTTAACCTATAAGCGCGCACTGTATGGATTAACGTGCGATACTAAATCTGAAGATATTAAAGGCAAAATCAAAGAATTTTATATTGGCCATAATGAAGCATGTTTTGTGATTAATGACAGCTATTTTTACGGCATGGAGCCACAAGTTCATTTTGTTTTGGTTGTCCAAATTAAAGATGAAAAAATCACAGTGGAAGATCCTGCGACGGGTCTGCGGAGAACGCAAGATATCTCTATGTTTTGTAATGGATATATAAAAGGCAATGGTGACCCGAAGTGCCCCCCCTTACTTGAGATGTTTACTTATGTTAAGGACTCTGCAACAGTATAAAAGATTTTTATGGAAACAAATATTCTGAGCGTTTAACATTAAATGTTTTTTCGCTCAGATTTTTAAGTTTAAAACAAAAAAATCCTGAAAATCAGGCAAAAAATGGAGCTACTGGGCGGACTCGAACCGCCGACCTGCTGATTACGAATCAGCTGCTCTACCAACTGAGCCACAGTAGCAAATATCCACAGCGTTTATTATATAACAAAATAATGCATTAGTCAAACTTTTTAACAGTAAAATTATTTTTGTAGATTAATTTCGAATATGTTTATAGTATAATATTACGTAGATAAAAACACAGTACAGAATTTGTTGTTGGGGGAGATTTATCATGAGCCTTGTAAATACTAAAAAAATGCTCGAGAAAGCGTATAACGAAAAATATGCGGTAGGTGCTTTTAACGTAAATAATATGGAAATAATTCAGGGCATAACCGAGGCGGCTGCTGAAATGAACTCGCCACTGATTTTGCAGGCTTCAGCCGGAGCGAGAAAATACGCAGGGTCTGTTTACCTCAGAAAACTTGTCGAAGCTGCTGTTGAACTGCATCCGGATATTCCGATAGCTTTGCACCTTGATCATGGAGAATCTTTTGAGATTTGTAAAGATTGTATCGAAAGCGGGTTTACTTCTGTCATGATTGATGGTTCTTCGCTTCCATACGAAAAGAATATAGAGCTCACTGCAAAAGTCGTGGAGTATGCGCATAAATATGGAGTCACGGTGGAAGGCGAACTTGGTAGTCTTTCGGGTGTTGAGGATAATATAAGCATAGAAAAAGAAAAATCATTTTATGCCAACCCCGACCAAGTGGTAGATTTTGTGGGGAAAACCGGTGTTGATTCTTTGGCTATCGCGATCGGAACGAGCCACGGAGCATATAAGTTTAAACCCGGTCAAAAGCGTGAACTCAGATTTGATATTTTATCTGAAATAGAGAAAAAAATTCCTAATTTCCCCATAGTTTTGCATGGCGCATCGAGTGTTATCCCTGGATTCGTCGAGGAGATTAATAAATTTGGCGGGGATATCAAAGAAGCTTACGGTATACCCGAAGAGCTTCTGAGCAAAGCTTCGAGAATGTCGGTTTGCAAAATAAATGTAGATTCAGATTTGCGTCTTGCCATGACGGCGAAAATCCGCAAAAGTTTACATGAAAATCCTTCGAATTTTGACCCGAGAAAATATCTTTTGCCCGCTCGTGAGGCAATAAAAGAAATTGTAAAACACAAAATTAAGAATGTTATGCACAGCGAAAACAAAATATAATAATGCAAGAAACAACCTCGCCAAAGCGTGGCAGTGTTTTCCACATACAAACAAAAAAAGTCGTATAAGCTCAATACTTATGCGACTTTGTTTTGGTGGAGATAAGCGGGATCGAACCGCTGACCTCTTGAATGCCATTCAAGCGCTCTCCCAGCTGAGCTATACCCCCAAAACTATTACAGTTTCATTTTATATTAAATTTCTTAAAAAGTCAAGCCCCAAAATCTAAATTTTTAAAATCTCTCATAACTGAAAACGACCCAAAAATAGCAATCGTGTCATCCATATTCGCCGAGTTTATGGCGTTTTCAAGCGCAATTTTAATATTTTTGCATGGGATGACATTTTTACAATATTTTCTTGCGCAAGATGTGATTTTCTCCAAACTTTCCGCGCGTCTATTCTTAGGGTTTATGGTATAAAGAGTTTCGAAAATTCCGGAGATGTTTTTTAGTGAATTTTGATAGTCTTTATCTTTAAACATGCCGACGATACCATAAATCTTTTTGTTTTTTAAATTCTCTTTTAAAAATTCCGCCAAAACCGCAGTACCATGAGGATTGTGAGCGGCGTCTAGAATAATATTTGGTTTTTTTCTTACTAATTCAAGGCGGCACGGGATTTTTAGTGTTTTTAGAGCTTTTTCGATATTTTCAGTTTGAACAGGGAAAATATTTTTTATAGTTTCTACTGTTTTTAGCGCACAAGATAGGTTAATAAATTGGTGCTTGCCCATAATTGGCACATCAATTTTTTTGTTTCGATACGTAAACGAAATTCCATTCAGCCCGTTGCATTTTTGGTCTAAAAGCTCGTTTTTTGAAGCTTTTATAAACATAGAATTATTAGAGAAACAAGTATTTTTTATAATTTCATACACTTTTTCAGGTTGCTCGTCGCATACTACAATCGGGCAATTTCGTTTTATTATGCCGCATTTTTCGGTTGTGATTTTCTCAATAGTGTTACCTAAAATTTTTGTGTGGTCAAGCGAAATTGATGTGATCACACTGCAGACGGGATTTTCAATTATATTAGTTGCATCTAGTTTTCCGCCCATTCCTGTTTCAATTATGGCGATATCACAATTATTATCATGGAAAAATTTGTACGCCATAGCTGTGGTCAGTTCAAATTCTGTCACAGGGTCATCCTTAAATTCGTTTTTTGTTATGTATGTGTAAAAATAATCAAAAAGCTCTAAAAAAGATTTTTTATCTATATTTTTTCCGTTTATTGAAATTCTTTCGCGAAAATCAGATATGCTCGGAGAAATATACAGGCCTGTTTTATATCCTTGAGTGTGCAATATTGTTTCTAAAGCGAAGCAAGCCGATCCTTTGCCGTTGGTGCCTGCTACATGTATACATTTTAACTTATTTTGCGGATTGCCAACAAAATTCATCAGCTTCTTTATTCTCTTAAGCCCCGGCTTTGACCCAAAATTTTCCATATTTTTGATTTTTTTTAGTGCATATCCGTAAGTCATTTTTGCTCCTGCTTGATAAATTTGAATCTTTTTTCAGAGTTGAATATTTCTAATTTTTTGCTAAAAACGCCATATAAATCCGTAGCCCCGCATTCTATTTCGAATACTTTTTTCGAAAAATCATCTTTATTTTCCAAATCTGCAAACCTTGAAATGATGGGAAGCTTTGCTGTTTGTTTTACCATATTTAGAACTTCTAAGCCTTTGTTTGTAGTGCCGAGCAAACGTAAATATGCGGGGTTGCGACCCTGTATTTTACTTGTTATGCCCAGAAAAGCACACATAATTATTCTTTTAATTCGGGACATAGTATATCTTTTGGATTTAGTCAAATTCAATAGATTGTCAAGATTGGTACATTCGTGCAGAGAATTATAAATCTTATGTTCAAGGCCTTCACTAATATCGGGTAATTTAGCGAAATCTTCCGAATTCATATTTTTTAAAACCGAAATAATACCTTTTTCTCCCCAAAAAATATCTTTTGGGAATTCTAAAATGTCAGCATTATCTGGGATATGTTTACAATACGATCCATCGTTTTCTTTTATTAATGCGCGAATTTCCGAGGCACTTTTGAAATCTGTGTTTCTTTTAAGCGTCAAAGGCTTAATTTTTGCATGTAAATTTTCGATAGCTTTTATGTACTCTATGCCTAGAATATTATTGCCTTTGGATAATATTTCTGAAACGTTAACATCCGGCAACAAACTTCCGACAGCCTGCTCACGTGCTTTTGCGAATGTCATACCTTTTCTTAAGTTATTTTGTAGTATTTCTTTAAATTCCAGTTTTTTGAAAATCTCTTTAATTTTCTCGAGTTTTTTAATATCTCCACATTCGCTTCCGAACACCAGTGCATCAACGCATCCCAAGCAATTCGCAATAAATACGCCTGATTCAGCATATTTTTCTGCATAAGAAAGTGCCCACACGCACGGCATTTCGACCACTAAGTCTACGCCGTTCATCAACGCGATCTGTGTACGCATATTTTTTGAAAATATTGCAGGCTCTCCACGTTGCACGAAATTTCCGCTCATAATAGCGATAACATGTGTAAAGCCCATACTTTTTGTTTGCTCAATTATGTATTTGTGTCCATTATGAAATGGATTAAATTCTGCAATAATTGCACAAATTTTCACGTTTTTACTATTTTGCAAGCACATAACAAACTATTGACCCGATTATTCCGCTGACCATCAAAAATGCTCCAAACACTGCCATTATGCGAATCAGACGTTTTTGCCTGTTTACGGATTTGCGCTGTTTTTTAAAATCGTAATGTACTGTATTATTTTTCATAATTTGCCTCCACCTGATAAAAATTAGTTCTAAAAAATCATTTTCTTTAGTATTATTATAACAAACTTTATTTAATTAATCAACTCTGAGCAGTAGAACAATTTGGAGGTAAAAATGAATTCGGAAGTGTTTTTTAATGATAATTTTAGCGAAAATGGTGAAAAACCAGAGGCCAAAGAAAATCTGATGAGTAGAGTAAATTTTTCTTGGATTAGGGCTCTGGCATGTTTTTTAGTTCTTACGGGGTTGCTTTTTTGTAGACATTTTTTTGCATCTTATTATACAAAAATTGGAGAATTTTACTCGGTAAATTTCAAGAATGATGATGAGAAAATTGCTGAGATCAAAAATCTTGTGCTTGATAAAATAGGAATTTTGCGTCTGACCATCAAAGAGGAAATTAATAATTTGTGACGTTATTCTATGAATATTTCAGGCGTTTCCTGGTACATACGGTCAATAATTTCTTTAAAGACAGGTCCGCAACTTTCGCCGCCGCCCAAACCGTCTTCTGAGAGAACTACAATGCAGTATTTCGGCGTTTCGACGGGGAACATGCCGGCGATCCATGATTGCTCGATACGCCTGCCGTTTTCAACGATCCCCGTTTGTGCCGTGGAAGTTTTTGCTGCCGCTTCTGTTTTTTCGGGTTTGCCTTTTTGAGCAGTTCCTTGTTCAATGGCGCTTTGCATACATTTTTTTAGAATATCGGCCGTGTTTTTTGAGATTATTCTTTCATCGCGCTGAAATTTTGTTAATTTTTCATATTCCGTGAGTTGCATGCCGCTGTTTAAAAGACCCTTTATGATTTTTGGTGTTTTATAGACGCCATCTGCCGCGATGGCATTTATCATGCCGATGATTTGCATTGGCGATGCCATTAGTTTGCCTTGTCCGAATGAGAAATTTGCAAGTGTTTTCGGGTTTTTTAAGCTTTCTTCGCTTGGCAGTACTCCACCTGATGCTTTCCAATCTTCGGCGAGTTCTATCGGTTCGCCAAGCCCGAATTTTTGTGCTGTTTTTCTAATTTCATTTTCAGGAAGTTTTTTTGAAAGTTCAATAAAATATCCGTTGCAAGATTCAGCCATGGCTTCCTCGAGATTTATTTTTCCGTGCTTTTTTGAGTTGAAGCATTTGAATTTTGCGTCATCAATTATGTTTTCGCCCTCGCAATCGTATTCAAAATTTGGAGATATCCCTCGCTCCAGAGCTGCTGAAGCCGTTACCAATTTGAAAATCGAACCCAAATTAAACTGGCAAAAAGCTCGGTTCAAAAGCGGGGAAGTGCTGTCATTAATATATTTACCGACACTTTGTGGCAAAAATGACGGTAAACTGTAACAAGCGCGTATTTCGCAGTTCGGCACCTCCGACACTATCACCGCGCCTCTTGTTATATATTTATTCGCCGTGTCTTCCACTATTGCTTCGATTCTTTCGTCAAGCGTCAGGGCGACACCCTTAAAATTCAGATATGACTTGTCCTCGACCGTCTCTTTTATGCCGGGCAAGAATTTCCCCGATGCATCAACATCGTATTTTACATATATTTCATTATCTTTGTCCATCAGATATTCATCAAAAATCTTTTCTATCGCGCATATTCCGTGGCCTTCCGCTGAGAGATATCCGAGTATGTGCGGGGCAAGAGTGGTGCCGGAGTATCTTATTGGCACTTCAAACGTTTTGATAAAAGGTGATGAGATTTTTTGGTTTACTTCTATTGTAAACGGCGTTTTGCCGGAACATTTTCTGTAAAGTTCTTCTTTTTTTTCGTCGCTTACGGCGGGGGTAAGCGTCCCGAGTGATTCCACAGAGGGTATGACCGCGGCGATTAGTTTAGTCTTTGTGCCCGTGAGGGGCCTGTTTCTGCAGTCGTATATAGTTCCACGCGTATTTGCTATTTTAAGCTTATATGATTGTTGATTCGTTGCGGCTTCTCTGAGTTTTTCTTTTCGCGAAAGATAATCGAGATTAAAAAATGACGTGCAAAAGAGTCCCATAAAAATGCAGAATAAAATCAGCGCTCTTTTATACATAAAAAAACCAACCTTATTTTCGTTTTATGAAAATAAGTATTGGCTTTAATCGTGCGTAAAATTCCTAAAATTACGATTTTATAGCCCTGCTTTGCGCAAATTTGCAACGTGCGTATCGTTCGTTTTCGCGTAAAATGCCTCGCCGTCTTTGCTGTGGCAATAGTAGAAATAGTCAGTTTGAGCGGGGTTAATCGCGGCGACCATCGCTTCGAGTCCCGGGTTGCATATTGGCCCCGGTGGTAAGCCTTGAATATTATATGTGTTGTAAAGCCCGGTGAAGTTTGAGGCAATATTTTTTGGAACGTTGTTTTTGTTGCGGTAAGGATAATAAACAGTCGCATCAACACGTAAATAGTTCATCGAGAATTCGCCGAATGAGTTTTTCCCGTCGTTTTTCAGCGTTGCGAGTCTGTTATGAATGACGGACGATACCTTGTACATATCGTCTTTATCGGCGGCCTCGGCTTGAATGAGCGACGCAATATTTAAAACGGCTTCCACACTCATTCCGTTTTTCTCCGCAAGTTCTTTTATGCTTGTTTTCGAGCCATAACCTTCAATTTCAGTTTTTTGCAGTACTTTCTTTTTGTAGTTCGAAAGCATTTTTGCAATTACACTTTCTGCGTCTTCGCCGTGATAGAATTTATAAGTATCGGGGAATAGATAACCTTCGAGCTTATAAATACGCTCTGTGGGATTGTCGATACTCTTGAGGAATGAGAAAGACCCGTCAAAACTGTTTGATTTACAGCATTCGAGGAATTTGTCCTTATCGCAAATATCATTTTTATCCAGCATTTCCGCCATTTCTTGGATATTCATGCCTTCTGTGAATGTAATGTCAATAATGTCTTTGATATTCGACTGATTTTGGATATGGTTGAGAAGCGCTTGATAATCCATGCTTGTGCTGAGTTCGTAAGAGCCACTTACGAAATTTTTGCTCGATTTTGTTGCGATGGCATAGAGTTTAAAAAATTCCTTTTCGTTTATGAGTCCGTGTTCTTTGAGGATATCCGCCACTTCGCCGAGTTCGGCGCCTTCGGGGATTTCAACCTGCACGGGGCAAGAATCTTTCCCGATTGCGAGCATATCGTTAATTCCCGTGAGTATATACCGTGCTATAAGAGCGGAAATCAGGCACAGAAGCACGAACCATGCAACTCTGAAAAAGGATTTATTGCTTTGAAAATGACCTTTTTTTGTCTTTTTGTTCATACGTTTACCCTCGCTTTATTTTCATCTGTAATTAAATTCTTTGATATAACTGTTCGTCACGACGATGTCCACGGGCTTGTCGTACCTGCCGTGAGGTAGATTTTGCGTGATGCAGTTGCTGTAACAAATTCCCACTGTCGTACCGCCGAAATGTTGTAAAAACCTGTCATAGTAGCCGTATCCGTATCCGAGCCTGTATGCTTTGAAATCGAACGCAAACCCCGGTACAATGCACAGCCCGCTTGAAAAATCTCTCACTTCTTTACATTTTTCTTCATTAGGTTCAAGAAGCCCGAAAGTGCCTTTTTGCAGGTCATCGAAAGAGTTTATAAAGTAAAATTTCATCGTCCGCGTTTCTTTGTCGCAAGTCGGAGCGGCAACTTTCTTGCCGTCTTTCCAGCACTTTTTGATTATCCCGTATGTGTCCACTTCGATGCTTTTTGAAATATAAGTAAAAATAACGTCCGAATTTTTATATTTTCTGAGCGAAGTCAGCTTGCGAAGTATTTTTTCGTCCATAATTTTCTGATAAAACGGCTTCAAGTTCTCTCTGATTTTTCGGTACTTTTCGCGCAGTTTTACCTTATAAAGCTTCATGTTCCCTTTCATTTTTTCATGTTTCCTTCTTGCCTCCGAGATTTTACAGTCTTTAAGTTATTATATATTTTTTTTATATATTTTTCCATAACTTACCGAAAAATTCCAAAATTCACTTTAAAATAGCGCTGTATTTCTCGACGAAAGAATAGGGGTGATAGGAGAGCTTAGCTTTTCTCAGCCCCGGAATGCCGAGGTCTTCTTCGCGGTTTATAAATTTATACTCATCTTGAACATCTTTGCAAAGTTCGTGGTTTATTACGGTGTAGGCGTCCGCAAACTCATTTAGGGCTTTTTCAAAATGTACGACAAATGTTTCAGTGTTTATTTTTTCGCCGATGGCGCAGGCGGCAATTTTATCGCCCACATAAATCGCACCGCCGTAGAGATTTAGCTCATTATAATAATCAAGGGCTTTTTCAATTGCCGTCATCTCGTTTGGATTTGCGTTTTGTTTTTCACCGAACCACGATTTAAAAAACGCAACATAAGTTTCTTTTTTCGCGATGTTTAGCGGCTGATATACCCATTCGTGCATTTTTGAAAATTTTGCAATATGACCGCGTTTGCCGTGATATTTTTTGCCTTTTAAATCCGCAAGCTCTTGCACGGAGTAGATGTATTCAAAATCATTTCTTTCGGGCGTTATTTCGAATTTTTTCGGGAAAAGTTTTTCAAGTTTTTCGGCTTCGTTTCTGAGTAGCCTTGTGAACTGAAATTTTGTTTTCCCGTTTGACTGCGCATTGTCTTCCAAAACAGAATTTATTGCTTTGCTAAGTGTTTCGTCGGTTTTAGTGCCTTTCGGCATTTCGTAGAGCGGATTTTCTTTATCGTATTTTATGTACAAAATATCATCATCAAAGCAGATTTTTGTTTTGTGATTTCCCGCCCAAAGAAAGTACGACCCAAAAACTTTTGAAAAACTGTTTGTATTCATTTTGGATGAAATTTTTTCGAACTCCGGCTTGTCGCCGATTTCAGGCGCTCTGAAATTAAGCCTCACACACCGACCTCCTTTTTTAAGAGGTTCACGACGTCTTGGTGTATGCTTTCCACGGAGCGCATGATTCCATTTTCGGCACATTCTATTTTCTTCCAGTTTTGGGTTTTTGCAACGTATTCCGCCGCTTTTTTGCAATTTTTTAAGAAGTTAAGGTTTGATTCGTGAATATCTTTTTGCGTTTCGTTGCCCATGTAGCGTTTTGTCAGGAGCGACTGCGAAATCTCAATCGGTACGCTTAAATATATAACTTTGTCGGGCTTTGGGAGTTCCAGTTTTACATATTCGTAGTCGGAAAGCCACTCCAAATATTCGTTCCACTCGCTTTCCGGCAGCTTGCACATCTGATATATTGCATTAGACGTTGTATATCTGTCGCAGAGTATTATGTAATCTTCTTTGTACTCTTTCTCCCAAAATTTTTTAAAGCTTGCAAATCTGTCCACCGCGTAAAACGACGACGCGGCATAGGCATTTACCGAATTCGGCTCGGAACCGAACTCAGAATTCAAATACATTTTGATGAGCGATGAAGAAGGTGATTCATAATTTGGGAAGGTTATATATCTGTTTTTAATGCCTGCAGTATTAAGATATTTAAGCAGAAGTTTGGTCTGCGTGTTCTTCCCCGAACCATCGAGCCCTTCAATTACGATGAGTTTGCCCACTTAAGTTTTCCTGCCTTTCAAATAGAATCTGTTTGGTTAAAATTGTATCAAACTTCTTTTTTATAATCAAATTTGAAACTCTCAGAATAAAAATATAGTTTTCGGCGAATAATTAAATTACAAAACATTTATTTTAAAAACGTGGTGAAATCATTATGAGCAAGCGAAAAGTTATTCCGATCTCGATGATTATTTTGATTCTTTTGGGTCTTATTATGTATAAACTTTGCTTTTCGAATATAGGAGCAGGGAAAGAAAGCTCGGATGTTTCGCCTCCCGAGATCATTCAGCCCGTTCAGGCTGCGGAGGCAAATAAAGCGGAGCCAAAAGAAAAAACGAAAAAGCAAGGTTATGAGATAAAAGAATATAAAGGCAATATAGCGGTTTTTGAAGTGGGCGAGAAAAAACCTTTCAGGGTAACGGAGATAGAAGTAAAAAATTTACCCGAAGCCGACCAAAAAGAACTTAAAAGCGGAATAGAGGCAAATGATAGCGATAAACTCCAAACCCTTTTGGAAGATTATTTGAGCTAAAGCACACTATTTTTCGTGTGCTTTTTCACACGCAAAAAGCCACACGTTTGTGTGGCTTAAGTTTTTGTTTTTAAGATATGGTGATAAATTGTACGCCACAAAAAGTAGTTGAAGAGTCAGCGTCTGTCTTTTTTGCGTGAATGCAATTTTCACAAATCGGAGCACCACATTTTCCGCTATTGTTGGGGCTAAATTTGCCACAATTGCACTCTTGTGTGCGTGGCGTCGGCGTTAGCCCTTTTGTTTCTTCGGGTGGTACTACTCTCGCGCCTCCTGTGATGTAATCCGGATCAATTTCTTCGATTTCTTGATTTTTGGTTTGATTTTGTTTTTCGCAATCTGTCATCTTAACCCCTCCATCCAAATTATCATTTTGATATTTCTAAGCTACAAACTAAAATATTTTGCTTATCTTATATATTATCTCCAGAAACGATGCTAAAGATTCCACAAAACTATTTTTTGTAACCATATTGCATACATTAGCACATTTAAATTTGGCTGTCAACACTCTGATGTGTAGAAAGTAGTTTTCTTATTGAAAAATTTATTTGGCATAGTCGACAAATGGTTTGAGTTCGGAATTTATTAATCGCTAATATTTTTTAGGTAATTTCCACCAACCCCAACATCAAAAAGTTAATAATTTTGCCGTTAAAATAGCAGTAACTATCGCACAAATATCCGCCAAAACTGCACATATAAGTGCATGGCCCGTATTCTTGATTTTTACTGCACCAAAATAAACCGTGAGCGTGTAGAACGTGGTTTCGGTCGAGCCCATAATCATTGAAGCTATCGTGCCGATTAGACTGTCAGGGCCGTAATTTGAGAAAATATTGTCAAGCAGCGCGGTGGAACCGCTCCCGGAAATCGGGCGCATTATCGCAAGAGGCGCTATCTGGGGTGGAATTTTTAAAAATGTACATATGGGGCTTACAAAATTCGCAAAAAGTTCCAAAGCGCCTGATGATTTTAGCATGGTGACTCCCGTGACGAGTGCGACTAGAGTGGGTATCAGTGAAATTGTAGTTTTAAACCCTTCTTCGGAACCCGTCAAAAATTCATCGAAAACAGATACATTTTTGAACGAGGCATAAAGAATAATCATAAAAATCATCGCCGGAACGACATAAAAACCAAAATTTTGCAAGTTTAATCACCTTTTCTTTTTTCAAGGCACTTTGCCGCCACGATGCCGACCGTGAGTGCGCACAGTGAGGTAACCCACAAGTAAGGAAGAATTTTCATGGGGTTTTCTGAGCCGTGCTTCTGCCTGAGCGTGCAGAGCATTGTGGGAATAATCTGTAAAGACGCAGTATTAATGACGGTTAGCATTATCATACCATTCGAGGCGGTTTTTTTAGATTTGTTTGATTTCTGAAGTTCTTGCATTGCTTTTACGCCAAAAGGTGTTGCTGCGTTGCCGAGCCCCAGAAGATTCGCGGTGATATTCATACAGATTGCTTGCGATGCTTTGCTTTTTGGTGTGCATTCCGGGAAAATAAATTTTATGAAAAATTCGAAAATTTTCGAAATTTTTTCTGTCAGATTGGATTTCTCTGCGGTTTTCATGATTCCCGTCCAAAAGCACATCATTCCCGTAATTGAAATAGCCAGATTTATGGCATTATGTGCTCCGACCAAAACCGAATTTGCAAGCTCGGGGATACGATTGGTAATGGTTGCGCTGATAATGCTTATTAATATCATCGCCGGCCAAATATAGTTTAGCATTCGCTTTCCCTACCACTTATAATACTTGATGTCATAGATTTATATTTATTTTTATGTCAAAATATTACAATTCATCATTAATTTTGTTATGCGACCTATTTTTACCATAAAATACATTTATTGACAAAAAAGTATAGTTGTGCTAATATTATTTTGGTGACGGGATTCACCGAAATAAAACTTATCGAGGAGAGATATCATGAAATCCACAGGAATTGTGCGAAAGGTTGATAGTTTAGGGAGAGTAGTCATCCCGATGGAGCTGAGGAACAATTTGGACGTCAGTCCGGGAGACGCTCTGGAAATTTTTACCGAAGGTGATAAAATAATTTTGAGAAAATATGAACCATACTGCATTTTTTGCGATGAAGTGGACGACGTAATGAACTACAATTCAAAAAACGTTTGTAAGAAGTGTGCCAAAGAACTTTCGCAAAAGATTAAAGGTTAAAATAACGCTTTACATTTTGCCGACTTAGTGATATAATCAAATGGTAAGTACCCCCTTACTCGGATAGAACATAGATTTTTTCTGGGTTTGCTGCGGCGATTTCGCTGTAAATTGGGTAAATTTTAGAAGAGGTGTAAAGATATGACACAAGAAGAAAAACAAGCAATAATCCAAGAGTATGCGCTTAAAGAGGGCGATACGGGTTCGCCCGAAGTTCAAATTGCAGTTCTCACAAAGAGAATTAACGATTTGACCGAGCATTTAAAAACCCACAAAAAAGATCATCATTCAAGACGCGGACTTTTCAAAATGATAGGTAACAGAAGATCACTTCTCAACTATCTGACGAAAGTTGATATTGAAAGATATAGGTCAATCATCGAAAAACTTGGAATCCGTAAATAATGTCGTATTTGGGAGTTTTTTGAAATTAACTTTCAAATATGATTAAATGGAGGCAGGCGGCTAAAAATATTAGTTGCCTGCTCATTACTGTATATAGGCAATTTTATTATTTTGGAGATGACAAAATTAATGTTTGAAAATTACAAAGTATTCGAAACAAATCTGGCAGGGAGAAAACTGGTCATAGAAACAGGCAAATTCGCACAGCTCGCAAATGGCGAATGCATGGTGCGCTACGGCGATACAGCTGTCCACGTAGCAGTTACGGCATCGAAAGCACCGCGCGAGGGGATAGATTTCTTCCCGCTTTCGGTAGATTTCGAAGAAAGACTGTATTCGGTCGGAAAAATTCCGGGTTCGTTCTCAAAAAGAGAGGGCAAGCCTTCAGATAAAGCCATACTAACATCAAGGGTTATCGACAGACCCATTCGTCCGCTGTTTCCAAAGGACATGCGAAATGACGTTTCCGTCGTGTGTACGGCCATGTCCGTCGATGAAGATTGTTCGCCCGAAGTCGCGGCAATGATAGGTACTTCGGTTGCGCTGAGTATCTCCGATATTCCTTGGGGTGGACCGATTTCCGCGGTTTTTGTCGGACTTGTTAATGGCGAAATAATAATCAATCCAACCGCGGCACAAAGGAAAAATTCTGACCTCGCGTTAACCGTCGCATCCACGGAAACTTTAATCCCGATGATTGAAGCGGGGGCGAACGAAGTTTCGGACGAAACGATGTACGAGGCGATTTTGAAAGCGCATGAAACCAACAAAGAAATAATTAAATTCATAAACGGCATAAAATCAGAAATTGGAAAACCGAAATTTAAATATGAAAGTTCCGCACCTTCGGAGGCGATGCTGGAAGCCGTTGAAAACTACGCGAAAGAAGATTTGAAAGTCGCACTTTACACAGACGATAAAACGGTCAGAGATGAAAATTTGGACCCGATTTATAAGAAAGTCCATGAAAAATTTGATGAAATTTATCCAGGTGCCGAAAAGAAAATCGATGAATGCTTATATCTTGCACAAAAGCACATTGTAAGGCACTGGTTAATTGCTGAGCAAAAGCGTGTTGACGGCCGTAAAATGGATGAAATTAGGCCTCTCAATGCGCAGGTCGGACTCTTGCCGAGAGTTCATGGTTCGGGTATGTTCACAAGAGGGCAAACTCAAGTGTTGACGGCGCTTACTTTGGGCCCGATCAGCGACAGACAGCTTCTCGACGGTATAGACAGCGAGGAGTTCAAAAGATATATGCATCACTATAATTTCCCGTCGTATTCCGTTGGCGAAACGCGTCCGAGCAGAGGCCCGGGTAGACGTGAAATCGGTCACGGGGCGCTTGCGGAGAAAGCACTTGTACCTGTAATTCCGTCAGTGGAAGAATTCCCTTATGCGCTGCGTTTGGTTTCGGAAGTTTTGTCGTCCAACGGCTCGACTTCACAAGCGTCGGTTTGCGGTTCGACTTTGGCCCTTATGGACGCAGGTGTTCCGATAAAAGCGCCTGTTGCGGGTATTTCGTGCGGACTCATCACAGACGGCGACAAATTCATGACAATGGTAGATATCCAAGGCCTTGAGGATTTCTTTGGCGATATGGATTTCAAAGTCGCGGGCACACACAAAGGTATTACCGCCATTCAAATGGATTTGAAAATTCAAGGTCTTACGAAAGAAATAATCAAAGAGGCGCTCGAAAAAACGCACAAAGCAAGAGATTATATCCTTGATGAGATAATGCTGAAAGTAATAGACAAGCCGAGAAAAGAGCTTTCGAAATATGCGCCTAAAGTTTTGGCAACTACTATCGAAGTCGACAAAATTCGCGACGTCATCGGACCGGGCGGAAAAGTTATCCAGAAAATTTGTTCTGATTTTGATGTTAAGGTTGATATCGAAGAAGACGGAAACGTGTTTATTATGGGCGTTGATGTCGATAACTGCAGAAAAGCGTTCGATACGATTAAAAATATAGTCACAGACCCGGTGGTTGGCGCGGTTTATACGGGTAAAGTCGTGCGCCTTATGGATTTTGGTGCGTTTATTGAGTTTGCGCCGGGTAAAGAAGGTATGTGCCATATCTCTCAGGTTGCAAACCGCAGAATCAATAAGATTTCCGATGTTTTATCAGTCGGGCAGGAAGTCAAAGTCCGCATAAGCGAAATCGATAGCAGAGGCAGGATAAATCTTTCGATGAAAGAGTTTTCAGATTTATAAATATAATATCAAATGGTGATTTTGGAGGCATTTTTATGAATTCAAAATTGAAGTGGGGCTTGCTGACGTTACTTATAGCTTTTGGCGGCGCGGTATCTTGTTTCTTTAACGTTATGAGCCATACAGAAGAAATCAAGTTTTCGGACGAGCCTTCGGGTAATATCAAAGTTTCCGTTATCGTGCCTGTTTACAATACAGAAAAATATCTTGATGAATGCCTTAAGAGCATTGAAAATCAGACGCTCAGAGAGATTGAGATAATTTGCGTAAATGACGGCTCGAAAGACGGCTCACGTAAAATTTTGGAAGAACATGCGAAAAATGACGACAGAATAAAGGTAATAAATCAAGAAAATGCAGGCGTTGCGTCGGCGAGAAATCACGGACTCCGAGAAGCTCACGGCGACTACGTTGCGTTTGTGGACTCAGATGACGTCATTACTCCTTGGGCGTATGAAAAGCTTTACGAAAGCGCCAAGAAATACCGCGTGAATGTAGTGGCATCGGAGCTTACGAAATTCGAGGACGGCACAGATCCGAATATAGATTCGATGAAGTATGACGATACCAAAGTGAGTTTTCATAGGCGCAGGAAATATCAGAATCCGTTCTATGATATGATTGGTAACACGGCATTTATGGTCACGAAGATATATCGTCGTGAGTTTCTGGCGGAAAATAATATTTGGTTTAAAGACGGCGTGACGCATTATGAGGACGGACTCTTTAATTTCTTGGTTTTCGCAAGGCTTAGAGAGGTTGTGCAAGATAAAAATCCGTTTTACTGTTACCGGATAGATAGACCGGGTTCGGCGGTTACGGAATTCAATGCGAAAAAGGTTTTAAAAGCTTCCACGACCGTTTCAAAAGAGCTTGTCGATAATTTCGATTTATTCAATTTTAACCGCGGCTCGGAGTGGCTTGTTTCGAAGATACTTGACCTAAACTATAAACATATAACGAAAGACACCAAAGACGAAAATGATAGAAAATATTTTGCGAAAATTGTCGTAGATTTGATGGCGGACAAGCTAATCGCAGAGCATGGCGTGAAGCTGCAAGGCTGGCAGCAAAAGCAATACAACGAACTTAAAAATATCGCATATCCCGATTAATAAATTTTTTGTTTGTACAAATTAATGAGGTGCTGTATTTTATGAAAAAATTCTCGAAAAAAGTCTTAATTGGTTGTATTTTGACTGCGATTTTAGCGGTAGTCGGAGTTATTGCTTTCAAAAATATTAATTTTAAATTTTGGGAGCCGGAAGGCCCGAATGAAAAGGTTTCGGTAATTATTCCCGTTTATAAGGTTGAGGACTATCTTGACGACTGTCTCGACAGCGTGCAAAATCAAACATATAAGGATATTGAGATTATCTGCGTAAATGACGGCTCGCCCGATAACTCCGGCGAAATTTTGAAAAAGCATCAAAAGAAAGACAAAAGAATTAAAATTATAAATCAAGAAAATCAAGGAATAAGCGCAGCGCGTAACGCGGGCATGAAAGCTGCGACGGGAAACTGGATTTATTTTGTTGACTCGGACGATTTGATACTTCCTTATACTCTCGAAAAGGCTGTGGAGTCAGCAAAAGAGTACGACCCTGAGATAGTCAATTTTAAATATGAAGATTTCAGCCAGCACCTAAGACCCGATTTAAGTGCTCGCCCATATGAGGGTCGCGGCAAACTGTTGATCGAAGTAAACGGTAAGGAAAATCCTTTTAAAATTTTTGATTTGGAGAAAGTCAATGTATGGCAAAACCTTTATAAGAGGTCGTTTTTAGAGGAGCACAATATACAGTTTAAAAAAGGTATCATTTGTGAAGATGTGCTCTTTACGTGGAAATGTGAGCTTTACGCCAAGAAAATGGTAAAAGACGATAATATTTATTATCTCTACCGCTATGGGCGTGTAGGTTCGGTGATGAATAGCGATTTCAAAAAAATTGAACGCCGCCTGGAAAGCTTTTTCACGATAAGAGGGGAACTTGTGGACATGCGTGGCGAATTTGAGTTTGTGGGAATAGATGAGCAGTTCTCAGATATGATTTTGGTGATGTTCTATGAGCCAATAGTTCATGAAATTAAAGGTATGCCCGAACAAAAAGGTTACGCAAAAAAGGCGGTTCACATCATCGAAGACGATTATATAAATAAATATGGCGTAATTCCAAATAAGGAGCAGGCTCAAAAAATCAATGAATTAAAATCGGTGGCACAGTAGTATTCGATGAATACAAATAATTTATAAAAAATCTGTTTGAGGTGTATTTATATGAAAAATTTTATTAAAAAATTCGCTTTATTAACTTTTGTTCTGTTTGTGTGCTCATTCTTTCTACCTTCGCATAGTGTTTGCGCCGATGAATTAAACGAGCAATCCCCGAAAATTTCCGTCATACTTCCGATTTATAAAGTTGAAAAATATTTAGATGAATCTTTAAAAACGGTAGAAAATCAGACATATAAAAACCTTGAAATTATCTGCGTTAATGATGGCTCGCCCGATAATTGCGACAAAATTTTAGAAGAACATGCGCAAAAAGATAGCCGCATAAGAATAATTACTCAGGAGAATTCCGGTACGAGCGTGGCGAGGAACGTCGGATATGAGGCCGCGACGGGCGACTTTATTTATTATTGCGACCCCGATGATTTTTTAGTCCCTCATACGCTCGAAAAAGTTGTGGATATATTTAAAAAGTATAAAGATATTGACGCCGTTGAATTTGGATTAACGCGCATTCCGTTTGGGCAAGAAGTGGATCTAAACAGCTATAAATATGATGAAAGCAAGATTAAATTATTGGAGTGCAAAAACGGTCAAAGTCCTTACGAAATTTTTAAAACCCATGGTTGGAGTGTTTGTAAGTACGTTTACAAGAAAAACTTTTTCAAAGATAATGGTTTAGAATTCAAAAAAGGTCTTCGCACAAATGAAGATGTTTTGTTTGGGTTTTTGGCATTCCCGTGTATGAAAAAGGTTGCCAGGGATGAGAACATTGGCTATATTTATAGAATCAATCGCCCCGGCTCGACGAGTGGTAGCGCTCTTAAAGTCAAACTTAGCAGCTTTGCCGAGATCACAAAAGAAATAGTTAAAAATCGTAAAAGATTTAAGTTTAAAGGCAGCGATGAATATATTTTGAATTTCATGCTGAATAATATAGTTCGAAGAACTCAAAAAGTCGAGGATAGACAAGTTTTTGCAAAGACCTTCTATAATGAACTTTGGAATAATTTCGTTAAGAAATATAATGTTAAGTTAAGTGCTAAAAATGAGAAAAGATTAAAACAGCTAAAAATCTGGGCGGACGGCTCAGAAAAAGAAAAGGTTAGTAGGAGTGGCAGGAATGCTGTCAAAAGAAAGAATACGTAATTTTAGCATAATAGCGCACATAGATCATGGAAAATCTACGCTTGCAGATAGAATTTTGGAACTGACCAATTCCGTTTCAAAGCGTGATATGGAAAGCCAAATTCTTGACGATATGGATCTCGAACGGGAGCGCGGAATCACGATAAAATCGCATGCGGTAAGCCTTTTTTATAACGCAGATGATGGTAAGGAGTATCTTTTTAATCTGATAGATACTCCCGGCCATGTTGATTTCAACTACGAAGTTTCGCGCTCTTTGGCGGCATGTGAAGGTGCGATTCTGGTAGTTGATGCATCGCAGGGTATCGAGGCTCAGACGCTTGCAAATACATACCTTGCGCTTGATGCTGGGCTGGAAATAATCCCCGTTATAAACAAGATAGACTTGCCGAGTGCCGACCCCGACAGAGTTTGCAAAGAAATTGAAGATGTAATTGGTATACCTGCGGAAGATGCGCCGAGAGTCTCGGCAAAAACAGGGCTTAATATAAAAGACGTTTTGGAAAGCATAGTTAAAAGTGTTCCTCCGCCGAAAGGCAGCGAAAACGAGCCTCTGCAAGCGCTTATTTTTGATTCATATTATGACGCTTACAAAGGCGTTATTGTGTATGTTCGCATTATGAACGGGAAAGTTAAAGTCGGCGATAAAATTAAATTTATGGCAGGTGGAGAAAGTTTCACCGTGACCGAATGTGGATTTTCAAAGGCTACGAATTTAGAGTCTTGCGACGAACTGACGGCAGGCGAGGTCGGATACATTTCGGCATCGATAAAAACCGTAAGTTCGGCGAAAGTCGGCGATACAATAACGCTTGCCGATAACCCTGCGGATAAGCCTCTCCCGGGATATCGTGAAGTAAGCCCGATGGTCTTTTGCGGAATTTACCCGCTGGACGGCTCAAAATATGGAGATTTAAAAGATGCGCTCGAAAAATTGAAACTCAGCGATGCCTCGCTTTCTTATGAGCCTGAAACGTCGTCTGCGCTCGGCTTTGGGTTCAGATGCGGCTTTTTGGGACTTCTTCATATGGAAATCATTCAGGAAAGACTCGAAAGAGAGTATAATCTTGACCTAATAACCACAGCTCCGAGCGTTATATATGAATTGAAACTTACAGACGGAAGTACAATTTTCATAGATAACCCGACGAATTACCCGAACGCAGGCACAATACAAGATGCCCTTGAGCCGATGACGAATGCGCATATATACGCTCCGTCAAAATACATCGGCGCAATAATGGAACTTTGCCAGGAGCGGCGTGGAGTGTACGTTGATATGAAATATATCGATACCGAACGTGTGGACATACACTATAAATTGCCGCTCAACGAAATTGTCTATGATTTTTTCGATGCTCTCAAATCAAATACAAAAGGTTATGCCTCGTTCGACTATGAGCTGGCAGGATATGAATCTTCCGAACTCGTCAAGCTCGATATTATGCTAAACGGCGAAGTGGTTGACGCGCTTTCGTTCATAATTCATCGGGATAAAGCGTATCAAAGAGCCCGAAAAATGGCGGAAAAACTGAAAGAAAAAATACCGCGTCAACTCTTTGAGATACCAATTCAAGCGG
Organism: uncultured Clostridia bacterium; assembly: GCA_947305745.1. Taxonomy (GTDB): domain Bacteria; phylum Bacillota; class Clostridia; order Oscillospirales; family Acutalibacteraceae; genus UMGS1491. Next base: position 37,702 of record CAMZEH010000001.1, on the reverse strand, counting down.
CAATCGGAGGTAAAGTAATAGCAAGGGAAACCGTGAAAGCGATGAGAAAAGACGTTTTGGCGAAGTGTTACGGAGGAGATATAACGCGTAAGAAAAAACTCCTCGAAAAACAAAAAGAAGGCAAAAAGCGTATGCGGCAGCTGGGTAGCGTTGAAATACCGCAAGATGCGTTCATGTCAGTTTTGAAACTCGATGAAGATTGATTTTGATAATGAATTTAAAAAAGTAGGTGCATGAATATGTCGAAAAGCAATCTGGGTATATATATTCATGTGCCTTTTTGCCGTGGTAAATGTCCGTATTGCGATTTTTATTCGCTTACCGACGAAAGTCTCAAAGGAAAATATGTGAGTGCCGTTTGCCGCGAAATTGAATTATGGGGCAAAAAAATTGATAAAACAGTCGATACAATTTATTTTGGCGGAGGTACACCCAGTTTGCTTTCGGCGGATAATATTATCCAAATTTTGAATACCGTAATAGATAATTTTAAAATTTCAAATCCTGAAATCACTATGGAAATAAACCCTGCAGATACTGAATTTTTAGATTTTGAAAAATTAAGACATTTTGGTCTAAATAGAGTTTCACTCGGTGCGCAATCGATGAATAATAGTCAGCTTAAGATTTTAGGCCGCAGACATAATGCGGAAGATATTAAAAAATCGGTAAACTTTCTTAAATCAAGCGGCATAAATAATATTTCACTCGATATAATTTTAGGCGTTCCCGAGCAGAAAAACGAAGATATTGAAGAATTTGTAAATTTTTGCTTATCTAATGGCATTCCACATATTTCGGCATATATGTTGAAGATAGAAGAAGGCACGCCGTATTATTTTAATAAAGAGAATTGGAAATTTTGTAGTGATGATGAGCTTGCGGATTTTTATATTTATGCGTGTGAAGCATTAAAAAAGTGTGGATATAGTCATTATGAGATTTCGAATTTTGCAAAAGGCGGTTTTGAAAGTAAGCATAACCTTAAATATTGGGACCTGGACGATTACTTGGGAATAGGTCCGTCAGCACACAGTCTTGTGGGGGGCAAGCGATTTTACTATGAAAAAAATTTGAAAAAATTTATAGATAACGCTCGGGTAGAACACGAAAAAACTAATTTGGAAAAAGAATTCATAATGCTCGCGTTGCGCACAAAATGGGGCGTTACAAACACGAAATTCAAACAAAAAATGGGCTATGACTTACCGAAAACATATTTTGAGAAAGCAAAAAAATTTGAAAAACACGGTTTGATAGAATGTTCAGAAAACAGAATAAAAATAAACGAATCAAGTTTTTTGGTCTCGAATGTGATTATTTCGGAAATAATATAGATGAATTTTAGTGTTAAAGTTTATAACATAGAAAAAGCCGGAATTTGTCGGTTATAATATATTGGTGGTGAGCCCATGCCCGAGCGAAGGGCGGTTAGTCACTCCTAAAGAGTTGGGAGTGATGATTATGAAAATAGTTGTTCTACTGTTAATAATGTTAGCATTTAATTCAATAATATGTGACATAAAAAAATAACCGTTCTTCCGGTACAGGCAACGGTTTAATAAATTGAAACTTGTATAGGATTAACCGCATTTCAAACGGTTAATAGCTTTGCTACTTTTATTGTATAGAGAAGGCTAGAATTTGTCAAATAATTTTCGATAATATTTTTTTAAAAAAGTTGTTGACAAAATTATATCAATTATGCTATAATCGAAGAGCAATAGCGGTTGTGAAGATGGCGGCATAGCTCAGTTGGCTAGAGCATTCGGTTCATACCCGAAGTGTCGATGGTTCGAGTCCATCTGTCGCTACCAAAATTTAATATGGCCCGGTGGTCAAGCGGTTAAGACACCGCCCTTTCACGGCGGTAACACGAGTTCGATTCTCGTCCGGGTCACCAAAAAACCTCATTTACTGAGGCTTTTTTTAATAGCTTTTGAATATTCCCGTTCGTTTTCAACCGCATCACTCATGTATAGTAGTGAAAGGTCGGTTATTAAATTTTTTGGATTTGTAGTAAATGTATTAGAACCTAGTTTGTTTCAATTTTTTTAATCACAGGGGGTATTAACACACTATTGAGGCGTTGGCAAATTTCAAACAATTTTTCAATTTGACTGCCTGCCACTTCGCTATTAAAAATGTCTCTTATTTCACTAACGTCCTGCGTAATCTTATTGGGGTATTCCAAAAATCGTGGCATATGTGTATACAATTGACTATTTATGTTTTTTGTAACAAGGTCTTGTAGATGTGGAGTTAGGCGCGTAATTGTTAGGCTTTCTTGGGGGCCAATGGTTTCGTTGGGTCCAATATTGCCTTGCTTGGGAAATTCTTTAGTAAGTTGAGTGATCGTGTTGAGCTCGTTGATAATTTTAGTGCATAAGTTCTTAAATTCATCCATTTCGGCGATTAAGATCTTAATATCTCTTGTTAGTTTTTCTGATGCTAGCATGGTTATCATCCTTTCTAAAAATTAAATATTAAACTTTGGCCAAGGTTCGTATCAATTATATATATACATATACATATATAGTCAAGCGTATTTATAAAATTTTAGATAAAATTAATATAAGCCAAATAATATTCATGGAAAAGCCACTATAGAGATTTTCTATAGTGGCGCTAATTTATTTGTTTTTTGCTATCTGATCCGTTGCTAAGTAATCGCATCTTTCATTTTCTGGGTGCCCGGCATGGCCTTTGACCCATTCTATTGCAATTTTGTGCTTTTCAAATAGTTTAAGAATTTCTTCCCATAAATCGCTATTGAGCGCAGGTTTTTTGTCGCTTTTCTTCCAGCCGTTTTTTCTCCAAGCATCCGCCCAGCCGTTTTTAATAGCATTGCAAAAATACTGTGAATCGCTATAAATCGTAACTTCGCACGGCTCTTTGAGAGCTTTCAGCGCTTCTATAACAGCGGTCAGTTCCATGCGGTTATTAGTTGTTTCGGGGCAGTAACCCGAGATTTCTTTCTTATGCTCTTTGTACTTAAGAATCGCACCCCAACCACCCGCACCGGGGTTACCACTGCAAGCACCATCTGTGTAAATTTCTACTCTTTTCATCCGCACCGTTCCTTTTAAATTGGATAATTTTGTGAAATTGCTTGACATAAAAATTTTATCGTGATATAATCAAACTAATGTTTGATGTACGGAATTTGATTATTTATTTTTAATTTTAAATCGAGTTGCTATATTTCGTTTAAATTCGAGAAGTTCAGTCATTTTGTGTGCTGAGCGTCTGCTTTGCTTTTATTTTGTATGTTTAGGAGGTAATAACTATATGAATGAAAAAAATGATTCGAAAAAGACTACAAAAAAATCAAGTTCAAACTTAAAAAATAAAAATTCAGTTCAAAAAAATTATACTACAAATTCAAAAGTAAACAAAACCGAACATTCAAACAAAAAATTCATTCCAAAGCCGAAATTTACAGGCACAAACAGTTCAGCGCAAATTATGGATAGCTATCTTTCGCGCAACGGCGTAACGGTAGGGAGGGCAGGTAATTTTTTCGGCGGTAAAAGCTCAAAAAAAGATAAAAAATCATTCAGAATTGTGTTTTTGGGTGGACTTAATCAGATCGGCAAGAATATTGCGGCATTTGAGTGCGGCGATGATATCATAATTTTAGATTGCGGTATGTCTTTCCCCGACGGCGAAATGCTCGGTGTCGACCTTGTTATTCCTGATTTTTCATATCTTGAAACGAATCGCGACAGAATCAGAGGTTTAGTCATAACGCACGGCCATGAGGACCATATTGGTTCGATTCCGTATCTTCTTAAGAAGATAAATGTTCCGATTTACGCTACTCCGCTTACTATTGCTCTTATCAGCAGTAAGCTCAAGGAGCATCGTTTGCTCGGTAGCACAAAATTAAACACAGTCAATGCTGGCGACCAAATTAAACTGGGTTGTATGAGTGTGGAATTTATTCACGTCAATCATTCTATCCCCGACGCTGTGGGTGTTGCGATAAAATCCCCTGCAGGCACAATTGTCCACACCGGCGACTTCAAAATCGATTGCACACCTTCAAGAGGCGAGATGATAGACCTTGCAAGATTCGCAGAGCTTGGCAAAGAGGGCGTGCTTGCATTCATGGCGGATTCAACTAACGCGGAACGCCCCGGCTATACCATGACCGAGCGCAAACTTGATAATTCGTTCGAGAGGCTATTCCAACAGGCTAAAAATAAACGAATTATAATTGCAACGTTTGCATCGAATATAGGCCGACTTCAGCAAATTATAAACTGCGCGATGAAATACGGTAAAAAAGTCGCGTTTTCAGGGCGCAGTATGGTTAGCAACATAGCTATAGCCAAAGAGCTTAACTATCTTGAGGCACCAGAGGGTGTTATCATAGATATCGATTTGATAACAAAATATGGTAAAGATGAAGTTGTTTTGGTGACGACGGGAAGTCAAGGCGAACCGATGTCGGCCCTCCATAGAATGGCATTTTCGGAGCATAAAAAAGTCGAAGTCGGGCCCGAAGATTTCATAATCATTTCCGCTACCCCAATTCCGGGCAACGAAAAAATGGTCGGAACGGTTGTAAATGAGCTGATGAAACTCGGCTGCGAAGTGGTTTATGAGTCAATGTATGAAACACATGTTTCAGGTCACGCTTGCCAGGAAGAGCTCAAAATCATGCAGGGAATTATCAAACCGAAATATTTTATTCCCGTACACGGCGAACGCAGACACCTTATGAAACACGCTTCGCTTGCTACCGGAATGGGAATGCCCGAAAATCACGTTTATGTCGGCGATTCGGGAGATATAGTAGAAATTAACGAAAATCACATTAAAAAAGTCGGTCAAATCCCGCTTGAGCTTGTCCTTGTTGACGGTATCGGAGTTGGAGATGTAGGAAGCATAGTCCTTAGGGATCGTAAACATCTCGGTGAAGACGGACTTATAGTTTTGGTTGCAACATTGGATTCGCATGATAAACATATAATAGCAGGCCCGGATATAGTTTCTCGCGGGTTCGTTTATGTGAAAGAATCCGAAGACCTTTTAGAAGAAGCTAAAGAAGTCGCTTACAAAGTTATTGAAGGCTGTTCGTCGCAGAATTCGCGCGATTGGGGATACATGAAAACCAAAGTAAAAGATGAACTTTATAAGCTTTTCCATAACAAAACACGCCGAAACCCCGTAATACTTCCGATAATAATGGAAGTATAAATAAAAAGCCCGCCTTTTCAGGCGAGCTTATTTTTTGGAGATAATATTAATTAACCCCCGCAGCCGCAACCGCAGCCGTTATTGCAGCCGCAACCGTCGTCGCCTCCGCAGCAACACAAAATTACAAGAATAAGAATGATGATCATGCAGCAGTTATTGCCACCAAAAAGATTATTACACATTGGTAAATTCCTCCTTTGAATATTTACATTACCATACTATTTTGAGGCATCGAAAAGTGTTACACGAAAATGTTTGAATAAAAGGCAATATTGATTTTTATTGTCCGTAGATATAGTATATATAATGTAATCAAAATTAAGGGGGATTATTTTATGTCAGAAAAAGAAAAAGTAATTTTCAGCGCAGTGCAACCGAGCGGGGAACTTACACTTGGGAATTATCTCGGAGCGATAAAAAACTGGCGTAACCTCCAAGATGATTACAGATGTATTTTTGCGCTTGCCGATTTACATACAATAACTGTGCGGCAAGACCCTAAAGAATTTAATCATAGGATTTTAGAGCTTTACGCACTGTTTTTAGCGTGCGGGATTGACCCAAAAAAGAGTATATTTTTCATTCAGAGTCAAGTGCATACTCATGCAGAGCTTGGCTGGATACTCCAGTGTTACACTCAGTTCGGTGAACTTTCCAGGATGACTCAGTTTAAAGATAAATCAAAAAAACATGCGGATAATATCAATGCAGGGCTATTTTGCTACCCGAGCCTTATGGCGGCCGATATTCTCCTTTATAGTGCCGACTTGGTGCCTGTTGGGGCAGACCAGAAACAGCATTTGGAGCTTACGAGAAACATCGCCGATCGTTTCAACGGTATTTATGGGGATACTTTTGTTGTCCCTGAGCCGTATATAGCAAAAATGGGTGCGAGGGTGATGTCGCTGCAAGACCCAAGTAAAAAAATGTCAAAATCCGATGAAAACGCTAATGCGTGCGTTCGAATGATGGACGATGCGAATGTGATTATGAAGAAATTTAAACGTGCAGTTACGGATTCAAATAGCGAAGTAAAATTCAGGAACGAAGGAACCGGGATCGATAATCTTATCGGTATTTATTCCTGTGTTACGGGCAAGACTATAAGCGCAATCGAAAAAGAGTTCGAAGGCAAAGGCTACGGAGACTTCAAAAAAGCCGTCGGCGAGGCGGTTGTTAATGAACTTATACCAATTCAAGAAAAATTTAAAGATTACATGAATAATACTGATTATTTGGTACAGTGCTTTAAAAAGAGCCGTGAGGAAGCACTCAAAATTTCAGAAAAGAAACTTAGCGAAGTAAAAGAAAAAATCGGTTTTGTTTTATAATTTTAAAAATCATATTATATTATGCTTGCCTTGATTTTTCGAGGTGAGTTTTATTTTGAGAATTTACATCTGTATGTTAAAATTAGAGTAATGATATTGGAAGGAATTTTATTATGAAAAAAGTTTTAGTCGGCATGAGCGGTGGAGTTGATAGCTCCGTTACAGCTGCGATTTTAAAAGAAAAAGGATACGATGTTACGGGCGTTACGCTTAATCTCACAGGTGATGCAGCAAAATCCGCTATAGAAGATGCTAAAAAAGTCACCGAAGCGCTGGGGATTGAACACCGGGTCTTGAATTTGGAATGGGAATTTAAGAAAAATGTAATTGATTATTTCGTAAATGAGTATCTACGTGGTAGGACGCCGAACCCGTGCGTGCAGTGTAACCCGAAGATAAAGTTCGGACTTTTGCTTGATTATGCTCTTGAAAACGGTTTTGACCACATTGCAACAGGCCATTATGCGAACATCGAATACGACGACAAAAGCCGAATTTATAAGCTTAAGAAATCAGAAACGAGCAAAGATCAGAGCTATTTTCTATATAAACTTTCGCAGAGTCAGCTTTCAAAAGCTTTATTCCCGATAGGTAATTTTGAAAAGTCATATACGCGCACTTTGGCAGAAAAATATGGTTTGCCGGTAGCGCATAAGACTGATAGCCAAGATATATGTTTCATAAAAGACATTACTCATGCTCAGTTTATTGAGAATTATCTTAATAAAAAGGCACAGAGCGGAGATTTCGTAACTGAAAGCGGCGAAAAAGTTGGCATGCATAAAGGAATTATAAATTATACGGTCGGTCAGAGGAAAGGCCTCGGCATTTCTTGGGAATGCCCGCTTTACGTGAGCAAAATCGATGCCGATAAAAATCTTGTTATTCTTAGCAAGCTTGAAAGCGGTTACAAAGATAAAATCAAAATCGAGGATACAAATTTTATTCTTCCGTGCGATATAAACAGCGAAATTTCGGCATTTGTGAAGATTCGTTCGAGGTTTAAAGAAGTGCCATGCAAATTTTTCAGGAATAGCGAAACCACGGCTACCATAGTATTTGATGAAGCCCAAAAATTCCCTGCTCCGGGGCAGTCGGCGGTGCTTTATGATGCAAATGGATATGTAATAGGTGGCGGGACGATAGTATAATGTTTAAATTAATTATAAATAGCAAGACTAAGCCCCAATAAATATGCAAATAATAGATATTTGAAAAAAGTGCAATTGACTATTGATTTTCTCTTTGATAGGTAATAAAATACATATTAGCACTCAAATATCAAGAGTGCCAAATGGTAGAGTTTACTAATTAATTTAAGGAGGTTGTCTATATGAAAATAAGACCAATACTTGATAAGGTTGTAGTGAAAGTCCAAAAGACCGAAGCGGCGACTCGTGGAGGAATTCTTCTGGCGAAAAGCTCCAGCAAAGAGGAGCCTATAAGAGCGGAAGTCGTGGCAAGAGGCGACGGCGGAATGACGGACGATGGCAGAAAGCTGAAAATGTATATTGAGCCCGGAGATATAGTTCTTATTCCGAAGGGTGCGGGCACGTCATTTATGATGGACGGCAAAGAATATATAATTATCAGCCAGCAAGACGTTTTGGCGGCGATTTATCCTAATACTTGATTACTGAAACTGAAAAATTTGATATTCAAAGGAGTTATATAGAATATGGCAAAAGAAATTGCATACGGCGAAGAGGCTAGAAAGGCTCTGCTGAGCGGCATAAATAAGCTTGCAGATACAGTTAAAATAACGCTCGGCCCAAAAGGCAGAAACGTTGTTATTGATAAGAAATTCGGTGCACCGCTCATTACAAATGACGGTGTAACGATAGCAAAAGAAGTCGAACTTGACGATAATTTTGAAAATATGGGAGCGCAACTCGTAAAAGAAGTTGCAACAAAGACTAACGACATAGCCGGAGACGGCACAACGACCGCAACACTTCTCGCCCAAACGCTTATCCGTGAAGGTATGAAGAATGTGGCGGCAGGCGCAAATCCGATGATTCTTAAAAAGGGTATTAGCAAAGCCGTTGAGGCTGCTGTTGACGCGGTTGTGAAAAATTCTAAATCCGTAAACGGCACAGAAGACATCAAGAGAGTTGCGACTATTTCCGCAGCCGATGAATTCGTCGGAAGTTTAATCGCCGAAGCTATGGAAAAAGTAAGCTCTGACGGAGTTATCACCGTGGAAGAATCAAAAACGGCGGAAACATATTCAGAAGTTGTTGAAGGCATGATGTTTGACCGTGGATATGTCTCACCTTACATGGTTACAGACAACGACAAAATGGAAGCTGTAATTGATGACCCGTTCATTTTGATTACGGATAAGAAAATCATCAGCATTCAAGAGATTTTACCACTTCTCGAGCAAGTTGTAAAAATGGGTAGAAAGCTTGTTATTATAGCCGATGATATCGAAGGCGATGCACTTGCTACAATCGTTGTAAATAAGCTCCGTGGCACATTTACATGCGTTGGCGTAAAAGCCCCAGGCTTTGGCGACAGAAGAAAAGAAATGCTCAGAGATATCGCAATTCTTACGGGCGGTGAAGTAATATCCGAGGAAGTCGGGCTCGAACTCAAAGATACGACTGTTGAGCAGCTTGGTCGCGCGCATCAGATTAAAGTCGAAAAAGAACGCACAATCATTGTTGATGGCGCAGGCGATCAAGAGCAAATCAAAGCGAGAGTTTCTCAGATTAAAAATCAAATCGAAGAAACTACTTCGGATTTTGATAGAGAAAAACTCCAAGAACGTCTTGCAAAACTTGCAGGCGGCGTAGCGGTGATCAAAGTCGGCGCAGCTACAGAAATTGAAATGAAAGAGAAAAAACTCCGCATCGAAGATGCACTCGCTGCAACAAAAGCTGCAGTTGAAGAAGGAATAGTCGCAGGTGGCGGCGTGGCTCTCGTGAATGCTGTCGAAAGCGTAGAAAAAGTGGTTGCATCATGCGAAGGTGACGAAAAGACAGGCGCGATGATAGTTCTTAAATCTATAGAAGAGCCGCTGAAGCAAATCGCTATTAACGCAGGGCTTGAAGGTTCGGTCATCGTTCAGAATGTGAAAAGTGCCGGAAAAGTCGGATATGGTTACAATGCTCTTACTGATGAGTACGGAGATATGATTTCTTTCGGAATCGTAGACCCAACGAAAGTTACGCGTTCAGCACTCGAAAATGCTGCATCAGTAGCAAGCATGGTTCTTACGACGGAAGCGCTTATCACGGATAAAAAAGAGCCCCCGGCGCAAAGCGGAGCAGGAATGCCCGAAGGCGGAATGGGCGGCATGTATTAATAAATTTGCAGATAAAAAGAAAGAGATGGGCTTTACGCTCATCTCTTTATTTACGTAAAAACAACGCGTTATTGTAAAATTGCCTTGCGCTAATATGTCGGGAAACCATGGCACGTCGCAGCGATTGTTTTGCCTGCAGTAAGCCCTAAAACGCATGTGCCTAAGCATACCCCTGTGGCGATATTAAGGCTCTTAGCAGCTTTGGTTAGTTTTTCACTCTGTGCTGTATCGCCTTTTCTCTTAGCTTTGCCCCCTTCTGAGCTGCATACTATGCCTGCCATCCAGCATCCCATGCCTGCTACTGTGCCTGTCGCTGCAGCCATAAGACTTACATCAAATGCGGCTAGCGCTCGGTCTCTTTCGATGCCTCCCGAAGTATCTTGTAAAGCTATATCCGCAAGTTTTTGCGGGGCGCAGTATCGAGTAGTTTTGCTTACTTCCTGTGCTTTGCTCTCTCTTAGCTGTAAGCCTGCTTTTTTAAATGTCTTTGCTATAGTTTTTAGAATTGCCATAAAAACTATCTCCTTATAAAGTTTACTGTTTTCAACTATATTGTAACACAAACATATAAACCGTTGTCAACATTTATTATTTTGATTTTTTAGATTTAAAAGTTTAATGATTGCGGCATTGGCAAAATGTGCTATTATTTATTAGTTTTGTTGAAAAAGTTGTTGAAAAAGTTGATAACGTAAAAAAAACATATCATTTTATAGCATAATTATCAAAAGTATTAAAAATATCAGTGTGTGAAGTTTTATTATGAATTATACTTCTGGGAATATATATGGTAAATATTCCCACAAAAGGTGCATGTGCCTCGCTGCGCATATGTTGCAAGATCGTGTGAATGCCAAATATCGTGCGCTTTTTTGGGCTTGGTACCAGTTGATACATTGTGCTGTTGTAAAATCTATGTGTGAACTTAGCGTTATTTGCATAGGTGCTTTCAGCCAGTGATTTGCTCCTAAAATCGCGTAAGGGTCTACGCGCGATAGCGTGTGCGTCGTTGGTTTGCTGTCTAAGTGCGGCGGTTTTTGGGTAGGGCGAGCGAACGGGATTCTGTTTGTGAAGGTTATAGGTGTTACCTCAAGTGATACCAGTTTTTGTGAAAACTCAATGTATTTGCTATAAACCGGATTGAATTCTCTATCGATTCTCGGATTAATTTTGTCCGGATCACCGATGTCTAAAAGTTGTATTGCCTCTAAAATAAGCATTCCGCTAAGCTCATCAAAGTCGAATATTTTACCCCGTCTGGGGGTGTGCATCTTGACATGTTCAACCATATTTCTGTTGATAAAAAATTTTCTTTCCACCATTGGGAAACATCTTCTGGAGAGCTCGGGCAAACAATAGCCGGGATCAGAAGTTTTTTTGATATGTTTAGGCATAATTTTAGGGCTGGATTCTTCCGGATTTTTCATGCACTTGGCCGGGCATATGCTGGCAAAGGATTGAAAAGTCAGCGCGGATAGAATAATAGAAAAAACAGTTTTAATATTATTCATAGGATTATTCCTCAATTTATTCCATTTTATGGCGAAAAAATGTGCCCCCTGAATATAGAAAAAATTCAGGAGACCAAATTATAACATTACCAATTATTTATTGTTTTTAAAAATTGACATGATGTCATAGAAATTATCATCTTCGGAATTGGATGGAGCGCTTGAAGATGCAGGGAACTGTCTGATGGTGTTTTGGCTTGATGCTCCGGTTGTTGGCGGAGTCGGTAAGTACGATTCCCTTGTAGCAAAACCTGTCGCAATAACTGTGACGCTAATTTCATCATCCATAGTTTCGTCAAACGCTGCACCCCAAATGATGTTTGCGTTCTTGTCGGCTTGTTGTGCGATCATCGAAGACGCTGTTTCGATCTCATCGAGTCCGATGTCAGGCGACGCGGTGACATTGATGATGACGCCCTTTGCGCCGTTTATTGCCGTCTCAAGCAGCGGACTTGAAATTGCCATATTTGCCGCAACTTCGGCTTTGTCTTTGCCCGATGCACGTCCGACACCCATGTGAGCGTATCCGGCATCTTTCATTATAGAAGTTACGTCCGCGAAGTCGAGGTTTACAAGACCCGGCAGTACGATCAAGTCCGAAATACTCTGTACACCTTGTCTTAAAACGTCATCGGCAACGATAAATGCATTCATGAGGGTGATTCTTTGTTGGCTTGCCATTTTGAGTCTTTCGTTCGGGATTACAACCAGCGAATCAACATGCTCTCTGAGCGCCGCAATGCCCGATTCGGCTTGAGCCATTCTCTTTTGCCCTTCAAACGCAAACGGTTTGGTTACAATGCCGATTGTAAGTATGCCCATTTCTCTTGCGATCTGAGCTACGATCGGAGCAGCTCCCGTGCCTGTTCCGCCACCCATTCCTGCGGTGATGAACACCATATCTGCGCCTTTTAAAGCTGCGATGATTTCATCTCTGCTTTCTTCGGCAGCTCTTTGGCCGATTTCCGGTTTGGAACCTGCGCCCTTACCTTTTGTTATTTTTTCGCCGATTTGAATTTTGTGTGTTGCTTTTGAGCGAAGTAAAGCTTGTCTGTCTGTGTTAACGCAAATGAATTCCACACACTTGACACCGGAGTCAACCATACGATTTACGGCATTTCCACCGCCTCCGCCTACTCCTACTACTTTAATTTTTACTGACTCTTCAGCGGTATCGTCAAATTCAAAACCCATACTATAAACTCCTTTACGATTGATTGTTTCTGCTTTAAATGCACATATTTTGTCTGTAAATGATAAATATTTTAAATATACGCCAGATAAGTGTACCACCAAATTAAAAAAAATTCAATAAAATATCAAAAAAACTGCAAATATTCCCTAATGCACATTATTTTATACTTCAGAGAGTAAATTTCGACAAAATTGTTTAAAATATTTTCTGAAAAATTTTAATGCGAGTTCTTCTTTACGAATTTTCAAAATTCTATATAATGATATTAGATTAAATATTTTGTTGGAGGAGTTTTGAATTGAATATTTCAGTTTTGGGCTGCGGAAGATGGGGTTCTTTTATAGCGTGGTACCTTAATAAAATCGGGCATTCGGTCAGTTTATGGGGTAGGCCGGGTTCATATCACCTGAGCGAGATTAAATCTTCACGCAAAAATGCTTTTTTGGAGTTTGACGAGAAAATTAACCTTATGGACAACTTAAAAGAAGCGACCGATTCGGCGGAAGTCTTGGTGATTTCGATAAGTTCGCAGTCGCTAAGGAGTTTCCTGATGGAAGCCAAAAAATCGTGTGATTTTAGCGGTAAAATAATAGTTCTATGTATGAAAGGCATTGAGGAGAGTACGGGAAGACGCCTTTCGGAAGTCGTGCGTGAATGTTTGGGCAAAATGCAGAAAGTCGCGGCTTGGGTCGGACCTGGTCACGTTCAAGATTTTGCAAAAGGCATTCCGAATTGCATGGTTATAGACAGTGACGAAGATGAAGTTAAACATTATCTGGTGGAAAAATTTTCGAGCCCGCTGATAAGGTTTTATTACGGCGCGGATATAATCGGTACGGAAATCGGAGCCGCTGCGAAGAACGTCATGGGCATAGCCGCGGGCGTTTTGGACGGAATGAATTATGAGTCGCTCAAAGGCGCGCTGATGTCCAGAGGCACGAGCGAAATCGCAAGGCTTATAAAAGCGCTCGGAGGCAATGCGTTTTCGTCTTACGGTCTTGCGCATTTGGGAGATTATCAAGCAACGCTGTTTTCGGAGCATAGCAATAATAGGAAATATGGTGAATCGCTTATCACAGGCGAACCTTGCACGAAGCTTGCCGAAGGTGTAAAGACATCGCATGCGCTTGTAAAGCTCGGCGAAAAAGTTGGCGTGGAGCTACCGATTTGCACGGCCGTTTATAGGGCTGTAAACGGTATAACCGCACCGAAAGAAGCGATTTCAGGTCTATTTTTACGAAAACTAAAAAGCGAGTTTTAAAGCTCGCTTTTTTCATATACATTTGAGTAAATTATTTCCTGAATTTTCTTAAATTTTTCTTCATTTATTACTTGAGGATAACTTAAAATTTTCAGCGGCATGGGTTTGTCGTTTTTGTTGAGAGGCAACTGAAAATACCCAAAATCATTGCATTTAAAACCTAGTTTTTCGTAAAAATGGAGTCTTTTTTTACTCATTTCATCATTTGGCGGTTCGATTTCCAAAATTATATCCACATCAGATTTTTCTATAATGTCATGCATAATTTTCGAACCTATACCCATTCCGCGGCATTTTTCGCTCACGGCAATATGCTCCACAAATTTAAAAAATTCAAACTCCCAAACGGCGGCAAATCCCAGAAGTTCGTTGTCATCGCCGAAATACGGAATGATTTTATAATGCTTATTTTCAAGGAGTTTTTTCTGATTTTCATAACTTCTGTACTCATTTTTCGGGAACGATCTTTGCATAAGTGAAAATACGGCGTTAAAATTAAAGTTTTTGCTATTCATTAAGATTCCTCCTTTAATATTTTATAAATTAATTTTTAGTAATGTCAAAAAAATATAAAAATTTTATGATTTTTGTTTCCTGATATGTTACAATCTATCTTAATACTTTTTAAAGTATAAAACAATCATTTAAAGTGCTGGATTTTTTATTTGTTTTGTAGTATAATCGAGTTAAATTATTGATTCCATTGATTTGATTAAGAGGTGTTGGATATGAGTTTTTTAAAGTATCTTTTTGGAAATTACAGCAAACGTGAACTTCGCAGAGTAAAACCGATTTGCGATGCGGTTCTTTCGCTCGAGAGTAAATATCTTAATATGTCCGATGAGGAGCTTTCATCGCAAACGATAGTTCTTAAAGAGAGACTAAAAAACGGCGAAACTCTCGATGATATTCTTCCTGATGCTTTTGCGGTATGTAGAGAAGCTTCGGACAGAGTTTTGTCAATGCGTCATTTCCCCGTTCAGGTCATCGGCGGAATAGTTCTTCATCAAGGACGCATAAGCGAAATGATGACAGGTGAAGGTAAAACTCTCGTTGAAACCTTGCCTGCGTACCTTAATGCGTTGGCAGGAAAGGGCGTGCATATCGTAACCGTCAATGACTATCTTGCAAAACGTGACGCAGAATGGATGGGAAAAGTCTATAAATTTTTAGGGCTCAGTGTGGGAGTCATAGTAAACGAATGCACAAAGCAACAAAGGGCGAAAGCATACGCTGCGGACATTACTTACGGTACGAATAACGAATTTGGATTCGATTACCTGAGAGATAACATGGTGACGAATAAGCGTGCAAAAGTTCAAAGAGGTCATAATTTTGCAATCGTCGACGAAGTAGACTCGATACTTATCGACGAAGCGAGAACACCGCTTATAATTTCGGGTGAGGGCGACAAATCTACTGAACTCTATACTATTGCGGATAAATTCGCAAAGAGCCTTTCGATGCTCAAAGTTGCGGAAATCAATTCCAAAGAAGATAACGAAGAACTTTTCCAAGACCATGATTATGTTGTGGACGAAAAAGCGAAAACCGCGACTCTTACGAAATCAGGCGTTGAAAAAGCGGAAAAATATTTCAATATCGAGAATTTGACCGACCCCGAACATTTAACACTCCAACACCATATAAATCAGGCGATAAAAGCTAACGGCGTCATGCAAAAGGATATAGATTACGTTGTTCGTGATGGCGAGGTTTTAATCGTTGATGAATTTACGGGTCGTATCATGTACGGTAGGCGCTACAACGAAGGTTTACATCAAGCCATCGAAGCAAAAGAGGGCGTAAAAGTTGAGAAAGAATCAAAGACTTTGGCATCAATTACATTCCAAAACTATTTCAGACTTTACGATAAACTCTCGGGCATGACGGGAACGGCAAAGACCGAAGAAGAAGAGTTTAGAGAAATTTACAAGCTTGATATCGTTGAAATCCCGACGAATAAACCCGTAAAAAGAATAGATTTGCCTGATGTTGTTTATAAAACTCAGGCCGGGAAATATCGCGCGATTGTCAAAGACATAATCGAAAGCCACGAGAAAGGTCAGCCTGTACTTGTGGGTACGGTTTCGATTGAAAAATCAGAAATCTTAAGTGCGATGCTCAAAGAACAAAATATACCTCACCAAGTTTTGAACGCAAAGTACCACGAACTTGAAGCGCAGATAATAGCTCAAGCGGGTAAGAAAGGCGCAATCACGATAGCAACCAATATGGCAGGGCGCGGAACAGATATCTGCCTTGGCGGTAATGCCGAATACCTCGCGAAATCTGAGCTTCGCAAACTTGGTTTCTCCGAAGAAGTTGTAGCGGAATCGAATAGTTATTCCGAAACGACCGACGAGGATATCTTAAAAGCTCGCAGGAAATATATGGAGTTTTATAACATATATAAAGAAGAAATTAAGCAAGCTGCGGAAGAAGTTAAGGCTTGCGGCGGACTGTATGTTATCGGTACGGAAAGACACGAAACCAGACGTATAGATAATCAGCTACGAGGCCGTGCGGGACGTCAAGGTGACCCGGGTAAGAGTAGGTTTTATCTCTCGCTTGAGGACGACTTAATGAGACTTTTCGGCGGCGACAGAATGCAAAGAATGATGTCGAGATTAAACGTTGACGAAGACACTCCGCTTGAAGCGAGAATGCTTACAAAATCTATTGAAGCGGCGCAGAAGAAGATTGAAGGAAGAAACTTTGGTATTCGTAAACATGTTCTTCAGTATGACGACGTTCTTAATCGCCAGCGTGAGATTATATATGGTCAGCGCGATGAGGTCCTCAATGGTGTGGATTTGAAAGATAAAATTTCAAAGATGATAGATGAGATGGTGGATAGCGTTGTAAGTAGATTCATCTCAAAAGATATGCCTGTGGAAAACTGGAACATCGAAGGCCTGCGCGGATACTACATGGATTGGGTTATTACCGAAAAGGATTTAACCGAGGAGGATAACAATCCTATTAACATGACTCCTGAAGAAATATCGAATTTTATTAAAAATAGATGCCACAGCATATACGCAAAGCATGAAGAAATTATAGGTGCTGAGGGTGCGAGAGAACTCGAACGTGTGGTGCTGCTCAGTAATGTAGATCAGCAGTGGATGGATCACATTGATGCCATGGAAGAGCTTAAGAGAGGCATTAACCTCCGTGCTTACGGACAGCGTGATCCGATTGTCGAATATAGAGTCGAAGGTTTTGAGATGTTCGATGCGATGATCGAAACTATCAAAGAAAATACAGTTAGAATTTTGCTTAGCTTTAAAATTAATATGCAAAGAGCAAAAACAAATGTTATTAATCTACCGGAACAGAAATAGCAAAGGTCATCACTATACATTGTCTATTTTACCGCCACAATTTTTGGTGGCGGTTTTGGTGTAAGCATTAATTCTGCTTGACAATACCCATGAATTTATGTTATGATAACGCACAGAGCGGTTTAAACCTATTTTATGAATTGGTAATATTTGTGTTTAGGGTCAGACGAAAGGCAGGGAATGAAGCATGGCGGAAATTTCGAAGCCTTTTCTCAAAAAATTAGATATTGATTCTTTGGGAAGTGTTGTAGGCGGAGTAGATATTGTGGACATTGCAGCCGGTGCGGCCGGTCCAATGCTTATATCGAGTTTGGGATGTTCTATTGCGACATGTGCTTATTTTTCTAAAGCCGATAAAGCAAAAAAGGGGAAAAATACATCAGGTTACAACAAATACATACGAAAAGCCAAAAATTGCAGTATAGCGGTAGCATCTACACTAAGCACGTGCATATTATCCATGATTGTATGTGGAGTGATAAGTAATGCACGTGAAAAAGATGCGAGGAATAGTCAGAGCTTGGGAATATCATAAGAACAGTTTCGAATTGCGGACGGCTGCTTTCCGGCAGCTGTTTTTGTTTTTCAAAAGTTATTTTCATTTAATATTTGAGCATACTTTAATTATTTAATATAATTAAAGGAGTTTAACTATAATGAGGTTTAAAGAGATGACGAATACGTTGAATTTCAAAGAGGAAGTAAAAAAACTCCCCGATATGCCAGGGGTATATATAATGAAAGATACACAAGGGGAAATTATATATATCGGTAAAGCGAAAAACTTAAAGAATCGAGTTTCTTCATATTTCATGAATGATTCCGGCCATACCGAGAAAGTAAAAAAAATGGTTTCGAACATTTCAAAATTTGATTATATAATGACCGATAGCGAATTCGAGGCGCTTGTTTTGGAATGCAGTCTAATAAAGAAACATCAGCCGAAATATAATATTTTACTTAAAGACGATAAGGGGTTTAGCTACATTAAGATTACAAAAGAAAAGTGGCCGAAAATTCTTTACGTTAAGCAGAAGCAAAACGACGGAGCGGCTTACATTGGCCCATATACAAATTCATTTTCCGTCAAGCAAACCGCCGAAGAAATGGTTAAAATTTTTAAAGTTCCGACTTGTAATCGAAACCTCGATAAAATCTACAAACGTCCGTGCCTTAATTATTATATCAATCGCTGCTCTGCACCCTGTATCCGAGCGATTTCGAACGAAGATTATGTAAATTCCATAAACGAAGCGGAACATTTTGTAAAGCGCGGAAGTTCGGAAACGATTAAAAATCTTAGAAATACGATGCAAAAAGCAGCCGAAAAACTCAATTTCGAGTATGCCGCACAGATCCGTGACAGAATTAAAGCCATAGAAAACATTAAAAATAGGCAGAAGGTGGTTGCTTATAAGGTTAAAAACCAAGATGTAATTGCTTGTGCTCGTGATGAAAAAAACATCTCTTTTGAAGTTTTTAGGTTTAAAGACGGCGATCTCTATGATAGCCAAAATTATATAGTTGAGCCTGATGATAGCTTGCCCGCGACCCGTAGCGAATTTTTAGAGCAATACTATGAAAATACGGATAGTATTCCGAAGACGATATTAATTGACGGTGAAATTGAAAACGAAGGACTTATAAAAAAATATTTTTCCGAGCATTTCAAAAAAAACGTGAATATAATTATTCCAAAGCGCGGAGAACAACTGCATTTGCTGGAAATGTGCGCAAAAAATGCAGAAGAATCGCTCCTAAGAAATAAAGGCAACAAGAGCAAAATAGATGATACGCTGGAAGAACTTCGAAATATTCTCAACCTCAAAAGCACGCCGAGTTCTATTGAAGCTTACGATATTTCAAATATAATGGGCAAAGATAATGTAGGCGGAATGATTGTTTATAAAAACGGCAAGCCGATGAAATCTGCATACCGTAAATTCAAAATTAAGTTTGTGGATGGTCAAGATGATTACGGCTCAATGCGCGAGGTTATTTCCAGACGTATACAAGAATATTTAAATAACAGAGACAATCCGAATAATTCTTTTGGGTTTTTGCCGGACTTAATCTTGGTTGATGGCGGAACCGCACATACCCGCGCGGCGAGCGAAGTCCTTAGAGAATTTGATATAAATATTCCTGTTTTTGGCATGGTGAAAGATTCAAAACACCGCACAAGAGCGATGACAACCGATGGCGAAGAAATTGAAATAAAAAATTACGGCAGACTTTTTAGTCTTATAACGAATATACAAGATGAAGTGCATAGATACACGATAAATTATCATAAACAGCTTAGAAATAAACGAGTTGTCGGCTCAAGCCTCACGAAAATTCCGGGTGTGGGTCGTGAAAGAGCAAAAATGCTTCTTAATAAATACGGCTCGCTGAAAAATATCGCCAAAGCTTCAGTTGAAGATTTGAAATTAATGCATGGAATGCCTGAATCTGTTGCGAAAGAGATATATGATTATTTCGAAAAATAAAAATATTGGTAATAAACACATATTATGGTACAATTATGGATGAGTTTAATGCTAGATTTTGAAAGGAGAAGTTGTTATGGGAAACTTTGTTCAGAGGCTTGATGATACGTCATTGGAATTGGTATCCGGAGGAATTGATGGCATAGTACGAACTGCTGCGGGCGTAATCGTTACCAGTGTGCCGGTATCTTTTGGGTGTTCAGTTGCAAGCGCTGTTTGCCAATACAAAGCAAAAGCATATAAGAAGCAAGGCGATGCCGTGAAAGCGCAGGAGCTGGAAACCGCGGGTCGCGTTCTTACTGATGTTGCTGTAAGTGTGGGAGCTTGCGGGGTAACCGGCATCGGTGCGCTTTATCTGGCAACTTCATGAGTGATAGTGCTTGTTTTATAATTCTTTAAGTAGCGCCTTCCAATTACGGGGGCGTTTTTAATTATTGTTTGTAAGTATTTCGGATTGTAGCAGCCCTTTTAAAATGCTTATGGCTTCATCTTTAATTTGCGCAATTGAACATTTTTGCGCAAGCCCTTCGGTTATAAACCCCCAAAGTCCGTAGCAAAGAAACCCCGCTATTTTTTTAGTGCTGTACTTTGGTTTTAGCAGGGGACTTCTTTTTTTGGTGTGGATTTCCAAATACTTCAAAATATATTTATAAAAATAAAAATTTAAGTAAGGATTTTCATTTGGATTTGTGTGCGAGAAAAATTTTAGATTTTGATAATACATATTCAGTATGCACTCCAAAAAATTGCAGTAGCTTGTTATCGGATTTCGGTTTTTGTTGTTATTTGCCTGCAATTTGACGTATTCTTTCTGAGCTGCGGCAAGCATGTCTGCCGAAAGATCATCCAGAAGCTCGTATTTGTCGTGATAATGATTATAAAATGTTATTCTGCTTGTATTTGACTGTTCGCAAATTGCTTTTACCGTTATCTTTTCAAATGTATATGTGTCGAGCATGGCTATCAGGGTGTGTTTTAAATTGTTTTTCGTTTTGATGATTCTTTTATCTGTTTGCATTTGTTTATACACCTTCATAAAATTGTATAGATATTATAACAGAGTGGTTATTATGTAATTTTATCATTTTTGTTTTTGAAGTACAATTACAGATATTTACATGATACTATTGGAGAGTGAGTTTCTTGGTCAACGATTACATTTTGAGCACATGTTCCACATGCGATATGACTAATGAATTTTGTGAAAAGCGCGATATTCATTACGCAAAATTCCACTATTTTATAGACGGCACAGAATATAGCGACGATATGGGCAAAACTATGAATTCCGAGGAGTTTTATAATAGAATAACGGCAAAAGGCACGGATGTAAAGACTTCCCAGGTCAACGTTGCGGAGTTTATTGAATATTTTACTCCGTTTTTGGAGAGCGGCAAAGATATACTACATATCTCAACGTCAACAGGGATTTCGGGAGTTTATAACTCGGCAAAAATAGCGGCTAACGAAGTTTCGAAAAAATTCCCCGAGAGAAAAATTTACGTTGTTGATTCTTTGGGTGGGTCTTCGGGCATGGGGCTTATTATGGATACTCTTGCCGATATGAGAAATAACGGGAAAGGCATCGACGAACTCAAGGTTTGGATAGAAGAAAACAGACTAAAACTTCATCACTGGTTTTGCACATATGATCTTAGCTTTTTTATACGAGGCGGAAGAATTTCGAAAGCGGCAGGATTTGTTGGAAGTATGCTGAAAATTTGCCCTGTTCTGAACGTCAATGCCGAAGGCAAACTTACACCCAGAATGAAAGTGCGCACAAAACAAAAAGCGATTGCCGAGCTTTGTTACAAAATGATAGAAAACGCAAAAAACGGTTTGGAATATGCCGGTAAATGTTTCATTTCGCAGTCAAATTGCTTTAAAGAGGCACGCTGGCTCGCGGATATGATTGAGGAGAAGTTTAAAAAATTAAGCGGTCGTGTGCAGATATACAACATCGGGACGACAGTCGGGAGTCACACCGGACCCGGTACAATAGCGCTCTTTTTCTGGGGCGAAAATGCAAGAACATAAAAGACAAAAACATCCGAGAGCTTAAAACTCTCGGAATTTATCTTAAAAATTATAGAAATTTTAATATTACTTGACATTTACGAATAATTTAGGTGTTTGATATCCCAATTTTCAAGTGTCGATGACATTTTTTTGGCGTATAACTTAGCCAGTTTTAGATTGTGGTCAAGACAATTCCCGCATTCTTTTTCGGTTGCTCCGGGGATTTCCCCGTCAAAGTTCGCAATAAAACGCATAGTTTCTTTTACTAAACCAATAGCATCTTTGTGGTGCATTTTTCTCGTTAAAAAATAAAAACCCGTTCTGCAACCCATAGGCCCTGCGTATATAACATTTTTCGAAAATTTACTGTTTCTTACGTAAGTTGCAAAAAGATGCTCAAACGTGTGTAAGCCCGAATTCTCCAAAAACGGCGGAGTATTCGGCTTTACCATTCTTATGTCGTAAGTTATGATATCATCATCGACGCGCGAAATATACATTCCCACACCCAGTTTTGTGTGGTCGACTTCAAAGCTTTTTATTTTTTGCATTTTTAAATTCCTTGTTCTATTTGAAAATTTTTAAATCTTTTATTATTGGTAGTTCCTGAGTTTCGCCGTTTAAAACTTGCACAATTCCCATAATGTCCATAACGGCCAGGATGCACCCGATAACGCTGAGCGGAAACGTTACCCACCAAGGCGTCATTCTGATTACTACGCCGCCCCTGTTCATGATATGCCCGATTTTTATCGCTCTTGTGAGTATATTATACACCACTGTGTAGATTATTAAAACCAAAAAGAGATTCATCCCTTGCCTTGCGTGGAATTTGACGAATTTGTTATCTTTTTCTTTGTAAAAATAGGGGACTACGGGGACTATGTAGGAAAGTAGAGCCATGTTGCGCCCTTCTTTTATTTCCGATTCGGTTATTTCTTCGTTTTCATCGATTTTTTGCATGTTTTCAGAATCCACCGAATCCGGAGTGATATTTTCCTTTTGATTGAATTCCTTTTCGCTCATTTGAAACCCCTCGCTTGTCGATATTTTTGATTATGTGTCAATGATATATTGTAAATAAAAAAAATGCAAGTAAAATACATAATATTTTTTATAGAAAATAAATTATTGTAAATTATCAGGGATTTTAGAAAACGGCGTTTAGTATTGTAATCAGACAAATTCCAGGGATACCCAAAATGCCGGAAGTTAATATGTTAACCATGTTTATAGGCATCGGCACGCCGATTGCGGGGTTTAAAGTGTGCATAAGTATGAGAACTCCCATGCTGAAAAACATCGATTTTATAGATTTTATAAAAGGTTTCGGTTCTTTAAAAATTTTAAATATGAAATAAAGTAAAATGAGCAGAGCGGGTAAAAGTATTTGATAGACCATAATATTTTCATTCCTTGTTCTTTTTTTATTTTATATGATTTTGAGTGTGTTAGTATTCCAACAAAAAAGTTAGCTTTAGTTTACTTTTTGAAAATTGTGTGATAAAATACAGTTTGTACATATAATTAACTATTCGAAAAATTTTCAAAATAAAGGATATGATAAAAAAGTGCAGAAATTAAGCGATTTGAGGCCAAACGAGATGGGGGTCGTGAAAAAAATCGGAAGTCGGGGCGCGCTCAGACGAAGAATTATAGATATGGGTATTACGCCGGGCGTGAGGATTAAAGTTATTAAATACGCACCGCTCGGTGACCCGATTGAAGTTAGCGTTCATGGGTATAACCTCAGCATAAGAAAATCTGATGCATCTCAGATAGAACTGTACTCAAAAGATGAGCAAAGTGAAGTTTTAAAAGATAAAAAAAGAGTTTTTTCGGGGGTTTCAGAGCATTTCAGCTTACCTCCCGTACGAGTTCGCAGTTCCGAAAGCGAAAACTATAACATAGCGCTCATCGGCAATCCTAATAGCGGCAAGACAACGCTTTTTAATAGTTTGACGGGCAGTTATCAGTATGTGGGGAATTGGCCCGGAGTAACGGTTGCGCGCAAAGAAGGGCAAGTGAAGAATACCGAACTTCCCATAAATTTAGTTGACCTTCCCGGAGTATATTCCCTTTCGCCGTACTCTCCCGAAGAAATCGTCACGCGGAACTATATAATAAACGAATCTCCCGATTTGATAATAAACATATTAGACGCAACAAATCTTGAACGAAATCTTTATCTTACAACGCAGTTAATGGAGCTTGGTTGTAGGATAGTGCTCGTGCTTAATATGAGCGATTTGCTCGCACGCAAAGGTAAAGTGATAGACGTAAAACTCCTCGAAAAAAAGCTCGGATTGCCCGTCGTTTCGGTATCTGCGGGGAAAAATGCAGGTATAGATGTATTGCTTCAAAAAATCGAAAAAATTCTACTTTCAAAAGAAAATACGTTCGGGGTAAGACCCGTTTATTCGCCGGAAGTAGAGTCGGCACTGAAAAAAATAGGGGATATGATATCCGAAAAAACCGGTTACTCCGAGAACGAACGCTTTAAAAGCGTTAAGATTTTTGAAGATGACCCGCTCGTTATCACGGAAACGGGTATTACGACGAACGAAGCTTCGGAAATCGAGAAAATGCGCGATAATATCAGTAGGCTTTACGACAAAGACAAAGATATTTTAATTGCCGACGAGAGGTATCAAGGCATCTGTTCGCTTTGCGATAAAGCGATAAAAACCATAAAAAAAGAAAAATCCCTGACGCGTTCGTACATTGCCGATAAAATTTTAACGGGCAAATATACGGCTATCCCTTGTTTTATTTTGTTTATGCTCGGAATATTTTACGTCACGTTTGGCCCGATAGGCTCTGTGCTTAAGAATTTTTGCGAAAATTTTATAAATAATAATACAAGAAGTTCTATTGAAAGCATTTTAAATTATGTCGGTGCCTCAAATTGGTCGAAAAGTCTGGTTTTAGATGCCGTTATAGGCGGAGTCGGGGCTGTTGTGGCGTTTTTACCGCAAGTTATACTCCTCTTTACGCTTATATCGCTCCTTGAAGATTGCGGCTACATGGCTAGAGCGACGTTCATAATGGACAGACCATTCAGAAAAATAGGACTTTCCGGAAAAGCTTTCGTGCCTCTGATTATGGGCTTTGGTTGTAGTGTACCTGCAGTTTTGGGTACGAAAATTTTAGAAAGCAAAAAAGACAAAAATCTTACTATATTTCTAATACCGTTTATGTCGTGCAGCGCGAAGATGCCCGTTTATATGCTGTTTGCATCGGCGTTCTTTCCAAATCACCAAATGGTGGCGGTAATGACGATTTACATTTTGGGAATTTTGGCAGGCATTTTAACGGCTTTCATATTCAAGGATACGCTGTTTGACGGAGAAGATGCGCCGTTTATAATGGAAATGCCCGAATACAAAATGCCGTCGTTTAAAAACGTTTTTATGAGCGTTTGGGATAGGACAAGGGATTTCATCGAACGTGCGGGAACGGTAATTTTGGTCGCGACGATAATTGTTTGGTTTTTGCAGTCGTTTTCGGTGAACTTCGAGATGGTAAGCGACAATTCACAAAGCATTCTGGCGAGCATGGGTAGCGTAGTGGCGCCTGCGTTTACTCTTTGCGGTTTTGGCGATTGGCGCGCAGCGGTTGCGCTACTCACGGGGCTTATGGCGAAAGAATCGATAGTCAGTACGCTTTCAATTCTTTATGCGGGCGATAATCCCGAAAACTTAGCTCATATGTTGACCGAGAATTTTTCACAAAGCTCGGCCATTGCGTTCGTAGTTTTTGCGCTTTTATATACGCCTTGCGTTGCGGCACTCAGTGCGATTTTCAAGGAATTTAAGGATAAAAAATTAATTTTTATTTCGGTAGTGTATCAACTGTTTATTGCGTTTTTATTTTCTGCACTTGCGTATCAAATTTTCAGTTTGGTTCAAAAATTTATCTGATATTCGGGAGGAAGTATAAAAATGAATTTAGCGGACGTCATAATACTCGTGCTTGTGATTTTGATTGTTGCTTGGGTTGTTTTGAATGCGCTCAAAAAACATAAATCGGCGAAACAAGAAGCAAATCATAAATGTTCGGGCTGCGCATATAAAGGCTTTTGCGGTAAACGCCCGAAAGATTAAGGGAGTGAGAAATTTGCAGTATTTAACGGCCTCTTTGGAAGATTATCTTGAAATTATACATATACTTCGCCAAAGCATGTCCGGCGTGGGAGTTACCGACATTGCAAAAGCCATGGACATCTCAAAGCCGAGCGTCACGAGGGCAATAAAATCTTTGAAAAATAATAGTTTGGTAATTCAAGAAAAGTATGGTAAAATTATTTTAACTCCCGAGGGCGAGAGAGTTGCCGAGTCGGTTTATTCGAGGCATAAAGTGCTCAGAAAGTTTTTAAAAGAAGTGCTCGGCGTAAGCGAAGGTACTGCGGAAATAGATGCTTGTAAGATTGAACATGTAATAAGCAAAGAAACGCTCGAAGGGGTAGAAAAATTTTTGAAAAATTACGGAATTGAGGGATAATTTTAGGTGTCACACGGCGAATATATAATCGGCAGGAACGCTGTTTCGGAAGCTCTGAAATCAGGCCGAGTTATCGAAACTGTGTTTTTGCAAGAAACTCTTAATTTAGGCTCGATACATACTTTAATGAAAAAAATTAAAGAAAATGGGATAACGATTAAAAGAGTCAAAAAAGCAAAGCTTGATTTGATGTCAAAAAACGGAAATCACCAAGGAGTAATTGCTTTGGCGGGAGTTAAAAAGAGCGCCACCGTTGAAGAAATTCTCGAAACGGCAAAAAAAAGAGGCGAACCTCCTTTTGTAATCGTTGCGGACGAAATCGAAGATCCGCATAATCTGGGAGCAATAATACGAACGGCCGAATGTGTGGGAGCGCATGGTGTGATAATCCCGAAACGGCACTCGGCAGGGCTTACGGAGTCAGTAGGAAAATCAGCGGCAGGAGCGCTGGAATACGTGCCGGTTGCAAAAGTTTCCAATATATCTCAGACTCTTGATAAACTCAAAGAAAACGGACTTTGGATTTATGGTGCCGATATGAAAGGTCAAAACTGGTGCCAAACCGACTTTAAAGGAGCGGTTGCGCTTGTGATAGGCTCGGAAGGTAAGGGAATCGGCAGACTCGTGCGTGAAAAATGCGATTTTATTGTGTCTCTCCCGATGAGCGGGCGTATAAATTCGCTTAATGCCTCGGTTGCTGCAGGAGTTTTGATGTACGAAGTCCGGCGGCAAAGAGGATAACTTTAATAAAGTTTAAAAAGCCACACGATAAGGCCATAAACCATAGATGCTATTGTACCATAAACGATGACGGGCCCCGCCATAATGAACATTTTTGCGCCTATTCCAAAAACGTGCCCTTCACTTTTAAATTCGATTGCCGGAGCGGTTATGGAATTTGAAAATCCTGTAATCGGAACGATAGTACCCGCGCCCGCATGTTTGGCGATTTTGCCGTACCAGTCGAGGGCCGTGAGTAGCGCGCTCAGAGCTATTAGGGTTATCGAAACCCAAGTATTGGCTGTTTTTTTATCGAGCATAAAGTTTGACATATAAAGATTGCAAAGCCACTGCCCGAGCGTACAAATAGCGCCGCCAAATACAAAAGCCATGAAAAAATCTTTCCATATAGGGCTCGCGGGGGAAGTATCGCCCGCCATTTTGGAGTATTCTTTTTTGGAAACATTAAGTGCTTTCATAAAATCACCTTCAAAACATAGATTTTAGGTTATTTTTTCACTTTATAATCTTAATTATTCATAAATTTTAATTTAGGAGCGAACGAAATTGAGTAAAATTCTTTTTGATTCCTTGCAAAAATATAAAAATTTAAAAAGGTCATCCTTTCATACGCCCGGGCATAAAGGCAAAGCGATAAAAAACGCAGATTTTTTCAGTCTTGATTACACCGAACTGCCGTTCACGGATAGCCTTTACGAAGCTAGTGGAATAATAAAGCAAGCGGAGGAGAATCTCGCCGAACTTTATGGCAGTAAACGTTCAATTTTTTCTTGCGGAGGCAATACTCTTTGCATGCAAGCGATGATACGTCTTTGCTCACCGAACGGCGGGAAAATACTTTGCGACAGGGTCGCTCATCGCGCGGCGGTTTCGGCGTTTGCGCTTTTGGGAATTGATGCAGTGTGGCTCGAACGCGAAATTGACATGAATACGGGCCTTGCGAAAAGAATTTCGGCGGAAGACGTAGAAAAAAATCTCAAAGGAGACTCTGAAATCAAAGCGGTTTATATAACGAGCCCGGATTATTACGGAATTTTGCAAGATATCAAATCAATTTCGGAAGTTTGCAAAAAGCATGACGTCCCGCTTATCGTTGACAACGCTCATGGCTCGCATTTGAAATTTTTGGGAATGAATTTGCACCCTCTGGAGCAGGGAGCAACGATGTCGGCTGATTCGGCTCACAAGACCTTGCCCGTTCTAACGGGTGGAGCATGGCTTCACATAAACGATGAAAAATTTTGCTCCGAAGCCAAAAATGCAATGGCGATTTTTGGTTCAACGAGTCCGTCGTATTCCGTTATGGTCTCGATGGACGTGTGCGCAGATTGGCTCGCAAAAAGAGGAGAAGAGGAGTACAAAAATCTTGCTGATTCTGTGGCAGAAGCAAGAAAAATCGCAGGGTCTTCGGGTATATACATCCCCGACGAAAGCATATCCGACCCGTGCCGTATCACGCTCGGCGTCTGGAAAATAGGGCTCACGGGAGAAGAGTTTAGAGATTTTCTTTATAAATTCAAGATAGAACCCGAATTTTGCGATGAAAATTATGCCATTTTGATACCATCGCCGTTCAATACGCAAATTGATTGGATACGCCTGAAAACGGCACTAAAGAAGGCAAAACAGATTGCAAAGAAAGAACGCAAAATAAAAATTTTGCTCCCGAAATTGCCGGAAAAATCTATGGATATCCGAAGTGCGTCTATGTCGCCGAAAAAATCGGTAGAAGTCCAAAACGCATGTGGTAAAGTGGCGGCG
The DNA here is from genome assembly GCA_947305745.1 of uncultured Clostridia bacterium. Taxonomy (GTDB): domain Bacteria; phylum Bacillota; class Clostridia; order Oscillospirales; family Acutalibacteraceae; genus UMGS1491. Next base: position 9,020 of record CAMZEH010000001.1, on the reverse strand, counting down.
GAGATAGCTTGCCCTTGCCCGCCGGGAGTGCCGATAGTCATGCCGGGAGAAGTAATTGGCAAAGATGAAATTGACGCTCTCACAAATTATGGCGTTTTTAAAATAAATGTGGTAGAATGAGATTAATAAAATTATATATTTTAAATCAGGAGTGAGCTTATGAAATTAGTTATGGCGATAATGAGCAAGGACGATGCATCGGTTGTTATGGACGCTTTGACGGAAGAAAGTTTTCAAGTTACGGAAATGGCTTCGACGGGCGGATTTTTGAAGTCGGGCAACACGACGCTTATTATCGGTATTGAGGATAACAAGGTGAATAAGGTTATAGATATCATTTCGAGGTACAGCAGTAAGCGCAAGCAGCTCGTTACTAATACTATGCCTACATATTTTGAAGCTATGTCACGCATGCCGTTTGAAGTTACCGTCGGCGGAGCGATAATTTTCGTTCTTGATGTCGATAGATTTGAAAAGGTATAAAAGTTATGTCTGAAACCGTGAAACGAGAGGGATATACCGATAAATTAATGATGTCCGCCGAGCGTGGGACGTTTCCGCACGCCGTCATAATCGAAGATACGAACTGCGAAAAAGCGATTGAAAATATTTTGTTTTTGGCGAAATTGATGCTGTGCGACTCAAAAACAAAAAAACCATGTGAAAAATGTGGTAACTGCGTCAAAATGAATAGCGGCAGTCATACCGACGTTAAAATTTTGAAACCCGAAAAGGCTTTTTCCTCGATTAAAATCGATGAAATCCGAAAAATCAGAGAAGATGCGCATATAGTTTCTTTGGAGGGCGGGCAAAAATTTTATATCATAGAAAGCGCCGAGGTTATGACGGCCGAGGCTCAGAATGCGTTTATAAAAATTTTGGAAGAACCTCCTCGGAATGTGATTTTCATATTGATTTGCAGTAGCGTTTCAAAATTGCTTCCGACAATTCGTTCGAGATGTCAGATATATTCAGGCAAAACTGATTTTGATACCGCGCAGGGAAATGAAGAAATAAATAAACTTGCGGGGGACATTGCAAAATTTGCTGCGCTTGGCGATACCGAAAATATTATGCGGCTCGTTGCGGCGACCCCGAACGACAGGAATTATCTAAAGCTTTTGACGGAAATGATTTTGCATAAATTAATTCGTGAGTCGGTAGGAGGGGAATTATCGCAAAACGAAAGCACTGAGATGATTGATGGACTTCATGATTTGATTAAAATTTTCGAAAATAACATTAATATAAATCTACTTAAATGCCGTATTATGGCGGCTTTGATAAGATGAGGTGAAAAAATGAAAATAATTGGCGTAAGGTTTCGCGAAGTCGGGAAAATTTACTATTATCGCTGTAAGGATGACTCTGTTTCAAAAGGCGATAAAATCATAGCCGAGACAAAACTTGGGCTTGAATGCGGAACTGTTTTGACAATAAAAGATATGCACAAAAACAGCGGTGATACGCCCGAATATTATATTATCAGAAAAGCGACCGAAAAAGATTTGAAATCGCTGGAAGCTAAGCGTAATGAGGAAATCAAAGCTTTAAAGGTTTGCAAAGAAAAAGTTTGGCATCATAAACTCAAGATGAAACTCATCGACGCGGAATATACATTCGACCGCGGCAAACTTATATTTTATTTTGTGTCTGACTCAAGAGTGGATTTCAGAAATTTGGTCAAAGATCTCGCTTATAATTTCAAGGTAAGGATTGAACTTAGGCAAGTCGGGATAAGAGATGAAGCAAAGATGCTCGGCGGTTTGGGGCCGTGCGGGAAAGAATTTTGTTGTTCGGGTTTTCTTAATGATTTTCAGTCGGTTTCGATTAAAATGGCCAAAGATCAGCAATTGCCACTCAACCCTGTGAAACTCTCGGGTTCGTGCGGGCGTCTCATGTGTTGTCTCAAGTATGAGCAGGGCGTTTATAAGGATATCTTAAACAGAATGCCAAAAGTTGGGGCGACTGTTAAATCAGGCGGTAAAGATGCTATCGTTGTGGCGCGTGGAGTGCTTTCCGAGACGCTCGATTTGGAGTTTGCAGGCCCCGATGAAGAGCCCGTACGCGAAAGAGTCGCGCTCTCGGAGGTAGAATTCTCCGGCTAGTTTTTGAATTTGATTTTTTTGCTCTGATGATGTAAAATAGTATTCATGAAAATAAAATATTAGTCGGCGCGCGCAGCAGAAATTTGACGCCGGCAATAAAAATTTTGGCGGTGCAAAAATTGAAAAAAAATAACATAAAAACGCATTATTCCGAACTCAAAAAGAAGCTTCTCGAAAAAAGTTTTGAGCGAATGAACGATAGACAGCGTGAAGCGGTGTTTAATATCAGCGGTCCGCTGATGGTTTTGGCGGGAGCGGGCAGCGGAAAAACGACGGTAATAGTCAACCGCATTGTCAATATGATAAAGTTCGGTGACGCGTATTTTAGCGACGACATGCCCGAAAACGTTACCGAAGATGTGATAGCACAGCTGGAAAGCACTGTCGACAAAGGCGGGAGCGCTGATGATGTAGTGGAAATCGTCGCACATAATAAAGTAAACCCGTGGAATATTCTTGCAATCACATTTACAAATAAAGCGGCAAACGAGCTTAAAAATAGGCTCATGGCAGCGTTCGGAGAGTGCGGAAAAGACGTTTGGGCATCGACGTTTCACTCGCTTTGCGTGCGTATTTTGAGGGCGCACGCCGATAGAATCGGGCACAGCAATCACTTTGTGGTATATGATGACGATGATTCAAAACGGCTTATAAAAGAGTGCCAAAAGAACCTGAATATAGACGATAAGATGCTCCCCGTTAAGAGCGCAAGATATGAAATCTCGCGCGCGAAAGATCAGCTCATAGACAATGATGGATATAAAAAATCGGCAATGGGAGATTTTAGGCTCGCCAAGATTTCCGAAATTTACGATATGTACCAAAAAAAGCTTGCGGAGTCCGATGCAATGGACTTTGACGATTTGATATTTAATGTTATTAAGCTTTTCAAGTCCTGTCCCGATGTGCTTGAAAAATATCATTCGAAATTCAAATATATCATGGTCGATGAGTACCAAGACACCAACTATGCGCAGTACGTTCTGATTGACCTTTTGGCAAGAGGTACGCGTAATCTTTGTGTTGTGGGAGATGACGACCAAAGTATTTATAAATTCCGCGGCGCAACGATAGAAAATATCATAAATTTCGAAAGTAATTTCCCCGGCGCAAAGGTTATCAGGCTGGAGCAAAATTACCGCTCGACGAAGAATATTTTAAGCGCGGCAAACGCCGTTATAAACAATAATTCCGGCCGTAAAGGCAAGACTCTCTGGACGGAAAACGAAACAGGCGATAAAATTAAAGTCCATACGGCGTACAGTGAATATGACGAGGCAAATTATATTGCCGAAGCGATTCAAGATGCGGTTGCAAAAGGTGCGGATTACAGCGATTTTGCCATTTTGTATAGAATGAACTCGCAATCAAACGTAATCGAAAAAGTTTTTATGAAACGTAATATTCCGTATAGAATTTTGGGTGGACTGCGTTTCTATGAGCGCAGAGAAGTCAAGGATATGATCGCCTATCTGAGCGTTATAAATAACCCGCTGGATGAAATCAGGCTCAGAAGAATAATTAATCAGCCCCGTAGGTCGATAGGCGATCGCACCGTTACTCAGGCCGCTGAACTTGCAGAAGAAACAGGTATGAGCCTTCTTGACGTGATAAGAAATTGCGATCGTTTTGAAGGTCTTCAAAGGGTTTCGATGAAACTTAGAATGTTTGCGGACCTCATTGATGGTATGATTGAATACGCGAATACCCCCGGCGTAACTCTCAGGGATATATATGAAACCCTTCTGGAAAGAACCGAGTATATAGCGTATCTTAAAGCCGAACGTGACGGCGCGGAGGCGCGTATTGAGAACGTAAAAGAGCTCATGAGCAATATAATAAAATACGAAGAAGAAAATGGCGAGAATGCAACGCTCGCGGGCTTTTTGGAAGAAGTTACGTTGATCTCCGACGTGGATAATTACGACGAAAACGCAGATGCTGTCGTGATGATGACGCTCCACTCCGCCAAAGGCCTTGAGTTCCCGACGGTGTTTATACCCGGTTTTGAAGAAGGCATTTTCCCCGGCATGCAGTCGATGAACAGTAACGATGAAATCGAGGAAGAACGCAGGCTTGCATACGTCGGAATTACGCGTTCTCGAAGAAATTTGTATATTCTTAATTCAGGCAGCAGGATGCTTTTTGGAAGCACGTCGCATAACCATCCATCAAGATTTCTGGGAGAAATTCCCGATGAACTTCTTGAAAAGACAAAATCAAGAGATTGGAAAACCCTTGACGAAGGCGAAGAAATTCCGCATTCGGCTCAAGAAATGAGGGCGCGTTCGGTTGTTGCGGCACACCATTTCGGACAAGTTGCGGGTGGCTCAGATAGCTCAAAACCGAAAGTGGATTTTCAAGTTAATGATAAAGTCAGCCACGCTGTTTTTGGAATCGGAACGATAGCCGGTGTAACCCCCGTTGCGGGCGATAGCATGCTCGACATCAATTTTGATACCGTAGGAAATAAAAAATTACTTGCAAATTATGCGAATTTGACCAAGCTTTCGTAAATCGGTAACACAAATAAAAATTCTCTCATAGTATGATTTTGAAAATCAAAATTTCAATTTGGAGCTTTAGGTTGACATCGACCTATGTCCGATAATCATACCATGGGGGGATTTTTTATGACGGAGAATTTTTCTTCATTCTCTTGCCAAGATAACCAGTTTAAAGAATCTGTCTGCATAGATGCATACAGAGTTTACGATTCATGCGCGGATAAAGATTGTTTGGAGAATTTGCGCGTTAATTTCAGCGAATCGGCACAGAACGTAATTGACCAGTCCACGAGCGTCAGAGTGAGAAACGTCAGCGTAATAACGACGTACATCGACCTTGAAGCGATACCTTTTAGGAGAGGCTATTATACGGTTGATATAACATACTTTTTTGAAGTCAATCTGGAGGCATTCATCGCACCAAACGTAATGCCTGCGCAGGTTAGCGGGCTTTCGGTTTATAATAAAAAAGTAGTTCTTTATGGAAGCGAAGGCAGTGTAAAGATTTTCAGTTCAGATTATACTGCCGGCGATTCGGATTTCCAAAACGCAGTAACGGGCAACTTGCCGAAAGCTACGGTTCAAGTGGCGGATCCCGTTGCGCTATCGGCGAAACTTTGTAGCCCGAACGATTGCTGTCGCCAGCAGCAGTGTAGAGTTCCTGATGCTATCTGCAGACGTTTTGGCGGTGAATTTGTTCGCTCGAATAACGTCGCTAAGACTGTTGCGGTCAGCTTGGGAGTTTTCAGTATCGTGCAGATTGAACGCAATGTGCAGATGAGAATTCCCGCATATGATTTCTGTGTTCCGCGCAAAGAATGCGTGACTTCCACGGATAATCCTTGCGACCTCTTTAGCCGCATAGAATTCCCGACGGAAGAATTTTTCCCGCCCAGAACGACAGACGATAATAATCAAACTTCATGCGGTTGTAGGCGAAGCGCAACTACAACAGAATAAAGCAATATAGAAAAAAGCTGCAATGAATGCAGCTTTTAATTCCTTTAATAATGTACAGGCGGGGGTGTATATTTCGGCGGGTTCATATTAATTTGACGGCTGAGTAAATTTTTTACCTGTTGTTTATTAATTATTAGGTTATTAAAATTCACCTGTACAGAGGGTATTGCCTCAAGCTTACAATTTATATCAGAGATAGTGCTACCATTTAGTATAGAGGAAAAATTGTAAGCCATATTATAAAGCTCAAGCATATTTTGTGCTTGGTCACGAACAGTTTGCGCAAGATTAACGGCCAGGGCTGCCATATTTCTGCGGCATGTAGTTCCACTATCTACTATTTCAGCGCCGGGCGCAACGTTTTTGACTGTTTTTTGATATTCACCATAAATTTTTTTCATTGCTATTTTATACTGCCTTGCTGTTTTAGCGAGGCCGTCATTTTTAATTGATGAAGCTAAATTTTCTATTGTTTTGGCAAATAAAGTGATTTCTTTAAAGTAATCGCCCATTTCCCTTGTTTTCGTGGCCCCCACTCGTTTGATACCCAGTTTGATTGCCATAGATCCATATTGGTTACTTAATTTACCCATTATAACTACTCCGTTCGCTTATAAGTTTTTTTCATTATATTACATATAAATATTATTATCAATATATTTTTTAAGTTTATATTATTAAATATTTTGTTTAATTTTTAAACTTACTCTTACGCTTGATTTATAAACCATTAAATTCTATAATAAAAAGATGATACTTTTAAAAAATAAGGAGAAAACAAATGGAAAAACTTTCATCGATTGAAATTAAAAATAAATTTCTTTCGTTCTTTAAAGAAAAAGATCATATGGAGATCACGGATTCATCAATAATACCCAAGAACGACCCTACATTGCTTTTTATCAACTCAGGAATGGCGCCGATAAAGAATTATTTCACGGGAGTCGAAAAACCGCCGTATCCGAGGCTTTGCGATATTCAGCCGTGCATAAGGACGATTGATATTGATTCGATAGGCGATAAACATCATTTGACGAGCTTTCAAATGCTCGGAAGCTGGTCGATAAATAATTATTTTAAAGAAAAAGCAATAGCGCTCGCGTTTGAGTTTTTGACCGAGCGGCTAAACATTCCGCAAGAAAAATTATATGTAACGGTTTTTTCCGGCGATGAAGAGCTCGGAATTCCTTGCGATGACGAGGCTTATGAATACTGGAAAAAAGTCGGTATGCCCGAGAGTCATATAGTAAAATGCGGAAAAGAAGATAACTTTTGGGGCCCTACGGCTGAAACAGGCCCATGCGGGCCGTGTACGGAAATATTTTTCGATACGGGCGAGGGCGAAGCTTATGCGCCTGGCAAGGAGTTCGATACCAAAAAGCGTTATATCGAAATATGGAACGCGGGCGTATTCATGCAGTTTAATAAGAACGCGGACGGAAGCTTCAGCAAACTCAGTTTCACGAGCGTCGATACAGGTGCAGGTCTTGAGCGTTTGGCGATGGTTCTGGGCGGATATAGATCCGTCTACGAAACCGACCTTCTTGCACCGATTAAAGCGAAAATAGAAAGTCTCCTCGGAGAAAATAAAATCCCCGAACGTGATGTTTTAATTATGACGGATCATTTGCGCACGGTATGTTTGATACTCTCGGAAAAAGTTGCGCCTTCGAACGAAGGCAGAGGCTATATTCCGCGCAAACTCATTCGCCGCTGCATGATGGTTACGGGAAAATTCGGCATCAAAAATTTTGATTTTTCAGCGGTCATAGAGTTTATTCTTGAAAACTATAAAAATATTTTTGCAAAGTTTGAGGCGAATAAAGCTTATATAATTGAAGAATTCAAAAAAGAACATGATCAATTTGAAAAAGTCTTAACGAGCGGACTTGAAAGACTTGCGGCGATAAAGAATTTGTCGGATAAAATCTCAGCGGAAGACGCTTTTGATTTGGTAACGACCTACGGATTGCCGATAGATATAATAAAAGTTTACGCCGAAGAAAATCAAATGGAGCTTGACGAAGAAGGGTTCAATGTCAAACTCGAGGAGCATAAATCGAAATCCCGTAATATAGGAAAAGCGTCGGGCAAGACGATAATTAAAGATTTGGCGGGAATTCTATCCAAATGCAGAGCAACGAAATTTTTCGGCTACAACTCTTCAACATGTGAGGCCGAAATTGTTAAAATCATAAAAGACGAAAAAGATTGTGATACCGCCGAAGAAGGCGAGGACGCGATTCTGGTTCTTTCGGATAGCGTGTTTTATGCGGAATCAGGCGGACAGTGTGCCGATACGGGAATTATAAAAACCGAAAACGCAGAATTTGAAGTGAGCGATGTACAAAAGACGTCCGAAGGTATTTTCATTCATTTCGGAAATGTTGTGTCGGGAGTCTTAGCGGTTAATAATCAGGTTGAGTGCGACGTGGACGAGGTAAGGCGCCTAAAAATATCGAATAATCATACGTCGGTGCATTTGCTCCAGAGCGCACTCCAACAGCTTTACGGCAAGAATTTACATCAAGCAGGTTCGAAAGTTGAACCTGATAAACTCCGCTTTGACTTCAACTATGATGGCACGATAACAGACGAAGAAATCGCTAAAATTGAGCAAATTGTAAACAGTAATATACGCAAAAATATTGACCGAAAAGTAGAAATAATGAACGTTCAAGACGCAATTCAAAGCGGAGCCATGGCGCTTTTCGAGAGCAAATATGGCGAAAACGTCAGGGTAGTAAGTTTTGGAGATGTTTCCAAAGAGCTTTGCGGAGGTATACATACCGAAAAAACGGGTAATATCGGTTCTTTTGTAATTCTCAGTGAAGAAGGCATTGGCAAGGGGATTAAGCGCATCACGGCCACCACAGGCGACGATGCCAATGAATATGTCCGCAAAAAAATTAACGATTTGAACCAAATCGCCAAATTTCTCAAAGTCAAGCCCGAAATGGCTCTTGAAAAAATTCGAAAGGAAATCTCCGCAAAACCACATAAAAAAGAAGAGGCGAAACCCATTTCAGAAAGCGATATTAAGCCGTTAAACGCCCAAAACACGCCCGATTGCGGCTATATTGAAATTTTTGAGGGCGGCAAAAAGACGTCTTCTGAAATTGGCAAACTTTCGGATAAACTCGGGAAAATGCTGGTCGGAATAGTTGGTGCCGATAAAAAGCAAGTTATAATTGCCGTGCCAGATAGTTTGGTTGCAAAAGTGCAAGCTAACGAAATTTTAAAAGAAATTATGCCAAAAATTAACGGCAAAGGTGGCGGCAATAAGAAAGTGGCCACATGTGGAACCGACGCTAAGACAAGTGTTATAGTGTCGGAAATAGCAAAAATCTTATAAAAAATGAATGTTTAATCGGTTTTGCTCGGCATTTAATTTATGCAAAGGGTAAAACCGAAAATTTTTTGAAAAAAAGTGTTGACAGGGTTA